>JBEBGE010000002.1:0-125004 GCA_040081595.1 Devosia sp.
TCTGCCAATAGGTCGACGGCAAATACGCAACGTCGACACTCCCACCCGAGCTCAGCGTGTGTGTCTTCAACAGATCGGGAAGAACCGAGTTGTTGTAGAGGTCCGGGTTGTCGTCTTCACTGTCGGTCCGACCGTCGCCATTGTAGTCGCCAACAAACCCCACACCTGTCGTGCCGCTCCAGCCGAATACACTGGTAAGCGCCACTCCGTCGATCACTAGAACGCCGGTGGTCCCACCAGAAGTCGTCGTGCTCAGTTCGGGGCGACCATCGCCGTTGAGGTCGAAGGCGTTCAAACCCGGAAACGCACCGGTGCTCCACAGCGACTTCTCAAAGGCAGAGCCGATGGCGTCATAGCGATCCAGTTTCGGGTCATTCGAGCTGTTGCTGGTCCTGGATCTTCGTGCAAAGTCGGTAGCGCCATCGCCATTCCAGTCACCCGTAACCCATACGCCGAGCTTGAAGTCCTCATCGTACGCGTGAGACGTGCTCTCGAACTCGGGCCAGTTGTAGTCGGGGCGGCTGGTCAGTGTCGTGTTGAGTGGGTAGGAGTCGAATCCGGACCCGGTCGAGATCAGCAGCTTCGAGGTGGTGCCGTTCGTGCCATCAAGTACGAACAGATCGGCCATGCCGTCGCCGTTGAAGTCCCCGACCCGGCCCCAGTCCTCATTGGCCCAGACCTCCCGCGTGAAGTCCACACCGGTCGACAGGAACATCTCGCCGCGGAAAACGTCGTCCAGACCATCACCATTAAAGTCGGCAACAATGAACTTTTGCTTCTGGGTGCTGTCGTTAAGGCCCCATGAGGGCGAGCTTCCGCTGGGCCCAAGTCCCGCTACCGCACCACCTATCACGGCAGTTCCATTGAGAAAGCTGGCACCGACAAAATACGCACCCTGGGCGTAACCCGCCGACACGAGTTGTGAACGGTATGGCTGCGGCGTTTGACTTGCTTGGTTGCTCGTGTTGAGTTGGCCAAGGCCAAGGACGTCGTCCTTGCCGTCGCCGTTGAAGTCTCCCACAACTACGGCGTCCGTCAGCTTGAGGGGACCAACTGAGACATTTGTGAGGGAGGTCCCATTGTGTGGAGCGGTAAATGAACCGGACCAGGCTCCCGATGCATAGAATCCGTAGTCGCCCCAACCGCCGTCTGCCTTGACGATCAGGTCTTGCCGACCGTCACCACTGAAATCGCCGAACAAGTAGTTGTCCAGCGCATCATTGTTGGAGCTCGGATCGGTGACGAGTTTGCTCGTGTTCGGCTCTGCAGGATATTGCGCACCGTTACCCTGCGTCGGCTCAGCCGCTGTATCGGCTGTAACCTTATCGAGCGCCGCCCCTGTTCTTCGTGAGCTCATATCGAAATATGTGAAGCTGTCGGCTGGAAGGGCTGTGCCGGCGGTGATGGTGCCCGCTGTGATGGTGGCGTCCGAGCCATATTGGCGGAAGCTACTGAGCAGCGAGCGCTTGGTGTTGGCCGAGACCGCGTAGCTGAGCTTATAGGCCCGGATCAGGCTCGTGCCGGTCTTGACCGCGACGGTCTTCAGCCGCTTGTCGACGGTCCCCAGCGAAATGCCGGTGGCATAGGTGAAGCTGTCCGGACGGGTCTCCCAGGAGAACTCGACGCTGGACGTGCCAAAGCTCAGGGAGGTGACGATGCAGGTCGGCAGCGCCGAGCAGTCATAGCTGTAGGAGACCACATTGCCGTCAGTGTCGGTGACCGACGCCAGCAGCCAGCGATAGTCGTTCCGAAGGCGGGTGTCCTGGGTGCCGGAGGGATTGAAGGTTGCGAGCGGGGAATAGAGCGAGACGGTGCCATCCCTTGCCGTCACTTCCCAGCTGTTGGAGCCGGTGAGCTTGTTGATCCGCTCATAGGTCTCGTAGCGCCCGGTATGGGTGCCACCGGCATCGCAGGAGGGTGTCGCGCGGGTTGTGCTCTCATCGATGATGCAATCGAGCAGCGTATTGCCATCGAGCGTGAACACGTCTGTCGCATCGAACCTGGGCACCCCGCCATGGAGCGAAGTGCGCTCGATCAGCGAGCCGCCACTGAGCGACCAGCCCACGCCCAGGGGCGAGAACCCGTCTCCCGCATGCAGACGATTGTCCCCCGACTGATACCCCAGCACCAGGTGTGGCGTCAGCTCGAAGAACGGCGGCACCTCGATCGGGAACGAGCGCGTGAAGGCGCCATTGTAAGGGGTGTCGGGCGGGGTGAACTTGGTCTTGGGCAGCGGATCCTGCGGCCCACCGCTCATCAGAGCCATATTGGCGCCACCCTCGCTCTCTTGGGAGTTGAGGCTCGCCTCTTCGGTATCGTCAGGCAGCGGGCCGAACATGCCGGGCGGCGCGTTCTCGTCGATCGCTTCGACGCTTTCGAGAACCGGGCTGGTCTCCACCATCCCCTCGACTTCAAGGCCCGAGCCCAGGCTCTCAAGGCTGAGCTGAGGTGTGTAAAGCAGCGTCGGGACATGGTTGTAGTGGCGCGGCGAGGTGCTCCACACCCCCGGTCCTGCACTCTCCGCCGCAGGTCCAGGTGCCGCCGGCAAACCACCCAAAGCGGGCGAGCCGATTGAGGAGGTCACCGCATAGGCCGGCGCAATCGTGCTGACCACCAGCGCCAGTGCCCCCAGGCCCGAGAACAGGGCGCGCAACAGACGCCGCCTCGGCGACAGCACAGAGACGCTCAGATCAGCCTGCGGCGCCACATGTGAGGCCAAATGGCGCATCCCGAAATCGCGCAAAGTATCGCTCCCCTCAAAGCAATGACCAACTCAAAAGACAGCAGCCCGCGCCCCTCGCGCCCAAACCACCCGCATCACGCCTCTCCAGTGCGAACCCAGAAATCCGGCGCCGTAAAATCTATCAGGATAGCCAGTCGCGGCGACCCGCGGGGGAATTCAATCGTTGCGAGCCAAAATGCAGCTCACCAGAATAGACATCTCAAAACATCCCGGCCCCCAAGCCGAGGCCGCCAAACTGCACACAAGCAAACAAATCCAGAATGACGATCAGAAGAAAATGCACAGGAATCTTGAACCGTCTGCGGCAATACCCACATCTGCACCCGACCCGGGTTTTGACTGCCAGCCCTTCTGGAGCACTCGCGCGAGGCCACTATAGTCCCTGATCATCGCCTCCCCCCGGACCTGCGCGAGACTCATCGCTCAGCACCGACCCGAACGTAGCCTGCTTCAGCTCCCCAACTCCGAGTGTCCATTGCCCCCTCGGACGAAAGCTTCCTCTGCCATCCCCACTCCGATCGCAAATGAGGGGAAGATTGTGCCTCGTGGCAACTTGAGTCCGGCCGCCTTCCAGGTTTGATAGGCTAGCCGCACCAGCTCTCGTTTGCGTGTCCGCCGGTATGGCCAGTCCTTCATAATCAACTGGGTCCTTGTCAGCCGGAAGCGCGTCGGCAGGACCCTCTCGATCAGAAACATGAGAAGAAGTGCGCCGCCCGGTCTGTTCTCGGGATCCGCGAGAGTGGCTTGGGTTGCATTGCGATCGTCGAGGACGCTTTGGAGCAGAAGTGCATCCCGAACTTTGACGACCTTCTCGATCGCCTCCCATCCTCCTTCAATTGCAGATCCGGTAAATAGGATCCCGCGCTGCTCATCAATGATGATGTCGTCTGGGTGACACGAGAGCTCTGGTTCAGGCAGACCCTTTTTTGCAGCATCGGCAAAAAGCGCCCGAGCCTTGCGAATGTAGTCGTTTGCCCATCCGATCTCTTCGTCGATTTCCTCCTGCTTCTGCGCGGCGGCACGTGTAGCGGTCGCAATCCAATCTCTCTGTGCGATGGGGCTGCCACCAAAGGCAGACTTGAGTTGCGCCTTTAGAGCGCCCTCGAAGGCGGTCATCTGTGTTGTGCGATCGCCCTCGCGACCCGTGACGGTCTGGTTTGCGACCTCCAGGATGAGGTCATTGATGGCTGGTGGATTCTTGGGCTTTCGCGGCCGGCCGTTAGGGTTGCCGGATTTGCCCTTCTGGAACCGAGTATCCTTGGGAGGTTTGCGGTAGCCGGTCATGACACTACCTTCTGCTTGGTGGACCGCGGTTGCTGCGAGACCGGCGGGATCGATCGCAGGATCGCGATGTCCTCAAAGCTCTGGCCAGTGCCGCTGCGTATTGCGATCTTTCCCGAGTACGTCTGCCAACGCCGGATGATGGTGTCGCAATATAGTGGGTCGATCTCAATAAGCCGCGCTCGGCGGCCACAGCTCGCGGCAGCAATCAGTGTGCTGCCCGAACCACCAAACACATCCAGGACGATCTCGTTGCGGCGCGAGCAGTCCTTGATCGCGTCTGCTACCAAGGCGACCGGCTTAACAGTGGGGTGCATTACGAGCGTGTCGGCCCGGTTGGCACCGAGGCTGCTGATGCCGGCGTAGTCCCAGACGTTGGTTCGGTAGCGGCCGGTTTCGCCCAGACCGAAGCTATTGGTATGGGGAGCGGTCCCGACCTTGTAGACGAAGATCAACTCGTGCTTGGAGCGATAGAAGGTGCCCATGCCGCCATTGGACTTGTTCCAGACGCAAAGGTTCTTGAGTTCGGAAAAGACCGCCGCACCCGCGTCCTGGAGCTCGCGCATGTGGCGCCAGTCCATGCAGACAAAGGCGATGGCGCCGTCCTTGGTGACCGCAGCGGCGTTGCCGAGCGTCTCCTGGAGGAAGCTGGTGAACTGGGCGGAGCTCATTTCCCCTGAGGCAAAAGCAAACTCGCGATGCTTGATGGAACCCAGCCCGCCGACATTCCCGTCGATCTTCACGTTGTAGGGCGGGTCGGTGAAGATGAGGTCGGCCGAAAGGCCACCCATGAGGAGTGCCACATCGTCGGCGGACCTGGCGTCCCCGCAAAGGAGGCAATGCTCGCCCAAAAGCCAGAGGTCGCCGGTCCGGCTGACGGGGACGGGATCCATCTCGGGAATGATATCCGCCACCGGATCGGCAGCAGTCGCCCCGCTCTGGGCCTGCTCGATGGTGAAGTCGATCTCAGCCAGCGAGAAGCCGGTCAACTCAAGGTCGAAGCCCAGTTCGGTCAGCGCCTGGAGTTCGATGGCGAGGATCTCGGCATCCCAGCCCGCATTCTCGGCCAGCTTGTTATCTGCCAGCACATAGGCCCGGCGTTCCTCCGCGCTGAGGTGCGACAGCCGCAGGGCCGGAACTGCCTCGATCCCGAGCAGCCGCGCCGCTGCGACACGGCCGTGGCCCGCGATGATTTCGTTGTCGTCGCTGATCAAAACCGGATTGGTGAAGCCAAACCGGCGGATGCTGTCCGCGATCTGGCTGATCTGCTTTTTGGAGTGGGTGCGCGCATTGCGCTCGTAAGGCTTGAGCGCTTCGGTCGGAAGCATCTCAATTTGGGGTAGTTGCGTCGGGTTCATCGCTGTCTCCACGCCCCTGGGAGTTGGGGTGGACAGCAATACTGCGCACCTTTTTTTGGGACGCAACAAGAGTGTTCGTGCGCGTTAGAACGATTTGCTCAAAATTTCGGTCGTGATGCCATCCGAAGTGTCGCGATCTCTAAAAACTGCTTTGAAGCACCATTGAAGGGGTCTTGAAGCCTCCTCGAAGCGGCAAGAGTCCCACCTTCCAAAACAGGAAACGGTGGAAATCTCAAAATAGAGATGCGTTCTAGGCTGGTCGCGCGATGCGCGCGGACTCGCAGAGGGCGATTCGCTTCATTTTCTGTTCCGAGACCGGCGGTCAAAATGAACGGTCTCGCGTGTCGGCATTGCCCACACGCCATCGTCAGCCGGATATCGCGTCTAGACATCTGCATACCGCATAGCGACGGGGCGATTTCGCAGTACGGCCTTTCGTTCCCATCTAGCCGCTTTCGAATCCCACCTAACGACAATCTCATCCCACATAGCGGCAGCCGTAATTCCCTGTTATCTGCCGCGCGTTTCCCTGCTTGGGTCCAGGTACTTCCCTGTTCGCTCACTTGGCGCGATTTCACCAAGTCCCCGAGATGTCGACCCAATTTGTGGATTCTTCCCGATCGATCCAGCCGAACATGCTGTCAAATCCCTGTATTTTCTCTGTTCCAAAATGGAGCCTGTTTTCGCTGGACTACACCCACCGCCATTCTTCCGACGCCGTCGCGAAGACCACCTAACACATTGAATGGCATAGTGGTTTCTGGGGTTCGAAAACCTGTTTTCGCGCTGTAGGCCAGCTTGTCCGAAAAGGTCATTCTGAGCACCAGTCTGCGGTACTCATACCGACCAGAATCCCAAAGGCGACAAGGGTTTGCGAGAAACTCGAAGGCGAGTTCGAAAAGTTCGTCGAACTTGCCGCCCATGGGCTGCTGTCCCGCCTTCTCGATCAGCACCAGCTTCGTGCGCTCATGTTCAGCGATACGCGCTTCGCAGGCACGCACGACCGCGTCCGTTGTGCTCTCGACGATGCGATCCACAAGACGCGCGATGCTCGTCTCAACCGTGGCCAGCTCGCGCTTGTACTGTGCAGCCATCGCACTCGCCTGAGCACTGCGCTGCTCCCAGGCGTCTTTGAACATCGCCTTGGCGAGGTCCATCAGCTTGCCCGACGGCGTGAGCTGGTCGAGCACACCAGTGAACTCTCCCTCGATCACGTCGCGGCGTATCGACTTCCGATACTCGCTACACCCTGCCTTGAAGCACATGTAGTAAGGATGCTTCACGCCCGTCTTGCTGGTGGACCAGCAAGCGGTAAGCGGATGATCGCAGCAGGCGCATACGACCGCGCCACGCAGCGGAAAGTCTAGATTGAGATCGGCACGCATGGGCACGCGTGATCCCTCCTTCAGGCGCTTCTGTACGCGCTCGAAGGTTTCATAGCTCACAAGGCCTTCGTGACGGCCTTTGCGACGGTTCACGCCCCAGTCAGGCATCTCCACCACGCCGCCATAGACGCAGTTGGTCAGGATGTTGTGTGCCTGCTGATTGGTGATGCGCGTACCGCGGCCTTTGCTGAAGTTGGGGTGGTTGGTGAGCCAACGCGCGAACTCGGCCTGGGTGGACAGGTTGCCGATTGCGAACGCTTCAAGGCCTTCAGCGATGACCGATGCTTCCGGTTCGAGCCGTACATGTTCGTTCAACGCCATCCTCCACGCGCAATTGTCCCTCTGCGGGGACTTGGCGATGCGGTTTCCGATGGTGGCTTGAGACCTGTGCCATCAACCGGGACCGCTCGGTTGAATCTGCGATGGGTCTCTCAGAAGGTCGCAACAAGCAGTGGCGGTTGGTTAGGCGGTCCGACCACAGATGTTGCGCGTAGCGCACGCTTTACCGCTTACCCCGGCTGAGCCTTCGGGTCGAAACCCTTGGCGCATGACGTGTCTCCGGCCGATCCTGGGGGATTGTTCCCACTCAGGTCGGCAAGCATGCCCCAACTGCCTGGATTGTCAATGCTTGTGATGTGCCAGTAGAGTCTCAGCTTGAACTTCTGACGAGCCGGAATGGGAGTGTTCTGACGATATTTCCTTTGTCGTCAGCGATCTCTATCCATTGATCATCAGGCGGAATCTCGGGTTGCTGGTCTGGAATGTTCCGGGCCGCGCTGACGGCCAAGTTCATCGCGGCGGCTATGTTCGCCAGATCGGTCCCTTCGATCATCGTATACGCGATCGCCGGGCCGGACGTGAAGGAAGAACCTTGCCATGAGGTCTCGTACTCCTCGCGACCTTCTGAAACCACAGTTTCTGGAGTGAGGCGAATGATTGCTTTGCCCAAAGTGCTAATGCACGTCAGACGCTTTCACATATTTCCACATGAGCTTCGCGCGCCTTGCGAGGCACTACGCGAAGAGGAGGGCTCGGGCCATCTTGCCGGCGTGGCCGATTGCTTCGGCGACGCGCTTTTGCCCTCAAGGTCCCGTGAGAATGGTGGGCGCCCCGCGTGATCTATGATTGCCCCCTTGTTTCAGGTCCTCGCTCGTCGGACCGTGACGGACAATGAACCACTGCCAAGGAATCATGGACCTGACGAAGGCGGATGAAATTCTACTTCGCCGCCGAGGTGAGCCGGGAGTCGAAAGGGCCGTTCAGAAACGGCGCCACGTCAGCATACCTGCGCCCTATTTTCATCCACAGAGATCGTTCTCTGCTCGTCACACGAGGATGACCGTCACCGTCACCCCGTTGATCTGCACCACATCGTGGTTCCAGTCGAACTGGTAAGCCTCCCCGGGCGCGTAGTTCAGCGGTACGAGGGCCGCGGCAGACGATGAGACCTGCTCCTGGCGCCAACCACGGGCGTAGCGGCGCATCGCATCACAGCCGCCCTAATACCTGGGCCCCCGCAACTCCTCGAAGACCCGGATCAGCCTCAGCCGCTCGCGCACCGGCTTGGTCTGGTTCGATGCGGGGAGGCCATCGAGCGTCGCCTGCCACGGACCAATCCGGGGCCGAGGTTGGCACTCCCGCTCATACTCAGAGGCCGTGGCGCCGGTGCGCACCACCTTGCGCACCGTGTTCCGCGACACGTGCAGCTCGCGAACGATCTCCTTGATCGTCTTGCCCTGCACGAAGAACTCGCGCCGGAACCGCGCAATCGTGTCCACGCACTTCAACCCCGCCACCCGTCCAAATCCAAGGACGGGCAGTGTGGCAATGCCAAACATCAGGGGGTCAATATTGGACGTCGATAACCCCGATCAGGGGGTCAAACCTGCACGCCAAAACACACTAATCCACGACTGCCAAAAAGCCCGCGGAGCAGGTGATCAAGGACATCCGCTGGGCGATGAGTCGGCGCCCCTCGACCGAGGACAAGATCGGGATCGTACCGGACGTCCTGCGCGGCGATGGACGCTAAGTCTTCGCCGGCATTCGGAGTGCGACCGAGCCAGAACGACAAGCTCTTTTGGAGGCGCCTCTCGACCCTCGATGTAGCGATCAGATCCCCCTGAAATCGATTAGATCATACATTACGGGGACGATTTGGCGCGCGTTGCTCGCCAAACGCCCAAGTTTCTCGTAAAGATCATATCAATGCGCTTGCCGCCGAGGAAGAATCGGCAGTAATCGGTCGAATATAGGGTTGGGCCTGATGAACATAGAGTCTGTGGATTTTTTCTATCTTGCGATGCCTGAAGTGACGCTCGAGGCGGATGGCAGCCAGGATGCGTTGCTGGTTCGCGTCCGCGCCGGCGCGTTCGAGGGCTGGGGCGAGTGTGAGGCATCGCCGCTCGTTTCGATTGCCGCCTTCGTCACGCCGCGCTCGCATGGCGTCTGTCAGCCGGTGAGCGCGTCCGTGCTTGGCCAGCCGCTGAACTCGCCGGCGGACATATCGGCAATCGGCCGGCTGGTCGAACGCAACAGCATGGACCTATTGCAAGCGCCGCACACATTCTCGGGCGTTGAGATGGCGTTGTGGGATCTGCTTGGAAAGGTGCGTGGCGAGCCAGTCTGGAAGCTGCTTGGCTACCGGCGAGCCTATCCCAAGGTTCCGTACGCCTCGCTGTTGTTCGGCGCGGACCCTCAGGCGACGCTCGAGGCGGGGCGCGCTGCGGTGGCGCGCGGGTTCAGCGCCATTAAGTTCGGCTGGGCGGGATTCGGCGAGGGCGGCATCAAGGCGGACGTCGACCAGCTCCAGGCAGCTCGCGAGGCGCTTGGGCCTGAGGGGCATCTGCTGATCGATGCCGGGCAGGTCTGGGTCGACGACGTCGATCTCGCGGCCGCGCGACTTGCAGGACTTGAGGCAGTCAATGCGACTTGGCTCGAGGAGCCATTTCAGACCAACGCCTACGATGCCTACGGCGAGCTTGCCAAGAAGTGCCGGAGTGTCCGGCTGGCCGGTGGTGAGGGCGCTCATAATTTCCAGATGGCAAAGCTCATGATCGACTATGGCCAGGTCGGGTTCATTCAAATCGATTGCGGCCGGATCGGCGGCGTCGGTCCGGCCAAAGCAGTGGCGGACTATGCCGCCGCAAAAGGTGTGACCTATGTGAACCACACATTCACGTCGCACCTCGCTCTTTCGGCCTCAATCCAACCTTATGCGGGAGTCGAGGCCGCTAGAATCTGCGAGTATCCAGCCGCTCCCAAGGCCCTGGCGCTGGACCTGACGATCGATCACCTGATTCCGAACCGCAATGGGGAAGTCCTGGTGCCCGATGCCCCAGGCCTCGGGATCAGTGTCAATATCGACGGCTTGAGCCGGTACGAACGCGCGGTATCAATTGTCGTCGACGGGACACCGCTGTATTCCAGTACACCGATCGGCAGTCAGAGGCCTGGTTGAACCAACCCAAACCGCCCGTGCCCTTGACGACCAAGAAGCCCAGCCGGTCGCGTGGCGCCAGACCAGGCGCTAGCCACACAGGTCGAGCGGGCGGTTCTGGCTACAGTATGCGTGGGCTACAGGGCCGGGTGATCGAAACCATCGGTGCGGACATCGTGCGTGGTCGCTTCGCCCCGGGTACGCTGTTGCCGAAGGAGGCGGATCTCGTTGCCGAGTATCAGGTTTCGCGTACGTCGGTACGCGAAGCGATGAAGGTCCTGGCGGCGAAGGGGCTGATCGAGATCCGCCGGAAGATTGGAACGCGCGTGCGGCCGCGCGATCTGTGGAACATGTTTGATAGCGATGTGCTGGCCTGGCATCACCGCCAAGGACTGGGGGAGGCGGTGCTGCGCGACCTGATCGAGCTGCGCCAGATCATTGAACCCCCGGCAGCTCGGCTGGCGGCAGGACGCGCCAGCATGGGCGATCTGCGGGTTATTGAGCACGCCCTGGCCCACATGGCTGAGAACGTGCGCGACCCTGAGAACTATGCCGCCAGCGACGTATCGTTTCATATGGCGGTCCTCGCTGCGTCGCATAACGCATTGCTGCAAAGATTCGGTCACTTGGTGGCAGACTTCCTGTTGATGAGCTTTTCGATCCAGCAGCAAGCCGTGTCGGGGGAGGTCCCCGACTTCAGCGCCGACGCGGCGCGGCACCGCGAGGTCTACCAGGCCATTAATCGGGGCGAGCCCGAAGTGGCGAGCCGTGCGATGCTTGAGGTCATCCTTGACGGCAAGAGCGCCCTTACCGAGGCGCTTGAGTCTCTGAAGGGTTCTGCCCCATCGACCGGCCGTCCCGGGAAATAGTTTCTTATCATCATATGTTTAAGCCTCCACCGCGCGGAATGGCCACCCGCTCAATTGACTCACGTTTCAAACATATGATCTAAGAACTTCCAAGGTGCCAAACTGAAGGTGCCATGTGGGAGGGAACAAGAATGACTAACTCTGTCAGACCGAGCGGCGAAGGCGAAGCCGCCACTGTGACGGGCCTCAATCGCAGGCATGTTCTGGGGCTTGGCGCCAGTCTTGGAGCGTCGCTGCTGTTCAATCGCCCAGCTTATGCGCAGGGCGCGGGCGTGAAGTTCTGGGATCCGGGACTGTTCGCGGCTTCTGCCGATGGCATTTTGGATAAGAGCAAGTCCTTCATCTACAAGGCGACAGAACTCTACCTTGCCGCCAATCCCTCGGAAGCCGTTGAGATTACGGAGACGAGCGGTGATCTGACCGCGACGGCTAACCAGTTCCGCGCCGCCTCGATCGCGCGAAATGGCCCAGATCTGAAATCCGCTTATGCCGGCGGCAACGTACTCTCGTTTGCGCAGTTCCTAGAGCCGCTGGACGAGATCTTTCCGCCCGAAGCGCAAGCCAAGCTGAGCGGGTGGGCCACGGTCCGCGAAGGCTATCGTGCCGATGGGAAGATCCTGGCGCTGCCCTATGGAGCCGGTTCCTACTTCTACGTGTTCTATCGCAAGTCGCTGTTTGCGAAGGCGGGTGTCGAATTTGTTCAGCCCAAGACCTGGGAAGAAATGCTCGATCTGGGCGACAAGCTCAAAGCGGCGGGCGTCGCCCCGTTCTGGGTCTGCAACCAGGAAGGCTATGTCGGCGCCTGGGTGATTGCGGCACTTGGCGGTGGCCAGATGGGCCCCGGCGTCTTTACCGAGATGGTGCTGGGCAACGTCCGTCTCGACGACCCCGGCATGATCGAGGCCTATAAGGGCTATGCGAGCCTGTTCTCGCGCGGCTTGACCAATCCGGATGCAGGCCAGGTTGGCAATGGCGAAGCCATGTCGGGCTTTGCCCAGGACAAGGGCGCCATGCTGATAGGAGGCAGTTGGTCGAACGCCGAGATGTTGGAGACGTTTGGCGACGACGTCGGGCAGTTTCCGATCCCGACACTGGCTTCAGCGAAAGCGCCTGGCATCCTCGCGGGCGGTCCCAATATCGCGATCATGATGACCAACTACGCCGCGAACAAAGACGCGGCGGCCCGGTTCCTCAAGTATCTGGCTGAGGCCAAGACAATCGACCTCTATGTCCAGCTGACACAGATCGAGGCCTCTAATCACGTGGACGCGGATCCCTCGCTCATTATCAATCGGCTACTGCGCGAGCAGGCCGAGCTGATCAAGGCATCACGGACCGTCTATCCTTTCGACAATGTCATGCCGCAGCCGGTGATTGACATGTTCTATCGCGTCAACGCGACAGTCTTTACTGGGCAACAAACGGCCGAGGACGCAGTCGCACAACTGCAGGCCGAGTTTGAACGTCAGGCCTGACGACTTGCATGGCATAGGGCAATTGGATCATAGTTCCAATTGCCCTAGGCCCGTCGATACGACGGCCTGCAGGAGACGAAGGCTTTGATTGCGACTTCCTCGCAAAACCTGACTAAGGCCAGTAGACCTGGGACAAGCCTCGGAGCTTCGACGACAACAATTGGACGTGGGGAGTCGCTGCTTGCACTGGCTGCGGTGACGCCTGCGGCGGCGTTTGTCCTCTTGCTTCTGATTGTTCCGATCATTGCCGCGTTCGGCATCTCGTTCTTCAAGACGGATGGCGTGACGGCGCAGTTCGTCGGACTTCAGAACTATGTCCGCATCTTCACGGATCCGCTGGTCCACGCGGTTCTCCTGGTCAATCTGGAGTTCCTGATCGCGGTGCCGCTGGTTCTGGGTTCGGCGACGCTGTGCGGCGTGCTGCTTTACGAACGTGTACTCGGCTGGCGGATGTTCAGGGTCATCTTCTTTATTCCCTCGGTGCTGTCGACCGCAGTCATCGGGCTGATGTTCAAATCGACATTCTCTTATGACGGCCCTGTGAATGCCTTGATCACGGCGGCGGGCGGGCATCCGATCAGCTTCTTTTCGGCGCCCGCAACCGGGATCGCCATCATCATTCTGGCACTGGTCTGGTCTGGGTTCGGATACGGCACACTGATCATCCTCGCGGGACTTTCCTCAATCGAGCGTGAGATCTTCGAGGCCGCCGAGATCGACGGCGCTGGCTGGTGGCAGAGACTGTGGTGGATCACATTGCCGCAGATCACGGGCGTCCTGGTCTTCGTGTCGGTGATCAACGTCATCTACACATTCACGTCGCTTTTCGGCTTCGTGTTCGTGATGACGGCTGGTGGTCCAGGATACTCGACCACGACATTGGACTACCTGATCTACCAGAAGGCCTTTTCGAGCGCAGACATGGGATCTGGATCAGCGCTGGCGATCATTGTGTTCCTACTGATCGGCCTGCTGACTCTCCTGCAGGTCAAGCTCGTCCGCCCACAGGAGGTGTGAATTGGCCAAAGCCTCTCCGCGATGGCAGCGGCTCCCTCCCTTCCTCGTTCTGGCTGCCGTAGCGGCTACGACGATCTACCCGCTAGCTTTTGTCGCCATGACGTCATTCCGGCCGAAGCCTGACTATCTGCGCAATCCCTACGGCATTCCGTCGAGCTTGTCGTTCGACAACTATGTCAAGCTCATCGTCAACTACGACGTCCTGCGCGCGGGCACCAACAGCCTGATCGTGATTTCAGTGGCGCTAATCGTAACGTTGATTTTCGCCACGCTCGCTGCCTATGCCATCGTCAAGCTCAACCTGCCGTTCAAGAGCGTCTTCGCCGGCGGGTTTGTTTCCGTGATGCTGGTTCCCGGGCAGGTCCTGATCATCCCTGTCTACCTCCTGCTGTCGATGCTCCGACTGGTCGACAGTCTGCCGGGCCTGATGGCCGTATACATCGCCACCAATATCCCTTTCGACGTCTTCTTCATGATCACCGTGCTGCGCGGCGTTCCCGACGCGCTGATCGAGGCCGCCAAGATCGACGGCGCCTCGCCCTTGCGCATTCTTGTCTCGATCGTTGTTCCGGTCGCACGAACCGGCATCGTCACGCTTGGTATCCTCACCTTCCTTGCCATGTGGAACGAGCTGATCTTCGGTCTCATTCTGCTGCCGACCGAGGCGCATAACGTCCTCACGTCAAAGATGGCATCGATCGGCGGCCGCTTCGTATCCAACCAGCCGATCCTGATGTCGGGCCTCATGATCACCTCTCTGCCACCCGTTCTGGTACTAACCTTTCTCTCGCGGTACCTGATCGAAGGTATCACCTCCGGAATGGGCAAGTAGGGATGGGCACTTCTCCATCCGCCAACGCGGGGCGCCTCGCCGGCGAGCATGTCCTGGTCACGGGCGGCAGCAACGGTATTGGCGCCGCGATCGTCGAGAAATGTCTCGCCGAAGAGGCCAGCGTCTCGTTCATCGACATCGATCGGGCGGGCGGTGTCGCACTTTTCAAGCGTCTCGCCGAGCCGGGGCGGCTTCTATTCACTCCGGGAGACGTCTGTCTGTCCGCCGACATAGCCAAAGCCACGGCTGCGGCGGTCGAGCGTTTCGGTCCGGTCACCGGCCTCGTCAATAATGCCGGGCGCGACATTGCCGCCGACCCGGTGGCGATGACCGAGGAAGATTGGAACCGTTTTTTCGACCTCGATCTCAAGTCCGCGTGGCTGGTATCGCGCGCCGTGTTGCCGGGCATGATCGCGCGGGGCTCAGGCGCGATCGTCAACATCGCCTCGATCCATGCCGACATGACTCATCCCGGTGCCTTCCCCTATGCCGCGGCCAAGTCAGGACTGGTGGGGCTGACGCGCTCGTTGGCACTCGAGGTCGGCCGGCACCAGATCCGCGTCAATGCAGTTTCGCCGGGCTACGTGGACACGGCGTTGGTCAGGACCTTCCTGGCGCGAGGCGCTCCCGAGTTGCGCCAACAGGTGCTTGGCGTTCATCCCCTCGGCCGCATTGGCGATCCGCCGGAGATCGCCAATTGCGTTGCCTTTCTCCTCTCGGAAGAAGCCTCCTTTGTAACCGGCGCCAATTGGAAGGTAGATGGAGGACTCAGTGCGCGCTTTGCATGAGGGCCCACAGGCCGATGCCGGTGCGTGGCGGCGCTACCGATGATCCACCTCAAGAGCGACTATTGCTATGCCATTCTAGCCGATGACTCCGTGGTGCGACCCGGCTTGTCGGTACCCGCCGGCTTCTATCTTCACGACACCAGGCACCTCAGCCAGTACGAGGTTGGCCTCAATGACTTCCGCCTTGCCGTGCAACACGTTGGCGGCGAGTACGTGCGGCAGACCTGGGTATCACCGGCGAATCCGGACCTTTCGCTCGAACGCGAACTCACCCTGCATCCGCGAGGAATGACGGACAGCCTGAGGATCATCAACGTGGGCAGCGCGCCCGTCAGTGTCCGGATTCGGCTGTCCTACGACGCTGACTTCGACGACGTGTTCGAGGCCCGCGGTCATGTCCGGCAGGCGCCGCCAGGCATTTGCGCCCATCTGTCCCGCGGCAAGTCGTATGCCGCGGTCGACGGCGTCGTCTCGGGCACGATGATCGACACCGATGGCTGGGTTCCCGACGAGCCTGTGCCGATCGCGGCGCATGAAGGCCGGCGCATCACAATCCGGTTCGCATTCACAACCACCCTGCCGGCGGCGCGATATGCCCCCGTCGAGGGGCTGCGGTGGTCCCCGCGTGCAACGCCACGCGTGTTGAGCGCCGATGAAAGCAAGGCCTTTGATCAAGCCCAGGCGGATATCCAGGCGCTGCTGATCCAGACCCCGCAGGGTGTTGGGATTGCCGCCGGCATTCCCAATTTTGTTGCACCGTTCGGACGCGACAGCCTGATTGCCACCTGGTTTTTGCTTGACGCCGATCCTGGTCTCGCCAGGTCGGTACTCAAGTACCTGGCAGCAAAGCAGGGGCAGCGCATTGACCCGTTCCGGGATGAAGAGCCCGGCAAGATCATGCACGAGCACCGTGAGGGCGAGCTCTCGCGCATCGGTGAACTGCCGTTCCACACCTATTATGGCTCGGCCGATGCGACGCCGCTGTTTCTGATGGTTCTCGCCGACTATGTCGAAAAAGCCGGCGATGCGACTCTAGCGCGAGAGCTCGAGCCCAACTGGCGTGCGGCGCTAGGGTGGATACGGCGACACATAGATGACCGTGGTCTGGTTGTCTTTGGCCAGCGGGGCGACGGCAAGGGTCTGACGGTGCAATCGTGGAAGGACTCCCACGATTCGATGAGCTATGCCGACGGGCGGCTTGCCGCCGGTCCCCTCGCAGTCGCGGAAGTGCAGGGTTACGCCTATGCGGCGCTGCTCGCGGCGGCTCGCCTCTGCCACGCCTGCGGGGCACCGGAAGGTGAGGCCGCGCGACTCAAGACGGACGCAGCTGAATTGGCCTCGCGTATCGACGCCCTCTACTGGATGCCGGGGCACGGCAGTTATGCGCTCGCACTTGACGCAGATGGATGCCAGCTTGATGTCGACAGCTCGGATTCCGGCCACCTGCTCTGGACAGGCGTCGTGCCCCGTGACAAGGCCAGGCGCGTTGTCGACCGGCTCTTTGCCGGCGATATGTGGTCGGGCTACGGGCTTCGAACTCTTTCGAGCGGAGCAATGCGATACGATCCGCTTAGCTATCACAATGGTTCGGTCTGGCCGCACGATACGGCGATCTTTGCCGCGGGGTTGCTGCGCTATGGCGAAGTCGAGGCGTTTGGCCGGGTACGCGATGCGCTAGTGGCACTTGCCAACAGCTCGCACGATCTGAGGCTCCCGGAGCTCGTCGCCGGCCACCCCCGCGCAGGGAACGTGCCGCCAGCTAGCTACGAACAGTCCTGTCGACCCCAGGCGTGGTCGGCAGCCGCGATGATCTATGTGCTGGGCGCCGCCGGGAAGACCACTCGGGCGACAGTCTCCAGTCTGGCGATGGATGCCTGATGCCAATGCGGAAGGATCGACGGTGACAACTCTCAATTTGACTCAAGCGGATGCCGTGTTGTTGGTCTCGACCGAGCATGGCGGCCAAGTCGGGCTGACCCATGCGGGACGGGATGTTCTGACGCGCGGCGCGCCACTAACTCTCGTCATCGACGGTGTTCCGATTTCGCGGTGGACGGGCAGCGTCGACGTCCACGAGGACGCCTCGGGTGTGACCCTGACCGGCAAGGTAACCACGGGGGTCGAGGCCGCACTTCGAATCCGGCCAATCGGCAATCTCGGCGCCTTTGAGTTTCGCGTCACGCTCAAGGCCATTGGCGGCGTACCAGCCCGCATCGCCCGTGCCGATTCATTTGCCGCCGATCTGGCGGGCGGGGACTGGCGCGGCCTCTCCTACACGTCCAAGTGGGGTGAGGAGTTCGAGCCCGACCCATTCGTGCTGACAGGACCCGTTGAACTCGAAGTCAGGACGGGCCGCTCCGCCCTCGGCCGCGATCCGTGGCTCGGCCTTGAGGCACCAGACGGGCGCGCCCTGGTGGTGACGCCGTCCTGGAGTGGCAATTGGCATATCGGTATCGAAGCAGGCCCGTCGGGATACCGAATCGCGTCCGGCATCTCGCCCTGGAAATTCTACCACGACCTCGCGCCCGGCACGTCCTTCGAGGCACCGGCGGTGCTGATCGCGGCCGGAGCAAGCCAGGACCTCGCGTCCCTTGCCCTGACTCGGGGCGTAGCCAGCCTCATTCCACGCTCCGCCGCCAGCGAGGCGATACCGGTGGAATGGAACCATTGGTGGCCCTACGAGGACAAGGAAATCGATGAGGCGACCTTTCTCGCAAATGTCGAGATCGGCGCTGCACTTGGCTTTGAAGTCTCGACGCTTGATGCTGGCTGGTTCGGGGTCTCCGACAGCGACACGTTCTGGTGGGATATCCGTGGCGACTTTGCCGAGGAGAACCGTGCGCGCTTTCCCCGCGGCCTCCAGGTCCTTGCCGACGAGACCCGCGTCCGTGGTCAGAAATTCGGGATCTGGATGGAAATAGAAGCCGTCGGACTCAAGGCGCGCTTGCGCCGCGAGCGACCAGAGATCATGGCGCGCCGCGACGACGATCCGCCGGAAGCCCCGCTGGATGCAGGTGAACCCGGCTTTCTTGGTTATGTGTGTCTGGGTTCCGATGCCGGGCGCGATCATGTCGCCAAGGGCCTCGAAGCTTTGCACGACAAGACGCGGTTCGAGTGGATCAAGGTCGACTTCAACCTCGATCCGAAAGCCGGTTGCACATGTCCCGATCACGATCATGGCGCGGGCGACGGACTCTACGCCCACTACCGCGGGCTCTACGCGCTGCTGGATGAATTCCGGCATAAACACCCCGATGTCATCGTCGAAGCATGTGCCTCCGGTGGATTGAGGCTCGACACCGGGCTTGTCCAGCACGTGCATTGTGCGTTCCTGTCAGATCCGGATTGGCCGACACATCATTTTGAAGTCCTCCATGGTGTATCCAGAATGCTGCCCGCGGCCTCAGTCCTCCATTGGCCGTTTTCGGAGTGGCGTACCAACAACCCGAACCAGACATTCAGAGTCACTGACCCAGAACTGACTGACGATCGCTTCGATGCGGTTGTGCGCGGCGGCTTTCCCCATCGCTTTGGACTATCCTGGCGCCTGCCTAGCCTCACCGTGCATCAGCAGGATCGCCTGAAGCGCCACATCAGGCTCTACAAGGACGTGGTGCGTGCGTTCGTCCGAGCGGGGGATCTGCAACGGCTGACTGGCACACCGCTGCGCTCGGGCGGCGGCGAAAGGGCGCCTGGATTCCAGCTCAGCCTCAACGATCGGCACTTGCTGTTTGGATTCGCGTTGCCCGGCGCGGACGCCAGCTTCTCTCTCAAGCCTGTCGGCCTCTTGCCGGACCGCATGTATCGGCTCACCAATTTGTCGTTTGAGGCAAGTGGCGAAGTTCTGGCAAGACTGGGATGGGAGTGGCTTAGTGGCGGAATCGGCGACATTGAAACGCCGTCCTATATTGGCGTGCTGGAGCCGGTTTGACGTGCCATCGTCAACTGTGGCCGCTTTGCCGGCGCTGCGGCTTGCGAGTGAGGCGATGCAGGTGGATGTCTGCCCCGGCTATGGCGCGCGCATCGGCAGCCTGATTGATCTGAGGACCGGCCGCGAATGGATCAGCGGCGGTCAGCGCAGTCCGGAGACTGGCGCGGGCGCTGCCTATCTTGCAGACGAGGCGAGGGGCTGGGACGAATGCTTTCCGACCGTCGAGCCTTGGGACGCGACGGGCACAGGCTGGGCGAGGCCGCTCCGCGATCACGGGGAGCTATGGGGTCGTCCTTGGACTGTTCTGGATCACGACCGGGGCAGTCTCTCGGTTCGCTTTGAGACAGAACAGTTCGCCTTTGTTCGTCGGCTGCACCTCGTCGGTCAGCGGCTGGCCTGCCATTACGAGGCGCGGAACAAATCCCCGCTCGCGCTGCCCTTCGTGTGGGCTCAACATGCGCTTCTCGCGGTTACGCCCAGCGATAGGATCGTATTGCCGGAAGTAGGCACCTTGGCGTCACCATACATCAGCAAGCAGGAAGTCGAGCTGCGGCCCGGTAACGTGCCGTGGCCGGGTTCCTCACAAGAGGTGGGGTTGGCCCTCGACCGCGTGCAGCCAGCCAGTGCCGGTTTTGCCGGGAAGTTTTTCGCGGCCGCGCGAGGTATCGCAGCCATCGGAGACCAGAAGGGTTCTCTGCAATTCACCTGGGACAAGAATGTGCTGCCGTTTCTTGGGGTGTGGCTCAACTATGGGGGTTGGCCGCAGCCCGGCGATATCCACCATGTCGCTCTGGAACCAACGACCTCGCCGACCGATTCGCTGGGTGACGCTCTGGCCGCGGGCACGTCGCGACAGCTGCGGCCAGGCCAAAGTGAAAGTTGGACTGTTGAACTGCGACTCAGACCGACAATCGATGGGTGATGCGGGCACGGGGCGGCAATAGCCGCCACTGGGTGGATGCCTCGATCTCGTTGTCCACGCGCCTGCCGGTCTCCACTAAGCTGGCCCATGGGCCGTCTATCGGAGGTGCAACACGATGAATGAGATAGATCTTCGAGAACAGGTGGCGATCATCACGGGCGGCGGGCAGGGGTTCGGGCTTGCGTGTGCCAAGCGACTTGTCGAATCGGGAGCCAGAGTCAGCCTCTGGAATTGGGATCCGTCTGCATTGTCCAATGCCCTCGGCCTGCTCGGTGCAGGCGCTTTGAGCAAGCACGTGGACATTTCTGACTCTGAAGGATTGGCAGCCGCACACGCTGAAGTCGAGAAGGAAGTCGGACCGGTCTCAATCCTGGTCAACTCCGCCGGAATCGCGGGCCACAATGCGCCGCTTGACGAGTATGATCTCGATGAATGGCGCCGGGTAATCGAAATCAACCTGAACGGCACGTTCTATGTGAACCGGGTCGTTCTGCCGGCCATGAAGGCGCGCAACTACGGGCGCGTCGTCAACATTTCTTCGGTGGCCGGCAAGGAAGGCAATCCGAACGCCGCAGCTTACGCCGCATCGAAGGCGGGCGTGATCGGGTTGGTCAAAGCCGTCGGCAAGGAAGTTGCGAAATACGACATCGCGATCAACGCGATCACTCCTGCGGCCGCCAATACCCGCATTCTCGAGGGGCTGACCAAAGAGTTCATCGCCCACATGCTGAGAAGTCGATTGCCAGTCTTGTCACGAAGGGCGCGCGGTGACTGGCGTCGAATAGTTCATCGCTGCGGTTCTCGGCAGTGCCGTTCGCGCAGCGGTCACCCGACGATGGGAGAGGTCCCTGGATCAGTGCCGCGCCTCGAAGTCGTCACCATCGGCCAGGCCCCGGTCGATCTATATGGCCAGCAGATCGGCGCTTGTCTCGAAGGCGTTAGCAGCTTTGCAGTGTCGGCGGGCGAATGTCCCTGCTACACATCGACGACGCCTCGCGCATCGCCTTCACCGCCCTTCAACCGGACCAGAAGGCGGTCAGCGCCGTCACCGTCCTCAGGGTCGCCGCGGCCACCGGCATACGTTACGATCGCGCGGGCCGTTGCCTCCGCCAGCAAGCTGTGATCATGGACGAACCGACCGCAGCCCTCGGTGTTCAGAAGACGGCGCAGGTCGAAAGCACCATTCGGGTCTTCAAGGCTGGCGTTCGGCTCATCCTGGTCAGTAGTAGTCTGCGCCAGGCCTTCGATCCGATCGATAGCATCTTGGTTTTCCGCCGTGGACGCATCGCCGGCGCGGTAGATCGCGACAAGACGACAGGCTATGAGGTAGTGTCGATGATCACCGGAGTTGCAGATACGCCCGGCGAGGCGGCATTCGCCTGATACAATCAATCAAGAGAGTTCGGACATGACAATTCGCTTCGCCCTTCTGGGGGCTGGTCGCATCGGCAAAGTACACGCCAGGGCCGTATCGTCCAATCCTTTCGTGAGACTTGTGGCGGTCGCAGATGCGCTGCCGCAGGCTGCCAAGGATATCGCGGCACAATATGGCTGCGAGGTTCGAAGCATCGAGCAGGTTCTCGCCTCAAGTGACATCGAAGCGGTGGTGATTTGCACGCCCACGGACACCCACGCAGACCTCATCGAGAAGTTCTCGAAAGCGAAGAAGGCGATCTTCTGCGAGAAGCCGATTGATCTCAGCGTTGCCCGTGTGCAGGCTTGCCTCAAGGTTGTCGACGCCAACAAGTCCATTCTCATGGTCGGCTTCAACCGGCGCTTCGATCCGCATTTCATGGCGGTGCGCGCGGCGATCGACGCCGGCGACATCGGCGATGTCGAGATGGTCACCATCATCTCGCGCGATCCCGGCCCACCGCCGATCGACTACATCAAGCGTTCGGGCGGCATCTTCAAGGACATGACGATCCACGATTTCGACATGGCGCGGTATCTGCTGGGCGAGGAAGTCGAGACGGTGAGCGCGCAGGGCTCGGTGCTGGTCGACAAGGCCATCGGCGCGGCCGGCGACTATGACAGCGTCAGCGTCATGCTGACGACGAAATCGGGCAAGCACGCCTCGATCTCCAATTCCCGCCGCGCGACCTATGGCTACGACCAGCGCATCGAGGCGCATGGCAGCAAGGGCTCCGCCGCCGCCGAGAACCAGCGCGCGGTGTCGATCGAGATCGCCGGGCCGAAGGGCTATACGCGCCCGCCGCTGCACGACTTCTTCATGACCCGTTACACCCAGGCCTATGCCAACGAGATCGCCACCTTCATCGATGCCATCGCCGGCAAGACCAAGGCCTCGCCGGGCGGGCAGGACGGGCTTATCGCGCTGGCGCTCGCAGAGGCGGCGCTGAAATCGGCGAAAGAGGGCCGGGCAGTCAAGGTCAGCGAAGTGCTGGGGTAGGGGACGTCCCCGCCTACGCCTTCAGCAGCCACTCATGCTCGACCGCGTTGTGGAATTTCCAAATCCGCGTCGGGCCGGCCATGACGTTGAGATAATAGAGATCATAGCCATGCACGGCTGCCACCGGATGGTAGCCGCGCGGCACCAGCGTCACGTCGCCATCCTCGATCACCAGCGCCTCGTCGAGCGAGCGGTCGTCGGTATAGACGCGCTGCATCGCGAAGCCCTGCGGCGGGTTGAGGCGGTGATAGTAGGTTTCTTCCAGCAGGCTCTCGTGCGGCAGGTTGTCGGTGTCGTGCTTGTGCGGCGGGTAGGATGAGGTGTTGCCGCCCGGGGTGATGACCTCGACCACCAGCAGCGCATGCGCCGGGTCGGTCTCGGGCAGGATGTTGGTGACGTAGCGGGTGTTCGACCCTTTGCCGCGGGTGATCGGCGGGTTGGTCCCCGGCGGGATCAGCCGAGCAGGGAATTTTCCGCCCCCCGGTGCCGAGCAAATTGCCAGCTCGAGCGCCGTCGTCGCGCCGACCGACCAGGTCGAACCGGAGGGCAAATAGACGGCGTAGGGTTCCCCATCGAATGGCGACATGCGCTTGCCCAACTCGCCGAAATCCTTGTCGCCGACCGTCACTCGCCCCTTGCCGGTGACGAAGACAAGGCAGACTTCGCGCTCGCCGGTGTGGGCGCCGCAGCCTTCGCCGGGCGCGAGCCGATGCAGGTCGAAGCCGACATAAGTCCAGCCCGCGCTTTGGAGCGTCACATGCTGGACGCGGCCGGACGTGCCCGTGGGGCGAACGCGCAGCTCAGGCATTGGGAAACCCCTGGGTCTCGACAGTGTAGCCGGCGGCCGTCATCACCCGCATCAGCTCCTTGTAGCCGACTTGCGCCATTTTGAGCGGCGGATTCTTCCTGGGGTCCTGCTCGGCCTCGACCACGAACCAGCCCTCATAACCATGGTCGGCCAGCCGCTGCACGATCTTGCCGAAATCGAGCGAGCCGTCCCCCGGCACGGTAAAGGCGCCGAGCGCCACCGCGTCGAGGAAGGATTGCTTGCTGCGGTCGAGCTTTGTGACCACGTCCATGCGCACGTCCTTCACATGCACATGCCTGATGCGGGCGTGGTGGTGGTCGATGGCGCGCAGCACGTCGCCTCCGGCGAAAGCGAGGTGGCCGGCATCAAGCAGCAGTGCAATGCCCGGCCCGGAGTAGCTCATGAACGCGTCCAGTTCGGGCTCGGTCTCGACCACGGCGGCCATGTGGTGGTGATAGACCAGCGGCATGCCCTGGTTCGCGCACCACTCGCCGAACTCGGTGAGCTTCTTCGCATAGGGCTTCATCTCGTCGTCCGAGAGCTTCGGCTTGGTGACGAGCGGCTTGGCCCGGTCGCCCTGGATCGAGCGGCCGACTTCGCCGTAAACGATGCACGGGGCATCGACCGCCTTGAACAGCTCGATCATGGGCTGGATGCGCGCCTTGTTGGCGGCCATCTCCTCATTGACCAGCGTGCCCGAAAACCAGCCGCCGCAGAGCGTCACATCGGCCGCCCTGAGGATCGGCAGCATGACCTTGGGGTCGTCTGGGAACCTGCGGCCCTTTTCCATGCCGGTGAAGCCCGCCGAGCGCGACTGGCGCAGGCACTCCTCGAGCGACACGTCGTCGCTCAGTTCCACCAGATCGTCGTTCCACCAGGCGATGGGCGACATGCCCAATTTGGCTTTCATCGAGTCTGTCCTTCGTTCACAGGTCTCGCAGTCGTGTTCCTCTCCCGCGAAGCGGGGGAGGGGGACCGCCGTCAGGCGGTGGAGGGGGCGGTCGCAGGCACCGCGTCTGTGGCTGCCCCCTCCACCATGCTTCGCATGGTCCTCCTCCGCCCGCTGCGCGGAGGAGGACCCCAGACCGCCGGCCTCCCGCCCTAGATCTTCTGCCCCTTTAGCGCCGCCTCATACTCCCTGCGCGCCGCGTTCACCTGCGGCCGCACGCTCACCTCGGGTACGGCGACATCCCACCAGTGCCCGCCGGCATCGGTCGAAATCAGCGGGTCGGTGTCGATGACGACCACCGTGGTGCGGTCGATGTCGGCCGCCTCCTTCAGAGCCGATTCCAGCTCGCCCACCGAACCCACCTTCTTGCTCCACGCGCCCATCGCCTCGGCGTGCTTGGCGAAGTCGATCTCGGGCAGCGTCTCGTGCACGGTGTCCTTGAGCAGATTGTTGAAATTGGCGCCTCCGGTCGCCATCTGTAGCCGGTTGATGCACCCGAAGCCGCGATTGTCGAGGACGACGATCGTGAGCTTTTTGCCCAGCATCACAGAGCTCGCGATCTCGGAGTTCATCATCATGTAGCTGCCGTCGCCAAGCATGACGATGACATCGTCATCGGGCTTGGCGAGCTTGACCCCCAGCCCTCCGGCAATCTCGTAACCCATGGTCGAGTAGCCATATTCCATGTGATAGCTGCCCGGCGCGCCGGCGGGCCAGAGTTTATGCAATTCGCCGGGCAGGCCTCCCGAGGCGCAGACCAGCGTCGCGCCAGAGCCTCGCGCGCGGTGCACCGCGCCGATGACCTGTGCGTCGGACGGCAGAGCGTTTGTCGGGTCGGTGACGGCCTTGGCGGCTTCTAGCCAGTCGGTTTTGGCCGATTTGGCGGTCTCGGTCCACGACGTCTCGGTGCGCCAGTCGCCAAGTTTTGCGTCCAGCATCTCAAGTCCGAGTTTCGCGTCGGCTACCAGCGGCAAAGCGCGGTGCTTGTATGCGTCGAATATCTGGGTATTGAGCCCGATGATCTTAACGCCTTCGGCCTTGAACAGCGCCCAGCTACCGGTGGTGAAGTCCTGCAGCCGCGAGCCGACCGCAAGCACCACATCGGCCTGCTCGGCTAACAGGTTGCTTGCTGACGAGCCGGTGACGCCGACCGAGCCCATATTGAGCGGGTGGTCATGCGGCAGGCTCGACTTGCCGGCATTGGTCTCCGTCACCGGAATGCCGTGCTTTTCCGCGAAGGCACGGAGCGTCGCCGCCGCTTGCGAATAGAGCACGCCACCTCCGGCGATGATAACGGGTTTTTCGGCGAACCTTAGCGCGGCGAGGGCGTCTTCGAGCTGCCGCGCATCGGGGGCAGGGCGGCGCGGATACCAGATGCGCTCCTCGAACATCGCCAGGGGGTAGTCGAATGCCTCGGCCTGCACGTCCTGGCAGAGCGAGAGCGTCACCGGCCCGCATTCGGCCGGATCGGTTAGCACATGCATGGCGCGGTTCAGCGCCGCTATGATCTGCTCGGAACGGGTGATGCGGTCGAAATAGCGTGACACTGGGCGGAACACATCGTTGGCGCTGACCGTACCGTCTTGAAAATTCTCGACCTGCTGCAGCACCGGATCGGGCGCCCGGTTGGCGAACACGTCGCCCGGCAGCAGCAGCAGCGGCAGCCGGTTGACATGGGCAAGGGCGGCAGCGGTCACCATGTTGGTGGCGCCCGGCCCGATCGAGGAGGTCACGGCCATCATGCGGCGGCGGAAGCTCGCTTTGCCGAAAGCGATGGCGGCATGGGCCATGGATTGTTCGTTGTGGCCGCGATAGGTCGGCAGCTCGTCCCGAACCTGATACAGCGCCTCGCCGAAGCCAGCGACATTGCCGTGCCCAAAGATGGCGAAGACGCCCCCAAAGATGGGGACGACCTTGCCGTCGATCTCAGTTTTCTGCCGCGTGAGGAACTTCGCCAGCGCCTGTGACATGGTCAGCCGGACGGTGTTGCCGGTCATCTTCTTCCTCCCACCGGACCTGATGTCCGCGTCCACGTATCAAGCGGCTTCGGTCTCGCCAAGCCGCTGCCAGATTTCGGTCAGCGCCGCGAAGCGTTGTGCCATATCCGCAATCGCCTGCTCATCGCTCATCGTACCACCTAGCCAGGCGTGCGCCGCTTCGGCAAAGATTGTCCGCCCGACCGCAAAGCCCTTGACGGAGCGGACCGAACGCGCCGCGGCGAACCCTTGTTCCAACGTCTCCTGCGACGCCTCAAGCCCGAGCAGCAGCACGCCGCGGCAGAGTGGATCCCGCTCCTCAATCACCTGGTCGATCTCTTCCCAGGCGCGGCGGCTGGCCTGTGGTTCGAGTTTCCACCAGTCGGGTTTGAGGCCGGCATCATAGAGATCGCTCAGTGCGCGGGACACTGTCGTGTCCTCGAGCGGACCTATTTTGCTGGCGATGATCTCGATCAGCAGTTCACGGTCGATCTTGCAGGCGGCATCATAGGCCTGGCCCAGCCGCTCGATCTGATCTGCCTTCATCTGTGGCGAGTCGTCAGGGTGGTAAAAGCACAGCACTTTGATGCAATGATCGACCGGCCACTCGACCAGGCGGCTGCCGACGTCCTGCGAGAATTCGAAGCGAAGCGGACGACTACCAGGGAGCTCCAAGGGTTTGGCGATCCAGAAATTGCCCTCTTGTTCTGCGTCGAACAGGGCGTCGCGTCCGTACTTGTCGTCGATCAGCATGCCGTAGCCGGGACGTCCGTCGGCGACACGGGCGGCGGCTTTCACTGCGAGGCGCTTGAAGATGCGAAGTCGTTCAGGTGTCGCGCCGGTCAAGTCTTCGAGCTGTGTGCGATGGTCGATGGCCAATGCCATCAAATTCGGAATTGCCACGCGCCGGGTCGTTGCACGATGAATATGGTTTAGTGCTTCATCCTTGCGCAGCGCGTATTGCTTGCTGCCGTTCCTGAGGAAGAAGCTCAATTCCGTCCAGGTAGGGTATTCCGGCGCGCAGAGCAGCCGGGAAACTGCAAATGCACCGCAGGCGTTCGCCCAGGTTGCCGACACCGCATGAGGTTCGCTACGCAGCCACCCACGCAGGAAGCCGGACATGAAGGCGTCGCCGGCACCAAGGACATTGTAGACCTCGATCGGGAAGCCCCTGCCGACAATGCCATCTTCCAGGTCGTCCGGAATCTGACTTTCATAGACGATGCAGCCTTTGGCACCACGCTTGAGGACAATCGTTGCGGAGGTCAGTGCGCGGATTGTCTTGAGAGCGGCAGGAAGAGTTTCCGTGCCGGCGGCCACGAGGATCTCCTCCTCGGTGCCTACCACAAGATCGGTGTGGGGTAGGATCGACTGGTAGGCTGAGGTGACGCGATCCGACTTGACGTAACGCTCAAAGCCCGCGGCGTGGCCGGCTAGGCCCCACAGATTGGGCCGGTAGTCGATGTCGAAGACCACCTTACAGCCATGCGCTTGCGCGAGGTGGATCGCCTTATTTTGAGCAGCGGCGGCGCTGGGTGTAGAGAAATGCGTGCCGGTCACCACGATAGCGCGGGCGGAGGCGATTAAGCTCTCCTCGATATCGGCCTCCTCAAGTGCCATGTCGGCACAGTCGGTACGGTAGAAGATCATCGGAGAGACGCCTTCGGCTTCGACCGAGAGCAAGACAAGTGCCGTAAGGCGTTTACTGTCGGTGGCAATTCCGCGCGTCTCGACGCCTTCGCGGACGAGTTGCTCCTTGATGAAGCTGCCCATCTGCTCGGCACCAACCCGCGTAATCAGCGCTGACTTGAGGCCGAGCCTGGCTGTACCGATGGCGATATTGGCCGGACAGCCGCCGACGGACTTGGCGAAGCTCCCGATATCCTCGAGGCGCGTACCGATTTGCTGGCCGTACAGATCAACGGAAGCGCGACCGATGGTGATGACATCGAGCGGCCTCGCCGTCTCGTTCCCCGACCCTGTCACATGCGCCTCCTGGAATTGAAATGAACTACAGGTTCCGTCAGCTAGTCAATATGGAATTTTCGTTCCATACAGGTGCCATGGCAGGCACGGGCCCTCGATATTCCAGGCGCCGGCGGCGTTCAGCAGATTGTCACGGAGCACCGGACGGACCCGGTTAATGCCGGCGCTTTTCCGCGACGCTGACCGTGAGCGCCATTGCGAATGCCATGCTGGCCGATAGGGAGCGGAAGCCGGCATGATCTGCCTCTGCAACTTCGAACCAGATCTTGGAACACTCGGTGAGCGGAGAAAAGGCCGAGTCGGTCAGCGAAACGACCGATACCCCCCGCTCGGCCATTGCGCGCGCCTGCCCAGCAGATTCCGATGCATAAGGTGAAAAGCTGATGGCAAAAGCGGCGTCGCGCGGACTGGCGAGCGCCAGAACATCATCATCGATGCCGGCCGCCGTGCCCACCGCGATACACTTCACCCTCAGCTTGCCGAAGGCGTAGGCCATGTAGCTGCTGATCGGGTAGGAGCGGCGCTTGGCGATCAGGAAGATGGTCTGGGCACCCGCCAGAAGCTCGACAGCGCGTTCGAAAGCATCGGAATCGACGGCCTTGTTCAGGGCGTCGAGCGAGCGATGCCCGGCGTTCACGAACCCATTCAGGATTGACATGCTCTCGGGCATCGCGGGGCTGTCCTGCTCGAGCAGGCGCAGGCGTTCTTCATAGCTCGAGGTTCGCTCCATGAGCCGCGCGCGGAAAATCTGCTGCAGACTCGAGAAGCCTTCGAACCCGAATTGCTGGGCAAAGCGTACCAACGTCGAGGGCTGGACACTGGCGGCTCCCGCGATGCTGGCGGCGGTGCGGAAGGCGACCTCGTCGGGGTTGTCCAGTGCATAGGCGGCGACCTGGATCAGCCGCTTTGGCAGGCTGGCTCTGCGCTCCAGAATGGCCGACCGCAACTGATCGAAATCCTTGGGTGGCGCAGTGGAGATTTCGGTGTCGGCCATCAGCGAACCCTAGGGGAGAGTGCATCAATTGTCTTGCCCCCCCGCCGAGTCAAGTCGAAGAGGAATTTCTATGAAAGGGGGCAGGCGAAACGAGCTTTGCGAGGACTGAGTTCAAATGAAGAGTATCGGGGTTGGGTTGATTGGCAGCGGATACATGGGCAAGCGCCACGCTTTGGTTTGGCCCAGCGTCCACGCATTGTTTGGCGCCGGACCGAAGATTCGTCTGGCGCACCTTTCGGAATTGACACCGCGACTAGCGGCGCAACGCGCGTAAGACTTCGGCTTCGAACGCGGCAGCGCCAGCTGGCATGCGCGCCCCTGGCCGGTTCATCCCAGCCGCGGGACAGGGCTTGGGCTTTGACGATCTCCTGGCAATTGAATGCCATGGACTGCTCCAGGCGATCGCGGGCAGGCCGGCGCGCACGATGGACTTCGAGGCAGGCTTTGCCATTGAGCCGAAACAATAGGACTGAACGCGTTCAGTGCACGGTCGGCGCCCTCGACGACTTCCGCGCGGCGTAGTCTGCTTCATGTTTCAATGGTATCGACACCGGTGGTCTATCCGCTTGGTTTGGTGCGCTTTTGAAGCGGAATAGCCTCAGAGCCCGTTCTGGAAGCGCGCTTGGGAATTCACTGGGAGCAATAGATGAGCAGAAAGATTCGCTGGGGCATCGTCTCGACGGCAGAGATTGGCTTGAAGAAGGTGATACCCGGGATCATGAAGTCGCAGCACTCGGAGGTGGTCGCGCTCGCTTCACGAGACGCGGGCAGGGCCAGGGGGGCACTCGATGCACTCGGCCTCGTCGGCGCGCGCGCATATGGCCAGTACGACGATCTGTTCGCCGATGCTGATGTTGACGCGATCTACAATCCGCTGCCCAACCATTTGCACGTTCCGGTAACGCTCGCGGCAGCCAGGGCCGGTAAGCACGTTCTGTGCGAAAAGCCGATCGGCCTGAATGCAGCGGATGCTGCTCGACTGCTGAGCTGTCCCAAGGACGTAATCATTCATGAGGCTTTCATGGTGCGACACCATCCGCAATGGATGCGGGCGCGCGAGATCGCGCGATCGGGTGAACTGGGAGAGATTCGATCGATCCAAGGGGTATTCACCTACTTCAACGACGATCCAGGCAATGTCCGCAATATCGCCGACATCGGGGGCGGCGGCATCTTGGACATTGGCTGCTACCCGGTGGTGACTGCGCGCTACATTTTCGGCAGCGAGCCCAAGCGGGTCGTCGCCCTGGTCGATCGCGATCCCATTTTCGCGACAGACCGGCTGGCAAGCGTCATCGCTGATTTTGGTGGGGGAAGGCAACTCAGCTTCATCTGCGGCACTCAAAGCGTGGGTCACCAGCGAATGGACATCCTTGGCAGCAAAGGCCGGATCGAGGTCGTGATACCCTTTAACGCGCCCCCCGACGAGCGAACTGCAATCTTGGTCGATAACGGCGCGCCCTTCGACGGCTCGTTGGCGAGGCGGGAGATAGTCCGGGCTGTCGATCAATACACTGAGCAGGCAGAGGCCTTCGCTTTGGCGGTGCTGGGTGAGGCGGAGCTTGGGTGGGGGATCGATGACTCGATCGCCCAGATGAGGGTGCTTGACGCGATCTTCAAGAGTGAAAAACTGGGCGGTTGGGTCGGGGTTTAGAGCGCTTTCAGGAGAGCTTGCGAAGCAGTCTTCCGGTTCGAAAGCGCGACGAGGCAAGGCATCGAGCATTCGTTCCGACTCTATCGGAACCTGAACTGCTCTAGTCTATTGATGTCAGATCGTCTTTTCGGAGAGCTGGGAACCCACTTCTTTGCGAGATGCTCCAGGAAATTTTGGAACGCGTGACTCCATCAGGTCCAGCGATGTTCACTGGGTCCACTGGCCGACGGACTGGCGGAAAACGATGCTGGCCGCAAGCAGCTCTCGCACGGGTTTGGTGCGCTTGGCTTCCATTCGGCCCACCAACGTATCCCAGGCATAGCGGGCGAGGAGCTCAGTCGGCTGGTGCACGACCGAAAGAGGCGGCGTTACGACATCTGCCCACTCGGGATCATCGAGCGACATCAGCGAAAAATCGTCCGGGCATTTGATGCCGGCAGCGCGGGCTGCGCGGATGACCCAGGTGGTGACGATGCTGTTCGAGCAGATCAGCGCGGTGGGCGGCTCGCCCCTCTTAAGGAATGGCGCGAGGCGCTCGGCGAAGATCGCTTCGGAGCCGCCGGTGGTCAGCGAAATGGCGGTGGCCTTGCCGCGCTTGGCGGCCTCGCGCAGGGCACCGGTGCGCAAGCGGGTGACGCTGAGCTTGGGATATTGGCTTGCGAGCACGATGCGGCGATGGCCGCGCTCCACGAGGCCATCGACAACGGAATCGATGACAGCGCGATGATCGACCATGATCTGGTCGAAGCGCGGATCGTCGAAGGGGCGATTGAGAAGCACCGTGGGTACCTTAGCCCTGGCGATCCGCTCGAGCGCGGCCTTGGGCTCAAGGCTCGGGATCAGGATCAGGCCGCCGATGCGGAAGGCGAGCAGGCGCTCGATGCGCGACAGCTCGGTTTCGGGATCCTGGCGGGAATAGACCTGCATCAGCTCATAGCCGGACTCGGCGCTGATCTTTTCGATCGCGTCAGCAATGGCGGAAAAATTCTGGAAGTTGGTGAAGGGTACGCAGAGCCCGATCACGTGCGACTGCTGGCGGCGCATTCCGGTCGCCAGCATCGAGCGGGTGAAGCCGAGTTCGGCAATCGCCGCTTCGACGAGCTTGCGCTTTTCGGCGCGGACCGAGACGCGGCCATTGATGACGTTGGATACCGTTCCAAGCGACACGCCGGCGCGGCGCGCGACATCGACGATGGTGACGGGTTGCTTCAAAATGAAATTCCGGCCGAACTGCAGTGTACTTAGCCCCACGGGGAGGCAAGGTCGACAACCGGGCCAAGAACTTTGCTTGCGCTCTGTGTACAACCAAAGCTAGGATGAACAAATGAAAGGTTTCAAAATGAACCGCGGGACGGGGGGAAGCTTCTGCACTCGCGGGATAGGCACGCGGTGATTCACTCCTGGTCGATCGGCGATGTGCGGGTGACGAGCCTCGTCGAATATATGGGGCCGACTCATGCGCCCGAAGCGACGTTTCCGGCATTCGAAGACAAGGTGTTTGCCAGCCAGGCGGGAATGTTGCCTCCCGGCGCCTGGTACGGCGACATCAGGCGCTTCACCATCGCTATCCAGATCTGGATCGTCCAGGCGGGCAACGAGGTGATCCTGGTCGACAGCGGCGTCGGCAATCTGAAAGCCCGTCCCGCAGCGCGGATGCACATGCTCAACAACCTTGTGCCGCAATGGCTCGCGGCCGCGGGCGCGGCACCGGCGCAGGTGACGCATGTGTTGATGACCCATTTGCATTCCGATCATGTCGGCTGGAACACCACCCTATCGAATGGACGCTGGGTGCCGACTTTCCCCAATGCGCGCTATCTCGTGCCACAGTCGGATTTCGACTACTTCAAAGGTGTCGCCGATGCTGGGAAGGCTTCCGACGGCTCGCTCGCGGACAGCGTGATGCCGGTGATCGAAGCAGGACTCGTCGATTTCATAGGTCGGCGTAGCGTCCTTCCCGCAGCGCTTGAGCCCGTTGAGGCTTTCGGGCACACGCCGGGCATGATGAATTACTGGCTGCGCTCGAAGGGAGAGACTGGGGTGTTCTCGGCGGATGTGTTCCATCATCCGGTGCAGATCCTGAACCCGAACTGGAACACGGCCTTCTGCATTATCCCGGACGCCGCCAAGGCGACGCGTGTGCACCTGCTGCGCAGAGCCGCGGAGACTGGCGCGCTCGTGATGCCTTGCCATTTCCCGGCGCCGCATACCGGCTATGTGCGCCGGAGTGGCAACGTATTTTCATTCGAACCCGCGCCCCAAGGGGTGCCCGGCCCCTAAGCTCAAGGACAGACCATGGCGACCAAAAAGACCATCATCACCGCGGCGATTACCGGCGCATCGCTGACACCATCAATGTCGCCTTTCCTGCCGGTGTCGCCCAAAGAGATTGCCGAGCAATCGATCAATGCGGCCAAAGCCGGAGCGGCGATTGTACACCTCCACGCCCGAAATCCCGATGGGAGCCCGACCAACGACCCAGCGGTGTGGCACGAGTTCACCCCCGTCATTCGCCAGAATTCCGATGTGATCGTCAATTTCTCGGCATCGCTCGGGCCGACTGCAGAGAAGCGGCTCGAGGCGGTGATCAGCGAGCGGCCGGACGTGGCGACGGTGATCGTCGGCTCGATGAACTATGGGTTGTTCCGCAAGGGTATCAACCAGGGAATGGCGACCGAGGACTTCAAGCTGGAATGGGAACAGCAGGCGTTCGGCGAAAAGGCCTATGAGATCGTCACCAATAACAACTTCGCCAAGATCGCGCGGATGATCGACATGCTGGTCGATCTCGACATCGCGATGGAATTCGAGGCCTATGACGTCGGCCATCTCTATGTGCTCGAGCATCACCTCAACCGCAAGCCCGGCATCAAGCGGCCAATCATCCTGCAGTTCTTGACCGGCATACTCGGGGGCATTCCGTCCGAGATCGATCACCTGCTCTATATGAAGCGGACGTCGGAACGGCTCTTCGGCAATGATGTGGAGTTGTTCACACATGGGACGGGCACCGGCAATATCAAGGCGGCGGTCCAGGGCGCGCTGATGGGCACTCATATCCGTGTCGGGCAGGAGGACAATCTTTTCGATATCGGCCAGTTGCCGTTCAAGTCGAATGCGGCACAGGTTGAAAAGACCAAACGTATTCTCGGCGAGTTCGGCATCGAATTCGCGAACCCAACGGAAGCGCGGCAGATCCTCGGGCTGAACTAGGAGCACTCGATGATCAAGTTCGACCTTATCAATCCAACCCATATTGCCTTCGGCGAAGGCAGCATTGCGGAGTTGTCGCGGCTCGTGCCGCAGGATGCAAAGGTGCTGCTGCTCTATGGCGGCGGCTCGATCATGCGGAACGGTGTCCATGACCAGGTGCGCAAAGCGCTCGGCAATCGCGCCGTTACGGAGTTCGGCGGGGTCGAGGTCAATCCGCATTACGAAACGCTGCTCAGGGCTGCGGCAACTGCGCGGGACGCGGACAGCGACTATGTGCTGGGCGTCGGTGGCGGCTCGGTAATCGATGCGGCGAAGTTCCTGGCCTACCTCGTCACCGCCGAGGGCGACGACCCCTGGGACGATTTGAAGGCAAAGCGTTTCCCCCAGCACATCCTCCCGGTTGGTGCGGTGTTGACGCTGCCGGCGACAGGCTCGGAGAGCAATCCGGTCTCGGTCATCACGTCGGTGAAGCGGCATCTCAAATATCCGTTCAGCAATCCGGCGGCGCGGCCGGCTATTGCAATCATGGACCCTTCGACCATGGCGAGCCTCGACCGGCGGCAGCTTGGCAACGGCGTGGTCGACGCGGTGACGCATGTGCTCGAACAATATGCGACAACTAGCACCAATACGCCGGTACAGATGGGCTATTCCGAAACACTGCTCGAGGTGCTGTTCGAATGGGGCCCCAAGCTCCTCGAAGAGAACACACCCGAGGCGCGGGAGAATGTGATGTGGGCGGCCAACCAGGCGCTCAACGGCCTCATTGCCGCTGGCGTCACTGAGGATTGGTCGACGCACTATATCGGCCATGCACTGGGCGCTCTCTATGACATCGATCATGCGCGGACGCTGACGCCGCTGATGCCGGCGGTGTTTCGCTACAAGCTCCGCGATAAGCAGCAGATGCTGGCACGATATGCGCGTCGCGTGTGGAAGGTGAGCGAGCCCGACGACGCCAAGGCGGCAGACCGCGCCGTCGCGCTCACCGAAGATTTCTTCCGCCGCATGGGCTTGCCGGTGACGACAAGCGAACTCGCACCGGTAGTGATCTCGGCTGACGACGTAGTCGAGCATATCGCGGCGCTCGGACAGATGCCCCTCGGCGAAGGCCGGGATATTGGGCCGGGCGAGGTGCGAGCCATCCTGAGGCTTGCGCGCTGAGCTCGCTCGCTGTGCTTGTGATCAGCGGTCTGTATATGTTCGCCTGTCCCTTTGCCACCAAGTGGCATAGTGGGTGGCGGACCAGCTGATTGGAGAAGATAATGGCAACCAAGACCGCGACCAAGAAGACGACGACTGACACGTTCTCGGCCGATGAGAAGGCCGCGATGAAGGAACGCGCAAGGGAATTAAAGGCGGAGGGACTCAAGGCCGACGGCCTCAAGGAACTACTTGCCAAGATCGCGGCCATGCCGGAGCCCGATCGCAGCATGGCAAGGAAGATCCATGCCCTCGTCACCGCGGCGGCGCCGCATCTGTCGCCCAAGACCTGGTATGGAATGCCGGCCTATGCCGACAAGGACGGCAAATATGTCTGCTTCTTCCAAGACGCCAACAAGTTCAAGGCCCGCTACGCGACGCTTGGCTTCAACGACGTTGCCAAGCTCGATGATGGCAATATGTGGCCAACGTCCTTTGCGATCTCCAAGCTGGGTCCCGCTGATGAAGCGAGGATCACTGCGCTGGTGAAGAAGGCCGCCGGCTGAGGGAACTCAGGCCGGCAACTTCTTGATGTAAGCGTCCATCGCGGCGGCCACGGCCTCGACCTGCTCGGGGATAAGGGCATGGCCGGCGTTCCTTATGACCTCGATGGTGACGCGGGAGCCGAGTTCGTTTTTCAGGTCCTGACGCGCCGACGGCGGAACGACCGTATCGAACTCGGCCTGCATGTCGAGAATGGGCACCCGGCCCGCCGGGATGAATTCGTCATCCTTTGTGAGGCTCTCGGCGGCAAGCTGGAGCTTCTTGATCTCGGGATGCCAACCCTTGAGCCAACCAGCGGCAACCGGATCATTTCCCGGGGCGAAGAAGGCCAGCTTTAGGGCTTCGACGCGCTCGGCATCGGTCAGGGTCAGGTCGCCCGATCGCATGATCGCGGAGCGCACGTCGGGCGGGATGACGGCGCGACCCGCACCCGCCAACATGATGACGCAGCGCACGATCTCGGGATGATCCATGGCGATGGTGCGACCGATCTTCTGCCCGAAGGCGTGGCCCGCGACGACCGCCTTGTCACCTTCGGCGCGAATCACGGCAGCAACATCTGCGGCGAGATCGTGAAAGTTGATGTTCTCGAACGGTCCGGTGCTCTGGCCGATACCGCGTGGCTCGGGCGCCACGACGCGATAGCCGCGCGCGATCAGCCGCGCGCCGAGCTCCATGAAGTCAGCGGCCCCGCGCCCAAGCGACGGCAGCAGGATAACGAGCGGGCCGCTGCCGCCGGCATATGTTTCGACCTGGCCGGATTTGGTTTTGATGAGCTTTAGGGTGAGCATCAGGGGCCTCAATACTGATCGACGAACATGGTGGCACGCATCGAGGGTCGCGCGCCGAAGGTCTCGAACCAAGAGGCGAGCCTGGGCCGAGCAGGGCGCCAAAGTAGATCGGGAAAGCGGAAATCGAGATGGGCAAGTGCGCTGCCAACGGCGACGGCGCCGATGGTCAACCCCTCGGGCGGCTCCCGTTCCAGGAGTGCAAGACCGGCATCAATTTTGGACTTCATGCCAACGGCATGCGGCTCGCGACGTTGCTCCAAGGGCCGGTTGCGCTCCTCCATCCAGCGCAGATCGGCTTCCATAATGCCGTCGGCGAGTGCCTGCATGGTCAGAGCCCGCCATCGCGCCGGGCCTGCAGGTGGGATCAGGCTGCCGCCATAGGTGGAATCGAGAAACTCGAGGATGACGCGGGAATCGTAGAGCACTGTTCCATCGTCAAGGATAAGCGTCGGGATCTTTCCGAGCGGGTTATGTTCGACGACATCGGGGTTGGGTTTGACGGCGGCGACGACGACACGCTCGGTCACGATCCTGTCGGCTAAGCCCAATTCATGCGCCGCGATCATCACTTTGCGGACGAAAGGCGAGCGCGAGGACCAGAAGAGCTTCATGGGTGGGGCACTCCTTGCGTGGTCTCGCTGAGGCGATAGATCTGCTGCGCCGTGCGATGGAACATCGCCGCGCGTTCGCCGGCGCTGTGGCGCGCGGTGACGCGCTTGAAGGCGTTCCAGATGACTGGGAACGATGCCGACTGGTTGTCGACGGGAAAGTTACTTTCGAACATGGCCCGGTTCGGGCCGAAGATCTCAATGCACTCAAGGATGAAGGGACCCCAGGCCGCCGCGAGTTCCTCTGAGTTGGGCGCGCGTGGCCGCGTATGAAAATCGAAGCCGCCGTAGAGCATTCCGAGCCCGCCGAGCTTGACGCTCACATTGGGGTGACTGGCGAGATCGCGCAGCCCGTCGCGCCAGGCGGCGAATTCCTCCTCGAAGCGGAAGGCGTAGGGGCCGATGCCGAGTCTTCCGCCCAGATGATTGAGGATGATGGACGTATCGGGAAACGCGTGGGCCAGATCGGCCACGTCGCCCAATTGCGGATGAAACAACCAGGCATCGAAACTGAGGTTACGTCGCGCGAGTTCGGCAAAGCCCGAGCGGAACGTGCTATCTCGTAGGAGGTTTTGGGGCGCGTTGAGCGGCATGGACTTGGCCAGCTCGCCATCCACCCAAGGCGCGATTTGGCGGATGCCGCGAAAGCGACCGCCAGCGGCCTCAAGGTGAGCTTCGAGGACTTCGGCAACGAGGGCGGCGCCGATGCGGAAATCGACATAGCCGACGATCCCTTCGCAAACGCGAGCCGTGCCGTAGAGGCCGGTCGCTGCCATGGCGCCGATGCCACGCGCGAATTCGGTCTCGCCCAAATCGCGCAGATGCGGCGGGCCTTGGGCGCGCATCATCGAACGGGCCTGAACATGAACAGTCGAGATGAAGTTGTGGCCGCTCGCCATGTCGGCGGCGGCCTCGTGCAGAAGGTAGCGGCCGTTCTTGTCTTCCTGCAAATGGTGATGGGCATCGACGATGGGCATGTCCGGATCGATTACCGCTTCGGTGAACGGGCCCTGCCAGGCGCGCGCGTCGGCAATGGAACGACAATAATTGCCGCGAAAGACCGGCGCGGCCTCGGGCGCATACACCCCGCCGAAGCGGCTAGCTGAACTCACGAGCGCCGCCCCAGCTTCCAGCCGTCAACGGCCTCGCGTACGGATCGCGATGGCTCTTCGTGGAGCTTGAGTACGGCCGAGGCAAGTGCGGGGACGTGCGGGTAGATGAGGCTTGTCAACGGATCGTGGCCGGTGATGATGTGGTCGAGGCTGGGCGCCAGCTCGCGCAGGCGGTCATATCCCTTCAGCATGGCTACAGCATCGACCACGGCGGGCGAGACGCGATAGTCCAGGAACTGCTCGATGAAGGCGGCGCTGTCGGAGGCGAGCACGACATTGCCGCGCCTAGTGTTGACCCGTACGGCCTGTAGCCCGGTAGCATGGCCATCGATGCGATGCAGCGTAATGCCCGGCGCGATGGTGCTGTCGCCGTCGTGGAGTTGGACACGGCCGGCACTGGCTGCGGCAACCATCTGGTCGACATGGGTGCTGTCATAGGGGAATCTCAAGAAGGCATATTTCATCATCGGCCCGGTGGCCCATTCCATGTCGGCGGCCTGGGCGTGAAGTCGGGCAGCTGGGAATGAGGGCAGCGCGCCGATATGGTCGAAATGCATGTGGGTGACGATCAGCGTTTCGACCTTTAGCGAGTCGATGCCGAACTGGCCAAGCAGCGTTGCTGGATCGGGAAAGGGTTTGCGGCCAAGACGAATGGCAGTCTCGGCGTCGAAGCCGGTATCGACGACGATGGTTCTGTCGGCGTTGCGGATGATCCATAGAAAATACTCGATCACGTCCGGCGCACCGGGATCGGCGTCGTTGAGATAGGACTTGCCGCGCGTCCAGTCGGAACGTGCGCCATAGCGCAGGGCGAAGACCTCGTATTCCGGCAGAGCTGTCAAAGGTCCCCTCCCAACCGGCGTGCCGGTCCCACGGTGGCGCGGTCTGAGCTGCCTATTGTGGCGCAAGGCGGCGGCGAAGTCTTAAGTTTGCGGGCGGCGTTCCACAAGTTGAAACATTTCAATAATTGGACGCTGCGAACGGCATCAAGGTGCGGCGCGAGATTCTGAGGCCGCGCGAGATTTTTCGCTGCAATAGCCTATTGTATGCAATGGACCACAATATGCACATATTATGTGCAGCGATTGAGGCGTCGCCCTGAAATCGATCATTATGCCGGCATAGAAGCGCCGACATCGTTTGGAGTGGGTGTGCTAACCCCCTGAGACTCCAGGGCGATCCGGTGCGCTTCCCGTTGGCACATGGATTGCATCGCACTCAGTCGAACTGGTGCAAACAGGGAACCTCCACATGTCAATGAACGCTATCAACCGGCGGTCGCTCCTCAAATACGGGGCCGCCGGCCTTGCGGCCTCGAGCCTGCCTTTCGGTATCGCCAAAGCCCAAACCGCCGTGATCCTCGGCATCGTCTATGTCGGGCCCAAGGACGATTTCGGTTGGAACCAGGCACACGCCGTATCCGTCGGAACGCTCAAGGCGCTGCCGGGTATTACCGTAGTCGAAGAAGAAAACGTGCCCGAGACCGATGCCGTCTCCAAATCCATGGAGTCGATGATCAATCTCGATGGAGCGAACCTGATCCTTGCGACCTCGTTTGGCTACTACAACCCGTTCGTAGTGGAGCTGGCCAAGAAATACCCAGACGTGCAGTTCCGTCACGCGGCGCCGCTGTGGAACAAGGATGCGGACCCGGCCAATGCGGGCTCCTATTTCCCCTATCTCAATCAGGCCCATTATGTGGATGGCGTTGCCGCCGGCCTCAGCTCGGCGAGCGGCAAGATCGGTTTTGTCGCTGCCAAGCCCATCCCCTCAGTGCTCTCCAATATCAACTCGGTCCTACTCGGCGCGCGCTCGGTGAACCCGGCCGCAACTGTGCAGGTGATCTTCACCGGCGAGTGGAGCATGCCGGTGCGCGAGGCAGAGGCGACCAATGCGCTTGTCGATGCCGGATGCGACGTCGTTACCTGCCACGTCGACTCCCCCAAGGTCGTGATCGAGACTGCAGAAGGCCGCGGCGTGAAGACTTGTGGCCACAATGCGTCCCAGGCTCCTCTCGCGCCCAAGGGTTTCATCACCGGCGCCGAATACAAGTGGGAGACCATCTACAAGCAATATGCTGACGACATCGCTGCGGGCGCGCCGCTGCCCAACTTCCTTGTCGGCGGCTACAACAACGACATGCTCCGTAACACCGCTTACGGCGCGGGCGCGACGCCCGAAGCCATCGCCGCAGCGGATGCGGCCGTCGCCGAACTCAAGGCGGGCACACTCAAGATCTACAAGGGGACGCTCAAGGACAATGCCGGCAATGTCGTCGTCGACAAGGAGTACGACAACTACGACCCCTATCTCGACGGCATGAACTGGCTGCTCGAAGGTGTCCAGGGTTCAATCACCTGATCGGGCGCTTCTGCGATGAGCCAAGGCCCCCTCACCCGGCGCTTCGCGCCGACCTCTCCCCCAAAGGGAGGGGTGGGGCTGCGGTGTGACGTTGCCCTCACGGTGAGGGGGCCATTGCCACATACGCCGAGTGCGAGGACGCGATGACCGCAGAAACCGCCGATGCCGCAGTTCCGATCAAGCGGATCTCCAATGTGCAAATGCTGCGATTCGCGGAGTCGGTTGCGATCCCTGTTGGGGCGCTTATCGCTTCGGCACTTGTCTTCTCGATCTTCCTGCTCGTGATCGGCAAGGACCCGCTGACCTTCTGGGCCCTGATGTGGACGGGTGGGTTCGGCTCGTCCTTTTCGATTCAGAACAGTATGCAACGCGCCGCCCCGCTGATCCTGACTGGGCTCGCCTTCGCTATTCCGGCGCGGATCGGGCTCACCATGATCGGTGGCGAAGGCGCATTGGTGCTCGGCGGCTTTGCCGCCGCGGCAATTGCCATCCCGTTGGTGAGTAGTGCGGTGCTGCCATTCCTCACGCTCCCCGTCATGGCGCTGTTCGGCATGGCGGCGGGCGGGGCGTGGATCGGCATTGCCGGATGGCTCCGCCACTATCGCGGTGTCAATGAGACCATCTCGTCCCTGCTGCTTTCCTACGTCGCGATTGCAATCATGAACTTCTTCGTCGAGGGGGTGCTGCGAGACCCAGCATCGGCAAATAAGCCCTCGACTATGCCGATCGGCGATGCCTACCGCATCGGCAGCATACCAGGAACAGAGGTGCATTGGGGCTTCGGCGCAGGAATTGTCCTCGCCGTTGTCCTCTGGGTGCTGATGAGCCGGACGACCTTCGGCTTCGCCGCGCGGATGACCGGCGGCAATGCCCGTGCCGCCAAGGCGCAGGGCCTGCCCGTCGGCGCGCTGATGGTGATCTGCTGTGTCATCGCCGGCGCCTGCGCAGGCCTTGCAGGTTTCTTCGAAGTCGCCGCCATTCACGGGCAGGCGAACGCCTCGCTCGTCGCGGGCTATGGCTTCACAGGCATCCTTGTCTCGTTTCTCGCCCGGCATAACCCGACAGCGGTCGTGCCTGTTGCCATCCTCTTTGGCGCCATCGCGGCGGCCGGCGGGGTGATCCAGCGGCGAATGGGCATGCCCGATGCGACGGTGCTGGTGCTGCAGGGCATGCTGTTTGTCGTTCTGTTGGTCAGCGAGACCTTCTACGGGCGCTTCAGTATCTTCCATCCGGGCAATAAGGGAGATCGCGTCTGATGGACAGCGCCGTGCAGCAAGTCTTGATCGCCATGCTTGGTGGCGCCATCCGAGTCTCGACGCCCTTCATGTTCGTCGCCCTGGGCGAAACGCTTACCGAGAAGTCGGGACGCATCAACCTTGGGCTCGAGGGCAATCTCGTTCTCGGCGCGATGGTTGCCTACGCGGTCTCCTATCTGAGCGGCAGCCCATGGCTTGGCGTGCTCGCGGCAGGCGCGGCCGGGCTCGTTCTAGGCGCCTTGCACGGCTACATCTGCAAGCTGCCCAAGGTGAACGACATCGCGGTGGGCATCGCCTTCATGAGTTTTGGCACCGGCCTTGCTTTCTTTTTCGGCAAGCCCTTCATCCAGCCGACTGCGCCGCGGCTCGACGCCATTCCGCTCGGTGACTGGTCGGGCAATCCGATGCTGGCGCAGGCGCTGCAGGTTAACCCGCTGTTCTTTGTCGGCATTGTTCTCGCGGTCGTCATGTGGTGGGCGCTACGCAACACCAAGTGGGGATTGATCGTCCGCATGGCAGGCGACAGCGCCGCGTCGGCCAAAGCGATGGGTGTGTCGGTCGATCTGGTGCGCTTTCTCGCGACCGCGGCGGGCGGCTTTCTGGCGGGCGTCGGCGGTGCATTCCTTTCGCTCTACTACCCGGGAAGCTGGAACCAGGGTTTGAGCTCCGGTCAAGGCCTGATGGCGGTGGCGCTGGTGATCTTCGCGCGATGGGATCCGATCCGCTGCATCGTCGCCGCTCTGCTGTTCGGCGCGGCCGGCGCAATCGGGCCGTCGCTGCAATCGGTCGGGATCACTCAGGGCTACTATTTCTACAATGCGGCGCCCTACATCCTGACGCTGCTCATCATGGTCATCTCGGCCCGGTCCAAGGCGGCGGCGCGCGACGTGCCGGGCGAGTTGTCGATCACTAAGTGAGGCTTTCCATGGCAACGATGGACGAGAGGGTGGACAGGGCGATGGTGCCCGGCGGAGCGACGATCGCTTCCGATCCCTATCCCTGGCCGTTTGACGGCAATTTCGGTCCGCACAACACCGCGCTGGTCGTCATCGATATGCAGACCGACTTCTGTGCGCCGGGCGGTTATGTCGATTCCATGGGCTACGACATTTCTCTCACGCGCGCGCCGATCGGCCCTATCCAATCGGTGCTGAAGGCCTTTCGCGCTAAGGGCTACCCGATCATCCATACGCGCGAGGGCCACAAGCCCGACCTTTCCGATCTCCCCGCCAACAAGCGCTGGCGCTCGCAGCGCATCGGAGCAGGAATCGGCGACCAGGGCCCTTGCGGACGTATCCTGGTGCGCGGCGAAAGGGGCTGGGAGATCATTCCGGAACTGCAACCCGAGCCCGGCGAGTTCATCATCGACAAGCCGGGAAAGGGCACGTTCCTCGCAACCGATTTCGATCTGATCCTCCAGAACAGGCGCGTTCGCAACATCGTCTTCACAGGCGTCACGACCGACGTGTGCGTCCACACTACGATGCGCGACGCCAACGACCGCGGCTACGAGTGCCTGATCCTTTCGGACTGCACGGCGGCGACCAAATACGAGAACCACCTGGCGGCGCTCGACATGGTCAAGATGCAGGGCGGGGTGTTCGGTGCCGTTGCGACATCGATGCAGTTGCTGGAGGGTCTTCCCTGATGGAAAAAGGCCGGGCGCCCTCACTGCAAGCCTTCAACATGACCAAGATATTCGGGCCGCTGGTGGCGCTCGACGACGTATCGATCAATGTCGAGGCCGGCTCGTTCCACGCCCTTCTCGGCGAAAATGGCGCGGGCAAATCGACCTTGGTCAAATGCGTCATGGGCTTTTACTCACCCGACAAGGGCACTGTTCTGCTCGACGGACAGGAGGCCTCGATCCGCTCGCCGCGCGACGCGCGGGCGCTGGGAATCGGGATGGTCTATCAGCAGTTCACGCTGGTGCCGTGCCTTTCGGCTGCCGAGAATCTTGTCATTTCGCGCGCCGATGCGCCGGCACTGATCGACTGGCAGAAGGAAACCAGAGCGCTCGAAGCCTTCATGGAGACGATGCCGTTCAAGGTACCGCTCAAGGCGCAGGTGTCCTCGCTCTCTGCAGGTGAGAAGCAGAAACTCGAAATCCTGAAGCTGCTCTATCTCGACCAGCGCTTCATGATCCTCGACGAGCCCACATCTGTCCTGACCCCCGGCGAGGCCGACGAAGTGCTCGGCCTGTTGCGCGGCATGGCGGCACGCAAAGAAATCACCGTCTTGATGATTTCGCACAAGTTCCGCGAGGTCAAAGCGTTCTGCGACCACTTCACGGTGCTGAGGCGCGGCAGGTTCACCGGCGCCGGTGACGCACAGAACGTCTCGGTTCCCGAAATGAGTGCGATGATGATCGGCGACACCACGATCCGCGAGCGGGCAGGCCGCAACAAGGTTGCTGAGAGCCACGAGGTACTCGAACTCGCGAGCCTGTTCGCCGATGACAATGACGGCATGCCGGCGATCAAATCGGTCAATCTCAAGATCAAGTCCGGCGAGATCGTCGGCATTGCGGGGGTGTCGGGAAACGGCCAGTCGGCGCTGGTCGAGGCTCTGAGCGGGCAGTGGCCGCTTTCGGATGGTGCGATCTTCATTCGCGGCGAGGCCTTCGAACCCAAGCGCGGGTACTATGACCGCTACAAGGTCTTCGGCTTGCCCGAGGAGCCTTTGAAGAATGCCACGGCGCCCAAGATGAGCGTCGCCGAGAATCTCGCCTTCCGGAGTTTCGACAAGCCGCCGGTCGCTTCGCTCGGTTGGTGGATGTCGCCCGGGCCGATGCGGGAAAAGGCGCGCGAGCTTATCGGGCGCTACAGGGTGAAGACGGCGTCGCCGGATTCGCCGATCGAGACGCTCTCGGGCGGCAATGTGCAGCGCGCGGTGCTGGCGCGAGAGCTTTCGGGCGACGTCGATGTGCTGATCGTCGCCAATCCCTGTTTCGGGCTCGACTTCGCTTCGGTTGCCGAGATCCGGAGCCAGATCATGGAGCAGCGCAATCGCGGCGCGGCGGTGTTGCTCGTCAGCGAGGATCTCGACGAGATTCTGGAACTGGCGGATCGGGTGGCGGTGATGAGCGGCGGAACCATCACCTATCTCTCCCCGATCGAAGACACCGACCGCAATACGATCGGCCAGTATATGGCGGGACATTGATGCGTTCGTGTGCGTGGCCTCCCCCTTACCCGCCCTTCGGGCACCTTCTCCCACAAGGGGAGAAGGAGGCTTGTCTCGACCTCTGCGGTCGGGACCTCTTCTCCCTTGAGGGGAAAAGGTGGCTCGCAGCGCCGGGTGAGGGTAGGGCCACAGCCGTGGACACTACAAAATGACCTCTGTTCCTGCCCGCCCCTATCCCTATGATTTCGAACCCGGCCACACGGCGCTGGTCATCATCGATATGCAGCGCGATTTCATCGAGAAGGGCGGCTTCGGCGACAGTCTCGGCAATGACGTCAAGCGGCTTGAAGCCATCGTTCCGGCGACAGCGAGGCTGCTGGCGCTGTTCCGGCAGAGACGCTGGCCGATCGTCCATACGCGCGAGGCGCACAAGCCGGACCTTTCCGACTGTCCGCCCTCCAAGATCAAGCGCGGCAACCCCAGCCTCCATATCGGCGAGCGCGGCGCGATGGGACGACTCCTGGTCGCCGGAGAGCCCGGCAACCAGATCGTTGAGGCGCTACAGCCATTGCCCGGCGAAATCGTGGTCGACAAACCGGGCAAGGGGATGTTCTGGGCGACAGGGCTCAATGAACGGCTGCAGCTTCTGGGCATCACGCATCTGGTGTTTGCCGGGGTGACGACCGAAGTCTGCGTCCAGACCTCAATGCGAGAAGCCAATGACCGCGGCTACGAGTGTCTCCTGGTCGAAGAAGCAACCGAGAGCTACTTCCCGCAATTCAAGGCGGCGACCATCGAGATGGTCGTGGCGCAGGGCGGCATCGTCGGCTGGGTCGCCAAGCTGGCCGATCTCGAGGCCGTTCTCACATGAGTGGGGAGGGACGCTGGGCAGGTCGCAACACCGGCAAAGATGCGGTTCGCAGCGAAGTTTGGCGCTTGCTCGAGGAGAGCGGTACGGCGATTGAGCCGATCTGGAGTGTTATTCCAAACTTTGTCGGTGCCGACGTGGCCGCGTGGCGACTGGCGCATACGGACGAGTGGAAGCGGGCCAAAACGATCAAGACCAATCCTGACGCGCCCCAGATTCCTATCCGGCTGCGCGCGCTTTACGAAGGCAAGACTGTCTATACGCCAGCGCCCTACCTCACCAAGGACTTTCCTTATCTCAGGCTCGACCCTCGACACCTCATCGAAAACGAGATCTCGTTCGAATTGGCAGCCACGTCGCAGGGCTTTCTCGAATATGGCGAGGCGATCGGTTTCGAAGATGTCGAACCGCTCGATTTCTGCGTCGTGGGATCGGTAGCGGTGAGCCGCATGGGTGGGCGGACCGGCAAGGGCGCCGGATTTGCTGACCTCGAAACGGCGATCTTTCGCGAACTCGGGACGATCTCGGCGTCGACACCCATTGCCACCACGATCCATTCGAGCCAACTGGTCGACTCCTCTCGCGTGGTGATCGAATCCCACGACTCGCCGCTCGATATGATTGCGACCGAACTCGAACTCATCCGCACCAGCAGCAATGCGGAGCGGCCCAAAGGCGTCGACTGGGATCGGGTGCGGCCCGACCAGTACGCCTCCATTCCGTTTCTCGGGGCGTTGCGCCAGCGCCTCGAGGCGCGGCGCGCGGAACGGTGATCATGGAGATCAATCTGCCGGCCATCGTGGCCGAAGTCGAGGCGGCGTTCGCCGCCTATGAACGTGCGTTCGTGAGCAATGACATTCAGGCGCTCAACGACTTCTTCGTGAAATCGGAATCGACTGTGCGTTACGGCGTGGCCGAGCAGCAATATGGGCTCGAAGCCATCAAGGCCTATCGCGCCCGCCAGCCATCGACCGGGCTCGAACGCGAGCTCCTCGACACAATCATCACCACCTATGGACGAGACGCGGCGGTGGCCTCAACGCTGTTTTTTCGCGACAGCGCCAAGGGCAAGGTCGGCCGGCAGATGCAAACGTGGATTCGGGTCGCGGACGGATGGCGTGTGGCGGCGGCCCATGTCAGCCTTATCGACGAGCCTGGCATCTAGGTGGTCGCGAACTCGAACAAGAAGAATGGTCTCGACTGCTTCTGAGTACGCGCCGGGGAGACTGAGGGGGAACAATGCTCAAGCGCACTTCGGCGGAAGAAATTCGCCGCGAACTGGCACGTCGCATCATCGCCGGCGAATTGAGTCCGGGGAGACCGCTCGATGAGACGCAACTCGCTTCGGAATTTGCCGTGTCGCGGACGCCTGTGCGCGAGGCATTGCGGCAATTGGCGGCGAGCGGGCTGGTGGACCAGCGGGCGCATGCCAAGGCGCTTGTGGCTCGGCCCGATGGTGCGGCGCTCGCAGGCATGTTCGAAGTCATGGGACATCTTGAGGCACTATGCGCCGGGCTCAGCGCACAGATGATGGATGCGCGCGAGCGCGAGGCGCTTGATGGCCTGCATCAGGAGATGGCGCTGATCGTTCGCTCCGGAGATACCGCCCGCTACGCTGAGACGAACGACTTGTTCCATACCGCCATCTATGACGGCTCGCACAATGGTTATCTCAGCGAGATCACGCGCTCGACGCGGCAAAGGCTGCAGCCGTTCCGGCGTGCGCAGTTCGGTTCGCTAGGCCGGCTTGCCAATTCCCATGCTGAGCACGGGTTGATTGTCGAAGCGGTCTTGCGCGGAGATCGCGATGCGGCGGAGGTCGCCATGCGCGATCATATCGCGACGGTCGGCAATACCTACCAGAAGCTAGCTCGAAGCTAGGTAGTTCTTCCAGCCGCCGTAGCTTGAGACATCCCTGGCGCCAAGGAGCGCCTCGGGCTCCGCGAGAAAGCCCTTGGCGGTGGTGCCGTCGGCGAGGCGAAGCGTGCCGATGCAAAGCGGCGATGGGACTTCAGCTACGAAGGCGCCAAACCCAGCTTCGTCCAGCGACCATATTTCAGTGGCGATGGGTGTACCGGCAGCGGTCGCGACGCGGACCAGCCCAGGCTTGGGGGGTGTTGTGTTGGGTAGAGCGAAGAGGCGATAGTCGGCGCTGGTCTCGACGGCGCGGATGAAAGTGCCGCCGCGAGAAGTGAGTTGGCCATTGAGTGGCAGGCCGCTGAGATGTGCACCGACAACCGCGATCTCGATGCGCCCCGGGGGCGCGTGGATCGCGCCGTCGCGACGTCCGGTTTCGATCAATCTTGCCAGGCCCGCCAGGTAGCCATCGGTGCCGGCCTTGCCGATGAGTGTCAGGCTCGAGGGCAGACCGTCGTCGCGCCTGCCCGCTGGAACGCTGATCGCGGCAAGGTCGAGCAGGTTGACGAAATTGGTGTAGCTACCGAGGTTGGAATTGAGCGCGATCGGCTCGGCCTCGACCTCGTCGATCGTATACATGCGTGGCACGGTCGCGACCGCGAGGCAATCGACGCTGTCGAGCAAAGGTTGGACGATGCGCCTCAGCTCGGCCAGCCTATAGGCCGCCTCAAAGGTCGACACGGCGGTCAGGGTCTTGGCGCCGCCGATGATCTTGAGCGTTACCGGAAAGAATGCTTCCGGCTTGGTCTCGATCAGCGCCTTCGTGGCGGCATAACGCTCGGCGACCCAGGGGCCCTCATAGAGCAAGCGCGCGACTGCGTGGAAGGGCTCGAAGTCAATTTCAACCAGGGTCGCGCCCAGCGATCTCAGCCGATCGAGATCGGCGGCGTATGCCGTCTCGGCATTGGCGTCTCCGAAGAACTTGCGTTGCGACGGTTTCGATACGCCGACGCGGAAGACCGGCGGCGCGGCACTGAGACTTGGAGTTGGTAGCCTGCGCGAATAGGCATCGGCAGAATCGTAACCGGCGGCGATGGCGGTGACGCCAAAGGCGAGATCGACATCGCGGGCAAAGACCGAGATCGTGTCGAGTGTCCGGCAAGCAGGGACCATCCCGGTCGAAGACAGCAATCCAAGCGTCGGCTTCAGGCCGACAATGCCGTTCATGCCGGCGGGGATCCGGCCCGAGCCGGCCGTGTCCGTGCCCAGCGCGAAATCGACTATGCCCGCGGCGACCGCGACCGCTGACCCGGAGCTCGATCCGCCGGGAATGAGCCCAGGCTTCAGCACATTGCGCGGCACACCATAGGGTGAGCGTACGCCGACAAGACCGGTGGCAAATTGATCAAGATTGGTCTTGCCCAGAACGATGGCGCCGGCCGCCTCGAGCTTTTCGACAACGAAGGACGATGTCTTGGGCTGGTAGGCGAATGCAGGACAGGCCGCGGTGGTGTCGAGCCCGATTGCGTCGATATTGTCCTTGACCGCGAAGACGAGGCCGTAAAGCGGCCGGCCCATGGGGCCGTTCACCTCAAGTGCGCGGGCTTCGGCCAGCGCGTCGGCTTCGGGCTTGAGGCTGATGAAGATGGCTGGGTCGTTGACTGCCTCGAGCGCGGCGAACGCCCGCGCGACGGCCTCAATCGGAGAGGGGCGGGCGGGTGTCGCCACGCCCTCCTCAGCATTCGTTTTCATCGGCCAGCACCTTTGCCTAGAATTGGTGCAAGTCTTAGCCGAATGCATGCATTTGGGAAGGGCGTATGCCGCTGGACCGTCATGCGCTGCGGACGAGTTTCTGTGGAGAGTGGGGCTTTCAGTGCCGCGCCGTTGAATCGCGGACGATCAGCGTTGGCCGGTGGACCTCGATCTTTCCCGCTGGTGCCTGCTTCGCCTCGATCTGTCCGAGAAGCCGCGCGATGGCGAGCCGTGCCATGGGCAGAATAGGCGTCGCCACGGCAGTTGGCTGCGGGGTGAGGATCGCCGAGAATTCGAGATCGTCGATGCCGACGATCGAAATGTCGGCCGGCACCGCCAATTTCAGTTTGCGCAGTGCAAAGAGCAGGCCGATGGTCATCATGTTGGAGATGGCGATGATTGCGGTCGGCCTGGCCTCGCGCTGCAGCAGTTCGAGCGCGGCGCGATGGGCGATGTCCTGGTCGAAGCCGCCGGTCACGATCAGTTCTTCGTCGACTTCTACGCCCGCCGCAGTGTGTGCCTTGCGATAGCCGGCAAGGCGATCATCGCTGGTGGCAAGGCCCGGAATGCCAACGATTATGCCGATGCGGCGGTGGCCGAGGGCAAGCAGGTGCTCGGTCGCGAGGCGCCCGGCTTCGACATTGTCGGTCTTGATCACGTCAAAGGGGAGACCCTCGACCTGCATGTCGAGAAGTACCGTTGGAACGTGAATCTGGTTGACCAGCGCCGCTCCATGCGCGGCATCAGATCGCGTGGGAATGACGATCATTCCGGCCACCCGTTGCAGGCGCATCATTTCGAGCACCTGACTTTCGCGTGCCGCGTCCTGTCCGGTGGAATAGACAACGGACGTATAGCCGGACGCGAAACAGGCGTTCTCGACCTCGCGCGCAACCGCTCCGCACCAGGGGTTGGCAATGTTGGGAACGACCAGCCCGATAAGGTTGGAGCGCCCCGAGCGGAGGCTGCGCGCGGCGGCATGAGGCACATAGCCGATGCGGCGCACGGCTTCCGCGACCTTGGCCAGAACCTCTTCGCTGACCGGAGCGGAGCGATTGATCGCGGCCGAGGCGGTGGAGATAGCGACGCCCGCGGCCTTTGCTACGTCCTTGATGGTCGCCACGTCACCCTCTTGCCAAGTCCCGTCTATTCTGGTTCTATTCGAAACGTTTCGTGTAAGCAAATCCGCCGCAACCGCTCCCAACCAGACCGGACCGGCGGATTTTCCGGAGGCAAATACGAAACGTTTCGACAAGTTGTGTCACCGACACGTCAGGTCAACAAAGCTTGCGCCCAGCGAGGCGCCTTGGAGGAGCGAAATGAGAATCAAACACCTGATCGCTGCCGCGATCGCCGTCTCGATGGGCGCGCCCGCGCTCACCCAACACGCCATCGCGCAAGACGACACGGTCATCTTCCTTGCCGGCCCCAGCTCGGACCCGTTCTGGAGCGCGGTGCAACAGGGGTTCGATACCGCGGTCAAGGAACTCGGGGTGACCGCGCAGTATAGCGCACCGCCGGATTTCAACGATATCGTACCGAACTATACCAAGCTCTTCGAGGCAGCCATCGGTCGCAAGCCTGGAGCGATCGTGGTTGGCAATTTCTTCCCCGATCCAACCGAACCGCTGATCCGGCAGGCGGTGTCTGATGGCATAGCGGTGGTCGTCTACAATTCCGGCCGGGACACTTACCGAAAGCTTGGTGCCATCACGTTCATAGGTGAGAACCCCTACCTGATGGGCAAGCGCGGTGGCGAGAAGGCCGCCGCGGCTGGCGTGAAGAAAGGCATCTGCGTCAACCAGATCGCCGCCAATCCAGTCCTCGAGCAGCGTTGCCAAGGATATATCGACGGGGTTACCGAGGGCGGTGGTACCGCCACGATGGTGACTCTGCCTTCGGAAGACATTGGCAACGATCAGAAGGTCATCTCGTCGATTGCGGCACTGCTTCAGGCCGATCCGGCGATCGACGCCGTGATGACGCTGGGGGCCGCGCCAGGGGTCAATGCGGTCGAAGCGGCCAAGAGCTTTCCTGACCGCAAGATATTCGTAGGGACACTCGATCTCAGCACCCCGGCGCTCGAACTTATCAAGTCGGGCGAGTTGGCATTTACCGTCGACCAGCAGCCGTTCCTGCAGGGCTACTACGGAGTCCTGATTGCTCATCAGTTTCTGAAGTACGGGCTTGTTCCCGCGGAACCGACGACGACTGGTCCGCTGGTGATCGATCAATCCAATGTCGACAAGGTTCTTGCGGTGAGCAAAACCTACCCAGGCTCGCGCGGGGCCAGCTAAGTTCGGGGCGGAGGACGACAATGTCGTCCTCCGCTCGCCCCGGCTCCTGAGAGACCCAGATGTCAAACGCTCTCGATCAGACCAAGCACCTGTGGACAAGGGTCCTTGAGCGGCTCTTCAGCATCCCCTGGATCGGGCCGGCCGCAGCCGCGGTGGTTATCTATGGATTCTTCGCCATAACGGGTGGCGACAAGGGCTTTCTCAGCTTGATCGGCACAGCCGGCTGGTTGAACACCGCAGCCGAACTTGGAATCATCGCTATTCCTGTGGGCCTGTTGATGATCGCGGGCGAATTCGATTTGTCGACGGGCTCGGTCGTCGGTGCGGCTTCCATCATAGTGGCGCTCGGTACCGGATTCTATGGACTGCCAATTCTCCTGACGTTTGGCGTTGCGATTTGTCTCGGGATCGGCGTGGGTGCGTTCAACGCATTCCTTGTCAACCGCACGCGCCTGCCTTCATTCATCGTCACGCTAGCGTCGAACTTCCTTCTGGCTGGGACGGCCCTTGGCTTAAGCCGTCTCATTGCGGGCTCAAGCAACGTCTCGCTACGAGATGCTTCGTTCATGGAGCCCATTCTTGCTGCCAAGATCTGGGGCTTCAACGTCTCAATTCTCTGGTGGATGCTGGCTGCTCTGCTTGCTACCTGGGTGTTGCGCCAAACCCGGTTCGGCAACTGGGTTTATGCGGTTGGCGGCAACGCCGACAGCGCCCGCAGGGCAGGTGTGCCGGTGACTCGCGTACGGCTCGTTCTGTTCATATGGACGGCGGTCAGCGCGGCTTTTGTGGGTGCCCTGTCGGCCGTGATGTACAATCAGGGCAATGCGGTTGCGGGACAGGGTTACGTCTTCCAAACGGCGATCGCAGCAGTGATCGGGGGCGTGTTGCTGTCCGGGGGCTTCGGATCGGTGATCGGCGTGGTGTTCGGCACTGCCATCTACGGGATCGTGAGCCTTGGCCTCTTTTATACCGGATGGCCGACCGACTGGCTTCAGACATTCATCGGCGGGTTATTGGTGCTGGCGGTTCTCACCAACAACATCATTCGCGAAATGGCCGTGAACCGCACCAGAGCGCGCCGATGACCGAACCGCTTATGCGCCTCGAGCAGGTCAGCCGATCGTTCGGAAACAACCTTGCGCTCGCCGAGGTAAGCTTTGAGGCCAGAGCCGGCGAGGTCCACTGCCTGCTCGGTGACAATGGCGCGGGCAAGTCCACGCTGATCAAGATCATGTCGGGTGTGATGCCGCCGAGTCGGGGGCAGATCCATTTCGAGGGGAAGCCGGTCCATTTTGCGTCGCCTCGGGACGCGCAGGCACTCGGAATCGGAACCGTGCACCAGGACGTGGGGTTGCTTCCCTTGATCTCGGTGGCCCGGAATTTCTTCCTTGGCAATGAGCCGACGATCGGCGCGGGAATATTCCGCCGCCTTGATCACCGTGCCATGGACCGCGTGGCCCTTGCGCAGGTCCATGACATGGGAATTCGCCGCGTTACCGACGCGTCGCAGATGGTCGGGACGTTGTCGGGCGGGGAAAAGCAGGCTCTCGCGATTGCGCGCGCCCTGTATTTCGGTGCGAGACTGTTGATCCTGGACGAGCCGACGGCAGCGCTGGGGGTCAAGGAGGCCGCGATCGTCATCGATCAGATTCGGCGGGCCCGCGACTCTGGCATCGCTTTGATCTTCATTACGCACAACGCGTCCCACGCGCTGTCCGTCGGCGACCAATTCACCGTCCTGATGCAAGGGACCGTCGCTGCCCAGTTCCGAAAAAGCGAAAAGACACGCGCCGAAGTTTTGGACCTCATGTCCGGAGGCGAGGGAACGCTACTGGCGCAAGGTGGTGGCTGAGGACGCCATGTTCGACGATCTCACGCGAGTCGATCCGCGCTTCGTCCACGAAGGCGAACGCAACCGCCACGTCGCCTTTCCGCTGGGCGGTATCGGCTCCGGCGGGTTCGCGATTTCAGGTTCCGGCCGGCTGATCGACTGGTCGATCGGCAATCGGCCGGGGCTCGGGCAGTTCAACGGCTATTCGCATTTCGCCATCAAGGCGGAGCGCGAGGGCAGGTTGATCGATGCGCGCGTGCTCAACGGGCCGTTCGACGGCATTGCCACGGGTGCGCCGGGCATGCGCCCGCAATTCGACGGCTATGGGCATGGTGCCAATCGACCCATGCTGGCGGGGCTTCCGCACTTCAGGAGCGTGCGATTCACCGGGCGGTTTCCGACGGCCGATCTCGAATTTGCCGACGAGAGGTTTCCGGCGTCGGTACGGCTAGTCGCTCTTTCTCCCTTCATTCCGCACAATGACCGCGACAGCGCCATGCCGGTGGCGATGTTCGCGTTCGAGATCGCCAATCCGGGTCGCGAGGATATCGACATCACACTGGCTGGAACGCTCGGCAATTTCCGCTGTGGCAATGGTGAGCACAACTGCGCCGATGGCGTCTTAAGGCTCGCCTCGCGCGACACCGACCGCGCGCCACACGAGATGGGGGACGTCGCGATCGCAACGGACGCTGATGACATTCAGCATGTCGACTATCACTATCGCGGACAGTGGTTCGACGATCTCTCGGTGTTTTGGCGGGAGTTCGCGCGCTTCGGGCCGCTGCCCGAGCGGCACTATGACCAGCCGCGCAAGTTGCGGAACATGTATTACGCGCCCGAACACGGAACGCTTGCGGCCAAGGTGAGGGTGCCCGCTGGCGCCACGCGCGTCGTTCGCTTTGTCATCGCCTGGAACTACCAGGTCGGCGATATCTACTGGTATGGACGCGACAAACCCGACAGTCCGGTGCCCGAAGGTCCGCGCCCGACCTGGCGCAACTACTATGCGACGCAATGGGCCGATTCCGCCGCGACGGCGAAGGACGCGCTCGCGCGCTGGGATGCGCTCGTTACCCCGACGCTCTCGTTTCGCGACGGGCTATTCGGGTCGAGCCTGCCGCCGGCAATTGTCGATGCTGCGAGTTCGACCCTGGCGCTGTTGCGCACCAATACGGTGATCCGGCTCGATACCGGGGAGCTCTGGGGCTGGGAAGGTCAGCATGCGCTTTCAGGCTCCTGCGAGGGGAGCTGCACACATGTGTGGAACTACCAGCAGGCACTGCCATATCTGTTCCCTGCGCTTGAGCGTTCACTGCGCGAAACGGAATGGCGATACAATCAGCTGCCATCTGGCGGATTGACCTTCCGCCAAAGGCTGCCGCTCGGCTCAGGCTTCGACATTATCGGGCCCTGTGCCGACGGGCATTTCGGTGCCCTCATCAAGACCTATCGTGAGTGGAAGCTCTCGGGTGACAGCGAATGGATGCTGCAATTCTGGCCCAGGGTTCGTCGCGCCATCGAATATGCGTGGTCCGCCGAAAATCCGGATAGGTGGGATCCGGACAAGACCGGCGTCCTCTGGGGCCGTCAGCATCACACGCTGGATATGGAACTGTTCGGGCCCAATGGATGGCTCTCAAGCATGTATGTTGCCGCTCTCGCAGCGGTGGCGGAAATGGGCAAGGCGGCGGGCGACGAAGTCTTTGCCGCCGACTGCGCCGCGATTGCCGAGCGAGGCGCGGCGCTTATCGACAGCTCCTTGTTCAACGGGCGCCATTATGTCCAGGCCATAGCGCTCGATGATCGCGAAGTCCTGACGCCCTTCGATACGGGTCGACACGCGGGCGTTTTGCAGGAGCAGGTGGCCGATTCTTATTGGTCTGCGGAGCATGGCCAGCTCAAGTATCAGGTGGCGACGGGGTGCCTCACCGACCAGGTGCTGGGCCAGTGGCACGCGGACATGGTGGGACTGGGTTCCCTCCTCGACGACCAAAACGTCAAGGCGGCGCTCGAAGCTGTCTACATCAACAACTTCCAGCCCTCGCTCGCCGATCATGTCAACCCCGCCCGCGTCTATGCGTTGGAGGACGAAGGCGGTTTGCTGCTTTGCACCTGGCCCGACGGCGAGATGCCCATTGTGCCGGCGCCTTATGCCGAGGAAGTCTGGACTGGCCTTGAATATGCGTCCGCCGCGCACATGATCCATCGCGGGTTGTTGAAACAGGGGCTTAGTATCGTCGAGGCGACACGCGATCGCTACGACGGGCGGCGGCGCAACCCATTCAACGATATCGAATGCGGTTCCTACTACGCCCGTTCGCTTTCCGCGTGGGCGCTGGTCAACGCCTGGTGCGGGCTCAAGGCCGACCTTGAACGGGGCGACCTTGCCTTCACTCCGGCCGTGGAAGGAGATCAGTTGTTGGTGTGGTCGGCTGGCAATGCCTGGGGGCAGTTGGCAATCCGGGGCACCACCGCCCGCTTCAATGTGATGGGAGGGGCGGTTTCGCTTCGCTCGCTGGCGGTTGGCCGGGCCTCCCGCACCTTCGCGACGCGTCTCAACTTGGAGGCCGGCGAGGCGATTGACGTCAATCTTCCTGCCGAGAGGCGCACCGAAACGGTGCGCTAGCGGGCGCCCTTGCGAGCTCTCAGGTCCTCCCGAGGCCGTCTTGGCGACACGCGTCCACCACGAAATTTGCGCGTCATTTCATTGCAATGCCTCGCCTTTACCCCAATCATCCATGAACATAAGGTTGATAAGCCAGGGCGGCATTTGGGAGTTGGGGACGATGAAGAACCTGCGTCAGGCCTTTGTGCTGCTTTGCGCGACCCTTTGGCTGGCGTTGGGTGCGACGGTGCTCATGGCGGCCGATCGCTCGGTGACCCCGCTCCCCGAAACCGATCTTCCGGGCTTTGACTACTCGACCATCAAGGACACCACCGCCAGGGCCTGCTCTGCGGCTTGCCTCGAAGAGGGCATTTGCCGTGCTTTCACCTTCAACGAGAAGGCTAAGTGGTGCTTCCTCAAATCCGAGGCCGGCACGCCCACTCCGTTCGATCGCGCCACCTCGGGCACGATCACGATTGAGCCTGCGCCGTCGGTGCTCGCTTCGCAACGCGAAGGCGAGCTTCCGTTCCCGGCTGCCGATCTTATCTCCAACGCCCAGTATTTCGGTTCCCAGCTCCCCACCACCGATGCGCCGCCCAAGGACGTACCCTATGCCGATCTGGTGGCTGCGGGCGACGATGCTGTGGCACAGGAAAATGCCGCCGCGGCGCTGGTTTCCTACCGGCAGGCGCTGGCGCTCAATGACAACGACCCGGCGCTCTGGTTCAAGCTGGCCGAGCAACTGGTGCTGCGCGCCGATTCCGAGCGCGAACTGGGCAATGGCACCTATGAGCTTTCGGCCAACGCGACTTACGCTGCGGTGAACGGGTTCCTGCTGTCGGAGAATCTCGAAGACCGCGCGGAAGGGCTCGCCTGGCTGGCGCAAGGGCTCGAGCGGCGGGAGATGTGGCGCGAGTCGATCGCGACATATCGCGCCAGCATTGCCCTCGTCGATGCTGCCGAACTTCAGGCGCGGCTCGATACGGTCGTTGCCGAGCATGGCTTCCGCATCACCTCCAACGAGGTCGATGCCGAGGCTGCGGCGCCGCGCATCTGCATCGTCTTTTCCGACCCGCTGCCGCTGGTCGGCACGGATCTGTCAAGCTACGTCGTGGTCGAGGGCGCTTCAGGCGTCGCGGTTGAGACCGAGCAAAGCCAGATCTGCCTAACCGGTGTTGAGCATGGCCGCCGCTATCCCATCAAGGTACGCGCTGGCCTGCCCTCAGCCGATGGCGAAGAGCTGCGCAAGGATGTCGAGCTCGACGTCTATGTCCCCGATCGCACCCCCTTCGTTGCCTTTGCCAACAACGCTTATGTGATGCCCGCGGGCCTCGGTGGCGGGCTGCCGATCACATCGGTCAACGCCGCGACGACCGAGGTGCAGATCTATCGCATCGGTGACCGCTCGATCGCAACGGCCATCCGCAACGGCATTTTCCAGCGCAGCCTTGACGGCTATTCGGCCGAAGATGTCGCCTATCGCTATGGCGAATTGAGCTGGGAAGGCGAGGTCGACCTCGGCAAGGCCGGACCCAACGAGATGACGACGACGGCAATTCCGGTCGCCGACGTTCTGGGCGATATCCAGCCCGGCGCCTATGTGGTCACCGCCAAGGTCAAGGGACTCAACCAGGAATATTGGCGCGAACTTGCCACACAATGGTTCATCGTCACCGATCTGGGGCTCACCACCGTCTCGGGCGAGGATGGCATCCATGCTTTCGTCCGTTCGCTGACCAGTGCGGAGCCGGTCGGCGGGTCCAAGGTGCGGCTGATCGCGATGAACAACGAGATCCTCGGCGAGACGAGGACTGATGCCAATGGCCGTGCCGATTTCGCGCCGGGCCTTGGCCGCGGAGAAGGCGGCCGCGCGCCGCAATTGCTGGTCGCCGAGACTGATGGCGGCGACTACTCCTTCCTCGACATCTCCAAACCCGCCTTCGATCTCACCGATCGTGGCGTCGAGGGACGGCCGACTCCCGGCCCGCTCGATCTGTTCGCAACGACCGAGCGCGGCGTCTATCGTCCGAACGAAACGGTGTTCCTGACGGCGTTGTTGCGCGACACGCATGCCAAGGCCGTCAGCGGCCTGCCACTGACGTTCGAAATCGAGCGTCCGGATGGGGTCGTGGCCTCAAGCGAAGTCCTGAGCGACCAGGGCGCCGGCGGCTATTTCAAGGCGCTGACGCTGGTCGATGATGCCATGCGCGGCTCCTGGACGGCACGTTTCTACGCCGATCCGAAAGCGGCGGCGCTGAGCAGCATCACCTTCCTTGTCGAGGATTTCGAGCCGGAGCGGCTGGCTTTCGAGGTCAGCGCGCCCGATCAGCCGATAGTTGCGGGCGAAGTGACTGCGGTCAGCGTTATGGCCAAGTATCTGTATGGCGCAACCGCGCCGGGACTCGCCATCGAGGCCGATGCGGTGATCAAGCCGGTCAACTCGCTCCCTGCATATCCGGGCTATGTGTTCGGCCGACTCGATGATTCCATCCAGGCCGACCGCATTCCGCTCGGTCTCGTCGGCACCACCGGCGAGGATGGCAACGCGACCGCCGAAGTGACCCTGCCCGAAACGCAGGCGACAACGCGCCCGCTCGAAGCGCAACTCATCATGCGGCTGGTCGATACCAATGGGCGTACGGTCGAGCGTTCGCTGTCGCGTCCGGTCCTGGCCGATGTCGACCGCATCGGGCTCAAGCCGCAATTCGACGAGTATGACGGGATCGAAGAGGGAACCAGCGCCGGTTTCGACGTCATCACCGTCGCACCGACGGGCGAGCCGGTGGCTAAGACCGGCCTCAACTGGACGCTCAGCCGGATCGAGACCAACTACCAGTGGTATCGTGACAATGGCGTGTGGAAATGGGAAGCCATCACCACGACGCGCGAGGCCGGCAATGGCACGATCGACACCGTGGCTACCGGTCCCCTGACGATTTCGGCGCCGGTGCAGTGGGGCCGCTATGTGCTCGAAATCGAAAGCACGGGCGACAGCCCGACTTCGACGAGCATCGAGTTCTACGCAGGTTACTACTACCCCGAAGTGGGATCGGACACGCCCGATACGCTCCAGGTCGCCCTCGACAAACCGGCCTATCGTGTCGGCGACACGGCGACCCTGAAGCTCGATCCGCAATTTGCGGGGACGGCGCTGGTGATGGTGGTCGATGATCGGATCATCGACATGAAGGCCGTCGAGGTTCCTGCAGAGGGTGCCTCGGTCGCGTTGACGGTCACTGATGATTGGGGTCCGGGCGCATATGTCACGGCAATCCTCTACCGGCCGGCGAGTGTTGAAGAAAAGCGCATGCCGGCGCGGGCGCTTGGCCTTGCCTTTGCCGATGTCGAACCCGGCGACCTCAAGCTCGATGTCGTGCTCGACACGCCGGAAGAGGCGCTGCCGCGGCAGCCCTTCACAGCCGCGATCAAGCTCGCCAATGCCAAGCCGGGCGACCAGGCCTATGTGGCCGTCGCCGCCGTCGATCTCGGAATTCTCAACCTGACGCGGTTCCAGGTTCCCGATCCAGATGGCTGGTTCTTCGGCCAGCGGCAATTGGGCACCGAGTTCCGCGATCTCTACGGCCAGTTGATCGATACGACACAGGGCCTGCCCGGCGTATTGCGTTCGGGTGGCGACGAGGGCAATTCGCGCCTCGGCTCGGCTCCGCCGACCTCGGTGCTGGTGGCGCTCCATTCCGGCATCGTCAAGGTCGGGGAGGACGGCACGGCAAGCGTGAGTTTCGACATGCCTGATTTCGCGGGCACGGTGCGCGTCATGGCGATGGCATGGTCGGCCAATGCCGTGGGGCACGCCTCCAAGGATGTCGTGGTTCGCGATCCGGTTGTCGTCACCATGACGCCCCCGCGCTTCCTGAGGCTCGATGACACCTCGCGGCTCCTGGTCGAGATCAACAATGTCGGCGGCCCGGCGGGTGCCTACAAAGTGGAGCTCATCACGGGGACGGGTCTTTCGACCGACGCGGCGGTGCAAAGCGTCGATCTCGCGGCGGCTGGGCGGACATCGCTCGACCTTAAATTGGTCGGCACGGCAATCGGCGACAATGACCTCAAACTCATCGTCACCGATCCAGCGGGCAGGGCCTATGTGAAAGACCTGACGCTCGGAGTCCGTGCGGCCGCGGCGCCGGAGACGACCAGCAAGCTGATTCCGCTCGGGCCCGGCGAGAGCGTTTCGCTCGATGCGACCTATTTCGCCGGCATGGTGCCCCATACCGGTGCCATGACGCTGGCGATCGGACCCATAGCAAGGCTCGATGTGCCGGGCCTGCTCTATGCGCTCGACCGCTACCCCTATGGCTGCGCCGAACAGATCACCAGCCGAGCCATGCCGCTGCTCTATCTCAACGAGGTGGCGCAGATGATCGAGATGGGCTCGGACGACGCGCTCGCGGAACGTATCCGCGACGCCATCGCCAACCTCCTCTCCAAGCAGAATTCGAGCGGCGGCTTCGGACTCTGGGGACCGTTCAGTTCCTCGGATATGTGGCTCGATTCCTACGTCACCGACTTCCTGCTGCGCGCCAAAGCCGAAGGCTATGACGTGCCCGAGCAGGCGATGACACGTGCGCTCGACAACCTTAGCAACCAGGTGAGCTATGCGGCCGACTTCTCCAATGGCGGAGAAGACGTGGCCTATGCGCTCTACGATCTGAGCCGCGCCGGCAGGGCCGCCATCGGCGACTTGCGTTACTATCTCGAGGCGCGTCTCGATGCGTTCGGCTCGCCGCTGGCCAAGGCCCAACTCGGCGCCGCGCTCGCCCTCTACGGCGATCGCAGCAGGGCTGCCACCGCCTTTGCCGCGGCGGTCGAGGGCCTCAATATCAGCGAGGACCGCTACCGCTATCGGGCCGACTATGGGAGCCTCTTGCGTGACTCGGCCGGTGTGTTGGCGCTCGCGGCGGAGTTCGCGCCGTCGGGCGTCGACGTCGCGGCGCTGACGACGCGCCTCGCCGATCTGCGCGGCAAGGACAGGTGGCATTCGACGCAGGAAGATGCCTGGACGCTGCTAGCGGCTTCCACCATCGGTCGGCAATCGACCAGCGGTAAGGTGACGATCGACGGCGTCGCGCTCGAAGGCTCGGTCTATCGCCGATACGATCAGGAAGCGTTCGACAATGGTCCGGTGACGGTCACCAATTCGGGCAATCAGAAGACCGAAATGCAGGTAACGGTCACGGCGATCCCGGCCGTGCCGCCGGCCGCCCGGAGCGAAGGATTCACGATTACGCGCGACTATTATCTGCCCGACGGCACACGGGTCGACGACCTGAGCCAGGTCAGCCAGAACCAGCGTTTCGTCGTGGTCCTGACGGTTGATCCCGGCCAGTTTGGCTCGGGCCAGTATGTGCTGGCCGATCACCTGCCGGCCGGCTTCGAGATCGAGAACCCGGACCTTTCGGCGGGTGGCGTCGCCGATCTCGGTTGGCTCAGCGTCTCGACGCCGACCCATGTCGAGGCGCGGACCGAGCAATATGTTGCCGCCTTCACTTTCGGGTCGGAGCCGGAGATGTTCTCGACGGCGTATATGGTTCGCGCGGTCTCGCCGGGGACATTTGTCCATCCGGGTACGACCATCGAGGACATGTATCGCCCCGAACTCCGTGCAAATCTCGGCACGGCGAAAATCGAGGTCGCCGCGACCGGGCGGTGAGCAAGGTCGTGACCAATCCGCAAAATCCTCCATCGCGCCAGTTGGCGCGGTGGATCGGCAGCGCGCTCTACGCGGCGGGTGGCCTCGCCATTGCCGGGCTGCTGACGCTGCATGTCCTAGTGCGGGGGGTGCTGGCGGAGTTGCCGCCGGTGCCCGATGTCGCGACGCTGACGGTCTCAACCGCGGTGCTCGACCGCAACGGCCAACTGCTGCGGCCCTTCACCACGGCCGATGGTCGTTGGCGATTGCCGGTCGATGTTGGCGACGTCGACCGGCATTTCATCGACATGCTGGTCGCCTATGAGGACAAGAACTTCGAACGGCATCACGGCATCGACTGGACGTCGATGCTGCGCGCGGCGGCACAGTTCGTGGGAGCCGGCGGCCATATTGTTTCGGGCGGTTCGACGCTCACCATGCAGGTGGCGCGGCTGATCGAGTCCGAACCGACGCGCAGCCTCGATGCCAAGGTGCGGCAGATGGTTCATGCCGATGCGCTGGAGCGCGAACTCAGCAAGGAGCAGATCCTCGATCTTTATCTGACGCTCGCGCCCTACGGCGGAAATATCGAAGGCATTCGCGCGGCGAGTCTGGCCTATTTCGGCAAGGAGCCGGGGCGGCTTACGACCGCGGAATCTGCGCTGCTGGTGGCGCTGCCGCAATCGCCCGAGGCGCGGCGCCCCGACCGCGACCCGGCGGCAGCACTGGCCGGCCGCAACGGGGTCCTGGACCGAATGGTCGCCCAGGGTGTGATTTCGCCCGAGGAATCCGAGATGGCCAAGCGCGCGCCGCTGCCGGCCATGCGGCGCGAATTCCCGATGCTGGCGGCGCACCTCGCCGAAGAAGCGGTGGCGGCGCGACCAAATGCCCGCGAGATCACGCTCACGGTCGACAAGCGCCTGCAGGACGTGCTCGAGAAACTCGGCGCGGCGCGGGCCGAGCAATTGGGGCCAAAGCTCTCCGTCGCCATCGTCGTCGCCGACCAGGCAAGTGGCGATATCCTCGCCTCGGTGGGCTCGGCGGGGTTCCTTGCCAATGAAAGCGACGGCTTTGTCGATATGACCGAGGCGGTGCGCTCGCCGGGCTCGACGCTGAAACCCTTGATCTATGGGCTCGGCTTTGAGCTCGGGCTGGCGCATCCCGAAAGCCTGATTGAAGACCGGCCGACGGCATTCGGCGCTTACGTGCCGGTCAATTTCGACGGCTTCAGCCATGGCTCGGTGACCATCCGTCAGGCGTTGACCGAGTCGCTCAATATCCCGGCTGTGATCGTGCTCGATGCAGTGGGCACTGCGCGCCTCGTCTCGCGCATGCAGCGCGCTCATGCGAACCCGATCCTGCCGGACGATACCGCCCCGGGACTTGCAGTGGGCCTCGGCGGCGTCGGTGTGACGCTGCGCGATCTCGTAGCCATTTATGCGGCAATCGCGCGAGGCGGCTCGCCGGTGACGCTGCAGGATGGTGTGCGCGATCCGGTGGTCAGCGCCGTTCCCGATGCGCCGGTACTCGATCCGGTGGCGGCGTATTATGTCACCGATATCCTCCGCGACGTGCCACCGCCGCGCAACGGCACTGCGGGTCGCATCGCCTTCAAGACCGGCACCTCCTATGGCTATCGCGACGCATGGGCGATCGGCTTCGATGGCAAGACGGTGATCGGGGTCTGGGTTGGGCGGCCGGATGGCGCACCGGTGCCTGGCATCGCCGGAATTACCGCCGCTGCCCCGGTGTTGTTCGAGAGCTTCGACAGGCTGGGCAAGAGCACCGCGCCGTTCCGCGGCGCGCCCCCGGGTGTCATCTTTGCCGCCAATCCGGACCTGCCCGAGCCGCTCCGGCGTTTCCGCCATCCCGATGATCAGATGGTCAAGCGGGATGCGGCGCCCGAGATCGCCTATCCCGCCGACGGTGTCGATCTCGATCTGGGCCTCGGCGATGGCGAGGGCGAGGGCCAGCCGCTCGTCATCAAGGTGAGGAACGGCGTGCCACCCTTCACCTTCCTTGCCAATGGCGCGCCCTTCGGGAGGACTGCTTTTGCGCGGCAAAACAGCTGGACGCCGGATGGGCCGGGCTTCGTGACCCTCAGCGTACTCGACGCCGAGGGCCGCTCAGACGCGGTGACGGTGTTTCTGGACTAGACTCTTTTTTGGTCGCGCTTCCGAACCGCAAAACCGCGCAACACTTTTGCTGGAAGCGCTCCGTTAGGCTTCGAGCCACCTGACCTGTTCGGTCGTCAGCTTGATGTCGAGCGCCGAGAGACTGTCTTCGAGTTCACCAATCGTACGGGGCCCGATCAGCGGCACAACCTCGAAGGGCTGGGCCAGCACATAGGCGAGGGCGATGTGGATGGGCTTTCGGCCAAGTTGCCTGGCGAGCTCGATGGCGCGATCGCGGCGGGCGAAATTGCGCTCCGAGTACCAAGTGTCGACGATCTCCGAAATGTCGAGCTTTTCGCGGCCGGCGGCGTCGGTGAAAAAACCGCGGCCCTGGCTCGACCAGGCGAAGTTGGGGATCTGGCGGTCCGTCAGCCAGGCTTTCCACGCCTCGTCCGAGGCGGCGATGCAGCCAGGCCAGATGGGCTTTTGCATCTCGGCCAGCGAGAAATTGTTGGAGAGCGCGGCGGGTGCGGTCATGCCGGTCTTTTTTGCGTAGGCGATGGCCTCGTCCATGCGCTCGCGGCTCCAGTTGGAGCCGCCGAAGGGCCCGCGAATGCGGCCCGCCTTCACCTCGGCATCCATTGCGTCGACGAACTCGCCGACCGGCACATCGGGATTGTCGCGGTGCATAAAGTAGAGATCAACATGACTGGACTTAAGTCGTTCCAGCGATTGGGTAAGCTGCTTGCCAATTACATCCGGATAACAAAGCGGCGAATGCGCGCCCTTGCCGATGAGGACAAAACTGTCGCGCTTCAGTCCGCGGCTGGTGTGCCAGTCGCCGAACTGCTTTTCGGTCTGGCCGGCACCATAGACATAGGCAGTATCGAAGAGATTGCCGCCCTTCTCATAGAAGGCGTCGAGCAACAGCGAGCTCGCTGCAAAGTTGGGGAAGAACTCGAAGCCGAGCGCGACCAGCGAGGTTAGCTGGCTGAGCCCGCGGATCTGACGCTTCTCGATACCGCCCGATTTGGGCGCAACGAGTTTCTTGCCGGTGACGGTCAGCACCTTGCGTGCCGGCTTTTCGATGTTGAATTCGAGCCCCGCATCGGTCCGCCATTTGTCAAGGACGCGCAGGTTGCCCAGCGAATCCGCCCAGCTCATACCGGGGTTTTCGAATTGCTGCTTGCCAGCAAGGATCGCGTCACCGGCACCATCGACTTCGAAGGCATAGAGATGGCCGACATCGCCCGTGACGATGGCTTCGCGCTCGCCATTGGGCCGGATGATCTCAATTTTGCCCGGTCCGCCATCGCGATTGCCGCCAGCGAACCAGAAATCGGCGACCTCAATACGGCCGGTTGCGCCCATGATGCGCAATACATTGTCGAGACCGACGAAGACCGCACAGGAAACCTGGGCGACAATGCCATTGTCGAATTGCAGTAGCGCCGCCGACCATTCGTCGGTGCCCTCGAGGCCCAGATGTGCTGTACCCACGACCTTGACGGGGTCGAGGAAGGGCTTGCCCGAAGCGGCCCCGGCGATATAGCGCGCCATCGACACCGGGTAGCCACCGACATCGAGAATGCCGCCGCCCGCGAGATCGTTGGAAAAGAGCCGGTGTTCGGGCAAGAACTTGCCCATCTGGAAGCCGAAGCTCGACTGGATCATCCGCACTTGGCCGATGGTGCCCGAGGAGATCAGCTCGCCGAGCTTCCTCGTCGCGGGATGGAGCCGATACATGAAGGCTTCGCCCGCGAAGGTGCCGGATTTGCGGTGGGCGTGGAAGATGGCATCCGCCTCGAAAGCGCTAAGCGCCATAGGCTTTTCGATGAGAACATGCTTGCCGATCTCTGCCGCTTTGATGGCCCATTCGGCGTGTCCGGGGTGCGGAGTGGCGATATAGACCGCATCGACTTCCTTGTCGTCCAGCAGCGCCTGATAGCCATCGACAATCCTGGCACCATGGAAAGTTTCGCTCAGGCCGGGCTTGCTGGGGTTCCGGGTGCCGATGGCGACGAGTTTGCCGGTGCGCGAGTGTTCGAGCCCCGCAAGGAAGGCCTGGGCGATGCCGCCGGGCCCAATAATGCCCCAGCGGATGGGCAAGCTCGTCGTGGTCATTGGATGATCCCTTGTCGAAAGCGCTGCCGGCTGATTTTCCAGCCCGAGACTGGTATTGGCCGTGAAGGGATTTGTCGAGCCGGTCGGGCGCCGCGATCGCCGGTCACAATGGCGGTCCGCCGCCGCGATTTGGTTGCCGTGCGGCCATAGGCGGACCATTCTACTGCCCGCAAGTCCATGCTAGCGTTTGCCCGTTCATCAGCGGCGCCAAACGGAATTGAGGGGAACAATGTCACGGCAGTTGATTTCGAGAGTGCTGGCCGCCGTCTTCGCCATCCTGGTTCTGGGACTTTCGGCGGGCGCCGCCCAAGCACAGCAGCGCTACGCATTGGGCGGCGTGCCGACCCCGGACAACCTCCGTAGATCCGCACCTTCAGTGCCGGTCTTCCGCGATTTCCTGCCCGAAGCGGTGGATCTGTCGCGCTATTTCCCGCCGGTGGGCGATCAGAAGACGCAGGGCTCCTGCGTCGGCTGGGCGACGGCCTATGCGGCCCGCGCCTATTACGCCATGCAGATCGAGGGACGCGATACCACTCTGCCGCAGAACGTTCCAAGCCCGGCCTGGGTGTTCAATCTCATCACCATCGCGGATACCTGCGATCAGGGTTCCTACGTCTATGACGCGCTGAGCGTGCTCAAGGAAGGCGCGGAGTCACTCGCCGACTATCCCTATGACGAGACCAAATGCGTGGCGCCCAGCACTACTGCGCGCAGCAAGGCCGGCGATTTCAAGATCGAGGATTTCCGCCTCGTATTTGCCCTAGATCAGGATAACCAGAACCTGCCGCTCAAGCCCGAAGCCGTCGATCAGGCCAAGGGCGAGTTGGCACAGGGCCACCCGATCGTCATTATCGCGCTGCTCGACAATTCCTTCTTCGACCTGAGCAAGAAGCCGGGCCACCAGGTCTGGCAGTCGAACCGCAAGATCGAGAATGTCGGCGGCCATGCCATCACCATAGTCGGCTACGACGATCGCGCGCAGGTGTTCAAGTTCATCAATTCTTGGACTACGGACTGGGGCACGGACGGCTTCGGCTTCATGACCTACGAGACGTTCCGCGAGCGCCTCGTCGAAGGCTGGGTGATGACTATGCCCGGCGATCCCGAAGTGACCCTCGCCGACGCGGATTATCACGGCGCGGACATCCTCGACACGCCCCCGGCACCGCCGCCGAACAACGACCTTATCAAGAAGCATTTCGACAGCCCCGACATGTTGCGCGCACTGGGCGATGAGCCGATCGATTTTGGCGATCTGGGCTGCGGCTCGGTGCACGTGGGCCTCAATGCCGACGGCGACCAGGTCGCGACAGGTTTCGTCTCCAGCGAGGCTGAGCTCGATCGCGTCAACGGCATCCTCAACGATATCGAGAGCCAGGTCGTCGTCGCACCCTGGCCGAAATGCGAGGTCATGCTGACGCTCGAAAGCCAGTTGGTCGACAGCGACACCCCCCAGGCCCTTGTCGATCCCGAAGCGCCCAAGGTCGGCGACAACGTCGCGATCGGCATCCAGACGCCGGGCTTTGCGAGCTATCTCTATGCCGCCTATTTCTCGGCCGATGGCACGGTGCTGAACCTCACGCAGCCCGGCTCCGCCGCGCTCAAGCCGAGAAGCGGCCACACGACGCTGACCTTCGGTACCGAGGAGGGGAACGGCTTCACCGTCGCCCCGCCGGTCGGGGAGGAGATGCTGCTGGTGGTGGCGTCGGAATCTCCACTCTTTGACGAGGCGCGACCGGAGATGGAAACCAGCCGCACCTTCCTTTCGGGCCTGCGCGAAGCGGTGCTGGCGGGGGACGCCGGCCGGATTACGGCAACGCTGGTGCCGGTGACGACGACCGAATAGCCGAATGGACTCACCTCCGATGCCCCGCGCGAGACGATCGTAGCGGGGCATTCGGCTTGAGGCCCACAGGCGCCGCGGGTTGCGCCCTGGGGGAAATCGTCCCATCTTCGGCGAAAGCCCATCCTAGAGCATTTCACGTTCCGACAGAATCGGAACGAATACAGGACGTCCCCGCTTAATCGCGTCCTCGAACCGGAAGAGTGGGAGCCACTATTCGCAGCGCGGACCTTCGGTTCCGGTACACACTCTAGGAGGAACCAAGATTCGCCACCGGAGCACACCGCATGCCGCATGACACACCTCTGATCTCGACGATCGTGGCGGGTCTGGTGCTGGCATTTATCTTCGGCACGATCGCCAACCGATTCCGCATGCCGCCTCTGGTCGGGTACCTGATCGCTGGCGTGGTGGTCGGACCCTATACACCGGGCTTTGTCGCCAATAGCGAGATTGCGTCCGAGCTTTCCGAAATCGGCGTGATCCTGCTGATGTTCGGCGTGGGGCTCAATTTCTCGCTCAACGATCTGCTGCATGTGCAGGCGGTGGCCGTTCCGGGCGCGCTGCTCAGGATCCTCGGTGGCACCGCGATGGGCATCGGCCTTGCCTGGCTCATGGGCTGGAGCTTTGGCGCTGGGCTGATTTTCGGACTAGCCCTGTCGGTAGCTTCGACCGTGGTGTTGCTAAAGGCGCTGCAGGACCGCCACCTTGTCGACAGCGATCGGGGCCGTATCGCCGTCGGTTGGGTCATTGTCGAAGACATCGCGATGGTGCTGGCCCTGGTGCTGATTCCGGCCTTTGCGACGCTGCTCGGGGGCACAGCTGTCGAGCAGCACGATCCCTTCATCGACCTGATCGAGCGGCTCAGCGGTTTCGATCTCAACATCTGGGCCGTGCTTGCCGTGACTCTGGTCAAGCTCGCGGCCTTTGTCGGCTTCATGCTGGTGGTAGGGCGACGAATCATTCCCGCAGTCCTGCATTTGACGGCGCATACCGGCAGCCGGGAGCTGTTCCGTCTCGCGGTACTCGCCATCGCGCTCGGCGTCGCGGCGGGGGCAGCCTATCTGTTCGGAGTGAGCCTCGCGCTCGGCGCGTTCTTTGCAGGCATGATCCTCTCGGAGAGCCAGCTCAGCCAACGCGCCGCGCAAGAGAGCCTGCCGCTGCGCGACGCCTTCGCCGTGCTGTTTTTCGTATCGGTTGGCATGCTGTTCGATCCGACGACCTTGCTGACACGTCCACTGGAGGTGCTGGGGACGCTGTTCATCATCCTCGTCGGCAAGTCGATCCTCGGCTTCCTTCTTCTGATCGCCCTTAGGCGGACGGTGTCCTCGGCGCTGACGATATCGGCGAGCCTCGCGCAAATTGGAGAATTTTCCTTCATCCTCGCCGCGCTGGGCATCGGCCTCGGTATCCTGCCGCCGCAGGCGCAGAGCCTGATTCTCGCGGGCTCGATCCTGTCGATCATCTTCAATCCGCTGGTGTTCTACATCGCCGAGCATGTTCGACCGCGGCTCGAAGCGCGCATCGCGCCCGAAGCTGTACCGGTGGCGCACGGTGAAAGGGTCGAGCCGTCTCTCGCGCCTTCGGAGTTCTTGCAGCCCGTTCAGGCGCAAGTCGAACAGACCGAAGACGGGCGGCGCCCGACCACGCTCAGCGGCCATGTGGTACTTGTCGGTTATGGTCGCGTCGGCACGGTTGTCGCCGAGGGATTGCTTAAGGCGCAATCGCCTTTCGTCCTCATCGAAGACAATGACAAGCGCGTTGCCACCGCTCATGCCGCAGGAATCGAAGTGGTGGTCGGCAATGCAGCGACCCCAGAGACGCTGGCGCTCGCCAATGTCGCCGGTGCGCGGGCGGTGATCATCGCCATTCCAAATGCCTTCGAGGCCGGGCAGGCGGTGGAGCAGTGCCACCGCATCAACCCGGCCGTGCGCATCGTGGCGCGGGCGCATGCCGAAGGAGAGATCGGCTATCTGCAGGGTCTTGGCGCCGAACATGTCATCATGGGGGAGCGCGAAATTGGTCTGGGCATGCTCGGCTGGGTCGATGGCGAAAACGACCACGAGGTGGTGACGGCTCGCAACTCGGCGGCCTTCGATGCCGTGGCCGCGGCACTGGCGCTTGACTCTGCTACCGCTATCTCGCCGGCGAGCCCGGCTCCCGACGAGTCGCGCGGCGAGGCGGCTGTGTCAGCGCTAGTCGGCGCGCTGGAGAATGCCGACACGGAGGAACATAGTTCCATAGTCTCGCCTGAGGACTACCTTTCCGAAGTTGAAGCCGAGCAGGCGACGGAACCCGAGCCCGTCGCGCCGCCCAAATCCACCCGACGGAAGCCGTCCTCGCCCGCTTCGTCGCCGGCTTCTCCGTTCAATCCGGAAGTCCCACCGGAGATCAAAGGCAAGTAGAACGCCCCTGGCGCTGCTTCCCACGGGCTAGATTCCGCTATATTCCCATCTACAGGGTCGGCATTCGGACCGGAACGTTTGATGATTTCTCAAAAGGCAAAATATGCGCTGAGAGCCCTGGTGGCGCTGGTCAGAGCCAGGCCGGACGCACCGCTGATGATCTCGGAGATTTCTCGGGACCAGAAGATACCGAAGAAATTCCTCGAGCAGATCCTGCTGGAGTTGAAGCGTCACGGCATCGTCATGTCGCGGCGCGGCCGGCTGGGCGGCTACGTGCTTCTCAAGTCCGCGGACCGGATCACCTTCGGCGAGGTGCTGAGGCTGATTGACGGGCCGATTGCCCCGCTGCCCTGTCTTTCCAAGATCGCATACCGCCGTTGCGCCGATTGCTCCGACGAGGGGACGTGCGAAATTCGCCATGTCTTCCAGCGGGTTACTCTGGCGACGCGGGAGGTTCTGGATCACACGACCTTGGCCGACGCCGTCGCCGGCGGGCGCCTCCCCGAACTCGTAGACTAGGAATCGGATTCCGCTTCCGGGCCTCGCTGTCGGTCCGAACGAACCAAACTGCTACGGAATCGTTCCCACTACGCAAAGTTTTTCCCTTCCGGCATGATGGCGCAAAAGCCATCGCCTTGAGATACGCGACTAACAAGGTAGAGTAAGTCTAGTTAGTCTGCTTGGAGGCGATTGATGAAGACGAGGGTGAAGTTTCTGGCCTACGGGGCGCTTGTCGCCGCCATCGGCCTTGCGGGCGTAGTGACGGTCCGCGCCGCCGACCAGACCCTGCTCAATGTCAGCTACGATCCGACCCGGGAGCTCTACGAGGCCTACAATGTCGCGTTCGCCAAGCATTGGAACGAGACTACCGGAAGCAATGTCACCATCGAGCAAAGCCATGGCGGCTCGGGCAAGCAGGCGCAATCGGTGATCGACGGGCTCGCGGCGGATGTGGTGACTCTCGCGCTCGAGGGCGACATCAACGCCATTGTCAAGAAATCCGGTCTGATCGACGAGAACTGGCGGGCCGAGTTCCCCAACAACTCAACGCCCTATACGTCGACTATCGTTTTCCTCGTGCGCAAGGGGAATCCTAAGGGCATAAACGACTGGGGCGACCTGATCCAGGACGGTGTCGAGGTGATTACGCCCAATCCGAAAACTTCGGGCGGTGCGAGATGGAATTACCTCGCTGCATGGGCATGGGCGAACAAGAATCTCGGCGGCGACGAAGCCAAGAACATCGCTTTCATCAAGCAGCTCTATAGCCACGTTCCAGTTCTCGATACCGGCGCCCGCGGTTCGACCGTCACCTTCGCGCAGAAGGAACTGGGTGACGTGCTACTCGCCTGGGAAAACGAGGCCTTCCTCGTGCTGGACGAATTCGGAGCCGACAAGTTTGATATCGCCTATCCGCCGAGTTCGATCCTCGCCGAGCCGCCGGTCGCTATCGTCGACAAGAATGCCGAGGCGCATGGAACTGGCGGTCTCGCCAAGGAATATCTCAGCTACCTCTATTCGGCCGAGGGGCAGACGATCGCGGCGGCGAACCACTATCGTCCGAGCAAGCCGGAGCTGGTGACCGATCAGGCCCTGGTCGCGGCCTTCCCAAAGATCGATCTGGTCTCTATTGATGATCCCCTTTTCGGCGGCTGGAAGGAAGCTCAGCCCAAGCATTTCGGGGACGGCGGCATCTTTGATCAGGTCTACACCCCTGCGCAGTAACACACCGGCACTGGCGGTCTCTCAGCTCCACCCCGCGAGAGCGGGGTGGAGCTTTGTTAAGCCCAGCGTCATCCCGGGCTTCGGGCTGACACTGGGCTATACGCTGACCTATCTGAGCCTCCTGGTCCTGATCCCGATCGCCGCATTGTTCCTCAAGGCCGCGACTGTCGCGCCCGAAGATATCGTGCGCGTCGCGACCTCGGTGCGCACGCTCAACGCTCTCAAGGTCAGCTTTGGCGCTTCGGCGATCGCGGCTCTGGTCAATGTGGTCTTCGGGTTGATCGTCGCCTGGGTCCTGGTGCGTTACAAATTCCCCGGCCGCCGGTTGCTCGATGCCATTGTCGATCTCCCCTTCGCGCTGCCCACAGCGGTTGCCGGCATTGCGCTTTCGACACTCTATGCGCCCAAGGGCTGGCTCGGATGGCTGGTTGCAGCGGATGGTCCGCTGCATCTTGGCTGGAAGATCGCGTACACACCGACAGGCATCGTCATCGCGCTGATCTTTGTCGGCCTGCCGTTCATCGTGCGTACGGTGCAGCCGGTGCTCGAAGAGTTCGAAGCCGAGCTCGAAGAGGCTGCGGCGACGCTGGGTGCCAATCGCTGGCAGACCATCACGCGCGTCATTCTCCCCCGGCTGACACCGGCGATCCTCACCGGCTTCGCACTCGCCTTTGCGCGGGCGGTTGGTGAGTACGGTTCGGTCATCTTCATTGCCGGCAATCTTCCCAATATCTCCGAGATTGCGCCAGTGCTGATCGTGATCAAGCTCGAAGAGTTCGATGTACCCGGCGCTGCGGTCATCGCGGCCATCATGCTGATCATCGCGTTCGTCATGCTGTTCGTCATCAATCTGATCCAGGCCTGGGCCAGAAGGCGGTTCGGCGATGCATGAGCTCGAAACGAGCGTCTATGACAGCCGCAGGCCGATCCTGCCGCATGCCCATACGCGGCCGACGACGGAACGGCCGTGGATCCGCTGGTCGCTGGTTGCGGTCGCGATCGCCTTCATGCTGCTGGTCCTGGTCCTGCCGCTGGTGCTGGTGTTCACCGAGGCCTTCCGCAAGGGCAGCGCGGCCTATTTCGCCGCCTTCGCTGACCGGCATTCGCAGGCTGCGATCCGGCTGACGCTGCTCGTTGCAGCGATATCGGTGCCGCTCAATCTGGTCTTCGGGGTCGCCGCGGCGTGGTGCGTCGCCAAGTACGAATTCAAAGGCAAGGCATTCCTGACGACGCTGATCGACCTGCCATTCTCGGTGTCGCCGGTGGTCTCAGGCATGGTCTATGTGCTGATTTTCGGCGCGCAGGGTCTCCTTGGTCCCTTGGTCAAGAGTCTCAATATCGAGATTATCTTCGCGGTGCCGGGCATTGTCCTCGCGACGATCTTCGTCACCTTCCCGTTCATCGCGCGCGAGCTGATCCCGCTGATGCAAGATCAGGGCAATGGCGACGAGGAGGCGGCGATCTCGCTGGGCGCGACCGGTTGGCAGACCTTCTGGAGGGTGACGCTGCCCAATATCAAGTGGGGCCTGCTCTACGGCGTCCTGCTCTGCAATGCCCGCGCCATGGGCGAGTTCGGCGCTGTATCGGTGGTCTCGGGTCATATCCGCGGCAAGACGACCACCATGCCGCTCGACATCGAAATCCTCTACAATGAGTACAATTTCTCGGCGGCCTTTGCCGTGGCCTCACTGCTGGCGCTGCTGGCGCTCGTGACGCTGGTCTTCAAGACGATCCTCGAGTTCCGCTTCGGCGACGAACTCGCGGGAACACGAAAACACTAGTTCGCAAAGGGACGCTCCTTGGATATTCGGGTTCAAAATGTCCGCAAGGAATTCTCGCGCTACCCCGCGCTCAACGATGTCTCGCTCTCGATCAACTCGGGTGAGCTGATCGCGCTTCTCGGTCCTTCGGGTTCGGGCAAGACCACCTTACTCCGCCTCATTGCAGGGCTCGAGACGCCGACCGCTGGCAAGATATTCTTTGGGGACGAGGATGCGTCCTCAAAGACCGTTCAGCAGCGCAATGTCGGTTTTGTGTTTCAGGCCTATGCCTTGTTCAGGAACATGACCGTTCTTGAAAATGTGTCATTCGGGTTGAAGGTGAGACCGCGCGCGACGCGGCCGCCTCGGTCCGAAATCCGGCGGCGGGCAATGGAACTGCTCGATCTGGTTCAGCTCAGCGGCCTCGAAAAGCGTTATCCCCAACAGCTCTCGGGCGGCCAGCGGCAGCGCGTGGCCCTGGCGCGGGCGCTCGCCATCGAACCGCGCGTGCTGCTCCTCGACGAGCCGTTCGGCGCCCTCGATGCGCAGGTGCGCAAGGAATTGCGCAAGTGGCTGCGGGAAATACACGACAAGACCGGCCACACCACGGTCTTCGTCACTCATGACCAGGAAGAGGCACTCGAACTTGCAGACCGGCTGGTGGTGATGAGCCAGGGCAAGATCGAGCAGGTGGGTTCGCCGGACGAAGTCTATGACCGGCCCAACTCGCCCTTCGTTTTCGGCTTCATCGGGGAGTCGAGCGCGCTGCCGGTCGAGATCGACAGTGACGAGCTTTGGGTAGGTGGCAATGCCATTGGCCTCGCGGCGCCGGGTGTGCCCAAGGGCAAGGCGCGGCTCTACTTCCGCCCGCACGATGTAGAACTGATCCCGGAAGGCACGGCGCTGGCCGGGCATGTCGCGGCCTCGCGTAGGGTCGGGGGCACGCGGCGCGTCGAACTTGAAATCGCGGGGCTCGGGGATCGGGTCGAGATCGACCTGCCCTTCGATCACCCGGCCGGCGAGCGCACTCGCATTGCCTTCCGGCCGAAGCGTTGGCGTTTGTTTCCGGCGGGGGAATAGTGGCGATGGCTCAAACCGTGTTCGTAAGTGGAGGAAGCGGTAAGCTCGGCCGCCGCGTGGTCGAGTTGCTGCTCGAGCGCCAGTTTCCAGGCAGAATCGTCGTCGGCAGCCGAACGCCGGAGACGTTTACGGATCTGCCTGACGTCGAAGTACGCAAAGCGGACGTTGACGATCCGGCTGCCCTGGGCGCTGCGCTCGACGGCATCGACCGGATGCTGCTCATTTCGGTGACGGGCGAACATCGAGCTGAGCGGCACAGCCGCGCGGTGGCTGCGGCTAAGGCGGCCGGCGTGAAGCATATCGCCTACACCTCGATGCCCAATCCCGAACCACCCTCGCCGATCCCATTCGCGAACGATCATTTCGGCACCGAAGAGGCGATCAAGGCTACCGGCATTCCTTACACGATCTTGCGGATGGCCTGGTATGCCGAGAACCTCCTCGGCTCGCTACCCAACGCGATCAGTACCGGCAAATGGTTCTCGGCAGCCGGGGAGGGACGCATCGCGCACCCGGCACGCGAAGACTGCTCCCGCGCCGCGGCCGGCGCACTGATCGCGGAGAGCATTGAGAGTCGTATCTTCACCGTCACCGGTCCCGTCGCCTACACGACACGCGAGATCGCGGCGATCGCGAGCGGCGTTTTTGCCAAGCCAGTCGAGGTGGTGGACGTGGATGACGCTGGGCTCACGGAGGGCCTGAAGCAAGCGGGCCTGCCGGAGCCGGTTGCAAAGATGATCACGGCGTTCGATACCAACACCCGGCTTGGCCGAATGGAGCCGGCGACCGAGGCCGTTGAACAGCTCTGGGGCGCCAAGTCCCAGGGACTACACGAATTCCTGGAAGCCAATAAGCGTGCGGTTGAGGCCGGCCTCTAGCCGAACACCACCGTCTTGCGCCCATTGAGCATCACGCGCGACTCGAGATGCAACTTGACCGCGCGTGCCAGCACGCGGCTTTCGATGTCGCGGCCGGCGGCGATCAAATCGTCGGGGGTCATGGCGTGGTTCACCCGAGCCGTTTCCTGCTCGATAATCGGGCCCTCGTCGAGGTCGGGGGTGACGTAGTGCGCGGTGGCACCGATAATCTTGACGCCACGCTCATGAGCTTGGTGGTAGGGCTTGGCACCCTTGAAGCTGGGCAGGAATGAGTGGTGGATATTGATGATCTGCCCGAACAGGCGGGTCGCGAAATTGTCGCTCAAGATCTGCATGTAGCGCGCCAGCACGACAAGTTCGGCGCCGGTCACCTTCACCAACTGCATCACTTCAGCTTCCTGACCGGCCTTGCCGTCCTTGCCGAGCGGCAGGAAGTGATAGGGAATGCCTTCATAGTCAGCAGTCGCGCGCGAGTCCTCATGGTTGGAGACAACGGCGCTCACCTCTGCATCGAGCCAGCCGACTCGGATCTGATAGAGCAGGTGCAGAAGCGCATGGTCGAACTTGCTGACCATCACGACAATGCGCTTCTTCCGGCCCTCATCGACGAGAGCCGTCTTCATGCCAAAGCGGTCGATGGCGGGTCGCAGCGCTCGATCGATTGCGGCGCGATCTGTGCCATCTGGCGCGGCGAAGGCCAGTCGCATGAAAAAGGTCCCAGTCTGGCGGTCCCAGAACTGGTTGGACTCAGCGATATTGGCATCGAGCGCTGCGAGTTCGGTAGTGACCGCCGCGACGATGCCGGGCCGGTCGGCGCAGCTCAGCGTCAGAACGAAATTGGTGGGCATGGTCGTCTCCGGAATCTCGGCCTCTATCGCGGCGGCAGGTCTCGCGGTCAAGGCCGGCCTCGCGGGAGGATTAAGAGGCTGCTAGGTTCGCACAGAGCTAGGAGGAGGGCCAGATGGGCAGGCTAGAAGGCAAAGTAGCCATTGTTTCCGGTGGAGCCACGGGCATGGGCGGTGCGGCGAGCAGGCTCTTTGCGGCCGAGGGCGCAAAGGTCGCGGTGATTGATCGCAATGCTGAAGCGGCGGCCAAGACGGTCGCCGAAATCCGCGCGGCGGGCGGCGTTGCCGAGAGCTTTGTGGCAGATGTCTCCGAGGAGGCTCAGGTCAATGCGGCGATTGCCGCGAGCACGGCCCGCCTCGGCGCTGCCAATGTACTCTTCAACCATGCCGGGACAATCGTCATCAAACCCTTCCTCGAGACGACGTTGGCGGAATGGGACTGGTTGCATGCCGTCAACGTCCGCTCGATGTTTCTGGTGACGCGCGCAGTGCTCCCCGGCATGATCGCCGCGGGGGGCGGTTCCATCGTCTGCACCTCGTCGATCTCGGCAGTGGCCGGCACGCCGATGGAGGTCCTCTACGACACCACCAAGGGCGCGGTACACATGTTTGCACGCGCCATCGCCGTAGAGTTTCGAGACCGCAACATCCGTTGCAACGCGGTTTGTCCCGGCTTCATCCGTACGCCGCACGGCCTGCGCGAGGTCGATGAACTGACCCGACTTGGCGTTGACGCCTCCGAGGCGGCGCTGGCGGCGCAGCAGGGCCGGATCGGGGAGCCCGAAGAAGTGGCGCGCGCGGCACTGTTCCTGGCCAGCGACGAATCGAGCTTCGTCAACGGCACGCACTTGTTCGTCGACAACGGTTTTACTGCTGCGTAGGCGGGGCGGGCCCGTCCGTCGGACCGCCGGTAGGCTTGGGGTCCTTGGAGAACGCTAGAAAGAAGTTCCACACCGAATAGGCGACCGCGAGCCCGCTCAGCACCATCCAGAACTGGTCGTGGCTATAGAAAATCTCGAAACCGAACCACACCACGCAGACCGCGGCAACCAGCACACGACGCCAGAGCGGGCGAAAGAAAATGGTGTCGCGTTCGTTCATCGTTCCATCCCGGATCGGGCGCGACCATAAAGCATTCCATCGTTGACGGAAGGGGCTTGAGGCCCGGCTGGGGCTCGTGCTTACTCGGCGGTGTGGGGGAAAGATGACCGATACATTTTCGCATGCGCGGCTCGACGGCAAAGTGGCCGTCATTACCGGCGCCGCTCAGGGGATCGGCGAAGCGACGGCGCGGCTGTTCGCGGCACGGGGCGCGGCGGGGCTGATTCTGACAGACCGAAACGCCGAGAAAGGCCGGGCGGTCGCGGAATCGATTTCCGCCTTCGGCACGCCGGCCGAATTCGTTGCCGCCGATCTCGCCCGTCTGTCCGAGATGAAGGAGATTGTACCTGCTGCCGACCGGCGCTTCGGGCGGCTCGATATCCTGGCCAATATCGCGGGACTCACTGATCGTGGAACGGTCCGCGACACGACGCCGGAGCTTTGGGACAAGATGTTCGCCATCAATGTGCGGGCGCCGTTCTTCCTGATGCAGGCGGCGCTGAAGCTGATGGAGCGCGACAGGATCGAGGGGGCGATGGTCAACATCATCTCGGTCAACGCACATGGCGGGACGAGCTATCTGACGCCCTACAGCGCCAGCAAAGGCGCGCTGCAGACGCTGACCAAGAATTTCGCGCACTCGGTCGCCCATAGCCGGATCAAGGTCAATGGCCTCAATCTGGGCTGGGTCGACACGCCGGGCGAGCACGCCATCATGCGAAACTTTCATGGCTTGCCCGAGAACTGGCTGGTGGAGGCGGAGGCGGGCCGGCCGTTCGGGCGGCTGATGAAGCCCGATGAGGTGGCGCGTGCTATCGCCTACCTGGCAAGTGCGGAATCCGGACTGATGACCGGAGCGATCATCGATTTCGACCAGGTGGTGCAGGGCCCCAACGAACAGATAGGAGCCCCGACACCTGAGTAGTCAGGCAGCCGCGAGGCTCCGTTGCCGCCGCGCTTCCGCATAGTAGATCAGCACCGAGCCGGCGATGATGAGCGCCGCCCCCGGCCAGAACCACAGGCTTGGCAACTGGTTCAGCAGTACCCAGCCGAACAGCGCCGTCAGCGGCACCTTGGCGTCACCGAAAGGCTGCAGATAGGCAGCGTCGGCGACCTTATACGCGTAGGCCAGCAGATACTGGCCAGCTGCTGTGAGGAGGCCGAGCAACACCAGCAGCCACAGACCATTGCCGGCGGGAAGCGCGAACGGGAATCCGGTCGCAAGCCCGGCCGGCGTGAGGTTCGGGAGGACCTGAGCCCAAACCGTCGCGGCGAGCAGGATCAACAGGTGATTGGGCGTGATCAGGACGAGGAGCGAGACAGTCAGCGTTTCGGGCGATTCTTCGCGCGAGAGATATTTTGTCAGCAGATCGGTGACGGCCCAAAGTGCCGCTGCGGCGATAGGAATCAGGATCGCGGGACTGAAACCGTCTGTGCCCAGTTGCGATGCCAGCATCGCGCCCGCAAGGCCGAGAAGTGCTGCAGTGATCCGCGCCGGCGAGGCGCGTTCCCGCAGGAACACAACCGAGCCCAGTACGATGAACAGGGGGCCCGTCGCGAGCAGTGCAACCATCTGCCAGCCCGGTACGCCGGAGGCAAAGCCATAGACGAAAACATGCACCCCCAGCGCCGACACGAAGGCGCGGATTTCGTGGGCGATCGGATGTCTGGTGCGCAGGTTGTATGGGCCGATCCTGAAGATCAGCGGCAGCACCACGATGGTGGCGATCAGATACTGCCAGAACGCCATTCCGGTCGAGGCCATTCCGTAGCCGCCATATTCGACCGGGGTCGGCAATACCGCCTGCAGCAGGTTCGTCCCCGCAAATGCGATGCTGGCAACTAGCATAACGACGGCGCCCAATGCGGCCCCGCTCGAAGTCTGGGTAGGGGAAAGCTGGTTCATGTCGGATCCTTTCATAACCAGGTTTCCAGGGTTACGGGGATCGGGGCCGCGACGGCCCGCACCCCAATAGGGACGCGGAGCGATTTCGGCCCATCAACCCGTTCTCTTTCATCCGGACTATACCGTCGGCCGGGGAATCGCACCCCAGTCTGCTGACCTGTCCGCGTGGGGACAGCGCTCGCGGGCTAGAGCATTTCCGCTCACTACCGCCGGTGGGGAGTCACACCCCGCCCTGAGAACGTCGTTTCAGTCTGTGCGCCGCTTCATCGTGAAGCGACGATGGAGAGATAGACCGAGGGCGCCGCGGGATCAATGGCCGGCCGCGCAAGGCCCGTTTGCCGGCGCGACATATGATGGAATAATCCTCCCAGACCCCTTTGTATTAGCGATAATATGCGATAGGAATGTGCCAATTGCCAGCACGGCTAGGGAGAGCAGAATGGGCGCGTTTCAGACGCTTGGGCACATCAACATGAAGACGCGCGACCTCAAAGCGTCGATCAAATTTTACGAAACGCTGGGTTTCAAGAGCTTCCTCGAATTGACCGACGAGGACCACAAGCCCTGGATCGTCTATTTGCGCTTCGACGACATGCTCTACCTCGAATTGACCGGGGGCGGCACGGCCTTGCCGGCGCCCGGACCGGACGTGACCGGCTTCAACCATCTCTGCATCACGGTGGACAATATCGAGACGGCGGCGAAGGAACTTGAGGCGGCAGGGATCGCGCTGATGAACCCGCTCAGTCTCAAGATTGGCCTCGACAACAATCGCGGCGCTTGGGTTGCCGATCCAGATGGCAACCGCATCGAGTTGATGGAGATGGCGCCCGATTGCGTGCAGTACGACGCAATCAAGGCCTTCAAGGCCGGCAAGGGTATGACGTCGCTGGTGCGGCCGCTGAACCCGCGGAAGTAAGGCGCGCTCAGCAGTACTCATCTTTCATTCTGGCGCGTCGCCTTTCAAGACTGACTGTACGCAAACGCTTTTGCGCCCTGGGACGCCCGGCTATGCCGCGCGGACGAGGCGCAATGTTGCGTCCCTGTTCGGGACGGGATGTCACGCATCTCGGTGCCGCGGTCATTTGCAGCGGCGCCTTCAGGTTCTACCTCCACGCCCTCTCGCGACGACGCGATGAGGAACTGAAGGGACTGAACGATGCCTAACGAACACAAAACGCATACGGGCCGTTGCTTCTGCGGCGCGGTCGAGTTCTCGGTCAGTGGCGAGCCCGCGGGCATGGGCTATTGCCATTGCGAGTCTTGCCGCTCCTGGTCTGCCGGTCCGGTGAACGCCTTCACGCTGTGGTCGCTGAACGCCGTGACGTTTACGCGCGGTGCCGACAAAGTCGGCGACTTCCACAAGACCAACAATAGCCACCGCAAGTGGTGCACAGTGTGTGGCGGGCATCTGATGACCGAACATCCGGCGTGGGGGCTGGTCGATGTCTATGCGGCCTCGATCCCGAGCCTGCCGTTCAAGCCGGGCGTCCATGTCAACTACCAGAACACGGTTCTGCCGATGGATGATGGCCTGCCCAAGCAGCAGGACTTCCCGGTCGAGCTAGGCGGCAGCGGCGTGTTGATCGCGGAATAGCTTCACCCCCAACGGTGACCCAAGCCGATCCGCTAACTCCCCTTTGGGAGGGAGTGGGTCGGCAGGTGGGGCGGATAGAAGCTAGAATCGAGTGCGAGGCCGTCGCATCTGGAGTGTCGCCGCGACGATGACGCCGAGTGCGACGAGGCCGATGATGATCGAGGCCATGGCATTGACCTCGGGCGCGACACCCAGACGTATCTTTGAGAAGATCACCATCGGCAGTGTGGACGATCCAGGCCCGGAGACAAAGCTAGCGATCACAAGATCGTCGAGCGAGATTGTAAACGCGAGTAACCAACCGGAGACCAGAGCAGGTGCGATGATGGGCAGCGTGATGTCGAAGAACACGCGAACCGGAGTTGCCCCAAGATCCATCGCCGCTTCCTCGAGGCTGAGGTCGAGGTCGCCCAACCGGCTCTGGACGACCACGGTCACATAGGCCATGCAACAGATCGAGTGGGCGATGATGATGGTGAGGACGCCGCGATTGGCCGGCCAGCCGATCACCGACTGCATGCCGACGAAAAGCAGAAGCAGAGCGAGGCCGGTGATGACGTCGGGCATCACCAGTGGCGCAGAGACCGTTGCCTGCAGGATGGTCTTGCCGCGGAAACGGCGAAAGCGAACCAGGGCGATGGCACAGAGGGTGCCCAGCACCAGCGCAATCGAAGCGCTGACCGCAGCGATTTGCAGACTGAGGCCCGCCGCCGGCAGGAGCTGCGGATCCTCCCACAGGTTGACATAGCTCTGCACGGAAAAGCCCGACCAGACGGTCACCAGCCGGTTGGCGTTGAACGAAAACACCACCAGCGAAATGATCGGCGCATAGAGAAACAGGAACCCGAGCGTCGAGGCGACCGGCAGGAAGATGGAGCGGCGCATCTATCTCCCCTCGGCAACGGCGCTCTGCGCGCGTTGCATCAGCATGAAGGGAATGACGACGATGAACAGCATGGTGATGGCGAGCGCGGCGGCGCGAGGCCAATTGGTCTTGGAAAAGAACTCGTCCCAGAGGATGCGGCCAATCATCTGAGTGCCCGGCCCGCCGAGCAGAGAGGGGATGACGAATTCGCCGATCGCCGGGATGAACACCAGCATGGCGCCGGCGACGACGCCCGACATCGAGAGCGGCAGAGTTACCTCGAGGAAGGTGCGGAACGGACGTGCACCCAGATCCGCAGACGCTTCGAGCAGAGAGGGGTCCAGCTTCACCAGATTGGTATAGAGCGGCAGGATGAAGAAGGGCAGGTAGGAATAGACGATGCCGACATAGACGGCGAAATCGGTCTGCATCATCACCAGCGGCGGCAGGCCGAGTGCGCCGATCACGTTGTTGATCACCCCTTCGCCGCGCATGAAGCCGCTCAGTGCATAGACGCGCAACAGGAACGAGGTCCAGAATGGCAGGATTACCAGCAACAGCAGGATATTGCGCCAGCGGTCGGGTGCGCGGGCGATGGCATAGGCCATCGGATACCCGATGAGCACTGCAAAGACGGTCGAGACCGCCGCGATCTTGATCGAGCTGAGGAATGCTGTGAGATAGACGTTCAGATCGGCGGTATAGAGCGTTGCGATCAGCAATGCGGTCGCGACCGCCGAGACGCTGTAGATCGCCCGGACGGCAGGCGGCGCGGCGATCCTGGCTACCACGCGGCCAAGCCAGAAGGCGAGAAGGCCGACCGCAAGATAGGCAATCACCTGCGGCCAGAAATTGGTGCCGACATGGGTGTCCTGAATCAGCTTGATGTAGTTGCTGAGATGCAGCGTGAGCTGCACCGTGCCGCCTTCGGTCGTCAACAGGTCGGAATAGGGCGGCTGGCCGAACTGCTTGGTCGCGAGCGATATGCCGAAGACGACCGCGAGCGGGATCAGAAAGAACAGGGTCAGCCACGCCGCAGGCGCGGCGATGACCAGGGCGCGACCCGATATTCCTGCCGCTGCGAAGGCGCCGCCGACCCAGCTCCAGGGCCGCACCCGTCGCTGCACACTGCCGTCGAAGCTCGTCAATTGGTCAGCACCGAACCGGACGATCCCGCCCAGCTCGCCCACACCGTCTCGTCCCAGGAGATTGCGTCGGGGTCGCCGCGCCGCGCGTTGGTCTTGGTGACGCGCATGTAGCGGCCGTTGTCGAGCTTGACCTGATAGACGGTCATGTCGCCGAGATAGGCGATGTCCTCGACATAGCCTTTGACGATATTGGCGTCTGCGGGGATGCCAGGCTGCGGTGCCGGTTTGTCGCGAGTCAGCGCGATCTTTTCCGGCCGGATCGCCCACCAGAGAATTTGGTCGGGGGCGCAATCGACACCGTGGTCGACATAGATATCGGTGCCCAGTTCCGCCGAGCGGATGCGCACGTGATCGGGCTCGTCCTCGGTGACGACGCCCTCGACCATATTGGCCGAGCCGATGAAGTTGGCGACGAAGCGCGAATTGGGGAATTCGTAGATCTCTGTGGGCTCGCCGATCATGGCGATTTCGCCCTGGTTCATCACGCCGATCCGGGTCGCGAGGCTCATCGCCTCTTCCTGGTCGTGCGTCACCACAATGAAAGTGACGCCCAGCGTCTCCTGGATCTTGACCAGTTCGAACTGGGTTTCTTCGCGCAGCTTCTTGTCGAGCGCGCCAAGAGGCTCGTCGAGCAGAAGCAGCTTGGGGCGTTTGGCGAGGGCGCGGGCGAGGGCCACGCGCTGGCGTTGGCCGCCGGAGAGCTGGTGCGGCTTCCGCTCGCCATAGTTCTGGAGCTTCACCAGGGCCAGCAGTTCGGCGACGCGCGCCTCGATCTCGGCGGGCGGCAGATGATCGCGCTTCAGTCCATACGCAATGTTCTGCTTCACAGTCATGTGCGGGAACAGCGCGTAGGACTGAAACATCATATTGACCGGCCGGTCATAGGGCGGGACCGACGTCATGTCCTGGCCGTCGATCTCGATCGATCCGGCGGTCGGTTCTTCGAAGCCCGCAAGCATCCTTAGCAGCGTCGACTTGCCCGAACCCGAGCCGCCGAGCAGGCAGAAGAGCTCGCCCTTGAAGATGTCGAGCGAAACGTCGGACACCGCGGCAATATCGCCGAACTTCTTGGTGACGTGGCGGATCCGCACGAACGGCTTGGCGGCAGGGTCGCGCCAAGGACGCGTGTCGGCGGCGAGTTGGGGCTTTTTGGCCATGTGTCCAAACCCTGGAAGCAGCGTTCGAAAAGTGCTGAGCGGGGCCGGAGCCCCGCCCGAACAGAAGCTACTGGCCGGCCTTGATGCGCTGCCAGGCTTCGGTGAGGGTCTCGTCATAATCGGGCGAGTGGGCCTTGAGCGGGAACAGTTTGGCCGAGATTTCGGCGGTGGGGTAGATCGCCGGATCGTCCTTGACCTCCGGGTCGATCAGGTCGAGTGCCGCCTTGTTGCCGCTCGCGTAGTACACGTAGTTGGTGTTGGCGGCGGCGATGTCGGGACGTAGCATGAAGTCGATGAACTTATGTGCGTTGTCCGGATGCGGGGCATCTGCGGGAATGGCAAAGAGATCGAACCACTTGAGCGCGCCTTCCTTGGGGATGACATAAGCGACCTCAACGCCGGCATTGGCATCCGCCGCGGCGGCCTGCGCGATGAAGACATCGCCCGAATAGCCGACCGATAGGCAGACCTCACCATTGCCGAGGTCATCGATGTATTGGCTGGAGTTGAAGTAGCGCACATAGGGACGGATCGACATCAGCAGCGCTTCGCCCTTGGCGAGGTCGTCGGCGCTTTCCGAGTTTGGATCGAGGCCCAGATAGTTGAGAGCCGAGGCCATGATCTCGGCCGGGGCATCGAGAAGGGTGACGCCGCAATCTGCCAGCTTTGAGACGATCTCGGGCTTGAAGACAATGTCCCAGGTGTTGATCGGCTGATCGGGCCCGAGCGCCGCGGTCACCTTGGCGACATTGTAGCCGATGGCGGTCGTGCCCCACATGTAGTCGACCGAATGGGCATTGTCAGGGTCGTGAGCGGCGGTTGCCGCCATCACGTCGGGGTCCATGTTGGCGAGGTTGGGGAGCTTGGACTTGTCGAAGGGCAGGAACAGGCCCGCGGCCACCTGGCGCTCAAGGAAGAAGCCCGAGGGCACGACCACGTCGTAGCCGGAGCTGCCGGCCAGCAGCTTAGCCTCGACCAGCTCGTTGCTGTCGAACACGTCGTAGTTCACCTTGATCCCGGTTTCAGCTTCAAACTTGGGGATGGTGTCCTCGGCGATATAGTCGGACCAGTTGTAGACGTTGAGGACCTTCTCCTCCTGCGCCAGCGCGGCGCTGCCGGACAGCAGCAATGCGGCAATAGCCAGGATCAGGGACTTGTTCATTGGCGTCTCCTTGTCATCGGGGGCGAGTCCGCAGCACCGGCGGACGTAGGGTGGAAGGATGCGGCGAAGCCGCGACAAAGACAGAACCGCCCCAGGGTCATCTGGAGGCGGCTTTTGGCAGGAGGGAGAATCGGTGGCGGCAGGCCAAGCGGCGGGGTCGGGCGCCGGGAGACGAAAGGCTCGGAATGTGCCCTCTGGGGGGCGCAGTTCGGTCCGGAGGACGATCGGGACCAACACTCGGCGTGTTCAGCGAAGTACCCCGGTTCGAGGTGGTATTTGTTAGCGGACCCTAGAGCCAAATCCTACGCGGAACAAGAGTTTGCGAGGCCGGATTTTCGCGGCCACTTGACGCTGGCGGGCCGCCACCGCATTAGGGCGCCTCAGCGATCCGCCGAGGGCGGAAAGGACCCATCGATTGCCTTCGACCCCCCATCTCGAGATCAGCGATGAAGTCGCCGCAGCCCTTGCCGCCGGAGAGGCGGTGGTGGCACTTGAGTCGACGATCATCACGCACGGCATGCCCTTTCCGCAGAACCTCGAAATGGCGCAAAGTGTCGAGGTGCAAATCCGGGCGGAAGGCGCAGTGCCGGCGACAATTGCCATCATGGACGGTGCGTTCCGCGTGGGTCTTGACCCCGGTGCCCTCGACAAGCTGGCCCGCGCCGGAGGCAGCGCAGCCAAAGCCTCGCGCCGGGATGTGGCGGCACTCCTCAACTCGGGCGGACTTGCCGGGACCACAGTCGCCACGACCATGCAGGCGGCCGATATGGCGGGGATACGGGTGTTTGCCACCGGCGGGATTGGCGGCGTGCATCGCGGAGCGGAATTGAGCTTCGACATCTCCGCCGATCTTGAAGAGCTCAGCCGGACCCCGGTGGCGGTGGTTTGCGCCGGGGCGAAATCCATCCTCGATATCGCCAAGACCCTCGAGGTACTGGAAACCAAGGGCGTGCCGGTCATCGGCTACGGGTCGGACGAATTCCCGGCGTTCTGGGCGCGGTCGAGCGGCTATCCGGTCGACCACCGACTCGACACCCCCGAAGCGGTGGCGGCGTTGATCGCGACGCAGGCGGCGCTCGGCATGGGTGGCATTCTCGTTGCCAATCCGATTCCGGCAGCGGACGAAATTCAGGCGGCCGATATCGAAAAGACCATCGGGGCTGCCATTGCCGACGCCAACGCGGCAGGGATCTCGCGCAAGGCGCTGACGCCATATCTGCTGAAGCGGATTTTCGAGCTGACGGGCGGGCGTAGCCTCAAGGCCAATGTCGCGCTGGTCGAGCACAATGCGCGGGTGGCCGCGCGCATCGCGGTGGCGCTCGCCAGGCGAGGCAGCGCGTGAGCCCGGGCAAGGTCCTCGTTGTCGGCGACACCATGACCGACATCATCGTGATGCCGGAGGGACCGATGGTGCGGGGATCCGACCGGCGGGCGCGGATCGTCTCGCGTCCCGGGGGATCAGGGGCGAACCAGGCGGTGTGGCTGGCCTCGATGGGGGTCAAGGTGGCCTTCGTGTCTCGGGTCGCCGTAGCCGACGAAGCGACACGCCGGGCCTTCTTTGAGGCGCGCAGCGTCGAGCCGGTTCTCGCGGTGGATCATGCAGCGCAATCGGGAGTATTGGTCACCATTGTCGATGCCGACGGCGAGCGGAGCTTTCTCACCGATCGCGGCGCCAATCTCAATCTCGAACCGGCGGACCTCCCGGCTTCACTGCTTGACGGGATCAATCTGCTGCTGGTCTCGGGCTATTCATTCTTCACGCCCGGTCCGCGCCAGGCGGTCATGGGGCTTCTGAAGGAGGCTTCGAGCCGTGGTGTCGCAACGGCGGTCGATCCGGCCTCCGTCGGGTTCCTCCGCGAGGTCGGGGCAGAGCCCTTCCTCAAGTGGACAGCGGGCACGGGAACGATCTTTGCCAATATCGCCGAGGCGCTGGAATTGACGGGCTCGGTCGATCTCAACCTTCAGATGCAAACACTAGGGCGGTTCTTCCAGCGCGTCGTGATCAAGCGCGGCGATCAGGGAGCGGCAGTCGGCAACCGCAGGGGCGTTGAGATCAAGTTGCCCGCGCCGAGGACCGACGTCATCGATACGACGGGGGCGGGCGACGCGTTCGCGGCCGGGTTCCTCGCCGCCGAATTCAGCGGCGCATCAGCGGAAGCGTGCCTTGCCGCCGGCATCGCCGCCGGCACCAAGGCCGTCGGAACGATCGGCGGCCAGCCGGGCCAGGATCGTTAGGTCACAAGCCCGCTGACATCCACCGTCTGGTCGGTGAACTGCATCTTCTCGAATCCGGTGAGGATGTCGTAGGTGTCGTCGGTTGCCGACACCGTCCAGACCACGATTCCGCTGCCCGAGGCGGTTTTTCCCCATTGATAGGCCGAGGCCGGGCCGTTGATCGCGAAGATGTCGTTAGTCGACTTGCCGGTCAGATGCTGGATCAGGTCGGGATCGTCCTGGACAACATTGCTGCTCGAAGGCGCGATGTTCACCGATTTGTTGGTGAAGCGGATCTGTTCGAAGCCGAACAGAATGTCGTAGCCGGCGCTGTTCCAGATCACCGTGCCGGTTCCGTCCTGGGTCGGGCCCCATTGGTAACCGGTCGAGGACGCGCCGATGACGAAGACGTCGTTGGCAGTGTCGCCGGTGAGGATCTGGGTGCCCGCCGCATTCCGCCAGAGCTTTTCGCTTGCAGCGGTGGCGACGGTCAAACGGAACGTGTCCGATGCCGAGAGGCCGCCCGGGTCCGTGCCGGTGATGGTGATGTCGAATGTGCCTCCCGCGGGTGGCATTCCGGTAAAGGCGCGGGTCGCGGGGTTGAAACTCAGCCATGACGGCAGAGCGCTGCCATCGGCGAGCTTTGCCGAAAAGGCCAGCGTGTCGTTGTCGACATCGATGAAGGTGCTCGTGGGGACGACAATGTTGAGTGTCGTGCCGACTGTTCCAGCCTGATCGGCAAACGGCAGGTTGACGCGGGGCGCGTCGTTGACGGCGGCGATCGTGAGGTTGAACGTGTCCGTCACCGTCGCGCCAGACGGGTCGCTGGCGGTGACCATGATAACGTGAGTGCCCACGTCGCGGTCGCTCGGCGTGCCCGAGAAGGTACCGGTCGCGGCATTGAAGACCAGCCAGAACGGGAGCTGGGTGCCGTTGGACATGGTGGCGGTGCGCGTCAGCGTATCGCCGTCCTGATCGGCAAAGACACTGGCCGGCAGGGTGAAAGTGAACAGCGTGTCTTCCGCGCCGGCCTGGTCCGCGACGGGGTTGGCGAGGGTCGGGGCGTGGTTGGTCGACCCAGTCGATGAGATCGTCAGCAAGAACGTGTCGGAGACTGTGTGCTGATTGCCGTCATTGACCGTGACGTTGATGGCGAGTTGCCCCGCGCTGCTCGTGGGCGGTGTGCCGCTGAAGGCGCCGGTTGCCGGATTGAAGGTCAGCCAGCTCGGGAGCGCCGCGCCGCCCGTGAGCGTTGCGCTGCGGGTAAGCGTGTCGCCATCGGGATCGGTGAAGGTATTGGCCGGGACGGTGAAGCCGAATGCGGTGCCGATCGCGGCCGTCTGATCGGCGATCGGACTGACGACGATGGGTGCGCTATTGGCTGGCGGCGGTCCCGCCAGCACCACCGTGCGATCGGTGAAGACGATCTGCTCGAAGCCCTTGAGGATGTCGTAGGTGTTGTCGGTGGTCGAGTTGGTCCAGATGACGATGCCGGCGCCATCCGAGGTTGCGCCCCAAGTGTAGTCGGTCGAGGGCGCATTGACGATAAAGCGGTCGGCGGAGGTCTTGCCGGTCAGCTGCTGGATGGTGTCGGCAACATCGAGATAGTCCGGACCAGCCTGAAGGATCGAGCCGATGGTCACAGTCTTGTCAGAGAAGCGGAGCTTTTCGAAGCCGACCAGCACGTCATATGTATTGTCGGTCGTCGAGCGCGTCCACACGACAATGCCGGCGCCGTCAGATGTGGGACCCCAATCGTAAAGGCTAGAGGCACCCGCGTAGCGGAAGACGTCGTTGGCGGTCGTGCCCGTCACCGACTGGTTCTGGGCCGCGACGTCGTTGACAATGGCTTCCGGCGCCGTGCCGTTGCCGACGGTGATGATGAAGTCGTCGCTGACGGCAAGCGTTCCGGGATCGGTGGCGGTGACGCGCACCGTGACGGTGCCCGATGTACCCACCGGCGGTGTGCCCGAGAAGGTGCCGGTCGCGGGGTTGAAGCTGAGCCAGGCGGGGAGTGCCGCGCCATTGGCCTGTTTGGTGGCGAGCGCCAGCGCGTCGCCATCGGTGTCCGCGAAAGTCGTCGCCGGCAGCACGAATCCGAACGCGGTTCCAGCTGTCGCATTCTGGTCGGCAATCGGTGCGGACACTGTCGGCGCGTGGTTCTGTCCGGCATTGGGATCGGTGATATTGAGCCGGAGGATGCGGCCATTTACCAGGTCCATCATATACATGTAGCCGTCCGGGCCCTGGATGAAATTGGCGGGGCCATAGGCACCGATGTCGGTCACGAACTGCGCTTTGGTGCGGTCGTTGATGTCGACCGAGTAGATTTCGCCATCGACGATGTCGGTGAAGAAATAGTCGTTCTGGAACGCGGCCGGGTATTTATCGCCGGTGTAGATCGTCGAGGACCCAACGATGGCGCTGAACTGGAAGCCCGGGTCGGCATCGGCGTGGCCGAAGGCGCGATAGGCCGGTGTCACCGTGATCTGGCCGGAGGCGACCTTGGCGTAGAAGTCGATGGCGGCCTGCTGGTTCTGATACGCGGGGGTCTTCACCAATTGGCCATTGTCGCCGCCCTCGTAAAAGGGCCAGCCAAAATTGGCGCCCTTTGCGCCGGTGTTAATCTCTTCCCACGAGTACCAGCCGGTCTCGCTCATAAAGAGCCGGCCGTCGTCAGTAAAGGTCATCGTGTAGGGGTTGCGCAGGCCAGTCGCCCAGACCTTGCTGGCATTGGCGTCGAGGTTGCCGGTGGCAAAGGGATTGTCGCTGAGTCCCTGGCCGGTGATGGGATCGATGCGCAGAATCTTGCCCGAGAGGCTGCCAGTGTCCTGGACGCTCTTGGTGCGCGGATCGGCGTAATCGAAGCTCGCGCCATCGCCGGTCGAGACATAGAGCTTGCCGTCAGGCCCGAAGGCGATGGCGCCGCCGGCATGGGACTGGCTGTCGACCTTGAGATAGTTTTGCCTGTAGGTGCCGTCGGCGTTCACATCCGAAGCGCGATTGTTGGCGTATGCCTGGTCGGTGAAATTGAGGACGCCGCCGCCGGAAATGTCGGCGAGAGACTGGCCTGCGCCGCCGACCAACACCACTTCCGAGCCCGCGACAATCTTGGGTGTCGTGCTAGTCAGGTCGAGCGTGAAGCGCGAGAGATAGGCATAGCGGTTGCCTTCGGCATCGCGAGCCGCGCCACCGGTACCGGTCGCAGAACCGGCCGGGTCGACTACGTAGAACGCATAGAGATAGGGGTTGTGGGCGAGATCGGGATTAAGCGCGATATCCATCAGGCCGCGATCGGCGTTGGCGTTCACCTTGTCGCGAATGTCGAGAACGGTCGATTGCACCGCGCCGGTCGACATGTCGACGAGCTTGATGGTGCCGCTCTTTTCGGCGAGGAACGCCTTGTTGGTCCCCGGCAGGTACTCGAGCGACATGGGATCGGAGAGGCCGGAAAGCACCGTCGTCGTAGAGACGGTGTAGGGCGAGGTCAGTGGCGGCTGGCCGGGATCGGTGACCGGGTTCTCATCGTCGAGAATGGAAACGGTCGCCGTTCGCGGGAAGAGGATGGTGGTCGTCGGATCCGTCGAAACCACGGAGAAGTTGAAGCGCTCGGTCGCCTCGCTCAAGCCGTCATTGAGGATCGGGATCTGGATGGAAACGCTCGACTGGCCAGCGGCGAAATTCACCGAGCCATCGGTGTCTGTATAGTCGAGACCTTCCGACGCTGTGTTGGTATTGGTGGCATAGGTTACGGTTGCAGCGCTGCTCAGGTCGCCGCTGCGTTTGATGGTGACTGTGACGAAGGGGTCGCGCTCCCCAACCGAATATTCCGCCGCCCCGACAAAGACCTGACCCGACATGGTATCCCCCGAAGGATCGGCCAGGATCGCGCGGATCGCCGGCCGAACTCACTCAATTATGGAGACGACTATTCCAAATGGATGCGGCCGCTGCATTGACTATCATTGATGTAGCGGCAATAACTTTCCGTTATCGCTAAGCGATAGGACTAATCGTTAACGTTATTATCTTGAATATTGACCAACATGTATTCTTTTCCCGCCAAGTGACGGCCAACGACTATCGGAAAGTCTTGCGCAGACTGTCGAGGATCGGTGCGACGAGGTATTGAGCGAAAGTGTGGGGCGCCGTGTTGAAATAGGTCTGGGCCGGCATGCCGGGCCGGATCGGCGGCAGACCGGCGTGATCGACCAGCAGCCGAACAACATAGAACTGCGCTCCAGACCGCTCGTCCATGCGGCTCGAAGGAGAGACGAACTCGACGGTCGCGATGACCGGGTCGACCTCGCTGCGATCAAAGCCTGAGAAGACGATTTCGGCAGTCTGCAGGGTGCGGACCTCGTCAATGTCCAACGGATCGACCATGGCCTCGACGATGAGCGGCGCGTCCTGCGGCACGATCTCGGCGAGCGGCGCATAGGGTTCGATCGCGCTGCCGGGGGTGTTGAGATAAAGCTTGGAGATGGTGCCGGCCGTTGCCGCCCTGATCTCGACGCGGTCCAGAGTCGCCTGGGCGCCGCGTTGCTGTTCGAGCACCTCGCCGCGTTCAGCGCCGGCCAGCGCAAGTTCCTTGGCCACTTCTTCGGCGAAGTCAGCTCCCGACTTCTCGAGGCGTGACTGGGCTTCGGCGATCTGATCGCCGAGCGCGGCAAGGCTGGACTGGCTGGTTGCGAGTGCGCCTTGCAGCCGCGCCTCCTCGCGTTCGAGTTCGCGCAATTGTGCGGCGCGGCCGTAACCCTTGGCTGCCGCCTCACGGCGCAGCTTCAGGTCGTCCTCGATGCTGGCGAGCTGAGTCCGATAGGCCTCGACGCTTGCCGCAACACCGCCGCGCTGGCTTTCGAGTGCGGCAAGCTGAGCGCTGAGAACAGCACTGTCCGCGGCATGGCGCACGGTGCGGCTGTCGAGCTCCTGCTTCTGGTCCACGACCAGTTGGTCTAGCAGAGGCGACGCAGGTGCATCGAAGTTGAACGCGGTGCCGTCGCGTTCGGCAGTGAGCCGTGCGATGCGCACATCCAGGGCGAGCAGGCGGCTTGCCAATTGGTCGCGCTGCGCCTCGGCGTTGGCAGGGGCGAGCACTGCGATGACCTGATCCTTGACGACGTGATCGCCCTCCCTGACGTTGATCGCCTGGAGAACGCCGCCCGTCTCATGGCGGAGGATCTGGATCTTGCCGTCATTGACGATCAATCCTGTGGCGATCACCGCGCCCTCAATGGGGACGAAGAGCGCCCAGATGCCGAACACGGCCGTGAAGGCACCGAGCGCAATACCGCCAAGGCGGACTGCCGGCCCCATGTCCGTGGTCCGGTGCCGAAGCGCCGCGGCGTCAGCCCGCATCAGCATGTTCGGCTCTGGGCTCAGGGGTCTGGCTGCGGCGATAGTCGGAAATCTGTGAGACAAAGCGCGGCCTTGGCGCGAGCCACTGCTGGCGCGGGCCGATCGACTCGAGTTTTCCATCACGGATGACGGCGACGCGATCGGCGATCTGTAGGAGGTTGCTGCGCTGGGTGATGACCAAGATCGAGCGGCCGCGGACCTTCTCGTCCTGCAGCGCCGTCATGAGTGCGGCCTCGCCGTCGCTGTCGAGATGGGCGTTCGGCTCGTCGAGAACGAGGAGACAAGGGTTGCCGTAGAGAGCGCGAGCAAGTGCAAGACGCTGCACTTGTCCGCCCGAGAGCTTGACCCCACCGGCTCCAAGACGGGTGGCATAGCCGTCCGGCATGGTCGCGATGAACTCATGCGCATGGGCACGGCGAGCGGCTTCGACAATGGCGCGGTCCGGCGCGCCGGGCGCGAAGCGCGAGATGTTCTCGGCGACGGTGCCGTCGAGGAATTCGATCTCCTGGCCGAGATAACCGATAGCTGCCCCTCGCTGATCGGGATCCCAGTGGTCGAGCGCGAAACCATCGAGGCGGACTTCGCCAGCGCTTGGCGCCAGCGCCCCGGCGAGGAGCCGCGCGAGCGTCGATTTGCCGGCGCCGCTCGGGCCGACAATGGCGAGGATCTCGCCAGGCTTGGTCTGCAAGCTCACGTCCTCGAGGATCGGACGGACACCCGGCAAGGGCGATAGGCTATAGGTCAGGCCGTTGGCAGTGAGCTGGCCCTTGGGGTCCGGAAGGCGAATGGCCTCGGCCGGGGTCCCTGCTTCCAGCTTGGCGAGCGTTTCGCCGATGGCGCGGTGACCCTCGAGCGCGCTCAGCCATTGCCGCCAGCCGCCAATCATCTGTTCGATCGGCTGCAGTGCACGGCCGGACAGCAGCGAGGCGGCAAAGATCAGGCCTCCCGACATCTGGTGGTTGAGCACAAGATAGGCGCCCGTCGCGAGGATCAGCACCTGCAGGCCTTGCCGGACAAAGCGGGTAATGCCGAAGTAGAAAGCGTTGATGCCGGCAGCGCGGTCATTGCTGGCGATGGCGCCCAGTGCTTCGGCTTCCCAGCGGTCGATCATCGGGCCGGTCATGCCCATGGCGCGGACATCGTCGGCTTGTCGCAGCGCAATAGAGGCGAAGCGCGCAGCCTGGTTCTGATACCTGGTGGCTTGGTCACCGGTTTCGCCCAATGCGCGGTTGTTGAGCCAGGCGATGGCGGCCAGCAACCCGCCGCCGACCAGCGTCATCAGGCCGAGCACAGGGTGGAGAGCGAAGGTCAGCAGCAGGAAGACGGGCGCGAAGGGCAAGTCAAAGACGTTGACGAAGTTGCGCGAGCCGATCATCTGGCGGACCTGACCCACCTGGCGCATCGCGCTTGGCGCGTCGGCTTCGGTCCGGGACAGAAAATTTCCGGTGAGAAGGGCCGGAGCGGCGACGAGCTCATATTTGGCTGCGAGCTTCTGGGCGAGGATCGATCGCAGGCTCTCGATCAAGCCGAACAATCCGAGCGCCACGAGAACCAGCAGCGTCAGATAGAAGAGTGTCTCATAGCCGTGGCTTGGCAGGACCCGGTCATAGATCTGGATCATGTGGATGGGCACGGCGAGCATCAGCACATTGGCGGCGACGGAAAACAGCGCGAGCCAGAACAGCGCGCCGGAAAAGACGTCGCTCAGCGGCTTGTAGCCGCCCCGGGAGATCATTGTGTTCCACCGCGCCATGACCGGCATGTAGCGGCGCTGGGCGCTGCGGCGCGACGGTAAACTTAACAGAGGGTAAATGGCGGCCGCCGGAATGCCGCAACAGACCGTCGGTGGGTCCGGCTTATCGGCTTGTTAACCATAAAATCCGAATGTCGATCCCTGAGTTTTTGAAGGTTTCGGGATGCAGTGCGTCACGGCATGGCGGGTCGATCGCATGGCTGTCGCGGCAGCTGTGCTTGCGATGCTGTCGGGATGCGCCACCAATCCGGGGCGTGTGTCGATCAGCCATCACGAGGGCTGCGTGTCGGCCCCCGATAGTGCCGTAGCCGATGAGAGTGCGGCAGGGTCATCGATTGCGACGGCCTCCGGGGCGTTTGCCAAAATGATCCGCGATCTCGCCGGCGGCGCGCCTTCGGTCAATGCAGCGCTGACCCGCTGGCAGGTCGACGAGCAGAAGATCGAGGTGGCTCGAGCAGCCCTCCGCCCCGGAGCGGAAGTCTTCGGCGAGGGCGGCATCCGCGGTACCTATGGCGTCAGCGCCTCAAAGACCAATCCATATTCGTATGGCATCAGGGTCTCGGTCCCGGTCTTCGATGGGAGCCGCGGGCTCAATACTGCCAACAGCCAGGCGATGGTCTCGATCGCCGCCAAGCAGGCGGCAGTCGACGAACTGGCCTCGACTATCCTCGACCTTGTCGGCGCCTCCGCTAGCATTGCGCACGCCAATGCGGTGATCGGAATACGAGACGATCAGACCGGGTCTGTCCGGGCTTTGCTCGATGCCGTCAAATCCGACCAGACCAGTGGTACGGCGAGCAAGGTCGATGTCGCGCAGGTAGAGGGCCAGCTCAGCGGCCTCGATATCGAGCGACGGCAGGCCGAGGCCGATCGTGCGCAGGCGGTCCAGAGTTTTGCCGGGATTGCCGGTTCGGCGCCGGGCGCGATTGCCCCGATAGGCTCGATCGCAAAGAGCCTGCCGCAAAATACGGTCGAGGCCGAGGCACTGGCTAGCTCGGACAATCCGCGTATCGCGCGCATCCTCGCCTTGCAGTCGGCGGCGGGACTTCAGAAGCAGGTCGCCGATGCCGGCTATATGCCGAATGTGTCGCTGGATTTCGAAGTCAGCCGGAATGGCGACTTCGTGCTGCCGGGCGCCGAGGAAACCGACTTTTCTGCGTTGATCCGCTTCGCCCTGCCGCTGCCGGTGGGAGGGAGTATCGAAGCCCAGCAGCGGCAGAAGGCGCTCGAGCTGCGGGCCGCCAATCTCGAAGTCGATGCGACGCGGAAAGGTGTCTTCGCCGGCGTGGATGCGGCCGTCAGCCGGCTCGGGCTGGCGCGACAGGGTCTTAAGCTGGCGCGTACGGGTGTTGCGCAGGCCAAGGCTGCGCTTGAGGGAATTCGTGCCGAGCGGGAATTGGGCGAGCGGTCGGTCTTCGATGAACTCAGTGCGCTGAATGCCTATGCCGAGGCGCGGATCAAAGCCGCCGACATGGACTACGAAGTGATCGTGACCGAGCACCTGCTCGCGGCGCAGACGGGGCGGATCGACGACATCTACGGCATTGATCTGAGGAATTAGTGCCGGCGGGTGGTGGAGCTGAGCGGAATCGAACCGCTGGCCTCATCATTGCGAACGATGCGCTCTCCCAACTGAGCTACAGCCCCGTCCGCCGACGTGGGGGTTCTTACCCAATGTTGCCGGATTGGCCTAGTCCCTTTTTTCGGCACGAGGAGGCTCAGGCGACTCCTTGCGCGATCAGGCTCCGCGCGGCGGCGATCGTCGCCTCCTGGGGCGAAATGAGCTGGTGGCCGAGAAGGGCGGTCACGGCGCTCGAATCGGCAATTTTCTTGACGCCGAGCTCGCCGATATTGCCGCGTGCGTCCTCGTCGACAAAGGCAAAGATACGGACCAGCCAATTGGGCGCTTCGAAGCGGGGGAGCTTGCCCGCGCGTTCCGGAATGGCCGGCCGCAACACATCGGCCATCTCCATCAGAGACAGCGAGCCGCTGCCCATTGGGAAGCGCTGGCCGCCTGCCGCGGCCGTCGTCATGGCTTTGACATGGGCCTCGGCGACATCGCGGATATCGACGATCACCTGGTAGAAGCGGGCGGCGGCGGGCAGCGAGCCGTCGAACATCCGCGCTAGGAGGCCCACCGAGGTTCCGGGATCGTCGTCGAGCAGGGGACCCAGGATCGAACCGGGATTGATGGTCACGAGGTCATTGTGCCGGTTGGCCCTGTCCATGATGGCCCACGCGGCTTTTTCGGCGCGAACCTTGGATTCGGTATAGGCGCTGACATCGCTCGCCTCGGGGGTGGTCCAGTCGGCGGCGGTGAAGGGGGCCGTCCGCGCCTTGTCGTGGCCATACATGATGGCGGCCATGGAGGAGGTGAGGACGATCCGCTCGATCTCGGCGCTCAGCGCCGCTTCGAGCGCGCGCCTTGTGCCCTCGACGGCCGGCCGGATCAGCTCGCCGCGGTCCCTCGGCTGTTTGATGACGAAGGGCGAGGCGGTGTGCTGGAGGTAGCGGACGCCCTCCATTGCTTCGGTCCAGCCCTTGTCGCCCAACAGATCCAGCTCGACGAATTCGAGCCGCGAGAGGTCGGCGCCCGATGCGGCGAGCGTCGCCCTGACCTTGGCGGATTTGGCAAGGCCGCGGACGCTGCCGCGGACGATGTAACCGGCATTGAGCAGGGCGAGGGCGACATGGCCGCCCAGGAAGCCCGAAATGCCGGTGAGCAGAACGCGATCGCCCATCCTAATCTCCATAGCTATGGAACGGAATGTATGGTAATCGTTCAAATCGTTCAAGAGGCGATCCGCTGTGGCCAGAACTGGCGACAAAAAGGGGAAGATTCTGGTGGCGGCGAAGCTGCTGATCCTGCGCAATGGATTGCGCGGGACCAGCATGGAGGCCATTGCCAGGGCAGCCGGGATCGCCAAGCCGACGCTTTATGTGCAGTTCGGCGACAAGGAGGCGGTGTTCGCGGCACTGATCGACCAACTCATCAATGAGTGGCGCGCGGCCTTTTTGGACGGATTGCGGGGCGAAGGCGATGTCGTCAGCCGGATCTCGACGGCGGTGGCCAACAAGCACAAGGCGGCGCTGCGCCTGCTCAGCGGCTCGCCGCACGCCGAAGAACTCTCGGGCGAGCAAGACCGGTTGGCGGCAGCGCCGTTCCGGGCGTTCGAGGCGGAGGTCACGGGTGCAATCGAGCGGGAATTGACGCTGGCCGGCGCGGCGCGGCCGAGGCCACTGGCGCAGATGCTGCTGGCGGCGGCGGCTGGAATCAGCGGCAAGGTACAATCGGTCGCCGAACTGGGCCCGGCGATCCGGCTGTTGACCGAAAGGCTGCTGCGTCCCGACCTGCCCTGACCGCATACTCAATCCTCCCGGTTGCCCGTTCCGTCAGGCATGATCGCATGGGTTGAGGGAGGTGCGGATAGATTTTATTGTGAAGGCCCTGCGGGGCGAAACGGGAGGCTCACATGCTGCTGACAGCGTTTCTGCTGTTTGTGATTTCCGACACGGGCATGCCGACAATGACCGCGCTTGCGGGCTATGAGACGCAAGCCGAGTGCGAGAGCGCGGCGCAAGCGATCAATAACGCGCTGGCGAGCGGCAGCGAGGCGCAGCATGTCAGCTGCATATCGGTCGAGTCGCTGCACGCCTTTGCCGAGACCAACAAGCTCGGCGAGAACTAGCGACTTCCTTTGGTCGCGCGATCGAACCGAAAAACCGGTTCCCACTTTTCTGATCGCGCTCCTAGCGCATGCGGTTGAATGCGTCGAGGGCGGCGATTTTGTAGGCCTCGGCCAGCGTTGGATAGTTGAAGGCGTTCTCGACGAAATAGTCGACGGTGCCGCCGAGGTTGAGCACGGCCTGGCCGATATGGATGAGCTCGGTCGCGCCCTCGCCGATGATGTGGACGCCTAGCAGCTTCCGCGTATCGAGGGCAAAGAGCATCTTCATCATGCCCGATTGCAGGCCCATGATGTGGCCGCGCGAGGTTTCGCGGAAGCGGCCGATGCCGACCTCGAAACGCATGCCCTTGTCCTTGACCTGCTGCTCGGTGAGCCCGACGGTCGAAATCTCCGGTACAGCATAGATGCCATAGGGGAAGTATTCGGGCGCCGCGGGAGTTGGGGCGCCGAAGGCGTGGCAGGCGGCGATGCGGCCCTGTTCCATCGAGGTCGAGGCCAGGCTCGGAAAGCCGATAACGTCGCCAGCGGCATAGATGTGCGGCGCCGGGGTCTGGAAGGATTTTGGATCGACCTTCAGGCGGCCGCGATCGTCGGCGACCAGGCCGCAAGTCTCAAGGCCGAGATCGGCTGTAGCGCCGATGCGGCCGGCCGCGTAGAGCAGCATTTCAGTTCTGATTTTTCGGCCATCGCTAAGCGTTGAAACGGCGAAGCCCTTGTCGTCGATTTCGACGGTCTCAACCTTGACGCCGATGCGCATCTGCATGCCGCGTTTCCTGAGGTCGTGGACGAATTCCTCAATGATCTCGCGATCGATGAATTCAAGGAATTGCTCGCGCGGCTCGACCAGGGTCACCGGGACATCGAGGGCGGAATAGATGGTGGCGTATTCGAGACCGATGACGCCGGCGCCGACGACGGTAAGGCTCTTGGGGACGCGCGGGTTGTCGGCAATGTTGTCGCTGTCGACGACGCTGTGGCCGTCGAAAGGGATGTGGCCCGGGCGATAAGGCATAGTTCCGACGGCGATGACGATCTTGTCGCCTTCGACTTCAACGGTCTCGCCTTCGCCTTCGGAGATGCTGACAGTGTGCGGACCGGTGAAGCGGGCGCGACCGGCGATAGTCTTGACGCCGTTGCGCGCGAATTGATGCTCGAGCACGTCGATCTCGTGGTCGAGCGTCATACGGAGCCGTGCGCCGAGATCCTTGCCCTCGATGTCCTTCTTGACCCGGTAGGCGAGGCCGTAGAAGCCGCGCTCGCGCCAGCCGCTCAGGTTGAGCACGGTCTCGCGCAGGGTCTTGGAGGGAATGGTGCCGGTGTGGACCGAAACGCCGCCGACGCGAAGGCGATTCTCGACGACGAGCACGTCCCTGCCGAGCTTGGCCGCCTGGATGGCGGCGCGGCGGCCGGCCGGGCCGGAGCCGATAACGATCAAATCGAAGCGTTCCACCCGGCTGCCCCCGCAAGCTGGAGATAAGACTGTCCCCAGACGATAAAGACCCGCCGAGCGTCGTAGTAGTGTGCGCGGCGCAATGCCAAGATGCGGTTAATAGCGGTCGGGAACATAAAGCTCCGGTGGCACGGGCGTACGCACATAGTCGGCGCGATGGACGCGGGCGGGAAGTTGGACCTCGGCCCTGGGCACATCGCCATAATCGATCTGCGCCAGCAGGTGGGCGATCATGTTGAGCCGCGCGCGTTTCTTGTCGACGGCCTGCACCACCCACCAGGGCGACTCCGTCGTATGCGTGCGCGCCAGCATTTCCTCCTTGGCCTTGGTGTAGTCCTCCCAATGAACACGGCTTTCCATGTCCATGGGTGAGAGCTTCCACTGCTTGAGCGGATCGTGGATGCGCATCTTGAAGCGGAATTCCTGCTCCTGGTCGGTGATCGAGAACCAGTATTTGACGAGGATGATGCCGGAGCGGACGAGCATGCGCTCGAATTCGGGCACGGAGCGGAAGAACTCCTCGACCTCGGCGGCGCTGGCAAAGCCCATGACGCGCTCGACCCCGGCGCGATTGTACCAGGAGCGGTCGAACAGGACCATTTCGCCCGCTGTGGGCAGGTGCGGCACGTAGCGCTGGAAATACCATTGGTTGCGTTCGCGCTCGGTTGGCGCGGGAAGCGCAACGACGCGGGCGACGCGCGGGTTGAGCCGCTGGACGACACGCTTGATGGCGCCTCCCTTACCGGCGGAATCGCGGCCCTCGAAGATCACCACCACCTTGAGGCCTTTGTGCTGGACCCAATCCTGGAGGCGCACCAACTCGTGCTGCAACCGAAACAGTTCGCGAAAGTAGTTCTGGCGTTCGATGGTTGGCCGCGCCGGGGTCGAGAGGCCCTCGGCGACCAGTTCATCGAGGCGGTCTTCCTCGATCTGGAGTTCGAGTTCCTCATCAAAGCTGTCGGCGATTTCGGCTTTGATGCGCTCCAGTTGATCCTGGGTCTCTGTCATTTGGGGGGCTCCTGTTCCAGGGGAGGTGAAGCGCGGGTCTGCAAAGCTATTGTGACAGTCGCGAAAGAGAGACGGGAAAGGCGAGCGGAGACGCCGGGCCGCCCGTGGCGCCCGGGTTTGGGGTGGTCATTGCCGCTTGCTCGGAAGCGGCGGGCGAGGCTCCGATCCCCGGAGCGGGTAGACCGCATGGTGAATGAGGCCGGAGCCTCGCCACGCGACCGGGGTTTTGGGCTTGAGGCTGCCGGGCCCGGCCAACTTGACCGCGGATGCGCACCGTCTCCACCGACAGGGCCATGACCGGCCCCATCGATGATCCCATCGGGGCGATCATGCCCCTTTGGCGGTGCGGGTCCCGGATCCAGGCTTGCGGAACCGCGGGACACCGGCAACCGGCCTGGATGAAGCCGACGCCTCATCCACCCGGTCTCCCCGCACCAGCTGCTCGTTTGCAACCTCGCTTCGATGCGGCGATGGGGGAGAATAACCCGGAATGTGCGGATGCGGATAAGTGGGGTGGACTGCCGCTTTCTGTCGCGGGATCAACGGGTTGGGGGGGTGGAATTGAGTCTGCCTCAACCTCGATGTCATCCCGGCGCAAGCGGCCCCCACCGCTGATGCCATTCGGCCGTAGGCCTCGTGGCCTTCTCATTGAAACTCATTGAAATCGCTCCACTGAAGCGATTTCTGATCCTTCGAAGTCCCCCTCAACAAGGGGAGGGAGAGCTGACTGGGGCAGCGGTGTTTGCTGCCGCCGGAGCTGTCTTTGTTTTCCGCCAGGATTCACACTGCGCAAGAGCGGCCCATCGATCCAAAGACCGAAAGCAGACTGCCTGTTGACAACTAACTGACTGGTCAGTTATGAAGCAGATGACTGAAGGGTCAGTTGTGAGCCCCGGTAATTGCAGGACTGGATCGATGACAGTTGGCAGTATTATCCGCACTCCGAAATTCCGGCGGCGCGCCGAGGCGCGACCGGACGAGGTGCTGGACGCGGCGCTGGACCTGTTCATCGAGAAGGGGTTCTCGGCGACGCGGGTCGAGGACATCGCGGCACGGGCCGGGCTCAGCAAGGGCGCGGTCTATCTCTATTTCCCGAGCAAGGAGGCGATCCTCGAGGGGCTGGTGAAGCGGGCGGTGGTGCCGATCGCCAATAGTGCGCTGGCCATTGCAGAGACTTATGCGGGCGATCCGCGCACGGTGATCACGCTCGCGCTCAAAACGGTGGCCGGCCATCTCGCCGAGCCGCGCCTCATCGCCATCCCCAAGCTGATGATGCGCGAGATGATCAACTTCCCAGATTTCGCCGCCATGTATCGCCGCGAGGTGCTCGACCGGGTGCTTCCGGTCATTATCGGGCTGCTGAAGCGGGGCGTGGTGGAAGGCTATCTGCGGCCGGTCGACCCCGAACTGACCATCCGCTCCATCGTCGGGCCGGTGCTGCTGCATATCGTGCTCGACGAGGTGTTCATGATCCGGCCGGAGGGCGGGCTCGCGATCGACAGGCTGATCGACAACCACCTGACCATTCTTTTCGATGGCCTGAGCGCGCCCCGAAGCGACAAGCGCTTCATGGCGACTTGAGGAGACAGCGATGAACGAGTTTCTCGCCTGGCTGACCGGCCTTATCGCGATCGTACTGCCCGGGTTCGGGCAGCCGGCGACGCCGGTGTGGAACGGCTATGCCGAGGCCGACTATGTCTATGTGGCCGCGGCGACGCCGGGCGTCATCGAGTCGATCCAGGTGCATGAGGGCGACGTGGTGGCGAAGGGCACGCTGCTGTTCAAGCTCCAAGCTACGCAGCAGCAGGCGCTGGTTGCGGCGGCCGAGGCGCGGGTCGATGCGGCGGCGGCGACGCTCGATAACCTCAAGACCGGCAGCCGCAGCGAGGAAGTGGACGTGATCCGCGCCTCGCTGCAGAAGGCGCTTGCCGATCTGGGCCTCGCCGAGCAAGGACTTTCGCGGACGCAGCGGCTGTTCGACCAGGGGCTGGCGCCACAGGCGCAGCTCGACCAGGCCCAGGCGGGCCGCGCGGCGGCGCAGGCGGCGGTGAGCCAGTTGCAGGCGCAATTGAAGGTCGCGGTTCTGCCGGCGCGCGACGCGCAACAGATCGCGGCGGAAGCCAATCTGGCTGCGGCGCGGGCCGACGCCGAGCGAGCCGTAGCGGACCTGGCAGACCGCAGCGTCGAGGCCAATGCTGGGGGGCGGATCGAGCGCATCTTTTTCGACAGCGGCGAGATGGCAGGCGCCGGGGTGCCGGTGCTGTCGATCGCCGATGCCGAGGCAATGAAGGTCAGGTTCTATCTCAATGAGAGGGATCGGCCGCTCTTTACCCTGGGCCAGACGGTCGCAGTGAGCTGCGATGGCTGCGCCGAGGGGCTGACGGCCCATGTCGACCATTTCGCGTCGGATCCGCAATTCACGCCGCCGATCATCTATTCGCGCGACGAGCGGAGCCGGCTGGTGTTCCTCACCGAGGCGGTGATGGATCAGCAGAGCGGCATTCTACCCGGCCAGCCGGTGACGATCGGCATTGTTGAATGAGCGAGGATGCCGTCATCGATGTCAAAGGGCTGACCAAGCGCTTCGGCGAGCGCACGGTGGTCGATCACTTCGACATCAAGGTGCCCAAGGGTGCCATCTATGGCTTTCTGGGGCCCAACGGCTCGGGCAAGACGACGACGATCCGGATGCTTTGCGGCCTGTTGACGCCGGACGAGGGGGAGGGGACCTGCCTGGGGCTCGATGTGCGGCGCGACGCGGGCCGCATCAAGGAAGAAGTCGGCTACATGACGCAGAAGTTCTCCTATTACGAGGACCTCTCGATCCGCGAGAATCTGGATTTCGTGGCGCGCATGTACCGGCTGGACCGGCGCAAGCAGCGCGTGACGGCGGCGCTTGAGGAACTCGGATTGGCCGATCGCGCCAAGCAGCTTGCGGGCTCGCTCTCGGGCGGATGGAAGCAGCGGCTGGCGCTGGCGGCGTGCCTGTTGCACGAGCCGCAATTGCTGCTGCTCGACGAGCCGACGGCGGGCGTCGACCCCAAGGCGCGGCGCGACTTCTGGGACGAAATCCGGCGGCTCTCGGCGCGGGGCGTCACGGTGCTGGTTTCGACCCATTACATGGACGAGGCGGTGCAGTGCGATTTCATCACCTATATCGCCTATGGCAAGAAGCTGATCGACGGGCGCTCGGCGGATATCCCCTCGATCGTCGGGCTCGTCACCTATCGCGCCGAGGGCGAGGGGTTGCCGGCGCTCGAGGCGCGGTTGAAGCTTGAACGCGGTGTGGTGCAGGTGGCGCGCTTTGGGGCGTCGCTGCACGTCTCGGGAATCGACAAAGCGCTGCTCGAGGACACTATCGAGCGGCTGAGCGCCGAAGGCACGCATCGCTATACGCTCCAGATCGCGGGCCTCGAGGAAGCCTTCATCTACCTGATGGCGGGCGCGCGCGACAATTTCGCCGAGGACACGCCGCCCGAGATCGCGGCATGAGACTACCCTTCGGACATCGCGGGGCGCGAGCCCGGCCGGCGCAGGCGGCGCATCGCGGCGGCGGCTTTTCGCTGCGCCGGTTCGGGGCGGTGCTGTTCAAGGAATTCATCCAGATGCGGCGCGACCGCGTCACTTTCGGGATGATGATCGGGCTGCCGATCGTGCAACTGATGCTGTTCGGCTTTGCCATCAATGCCGATCCGCGGCACCTGCCGACGCTGGTCGAGATGGGCGACAACGGTCCACTCAGCCGGGCGATTGTCTCAGGCATGGCGCAATCGGGCTACTTCGATTTTCGTGGGTCTGTCGTGGGATCGGAAGCGGGCGAGGAAGCACTGCGGCGCGGCGAGGCCAATTTCGTCGTGGTGATCCCGCGCAATTTCGAGCGCGATGTGATCCGGGGGCGGTCGCCGGAGGTGCTGGTCTCGGCCGATGCTTCGGATCCATCGGCGGTCGGCGGCGCGGCGGGGGCACTGCAGGGCATCGTCAACGTCGCGATCCGCGAAACGCTGACCGGGCCGCTGGCGAGTCTGGCAGCGAGCAAGCCGGTGTTCAATGTCAGCGTTCACCGCGAATACAATCCCGAGGGCAAAACCTCGACCAATATCGTGCCGGGGCTGCTGGCGATCATCCTCAGTATGACGATGGTGATGATCACGGCGGTCGCCATCGTCAAGGAGAGCGAGCGCGGCACGATGGAAATGCTGATTGCGACACCCGTCCGGCCGTTCGAGGTGATGCTGGGCAAGATCCTGCCCTATGTGTTTGTCGGCTATGTGCAGACGGGGGTGTTCCTCGCCGCCGCTTCGGCGATCTTTCATGTGCCGTTCGACGGCTCGTGGGTGGCGTTCTTCATCGGCTTCAACCTCTTCATCATCGTCAACCTGGCGCTGGGATTTTTGATCTCGACGGCGGCGCGCAACCAGATGCAGGCGATGCAGCTCAGCTTCTTCACCATCCTGCCCTCGATCCTGCTGTCGGGCTTCATGTTCCCGTTTGCCGGCATGCCGGGGTGGGCGCAGTTCATCGGAAGCGGGGTGCCGGCGACGCATTTCCTGCGCGTCATCCGCGCGGTGATGTTGAAGGGCGGCGAGGTGTCGGACGTGGCGCCGGAGTTCCTCGCCATGGGGGTGATCCTCGTCGTGATCTCGGCGATTGCGATGCTCAGATACCGGCAGACGCTGGACTAGGCCCGAGCACGGGCCTTGACTCCTGGCTTTCCCTTAATACATGATAGGTCATTCAATGATATGTCATGTAATGGAGCTCGTAGTGAAGGTTCATATGATCGAGACGGGTCAGGTGCGAATTAAGACCGCGCAGATCGAGGCACGGCGGCCGGCGCCCCTCAGTCTCATCGACATTCTTACCGATCCGAACTGGTCAGGCTGGTTTCCGACCTATCTCTTCGCCATCGAGACAAGGGACGGGGTGATTGTCGTCGATAGTGGACAGGCGATGCATCTGCTCGAGGAGACGAGACGGTCGTGGCATCCGTTTATTCGTTGGGAGGCGCTGTTCCGGATGACGCCGGAACAGGAGATTGGCCCGCAGCTGCGGGCGCTCGGCATCGGTAGGCGTGATGTCAGCAGCGTCATCCTCACGCATATGCATATCGACCATGATGGCGGGCTGGCGCATTTTGCCGGCAACAAGGTTTTTGCGGCGAGCGGAGAGATCGCGCGGGCGAAAGGCGTTGCCGGAATGATACGCGGTTACCTTCCGCAGCGCTGGCCCCCGGGGTTCGATCCCTTGGCGCTAATGCTAACCGACGGACCTCATGGTCCGTTCAGCGCGAGTAAACGGCTCGATCGTGAGGGTCGGGTGATCGCGGTGGCGACACCCGGGCACACCGCGGACCATATTTCGGTAATTGTCGAATGCGACGACGCGGCGGTATTTCTGGCGGGTGACACGTCTTATACCGAGGCGCTGATGCTGGCGGGCAAAGTGGACGGCGTCAGCCCGGACCAGGCGGTGACGCGGCGGACTCTGGGCGCCATCCGGCAGTTCGCGTCGATGCGACCGACGATCTATTTGCCCGCCCATGATCCGGAAGGCGGCAGGCGTTTTGCGCGGCGGCAGACAGTTGGTGCACATGCGGCATTGGAGGCGGCGTGAGACCCGAGGAGGAGCTTCGCTTCCTTGTGCTGGGCGCACAGCGTGAGGGCAGCCGGGCACTGACGGCGGCGCTGGCGCCGCTTGGCCTGACCCCGGCCCAATCGGAAGTGATCCGCTGCCTCGGCGATGCCGGGTCGCTGTCGCTGAAGGCGTTGGGCGGGATGCTGATCTGCGAGAGCGGCAGCCCGAGCCGGTTGGTCGACACGCTGGTGGGGCGCGATATCGTGGCGCGCAAGGAAGACGCCGAGGACAGGCGGCAGGTGGTGCTGACGCTGACGGCGTCCGGCAGGAAGCTGGATGAGGCCATCCGAAAGGTTGAGGCGGAGCTTTACGCGCGGATCGGCACGGGTCTTGGCAAGGCGAGAGTGAGGCAGGCGCTGACACTGTTGCGGCCACTTGTCGAGGGCAGCATCGCAGGCAAGGCGATTGCGAGCCGCAAATCGACAGGACGCTAGCCGACGAGCTTTTCGGGATAGCGCGCCACTACGATGCGCTCGGCGAGGCCGACCGCGACGAGGATCGCGGTGGTCGTCGCCGTGATGGCCAGAGGCGTCGCAACGGGCACAAGCAGGATGACCAGTCCCATAAGGGCAAGGCCGACGATGCGGATGGACGACCATCGGCCAAGGGCACCGAACTCGAACACAATTGGGCCCACAATATAGAGAGCCGGCCCGCCAATCAGTACCCAGGCAGTCTCAGCGTCCGTGTGGCCGAGTGGGTGGCGCAGCAGGATGTGGTCGCCAACGGCGGCGGTGACGATTCCGGCCACAATAATCCACGGCGCGTAGCCGAAGGCGCGACTGAGGAATCGTCCCGGTGTGACGGACCGGCCGGCGACCGGCCGGCGACGCCGGCGGTCCAGTAAAAGTAGATCCACCACATCGCCATGCTCTGGACGACGGCCGAAAGCATGGCCGCGATGACCTCCGCGCTCCAGGGCATTTCGGCGAACTCGGCGCCGGCGACCAAGATCGACTCTCCGAGAGCTATCAAAATGAAAAGGCTGACCCGTTCGGTGGCGTGACCGGCCTCAATGTCTGTGTCGCGGACAACAGTGCGCCCGAGGCCGGGCACGGGATAGCCGAAGGCGGTCGAGGCGAAGTCGACCAGCAGTGCCAGCACCCAAAGGGCGAGACGCATCTCGCCTTGAAGGAACGCGCCCGCGATCCAGAGTGCCGAATAGACCACGCACCAGACGAGGGCGCGGCGGACGTGCCGGAAAACGCCGTCGCGGCCGCGAGTGGCGACATAAAGGTACACCGCCCGGCCCAGCTGGAAGGCGACGAACGCCAGGGCGAAGGCCATGCCCTTCTCGCCAAAGGCCTCGGGCAGAGCGCTCGACATGACGAGACCGGCGATCATCAACGTCAGGAGGGCGCCGCGGACGCTTTGTCGGTTGGGATTGAGGACGTTGGTCATGTAGACGACGTCGCCCCAGGGCGACCAGACGGCGAGCAGGAGCAGCGCCGCCTCAAAGGCGCCTAGTACGGTCGGGTGGTCGAGCAGGAAATGCGAGACCTGAGTGATGGCGAAGACGAAGACCAGATCGAAGAACAGCTCGATATGGGACACCTCGGCGCTCTCGCCATCGCGCTCGCGAAATAAAGGTTCAGCCATCCGTCGCGTCCCCAGCTCGTGTGTGCTCATAGCGTGACGTTTCCAGGCCGGATTGCCAAGTGGCAGGCAAAGGTCAGGCGCGGGTTGCCACGACCAGCAAGCGTTGGTCGCTGAGCGGGCCGCCCCACAGGCTGGCTTCGGCACTGAGGTCCGAAACCGCGGTCACCGGCAGCGACGGCGGCAGGGCTTCGGCGATTTCGGTTTCCGACATGCCGTTGCCCGACGCGAAGCGCCCTTCGACGAGGATCAGTCTGCCACCAGGCCGCAGCAGACTGGCCCAGTTGCGCAGCGCCGCCTCACGATCGGGCAGGGCCCACAGGGTCTGCCGGCTGACAATGGCGTCGAAACTGGCGGCCGCGAATTCCGGCGCCGTGGCGTCCTCAACCGTGAACGTCACGCTCAGGCTGGCGGCATCGGCCTTCGCCCGGGCCACCGCGACCATGGCCGGGGCGAAGTCGAGGCCGGTGACAAAATGTCCAAGCTCGGCCAACAGCAGGCTCAGGGAGCCAGTGCCGCATCCGGCATCGAGGATGGTGCTGCGCGGTCCACGGAGATGGCGTTCCAGCAAGCTGGCCCAGGCCGCCCGCACCGCCGGGTCGGTCAATCCCTGGTCCGGCCGCAGTCCGTCGTAGCGGGTGGCAATGCCGTCCCAGAGCGCGGGGGAATGCGCGTTAGGCGCCATGGAGGCCCAGCATCTCATCCTGCAGCTTGCGCAGCGCATAGAGCCGTGTCGTTGCGTCCGGGGCCGCATTGGCGCGGGTGATGAGGTCGCCCTTCCTGATGGGCGCGGTGACCTTGCCACCTTCGAGAAGGCCGACTGGGACCGCCTGTTGCCGACGGGCGTCGGAGATTTCGAGGGTGAAGCTGCGGTAGCAGGTTTCGCCGATGGCATCGAAGGTCTCGCCGATGGCGAGGTCGCGCTTGGCGACGGCGCACACTTCGGCGACGGGGTTGGGCAGCGGCACCATGTCGGGCTTGCCATAGAGCATGATGCGGGCAGCGGTGAGCGGCACTTCGAGGCTGGTCAGGTGGTAGGGGCGGAAGAAGGAATAGTAGGGGCCCTTGCCGACATGCAGATCATCCATACGCTCGATGATGCGCGGATGCTCGGCTTCGACAATGACGAAGACCCCGGGGGCGACGCCCTTGCCAATGGTGAAATCGACGACCCCCTTGCGATTGAGGATGCCGCCATCGGCTTTGGGAATGAGAACCTTGACCATCTGGTCGCGGTCGGCATTGGGGCCGTGCATGCCCGGTACGTCAGGGATGAGGCCGGTGGCATTGGCGATGCAGGCCATCTCGACCATGGTCTTGGAGCCATCGACGAACTCGACCAGCATGCGCGGATTCATGTTCCGCCGCGTGGCTTGTTCGCGATAGTCGTCGGGGACGGCGTCGCGGTTGAAGGCGTTGTTCTTGCCCTTGCCGGCGGCGACGATGCGATAGCCGAGGGCGGAGGCGAACTCGATGAGCTCCATGCAGGACGAGGGCTCGTCGCCGGCGCCGACCGAATAGACGACACCGAGCCGGTCCGCCTGCGATTTGAGATAGGGGCCGATGGTAACGTCGGCCTCGACATTCATCATCACCAGATGCTTGCCGTGTTCCATGGCCATGAGATCGAAGTCGGCAGCGACGCCCGGCTTGCCGGTCGCGTCAATGACGACGTCGATCTCCGGGGTGCGCACGAGGGTATCGGCGGAGGTGATAGCGAGCTTTTTCTGCCCAATAGCGGCGGAGACCTTGCTCAGGGTGTCGGCTTCGACGGCGTGGCTGGTGTCGCCATAGGCGATCGCGGTGGCTTCAAGCGCAGTGTGCGGGCGTCTTGTGGCGACGGCCGCGACCTCGATGCCACGCATCAGCATGCCCTGGGTCACAAGATCCGTACCCATTTCGCCCGAACCGATGACCCCGATGCGGATGGGCCTGTTGGCGTCGGCGCGGGCGGCCAGATCGCGGGCAAGGCCGGTCAGGTGGACATTGGTCAGCGGGCGGTAGGTTGGCATGGGGCGGGGATAGCATTGGGACGGCTGAACGTCACCCGGAGTCTGAGTGGTTGGCGGGAACGCCGCAGTCGGAGCGCGGTCCCTCAAGATGACAGGGGCGCCGGGCCTAGACTGCCCGGAACCAAGAGCGGAGGACGACCCCGGCAATGAGCACCCTGTTCGCCGGTCATCACCGAGAAAGTCGACGCCTCTGCATTCTCCATGATCAACGAAATGACCGGACAGCCGACGGCATTGGGTTCAACAGGACCAAATCCGACCGACACTATCCCGGGGACAGAGGGGATCAGGTCGCGCGGCTCGTGCGTCAGCAAAGCCGTCAGCCGGCCCCGAACCTCTAGAAAGGCATAAGCGAGCTGCGCGATCTCGTTGCGGCTGAGCGGCTTGCGCCAGTTTTCAAGCGTCACTTCACAGATGCGCAGCGAATCGCTCTCCAGCGTCCCGCTTTCACGAATCATGAAGCGGCCACCAGTTGCTGGATGCCAATACTCAAGGTGCTCGTCGCGATTGCTCGCAAGGGGATCCGGTTCTGGGGAGATGGCCACCAGTCCCGAAATCTCCAGGGGTTGTCGCGTCTCGATCGACACCCGGCACCGGTCAAACAATCCTAGCCAGGTACTGACAAGCTCGCGGTTTTCCCGCCATTTCCCGGCGAGGAGGACGCTCCAGGACGCCGCCAGCACCAGGAAAAAGGTCAACAGCATCAGGAAGGCCAGCCGCCAACCGGGCATCAGTCTGGCAACAATCGACATTGGGTCCCCTGTACCCATGATCCAATCTCATGTGTCGCGAGCGCACAAGGACCGCGCGATAAGCGCGCCCGCGCAAGGACCAAGACCGGCGGGTTTGCCAACCGCCTGCGGTTGCGTAAGTTGCACGTATGTCCAGCCAACTCGAAATATCCGTCGAAGGCGCGATGGGCATGATTGCGCTCAACCGGCCTGAGGCGATCAATGCGCTGTCGCTCGATATGATCGCGGGGATCAGCGCGGCGCTGATACGCTGGCGAGACGACGATAGCATTCGTGCCGTGCTGTTCGAGGGCCGAGGTCCCAAGGGTTTTTGCGCCGGCGGCGATGTGCGGGCGGTTCGAACGCTGGTGCTCGACGGACAGAAAGACGCGGCCGAGGCCTATTTCGCGTCCGAGTACCGGATGAACGCTCAGATAGCGTCTTATGTCAAGCCGACCATTGCCCTCACCCATGGAGTGGTGATGGGGGGCGGGATCGGCATAGCCGGCCATTGCCGGTTCCGCATCACGCAGCCGGATGCGCGCTTTGCCATGCCGGAGGTGGCGATCGGCTTTTTCTGCGATGTCGGGGTGAGCGCGATCCTTGCCAAGACCCCGCTGAACCGGGCTTTGCTGTTCGAAGTGAGCGGGGCAAGCGTCGGGGCGGAAGACGCGCTGGCGCTGGGCCTGAGCGACTGCGTGATTGCGCCGGAGCGGCAGCACGAATTGCGGGCGGGGCTGATCGCAGCTGCTGGTGCGGCGCATCCGGACGAAGCGATTGCGGCCTTGATGGAGGCGGAATCCATCATCGCGGGCGATGCGAAATTGTCGGCACTGGCGGAGCTGCTGCCGCCTGGGAGGCCGGATTCGGCCGGTGAATTCGTTGCCCGCGTCGCCCAGGTTCCGGCCCTCGCCGAGCTTTCGTCGTTGATCGCGACGCGCAGCCCGAGCTCGATCGCCGCCAATTTTCTTGCGCAGATCGAGGCCCGGCGGGTGATGGACGTGGAGGCGACGCTGCGCGCGGAGTTGAGACTGGCCGCACTCATGGGTCGTCAGCCCGATTTTGCCGAAGGGGTCCGGGCGGTGCTGGTCGACAAGGACTACAAGCCCGCCTGGAGGCCGGGGCGGCTTGCCGATGTCGATCTGGAACCGATTCTGGCGGCGTTAACGGGGGTTTAGACGCGCGATCGGTGTGCCGGAAGGGTTGGGTTAGCACTTCTTAAACCGTTCCGGTGAAACACTCGGCCTTGTGATTTTTCCCGAGGGGGCCGGGCATTGATGGCCGATTCTGTGCAGACCAGGACCGTGGCGCTGCCGGCGGTGATCGATCTCGACGCGCTCGACAACGTGCGCGACGGGCTGCTCGAAGCCGTAGAAAGCGGCCCGGTGCGGATCGACGCTTCGCGGGTCGAGAGGGTTTCGACCAATGCGCTGCTGATGCTGGTCAGCGCGTCGGAAACCGCAAAACGGCAAAACTATCCGTTCCAGATTTCGGGGGTCAGCGCCTCCATGCACCTGGCGATCGACCGGCTCGGCCTCGCCCCGTGCTTTTCAGACTTGATGAAAGGGTAACGCCAGATGCGCGTTCTGACCGTCGACGATTCCCGTACCATCCTTGCAATGCTCCATCATACGCTCTCCAACGCCGGCTTTGAGGTGCTGCAGGCGGAGGACGGCCAGCGCGGCCTCGACGTGCTGGCGCGCGAAACGGTCGATGTCGTGATTACCGACATCAACATGCCGGTGATGGACGGCATCGAGTTCATCAAGCAGGTCCGCGCGACGGGCCAGCACAACAGCCTTCCCATCCTCATCCTCACGACCGAAACCAGCCAGGACAAGCGCGACCAGGGCCGCGCCGCGGGCGGGACCGGCTGGATCGTCAAGCCATTCGACCCCGAGAAGCTGATCTCGGTCATCAACCGCGTCGTTCATTGAGCGCGGCAACACCCAGAAGGGTAGTTTTGAATTGAGTGACCTCGACGACTTCAAGGCCACGTATTTCGACGAATGCTCGGAACTGCTCGGGGAGCTCGAAGAGCAGTTTGCACAGATCGAAGCGGGGGACCGGACGCCCGACCGGCTCAATGCCGTGTTCCGCGCCATTCACTCGATCAAGGGTGGCGGGGGAGCCTTTGGCTTCTCGGACCTGGTGGGCTTTGCCCACGCCTATGAGACGCTGCTCGACCATGTGCGGGATGGCCGCCTCGCATTGAGCGACAGCGTGACGGTGCTGTGTATCCGCGCCAACGACATCGTCGCCGATTTCGTGCGTGCGGCCCGGACCGGCGAGGCGCTGGCGGCCGATTACGGCGGCGACGAGAAGGCCCAGTTCGATGCGCTGACGCGCGGCGATGACGACGGAAGCGGCGGGGTGGTCGAGGAGTTCGACATCGACTTCACGCCGGTGATGGTCAATCTGGACAAATCCGAACCGGTCCCGCAGCCGCCCGGCGATGTGTTCGCATTGGCGCCGCTGGCGCTCGAGCGCAGCCAGTGGGAAATCCGCTTCCGGCCACATGGCGAGCTCTATGCGCGGGCCAATGACCCGCTGCTGCTGCTGCGCGAACTTGCCAATCTGGGCGAGATCGTCGTGGTCGCCAAACTCGACGAAATTCCGCCACTCGCCGCGTTCGAGCCGTTCGGGGTCTATTGCGGCTGGGAAATCACCCTCACTTCGTCGAGTGCCACCGACGCACAGATCGCCGAAGTGTTCGAATTCGTCGAGGGCAATTGCGACCTGTCGATCGTCAATCTGGGCGCGGTTGCCGCGCCGGTTGCGGCGCGACCCATCGAAGCTCTCGCGGAAATGGACGCGGCTGCACCCGAAATGAGCGACGACGAGCCGGCATTGAGCTTTGCCGATCTCGCGGCCGAATTCAAAGTCGAGCCGCCGGCCAAGGCGACGGCGACACCGGCGCTGCTCAAAGACCTTGCTTTGGGCGGGGGCGATGAGGCTGAAGGCGACCGCCGTTCAACCGATGGCGATCGCCGTGCCGCGACAACGATGCAATCGATCCGCGTCGATCTCGACAAGGTTGACCGCGTCGTCAACATGGTGGGCGAGCTGGTGATCACCCAGTCGATGCTGACCCAGCAGATGGACGACACGCTGCGCGCGCAATACCAGGAACTGGTGCGCGGGCTCGAGGTGCTGGCACAGACAACACGCGGGCTGCAGGACTCGGTGATGGCGATCCGCGCCCAGCCGGTGAAATCGGTGTTCAGCCGCATGCCGCGCCTGGTGCGTGAACTGGCGACCAAGACCGGCAAGAAGATCAAGCTCGAAATGGTGGGCGAAGCCACCGAGATCGACAAGACGGTGATCGAGCAATTGTCCGATCCCCTGACCCATATGATCCGCAATTCGGCCGACCACGGCATCGAGCAGCCGGAAAAGCGGCGCGAGGCGGGCAAGCAAGAGACGGGCACGATCCGGCTCTCGGCCGAGCAGTCGGGCGGCAATATCCTGATCTCGGTCGAGGACGATGGCGGTGGCATCAACCGCGAGCGGGTGCTGCAGGTGGCGCGCGACAAGAACGTCGTCGGGCCGGACCAGCAACTGACCGAAGAGCAGATCGACAATTTGATCTTCGCGCCGGGCTTCTCGACCGCCGAGGCGGTGAGCGACATTTCCGGGCGCGGCGTCGGCATGGACGTGGTGCTGTCCAACATCAAGAAGATCGGCGGGACCGTGCATGTGCGCAGCCGCACTGGGCAGGGCACGCGGATGACGCTGAGGCTGCCGCTGACGCTGGCGGTGCTGGATGTGATGCTGGTCAAGGTCGCGGGCTCGCCCTACGTGATTCCGCTGTCGTCCATCGTCGAGACGATCCAGTGCGCGCGGGCCGATTTCGGACACGCGCCGTCGGGTGCCAGGGTGCTGCGCGTCCGCGGCGACTATGTGCAGGTGATCGATCTGGCCGAGCGCTTCGACATGAAACCCGAAAACGAGATCGCCAACCGGTTCGTGGTGCTGTGCGAGGCCGAGGGCGGGGTGAAGGTGGCGCTGGTGGTGGACGACATTATCGGCCAGCAGCAGGTCGTCATCAAAAGCCTCGAAGAAAATTTCGAGCGGATCGAGGGTATCGCGGGCGGCACGATCCTGGGCGACGGCAATGTCGCCCTGATCGTGGACGTGCAGGGCCTGAGAGCACCGCATCTGCACAGGAGCGCGGCGTGAGGTAGTTGCGTTTCCGATCCCCGGATCAGGTCCGGGGAGGAAATCCGCGTTGCACTGTTCGCTGCGCGGACCTTCGCTTCCTGAAAGCGCTGTTGAGGAAACCCAAGCCGCGCAAACGTGACGTTCACCTTTGTTTGCGATGCTGGGCCGAGGCCTGAAAGAGGACGGAAATGGAATCCCTAGGTTACAAGGACGACGCCAGCGAGTCGCAGGTCAATGCGCAGAATTCGCTGCAGCTCATCGCCTTCTCGATCGGCGACCAGACATATGGGGTCGAGATCACAACAGTGCGCGAAATCCGCGCCTGGAACGGGGCAACGCCGCTTCCCAATACGCGCGAGTATGTGCGTGGGGTGATTAACCTCCGCGGCACGATCGTGCCGATCTTCGATTTGCGTTCGCGCTTCGGCGACGGCCAGACCTCGCCGACCAAGAACCATGTCGTGGTGGTGATGTCGGTGGGCGAAAAGTGGGTTGGCATCCTGGTTGATGCGGTGAGCGATATTCTCACCATCGACAAGAACGACATTCATGCGGTGCCCGAAGGCAATTCGATCGATACCGAACTCCTCAACGGCATTGTCACCCATGACAACAGGATGGTCGGACTGATCGACCTCCATGCTGTGGTGTCTGGCGCCAAGCTCGACGGCTAGGCGGGCTCCTTCAGAAGATGAATTCAGGGGCGCTTCGGCGCCCTTTATGTTTTTGGAGAACCGGGGAGAGGTGCACCGTGAGTCGGCCACCGGTGCGTGAGGACCGCCCCCTCCACCAGCTTCGCTGGTCCCCCTCCCCCGTAAACGGGTGAGGATATCGACCGGGGAATCGCGCTAAAACAGGTCGACGTCGCCGTGGGACGGATGATGGGCGGCGATGCCGGAGAGTTCGGGGACGCGCAGTTCATCGAGGACGAGGCTGGTCCAGATCTCGTTGTAGACAGCATCCGGTGCGGTGGGCGGCAAGAGCGCGAACTGGCGGACCGCGAGCGCCATGTTCTGGCAGCGCTGCTCGATGCGGTCCTGACCCTGGAGGGCGCTGACGATCATCGATACGGCCTGAGCCTTGGCATCGGTGCAGGAGAGCGACTTGTCCGCCAGAACCTCGAGAGCCGCAGTGATCCCTTCAACCATGACGGCGGTCTGACGCGCGGTTTCGTCAAGTTCGCGCGCGAGCTTCTGCAGAGACATCGATGGAGAACCCCAAACTACACGGCGACACTAGCCGGTAATCCTAAAGGCCTTCTTGCCAAGCCACGGTGCCGATTGTGCATATTTGAACTGGTTAGCGGTTCGATAACAAATGGACCCTAACATGCGAGAACAGTGACCAGGGGGCGGACATCGGTACGGCGGCAACGATCTCGCCAATGCAGGACTTCAATCGCGGTACGTTGACCAACGTCAACCAGGGCGATTGTCTTGTTAGCGACAAACCCGATCAGACGTTTTCGACAGTGCTCGGATCGAGCATCGCGGCCTGCGTGCGCGATGTCGAGGCCAAGGTCGGCGGAATGAACCACTTTCTCCTCGCCGAGCCTTCGGGCGCGTCGCGCGACAAATATGGCGCTTCGGCGCGCTATGGCGCGTTCGCGATGGAACAGCTCATCAACAAGGTGCTCACGCGTGGCACGGGCAAAAAGGCCAATCTCGAAATCAAGGTCTTTGGCGGCGGGCTGATCAACTCGGTCCTGACCGATGTGGGCGGCAAGAACATCGAATTCATCCGCGAGTTCCTCGCCAATGAAGGCTACAAGGCCACAAGCGAGGACCTGGGCGGCACGTTCGCGCGCCGGGTGATGTTCCAGCCGGTCAGTGGCCGGGCGCTGGTCAAGCGGCTCGACGCGGCAGCCGGGGCCGGCGTCGCCAAGGAAGAGTTGGCCATCGTCAGCCGCCGCGCACCGGTGGCGCCGCCGCAGGACGATATCGAGTTGTTCTGAGGAAAAGTCACCCAAACCTTACCTGCGGGCCCGGCTGGTTAGGATTGGTTAACCATTGCATTTCTAGGGTGAGATCGCCCGATTTCTCATCCTCCCGGTCCAGATGCGCCGGACGTCTGTTGCGCTCATCGCCAACCTGATCTGGCTCGCGGCGGCCGCCGCGGGCTTTTCGGCGTTCTATCGGCTTGGCGCCGGGCCGGTGTCGATGGCGCTCGCCGGTTTCGCTGTCATCCTCGCGTTTGGGCTGACGCTCTATCTGGGTCGCAGGGCCGAACACCGGTTCGAGCTCAAGCTGGCAGCGCTTGGCCAGGCGGTGGGCGTTGCCGGCGGGGGCGACCTCAGGCAGGGGATGAGCATCGAGGCCATCGTCTCCAATCTCGCGGCGCGACTCGAACGGGCGAGCCAGTTCAAGGCGGCCTTTCTCAACCTCACGCAGCCGGCGCTGGTCGCCAATGCCGAAGGCGAAATACTGGGGGTGAGCCAGGGGCTGGCCGCGATCGAGCCGCGGGCGACCGAAGGCGCCGAACTCGATACGCTGTTCGGGCCGGGCTATCGCCAGGGCGGGATCGCCGAGGAGAGCCTCGCCGTGCTGGGCTCGGCGCGATACGAGGCGCGGCGCAAGAGCGCCGGAGGCGGGCGGCTGATGGTCGAGTTCACCCCCGCGGGGCACTATATCGCCGATGACGATCTCGACGCCTTTGCCGCGGCGCTGAGCGCAGGCCAGACCGGCTTCCGCTTCGGGCGCGAGGCGCTGGCGCATTCGCCTGCGCTGAGGGCCCTGGGGGAAGGACTCGAGACGCTGGACGCGGGCGTGAGCGCGCTCAACCAGTTGAGCGCGGGCGAGCCCATCGCGCCGCAAGTGCTGAGGGCCAATTCGGGCATTGTGCCGCAGGTCCGGGTGTTGGCCGACCTGATCGGGGCGTTGGACGAAGAGCGGGCCGAGCATGAAGAGGCGCGGGCACAGCTCGAACGCAAAAGCGAGGCGATTGTCACGGCGATCGACAAGTACCGTGTGTCGGTCGCGGCGATGGCTGAGCTTGCCGACGGGGCGCGGGTGGGACTGGTGGTCGCGACCGAGGCGGTCGATCGCGGTCGCGACAAGGTCAAGGCGCTGCGCGCCGCCGAAAAGGAAGTGCTGACGCTCCTGGGCGATGCGGGCAAGGTCGCCGAGCGGTCGAGCGCCGCGGTGGTGGGCGTCGATGGCGCGACGGTAGAAATCGACAAACTGGTTTCCGCCATCGAGGATGTGAGCTTCCGCACGAACCTGCTCGCTCTCAATGCCGCCGTGGAGGCGGCGCGGGCCGGCGAAAAAGGCGCGGGCTTTGCGGTTGTTGCCGATGAAGTTCGCACGCTCGCGCAATCGACGCAGAAGACCGCTCGCGAAATCCGCAACCTCGTCCAGGCGAGCCGAAGCCAATCGGGCACCAGCGTGGCGGAAAGCTCCAACCTCAGGATCATTCTCAACGGCCTGACGCTGCATTTAGAAAATCTAAGCAATGGCACGGATATGGTGGCCGGTGCGCTCGATGAGAGCAGCGGGGCCATCCAGCGCCTCGATACTCAGGTAAGTGCGGTTGGGGACGCAGCGGCGCGGGCCATGACCCTGCCGCAGCGACGTCAGGACAAGACCTGACGGAAAGGGGACTACTTGGATCAGGGTGAGATCGCGCTTAGCGACCGTGAGTTCGCGCGCATAAAGGCGCGCGTCTACAAGGTGGCCGGCATTTCATTGAGCGATGCCAAGCGAACACTGGTGGTGGCGCGGCTGGCCAAGATCGTGAGGACCCAGAAGTTTGGCTCGTTCGATGCCTATATGGATCACCTCGAAGACAAGGGCACGTCCGACGACGCCCAGGAATTCGTTAACGCGCTGACCACAAACCTGACGCGGTTCTGGCGCGAGGATCACCATTTCGACCACCTCAACCAGTATGTCGGCGAGTTGATCCAGGGCCAGCGGAGCACGGGGTCGCCCAAGCGCTTGCGCATCTGGTCGGCGGGTTGCTCGACGGGGCAGGAGCCCTTCACAATTGCCCTCAGTGTCCTGGCGGCGTGGCCGGAGCTGAAGAGCTGGGATTTTCGCATCCTTGCCACCGACATCGACACCAATGTGGTGCAGCGCGCATCGACCGGCATCTATCCCGCCAACGAACTGAACGGGCTTTCGGCGGAGCGGTCGCGGTTGTTCGAGCATCTGCCGGATGGGCGCATCAAGATACCGGCCGCGGCGGTGTCTCTGATCACGTTCAAGCCGTTGAACTTGCTCGGCGCCCTGCCGATGAAAGGACCGTTCGACGCGATCTTCTGCCGCAATGTGGCAATCTATTTCGACAAGCCGACGCAGGCGGAAGTGTTCGGCAAACTTATCAAGCTGCTGGCGCCGGGTGGCATGCTCTATATCGGACATTCGGAGAATCTGGGCGCACTTGCGAGCGCCTTCCGGCTGATGGGCAAGACCACCTACCGCGCGAAGACCGAGAAGATGACGAGGAGCGCGGCATGAGCATAAGGGTGCTGATCGTCGACGATTCCGCGCTGATCCGCGAGGTTTTGTCACGGACGCTGGGCCATGACGGGGATATCGTGGTGGTGGGGACCGCGGAAGACCCGCTGGATGCGCGCGACAAGATCAAGCAGCTCAATCCGGACGTGGTGACGCTGGATATCGAAATGCCCAATATGAACGGGCTGCAATTTCTCGACCGGCTGATGCGGCTCAGGCCGCTGCCGGTGGTGATGGTGTCGACGCTGACCAAGAAGGGCGCGAGCGAGACTCTGCTGGCGCTCGAACTGGGGGCGGTGGATTTCGTCGCCAAGCCCAGCGTCGATCTCGCAGGCGGGATCGATGCGTTCGGCGCCAATCTGCGGGAAAAAGTGCGCGCCGCTTCCAAATCGGACGTGCGGTCCCGGGCGATGCGGTCGGTGGCACCGGTCGCCAATATCCGGACAGCGGCGGCGCCTTCGGGCTCGCTGATCGCGATCGGCGCCTCGACCGGCGGAGTGGAAGCGATCCGGGCGGTGCTGGCGCCGATGCCGGCCGATTGCCCGCCCATCGTCATTGCCCAGCATATGCCGCCCGGGTTCACCGGACGGTTCGCGGCGCGGCTCGACGAATTGTGCGAGGTCACGGTGGTCGAGGCGGACGACCGCATGCCGCTCGAGAACGGGCATGCCTATGTGGCGCGCGGCGACTTCCATTTGCGGGTCGAGCGCAGTTCCGGCCAGCTCAAATGCCGGCTCGAGCATGACGATCTCGTTTCCGGGCACCGGCCAAGCGTCGACGTGCTGTTCGAATCCGTGGCCAAGGCCGTCGGGCCAATGGCGGTTGGGGTGATCCTGACGGGCATGGGCCGCGACGGGGCGCGCGGGCTTAAGCTGATGCGCGAACGTGGGGCCTATACGATCGGACAGTCGGAAGCCTCGGCGCTGGTCTATGGCATGCCGAGGGTAGCTTTCGAGGAAGGCGCGGTCATCGAGCAGTCGCCGGTCGAGGCGATTGCAGCCAAGGTCGCGGCAGCGCTCAACAGGCTCAAGTCGGCGGCCTGAGGGCCAGCTGAGTTGAGAGAATCGTAACGGTTTCTACCTAGCATCGGATTGTGCCCCGTTTTGCGTTCTTCAGGCACCAGAGGTTATGCGTTAAATGCCCAAGGCGAGTGATGTCAGGGTCTTGATCGTGGACGATCAGCAGTCCATGCGCGGGATTTGTAAATATATCCTGGGCCAACTGGGCTTCAAGGACATCACCGAGGCCAAGAGCGGGCGCGATGCGCTGGGCAAGCTCGAAAAGGCCGATGTCGACCTGATCATTTCCGACTGGAACATGGACGATATCGATGGGCTGACGCTGTTGCGCGTCATCCGCAAGCACCCCAAGACCGCGGCCATGCCCTTCATCATGGCGACGGGCCGCTCCGACAAGGAGCAGGTCAAGGAAGCCATCTCGTTCGGCGTCAACAACTACATCATCAAGCCGTTCGACGCGGGCACGATGAAAAAGCGCATCGAAGCGGTCATCGGCGCCCTGTCCTAAGGACAGTCATCCGAATTTCTACGCACTAACACGAGGTTGCGATTCCGGGGCCCGCAAAGCCCTGAAACGTAACGGCTTGTTCACCCAATCTCCCTAGCGTTGAGACTTCAATGTCGCGGCCTTTTTGGGGGAGAGGCCGCCGGCGCCCAGGCTGCGCCGATTTGACTGGCTCCCCCTCGCCAATCGCCGGGGCCCTATCCATGCGCATCATTCCAGATCTCCGAATCTCGCAAAAGCTGCCAATGGCGCTGATCGTCACGGCCCTTCTGGTGGGGCTTGGGATCGGCATCGCCGCCTATACGATCGGCTTGCAGACGGTCGATGGGCAGCGCGCGCAAAGCTTCGATGCCTCGGTGCAATCGGCGACCGACCAGGTCACCGACTATTTCGCCAATGTGCAGGTGGATCTCGTCCAGAATGCGGACTGGCCAGATACCTTCACCCAGATCGACAACATGATGCAGGTCTGGAACCAGCAGAAGCTGTCGGGCCAGGATCCGCAGAAGTCGCTGCAGTTCTCCTACGTCACCAACAAGAAGGCGCCGCCGCAGTGGGAGCGCATCAAGACCGAGAGCGTGGGCGCGATGGGCGGGCAGTACGACGCCCAGCACAAGCGTTTCCATAGCGCCTGGCGCACGATCGTCGAACAGCGCGGCTATGACGACGTGCTGCTGTTCAGCGCCGATGGCGTTTTGATCTACACCGCGCAGAAGAACGAGGATTTCGGAACCGACTTTGCCAAGGGCAGCGGCAATCCGCTGTCGGAAGGGCCGGTCGGGCAATTGCTGCGCACGGCACTGACGCTGCCGGTCGACCAGGTGGCTTTCGCCGACTTCAGCTTCTATCAGCCGGCCGGACGGCCCGAGGCCTTCATGGCGGCTCCGGTCTACAAGGGCGACAAGGTCGCGGGCGTGGTGATGTACGCGATCTCGGCGGCGACGATCTCGCAAAAGATGAAGTCCATCCGCGGTCTCGGCGAGACCGGCGAGGCGATGATCGTGGGTCCCGACGAATTGATGCGCACGCAGTCGCGCTTCACCTCCGAGAACGACGTTCTGGTCACATCGGTACGCTCGCCGGCAGTGCAGGCGGCGCTTGGGGGAACGGCGACCACGGGGATCGTTCCGAGCCTGCGCGGCATGCGCATGGTGGCAATGGCAGCGCCCTATGAGTTCAAGGGGACGAAATGGGCGGTGGTGGCCCTCCAGACCGAAGACGAAGTGTTCGCGCCGATCATCAACATGCGCAACGCGATGCTCATGGTGGGCGGCGGGCTGCTGCTCGTCGCGGCAGCAATCGGGCTGCTGTTCGCGCGTTCGATCAGCGTGCCGATCAGCCGGCTCACCGGCACGATGCGGGCACTGGCCAGTGGCAATCTCGCTACTGAAGTCAAAGGCGCTGAGCGCCGCGACGAGATCGGCGAGATGGCGCGGGCGGTCGAAGTGTTCCGCGAGAGCGCGATCAAGATCAACTCGATGACCGAGGACGAACGCGCGGCCTCCGAGCACCGCCGCAGCGAACGGACCGCGATGATGGGCGCCATGCGCAAGGCCTTTGGCGAGGTGGTGGATGCGGCGGTTGCGGGCGACTTCTCCAAGCGCGTCGAGCCGCAATTTGCCGATCAGGAACTCAATATGATTGCGGCTTCGATCAACAACCTGGTGCAAACGGTGGACCGGGGCCTGGCCGAGACCGGCAAGGTGCTGGCGGCTCTCGCCGATACCGACCTGACGCATCGCGTGACGGGTCAGTATGAGGGCGCCTTCAACGCACTGCAACAGAACACCAATGCGGTGGCGGAGAAGCTGACCGAGATCGTCGGGCAACTGAAGCAGACCTCGGTGGCCCTGCGCACGGCGACGGGCGAAATCCTGTCTGGCGCTAACGATCTCAGCGAGCGGACGACCAAGCAGGCGGCGACGATTGAAGAGACGTCGGCGACGATGGAGGAACTGGCGGCGCGCGTGCAGCAAAACGCGCAGCGGGCCAAGGACGCGAGTAGTGTCGCGGCGACCGTCACGCGCACGGCCGAAGAGGGCGGGGCGGTGATGAACAAGGCGACCGACGCAATGGGGCGCATCACCACAAGCTCGGGCAAGATCTCCAATATTATCGGGCTGATCGACGACATCGCGTTCCAGACTAATCTGCTGGCGCTCAATGCTTCGGTCGAGGCAGCGCGAGCCGGTGAGGCGGGCAAGGGTTTCGCGGTGGTCGCGGTCGAAGTGCGGCGCCTGGCGCAATCGGCGGCGCAGGCTTCATCGGAGGTCAAGGTGCTGATCGAGCAATCTGGCACCGAGGTCAATGCCGGCTCGAAGCTGGTCAGCGAGGCAGCCGACAAGCTTACTGCCATGCTCACAGCAGCGCGATCCTCCAACGAGTTGATGGAAGGCATTGCGCGCGACAGCCGCGACCAGGCGTCCTCGATCGAGGAGGTCAACATGGCCGTGCGGCAGATGGACGAGATGACCCAGCACAATGCCGCCCTGGTCGAAGAGACCAATGCGGCCATCGAGCATACCGAGGCGCAGGCGGTGGAACTCGACCGTATCGTCGATATCTTCATGGTCGATGGTCTTGACCATGCGCCCGTTGCGCCAAAGCCCGCGGCCAGACCGGCCGCATCCGCACCGGCAGTCGAAAAGACGGCGATGGGGATCAAGGGCCTGCAGCAACGCGTGCGCAACGCCGCAAAGACCTATCTCAGACAGGGCAATACTGCCGTCGACAAAAGCTGGAAAGAGTTCTGAGCGATAGAACTACCCTGACAGGTTCTGTCAGGATGGCATGCGATAAGGCTCCCTCATAAGGGGGGCCTTTCATGTTTAGGGACGATCTCGATCAATTGCTGAAGCCCTATGCGCCGCCGGTCGCGAGGCTGGCGCGCAAGCTCGTCAAGACCGTACTCGAGATCCGGCCGGACTTTGTGCCCAAGGTGTCGTTCGGCTGGCAGACCGTTAATTTCCGCCATCCACCGTCCGGCTTCATCAATGCCATCTACATGTCCAAGAGCGGGCAGGTGCTGCTGGTGTTCCAGGATGGCAGGCTGCTGGACTCGCCGCTGCTGATCGACGACGGCAAGGTCAAGAAGGTCCGCTGGATTGCGTTCCGGCCGGGCGATGCGATACCCATCGATGAGATCGCCATTCTGATCGCCGAAGCCGTTGCGCTTCGCGCCTGAGCCACACCCAAGGCAAATCAGGGAAGGGAAGCGATGAACACAGGCGACTTCGCAGCACTCCTCAACCGTCACGAGCGCCCGGTCGGGGCGTTGACGTCCAAGCTTGTCGCAACGATCCAGGCCTTGCGGCCGGACCTTGAAGGCACGGTCCGGCTGGGATGGGGGTCGGTCAATTTCCGGCACAAGCGGGCTGGGCTCATCTGCGCAGTATTTCCGCTGGCAGGCGAGGTGCGGCTGGTGTTCGAGCACGGAAGGCTGCTCAGCAATGACAGCGGGCTGCTGCAGGGCGCGCAGCGGCAGATCCGCTCGATCCATCTGAAGCCGGGCGCGGCGATCCCTGAAGCCGAACTCGGGCTGCTTCTGGCAGAGGCCATTGCACTCAGAAGCTGAGCCGCTATCAGATAGGGGACGGCGGAGGCGCGGATGACCCGAATCGGACTGGTGGCGCATGACGACAAGAAGGACGATCTCGTCGCTTGGGCGAAGGCCAATCGCGCGGTGCTTGCCGCGCATGACCTCTGGGCTACCGGTACGACCGGCGCGCGGATCATCAAGGGAACGCGGCTCAAGGTGACGCGGCTTCTGTCAGGGCCGCTGGGGGGTGATGCGCAACTGGGCGCGATGATCGCCGAGGGGCGGCTCGACGCGCTGATCTTCTTCGTC
>JBEBGE010000033.1:0-38280 GCA_040081595.1 Devosia sp.
GCGGCTCTATGCCGAGATCATCATTCCGATGATGAAGTTCACCTTCCTCACCTGCGCGATCCTGCTCTCGCTGGGCGTGGTCAAGGCCTATGACATCGTGGTCGCAATGACCAATGGCGGGCCTGGCCAGGCAACCTGGGTACCGGGCTATTTCACCATCAATGCCTATTGGGTGAAGTCGAACCTCGCCTATGCCTCCGCCGCCGCGGTGATCATGCTGGGGATCACGGCTCTTATCTTCCTGCCGCTGGTGTTGCTCACCGCCTGGCGCGAACGCGCGAGGACCGCATGAGCATGGCGTCCGGCGAAGTCGCAGTTTCAAGCGCGCCGCGCTTTCCGCGCAAGCCCAAGGGCATTTCGGGACGCTCGATCGCGATCCTGGTCTTCCTCACCATCTGTGCGGCATTCTTCTGCGTGCCGCTTTACATCATCATCACCACCTCGTTCAAAACCATGCCGCAGATTCGCGAAGGCGCGATCTTCTCGCTGCCGGCGCCGTTCACGATCGAACCCTGGATCAACGCCTGGGACAATGCGTGCTCGGGCATACGTTGCGACGGATTGAAGGTCGGCTTCTGGAACTCTGTTGCAATCCTTATGCCGAGCCTCGCGTTCTCGATGGTCCTGTCGTCGGTCACCGGCTACGCGCTGGCATTGTGGAATGTGCGCTGGGCGGGGACGTTCCTGTTCATCCTCTTCATCTGCGCGTTCGTGCCGTTCCAGATCATCATGATCCCGCTGATCATCCTGAGTTCGGGCATCAAGGTCTACGGCACGATCTGGGGCATTGCGATCGTTCACGCCGTGCTGTCGATGCCGTTCCTGACGCTGGTGTTCCGCAACTACTACAAGGGCATTCCGCAGGAAATCATGAGCGCCGCCATGATGGACTCCGGGTCCTTCTGGCGCATTTTCTGGGAAATCATCATCCCGATGAGCGGCAACATCTTTATCGTGGTTTTGATCCTGCAGGTTACATCTATCTGGAACGACTTTCTATTGGGCCTGACCTTCGGCGGCCTGGGAACTCAACCGATGAGCGTGGTGCTCGCCAATGTGGTGATCACGACCACAGGTGAGGCGGCCTACAACGAGAACATGGCAGCGGCGGTGCTGACCGCCATTCCTCCGCTCGTCATCTATTTTGTGCTCGGCAAGTTTTTCGTGCAGGGCATCACCGCCGGCGCGATCAAGGGGTAGGCGCATGCCACGCGTAGTATTCGAAGACATCATCAAAGACTACGGCCGGCTTACGGTTCTCAAGAATCTCGACCTCGCGATCAACGACGGCGAGTTCCTTGTCCTCCTGGGTCCTTCGGGTTGCGGTAAGACGACGCTCCTCAATCTCCTGGCGGGTCTGCTCGACGTCACGTCGGGACGGATCTTGATCGGGGAAAGGGACGTCACGGACCTCGATCCGAAGGACCGTGGGCTGGCGATGGTGTTCCAATCCTATGCGCTCTATCCGACCAAGACCGTGCGCGGAAACCTGAAGTTCGGCCTCGCCGCGAGCAAGCTCGACAGCGCCGAGATCGAAAAGCGCATCGCCTGGGCGGCCAAGCTGCTCCAGATCGAACCGCTGCTCGACCGCAAGCCCGCGCAGCTCTCGGGCGGTCAGCGGCAACGCGTTGCCATCGGCCGCGCGCTGGTCAAGCAGGTCGGCTTGTTCCTGTTCGATGAACCGCTTTCCAATCTCGACGCCAAGCTCAGAACCGAGATGCGGCTCGAGATCAAGAAGCTGCATGACGAGCTCAAATCCACCATCGTGTATGTGACGCACGACCAGATCGAAGCCATGACCATGGCGACCAGGATCGCGGTCATGGATGCGGGCGTGATCCAGCAATTCGGTACGCCCGACGAAATCTACGGCAAGCCCGCCAATCTGTTCGTGGCGGGTTTTATCGGCTCGCCGGCAATGAACCTCAAGCCGGCGACGATCTCGACTTCTGGTGGCAAGGTTGCCGCGCGGGCCGACGGCATCGACTTCACGCTCTCCAATTATCCGTTTGCCGCCAAGCCGGCCGAGGGACAAAAGGTCGTGCTGGGGCTTCGCCCCGAACACTTCGGCGAGCCCGACGCGACGGTCGAGGACCCGGCGGGGAACTTCTCGCTGCCGGTGCAGTACAGCGAAAAGACCGGCGGCGACGCCACTGCCTATCTCAAGTTCGGCGATGCGTTGATCGCGACCCGCGTGGACCCCGAGAACATCCGGAAATTCAAGCAGGGCGACGCAGTCCGCATCGCCTTTCCGCAATCAAAGATCCACGTATTCGATGCCCAGAGCGGGCGGCGCCTCTAGAGAAGGGAAAGCGAAGATTTTGCGCAACCGATAGCCGGAAGCCGAAGGCTCAAAGCAGAGGAGCGCCAAAGCGAGGGGACCGCAACGATATTGTCCCGCGACTGGGCTCACCCGAAGGGGCGGGCCGCACACAGGCCCCGGCATGTGGGCCAGCCGGACGACATGGCTGGCCACACGCGAGCGCAAGCCGGGGCGGGGAGATGTGTGAAGACTGGCCGGATGACCCGGCACGCCCTGCGGCAAGACGGGGATGGAAACAACGACTCGCCTGAGCGCGAGCCCAAAGGGAGAGACAGAATGCGTATGAAAACTTTGGCGACCATCGCCGCAGCGCTCCTCGTGAGCGTGGCATCGGTCGCCACCACGTCCGCCAACGAACTGATCGTCTATCACGGCTGGTCGTCCAAGGCCGAAGTCGCCGCACTGAACGTGCTGCAGGGTGCGCTCAACGAGAAGGGCCACACCTGGAAGGACCTGGCGATCCCGCACAATTCGGGCGTCAACGTCTCGATCGTGAACATGGTGACGGGCGGCGATCCGCCGAATGCGTTCGTGACGTCCGATCCCCATATCTTCCGCGATCTCGCCGGGCTCGGTCTCCAGCGCGATCTCACCGACTATTACAACGAGATCGGCGCCACCGAAGGCTTCTTTCCGATCGTGCGCGAGCTGTCGACGGTCGACGGCAAGATGGTGAAGATCCCGCTGTTCCTGCATATCGACGGCATGGTCTATTGGAACATGGACGTGGCCAAGAAAGCCGGCGTCGATCCGACGGCATGGAAGAGCGTCGACGACATGATCGCCGACTTCCCCAAGGTCAAGGCCGCCGGGTTCGTACCCGCCGCAGTGGGCGGCCAGGCGTTCCAGGTCGGCTATCTGTTCCATGCCATGGTTGCCGCGATCGCCGGCCCGGATATCTATAACCGCATCTATTCGGAAACGCCGGACCCGACCGCGTTCGACACGCCCGAAGTGCGCAAGGCCATCGAAGTCGTGCGCGCCTTCTCCAACGAGGCCACTCCCGAGGCCGAAAACCGTCCATGGAACGAGACCACCAATACGGTGATCGCGGGCCAAGCCCTGTTCCACATCATGGGCGACTGGATGAAGGGCGAATGGCTGGCGGCCGGCAAGGTGCCGGGCGTCGACTTCGGCTGCGAAGTGATCCCGGGCGCCCTTGCCGTGCCGGTGACATCAGACGCGATGGGCATTCTGGGCGGACAGTCGGCCGAAGTCGACAAGGCCGAGCTCGATCTCGTCGCGGCCTTTGTCGATCCCGTGGTCTCGGCCAAGGCGAACCAGCAGAAGGGCTCGACGAGCCCGCGTGCCGATGCCCCGACCGACTTCCGCGATGCCTGCAACCAGGTGGCGATGGACGCCATGAACAAGCCCAATGGCGCGGTGAAGAACCCCTTCAACGTGATCACGGGCGACTGGAACAACGGCATCTGGACGGCGATGTACAACTTCTGGTCCGACAAGGCCCAGACGACCGACGACGCCGTCGCGGCACTGAAGGACGCTTACGACCAGACTTTCGGCTGATCGGGTAAAGCCCCGTTCCAGCCAAGGGCGGACGGGGCCCGGACCTGCAATCGACGGGCGGCCGGGAGGAGCCAATGCGCTTCTCCCGGCGCTTTTTTTGAGGCCCCGGATTCTTGTAGCCGAACACAGGCAGGAAGCAGAAATGGACAACCGGCTATTGGACGAAGACGCGGTGATGCAAATCTGCTTTGTGACCGACAATCTCGAAAGATCTCTGGCGTGGTTTTCCGACCTCACCGGCAAGGAGCCGAGCCATATCGGGGGCGCCGCGGGACATGCCGAAGCCAAGGCGCGTTATCACGGAGAGCCCGCCGAGGTGAGCTGCCGGTTGGCAATTTTCAAATTCGGCAATCTCGACGTCGAGTTCCTCGAGCCGGGGCCTGAAAAGAGCGCCTGGCGCGACCTGCTCGAGCAAAAGGGTCCGGGCGTGCACCACATCGCGTTCAAGACGCGCAACATGACCAAGCGGGCGGCCTACCTCACGGGCAAGGGCTTTGAGGAGCTGCAGCGGGCCGAGTTCCTGGGCTCGCATGGGCGCTACGCCTATTTCGACACGACCAAAGACCTCGGCATCCAGCTCGAATTGCTGGAATTCAACTCCGATATGGAAAAGCAGGATTAGGGACCGGACTCGTGGCTTACAAGATCGCCTACCAGCTCTACTCGTCGCGCAATTTCCCCCCGCTTGAGACGCAACTGCCCGAGCTCAAGTCCATGGGCTATGACGGAATCGAGCCGTGGCTGCCGGCCTATGAGGTCGATGACGGGGTGAGTTTTCGCAAGGCGCTGGACGGGGCTGGGCTCCAATGTTTCGGCTTTCACATGCCGCTTTCCGGACTGGTGGGCGAGCCGCAACGCTTCATCGATATCGCGTCAAGGCTCGGCGCAAGCTGGATGATACCGCCTTATGTCACCCCCCTGGAGCGGGCGGGCGCCGGGGCGGAGTACTGGAAGGCGCTGGGCGGTAAACTCGCCAAAGGCGCAGCCTTGGCCAAGCCGCACGGGCTCAAGGTCGCCTGGCACAACCACGATTTCGAATTCCGGCCGCTGCCGGACGGGAGCCTGCCGATCAGCCATATCCTTGCCGAAGGCGGGGAGGACGTGTGGTTCGAGATCGATTGCGGCTGGATCCGGCGGGCGGGAGCCGATCCGGCGGCGATCCTGGCTCAGTTCAAGGACCGGATCGGGGTCATCCAGACCAAGGACATGGCGCCCGAGGGGACGAGGCAAGACGACGGCTGGGCCGCGACGGGCGACGGGATTATCGACTGGGCGGCGCTGGTGCCGCTGTTCCGGGCGACAAAGGCCGACCATCTGGTCACCGAACACGACAATCCAGGCGATTGGCGGCAATTTGCCAAACGGAGCATAAACCATCTGCGGGGTTTGGGGCTCTAGAGTCAGCCGGGGGCCATATTCCGGCCACCCGGGACAGCACAAGCAATCGGGCATTAACCCCGCGTGGTGCATGATCTTTCCGTGAGTTTCCGGAATTTCATGTTCGAAGCCGCGCAGAAGACATTACCGCCGGTCGATTATGTCTCGATGATCCGCTCCCTGTACGCGGACCGCCGGGTCATGATGCTGGGCGCGCTCGCCTCGGCGTTGGCGGCGGCGACGGCGGCGATCGAAGCGCAGAATCTCGTGCTGCTCCTGATCGCGGTGGCCTTCGTGATCGTGGGCGTTGCGCGCAATATCGACATGCTGGCTTTCAGCCGCATCGACATTGCCGATGACGACGTGGCGACCGCCTCGATGTGGGAGCGGCGCGCGACCATCGGCGCGGCGGCAATCGCGGCGACCTATGGCTCGTGGAGCCTCTACAGCTTCCTGTTCGTCAACACGCCGTTCTCGGAAATGTCGAGTCTTGCGGTGTCGGTGTCGGTGCTGGTGGGCGTCGCCGGGCGCAATTTCGCCATCGACCGGCTGGTCTCGATCCAGGTGGCGCTGATCGGCACGCCGCTGGCGGTGGGGATGCTGTTCGACGGCACGTTCCATACCGCGATGCTGTCGCTGGTCCTGTTCGCATTCTTCGTTTCGATCCGCAAAGTGTCGGCCAATATCCGCGCCATCCTGATCAAGGCGGTGCATGGGCGGCTCGAGGCGTCGCGGCTTGCCGGAGAGCTCGATGCGGCGCTGGCGACCATGCATCATGGGCTGTGCATGCTCGATGCCGGCGGATTGATCGCGGTGGCGAACGATCGCGCCGAGATCGCCTTTGCCGGATTCGTGCCCGGAAGCTGGAAGGGCAGGCCCTTTGCGGCGATGATCTCGGCGGCCGCGGATCGCGGCTCGATCCCGCAGCGCTCGGCCGAGCAATTGCTCGATATCGTCCGCTCGCGACGCAACGGCAAGATCGTGCTCAAGCTCGCCGCCAACGAATATAGCGAAGTGACGGTGAGCTCGCGGCAGGGCAAGGTCGTGCTGCTGTTCGAGGATATTACCGAGCGCGTGCGGGCCGAGGAACGCATCAATTTCATGGCGCATTACGATGCACTGACGGGCCTGCCCAATCGCGGCTATTTCGGCGAGCAGGTGGAATCGGATTTGCGGCGCCGGCGCGAGATCGGTTCCAAATCCCCGGTGACGCTGATGATCGTCGATATCGACGATTTCAAGCATGTGAACGATACGGCCGGGCATCTGGTCGGCGACCGGCTGCTGGTCGACACAGCCGACCGGCTCAACCGCACGCTGGGAGAGCGGTGCCTCGTGGCGCGGCTGGGCGGCGACGAATTCATCGTCTATCGCGCGGCGGGACTTGAAGACGGGCCGGGCGACGATGTCGATGCGGTGCTCAGTGCGTTCCGTGCGCCCTTCTCGATCCTGGGCGAAAGCGTTTCGGCGGATGTGTCGGTGGGTGTGGTGGTGTCCCGCGATCCGAACGACGATCTCGACGCGCTGATGACCAAGGCGGACCTGGCGCTCTACAAGGCCAAGGGCAACGGCAAGGGGCAGGCGCAGGTGTTCCATGACGACATGGACACGGCCTATCGCTATCGCCAGCGGCTGAAGACCGAACTGAAGCTGTGCGTTGCCACCAATGGGTTGACGCTGCACTATCAGCCATTGATCGACCTCAAGACGCGCAAGGTCGTTGCCTGCGAGGCGCTCGCACGCTGGACGCATCCGCAACTGGGTTCGATCCCGCCCTCGCTGTTCATCCCGATCGCCGAAGAGACCGGACTGATCTCGGAGATCACCCGCTGGGTGCTGAAGACGGCGACGGCCGAATGCCGGAACTGGCCCGAGGACATTTCGGTGTCGGTCAATGTGTCGGCCCGCGACTTCCGCTATGACGATGTCGAAGCCATGGTCGAAACCGCCCTGGAAGTCAGCGGGCTCGCGCCCAGCCGGCTCGAAATCGAGGTGACGGAAACAACCCTGATCGAAGAGAAGGAAGCGGCGACGTCGATCCTTTCGGCGCTGGGCAAGAGGGGCATCGGTATCGCCCTCGACGACTTCGGCACCGGCTATTCTTCGCTGAGCTACCTGCAGGCGCTGCCCTTTACCAAGCTCAAGATCGACCGCAGCTTCGTGATGGATATCGGCGCTAACCCCCGCTCGCTGAAGCTGCTCTCGAACGTGGCGCAGCTGGGCAAGGACATCAACCTGACGGTCACAGCCGAGGGCGTCGAAACCGAAGAGCAGCTCGAGCTGATCTCGCAGCACACCGCGGTCGACCAGATCCAGGGCTACCTGTTCGGGGTGCCGCTCTCGAGCCGCGATATTGCCGAATTGATCCAGCGCATGGGCCAGACCGAAGCGCAGCAGGGCGCAAAACGCGCGCGTGGTTAACGACCCCAAGCGGCTGAAATTCCATATGATTTGGATCAAAACCCGAGCTTGCCGCAGGGCATGCAGGCGGCCTATGAACTATTGGCAATTCAAACAGGGTTAAAAAAGCGCTACGTTAACCCTTGGAACTTGCGGAGTGTTCAATGAGTAGCGACGGCCAGGATCCGGGCGCGATGGGCTCAGCCCCCGTGTCCCGCTTTGCTGGAAACTTGATCGATATTCTGGATCGGGTCGAGTATTCACGCGTTCGGATGGATGTCACCGACAATCCGGTCTACCGGTTGCGCTACGAGGCGTACCGCCGCGAGGAGTTCGTGCCGTTCAACGATGCGGGCATCGTTGTCGACGATCTCGACGAAAAGCCCAATGCGATGTGCTTTGGCGTGCATATCGACGGCGAACTGGTGAGCTCGATCCGGCTGCATCACGTTACCGCCGAACACCCATACGGGCCGAGCATCAAGAGCTGCGCCGACATTGTCGAGCCGCTCCTGGCGAAGGGCCAGACGTTTATCGATCCCTCCCGGTTCACCGCCGATTACGAAGCCTCCCTCGCTTATCCCGCACTGCCATTCCTGACGCTCAGGATCGCGGTGATGGCGACGGACTATTTCGAAACCACGGCCTGCCTTGCGCTGGTCAGGCGCGAGCATGCCGCGTTCTATCGCCGGGTGTTCGGGGCAACCGAGATGAGCGATACAAGGCCTTATCCCGGGCTCAATTTCCCCGTGGTGCTGTATCAGTCCAATTCATCGGTCAACCTGCAGCAGATCTACGCGCGGTTCCCATTCTTCCGCTCGACGCGGGTCGAGCAGGAGCAGCTGTTCTCCTCGATCGATCTGAGGGGCTATGAAAGCCCGATCCAGACGACGTCGCGGGAAGCGTTCGATCTCGCCATGGCCGGCCGCAACGGCAATATCATCGCCGCAGAGTAGCTGGTGCAATCGCGTTCCGATTGAATCAGAACGCTTACCTCACCAGATTCCAATACCTGCGATGTCATTCCCGCGAAGGCGGGAATCCAGACTGGGTTCACGGATGTCCTGGCGCTTCGCCTGGATTCCCGCCTTCGCGGGAGCGACATGGTGAACCAGACAGCATCGGCCGGATTTAGCGGCCGATCCACTCGGCGAGGGCCGCGAGCCGGTCCCCAGCGATTGCGGGATCATCGGCGTATTGGGCGAGTTCGGTGAGTCGCAAGACCCCGCTGAGCAGACGCACACGGTCGAGATCGATAGCGCGGGCCGTCAGGCGGCGATAATGCGCCACGATACGATCGGTCAAATCGGTCGAGATGAAATCGGAATAGATGAAATCCTGGGTCAAGGCGCCGATGCCGGAATCGGCGAAATCATAGACGCCGTTGAGCGTCTCGCTGGCGTGGTCGAAGGCCATGTTCCAGCCGTGACCATCAAAGAAACCATAGGTGAGCCCGAACGGGTCGGGTGGCAATGCTGCCCAGGCCGCGACGCTACGTTTGAGGAAATCGCGCATAGGGCCTTCGAGATGCGGCGCGGCTCGGGCCAGAATATCCTCCGGCGTAAGCCACGGCTTGATCGGTGTAGCGCCGAGGCCTTGCATGACCTTCAGCGGCTGGCTGTGCAGCTCGGCGTAGAACTGTGCAAGCTTGGCGGCCATACGGTCGCGTGCGGGCTCCGACACCTGGGCATATTGCGCGGTGACAAGATGTTCACCTCGGAGCTTCTCGTGGACGGAAAACAGGAACGGCGTTTCACAAAGCTCGAGCGCGGGGACCGGCAGGGTGAGGCGCGGCCGCAAATGGGCGAGAAATCGCGCCTCGCGTCGCAGCGACAGCGCGGCACTCTCATTGCGTGGGAATTTGAAGATCAACCGGTCATCGGCATCGACCGCAACCGAGTCCCACCCCGCATTCAGCAGGGTGAGCCCCGACGCCGCAAGCTCGGGAAAACGCGCCGCAATCGCCGCCCGGTAAGCGGCCGGAATGTCGTCTTCCACGGCCAGCTCCTCCCCAAGAGAGACTAGAGCATTTCACGTTTCGACAGATTCGAAACGCATGCTCTATGTCCTTGTTTGGTCGCGCTTTCGAACCAGAAAAGTCTGCCAACTTTTCCTGAAAGCGCTCTAGACCAGATCGGGGCGGGCAAGTCTATCGCGGCAAGTCTATCGCGGACGATCAGGCCTGGATGTGATGGTGATCGGCGCCCGAGCGGGTGAGGGGCGGGTAGGCGCGTGGGGACTTCGCTGCCGCTTTCCGCCTGGCGCGCAGGCGTTGCGGCGGCGGCTGGCCGATGGCATGGGCAACGGCGTTGAGAAGGAGACGGTCCAGTTCAGCTTTGCGCATCTTCGGCGCCTTTCGATTGGTGTGGGCTGCCGAAGAAACGCGATGGGGCCGTGCAAGTTGCCGCCGGTGTGGAAACACATCTGCGTGTGGGGTGGAACCGGGTGGCGAGCGGGCTTCAGTCCGCCACATTTTGCTGGGAATCTGAGGACTCAAAGCACACAATGTGCCGGATCGCCGGGGGGCGACTCGGAGCCTCAAATGTCACCTTTGTCCCGCTTGTTCGCCGGCCTCGCCCTCGCGGCCGGCCTTGTCGTCCTGCCCGGTGTCGCCGATGCCGCGCCGGGTCGCGCCGCCGGAATCGTCAATGTTCGTTCAGGCCCGGGTCTGGGCTATCCGGTGATCGCCTCGCTGAGCAAGGACCAGTATGTGATCGTGGTCCAGTGCCTTGCGAACTGGTGCGAGATCAGGCGCATCGGCAAGAGCGGCTGGGTGAGCCGCAAGCTGCTCTACAATCCCTATTATTCGAGCGGGCCGGGCAAGGGCTACGAATTCGCGCCCAAGACGCCGGCACCGGGCCGGAGCAGCAGCCGCTAACACCCGCGCACCGCCCGTGGACGGCTGGGCCGACGTCCAGGCGCCGGTGCGTTCTACCCTGTGGCCTTCCGGCACTATTGTCATTGGGCAATGCCGGCTAATAATGTCGCCGGTTTGCTCGATATTTCCAGCTTGGGCGCAGCACAGGGCAGAATTATGAAGAGATTTATTGGCATTGCCGCCGCCGGCGTGGCGGCGATTCTTGCGACTTCGGCCGTTGAGGCCGAAGACGGCTTCTATGCGGGTCTGGGGCTGGGCGCCGGCTGGGGCGAGTCCGATGGTGGCGACTCCGCGGGCAGTCTCGGGAATGTCGGGCTTACCCTGGGCTTTCGCCAGGACATGGACGGGTTCTTCTGGGGCGGCGAAATCGACAGCGACCTGTCGTTCCACGATCTGCTCGAGTCTTCGGGAGTCAGCTGCGACACGCAGGCATTTGGTCCTTACTACTGCACCCATGACGCGACATTGCGCTTCCGCGGGGTGATTGGCACCGAGTTGATGGATGGGCTGGAACTGTTCGGCACGTTCGGTGTTGGCGTGATGGAAGGCCAAGGCGCGATCGACATCAGCGCCACCGACAGCGCCACAACCGCGGGTTTCACCGGCAGTTTGGGCGTCCAGATGGACCTGGGGCCGGGTACGCTACGCGGCGAAGTCATTTATGACAATTTCACCCACAATCTCGAACCGGCCGCCATCTACACGCCGACATGGTCGGAAACGAGCGCCAAGGTTACTTATCTCATAGGGTTCTAAGCAGCCGGACTCGCCAATCCCGCAAAGGCGCGCCATGACGGCGCCGAGGCCGTATCCGCCGAAAGGCGGGTAATGCCTGTCGCGGGGGTGCACTGGCGACAAAATGGAGTGTGTGTTGTGTCGGTAGCGTCCGAAAACGCACCGCTCGCGCGAAGCGAGCCGATGCGGTCGCCGCCATTTGCCGCCATAGCCTGGGCTCTCTCGCTGGCATTCATCGCCGCGGTCGAACTGGCCGATCATTCCGCGTGGCTTGGCAACTCGGCCTATCTCGGGCAATTCGGGCTGCGAGCCGCCATCCCGGCCGTAATCTGCGTGCCGCTGGTGGCCTTGCTGATCTGGCTGCAGCGCCAGCGCCCGAAATTCGATCTCAAGCTCCAATATGCGCTGTTTTTTGCGATCTCGGTGACTTCGGCGCTGGGGTTGACCAAGACGCTGACCGGTTCGCACGCGGGTTCGGGCAACCCGCTGCTTTATGGATTATCGTTCTATACGGCGACGCTCGCCTATCACTACGCCAAGGGGAACATCGGGCCGCAATCGGCGCTGGTCGCGAGCAATCCCCTGCTACTCGTTACCGGGCCGATCGCGACGTTCTTCCGCAACGGGCGGCATAGGGCGCTGCGCTCGCGCTTTGCCTATTACTTTCCGTTCCTGATCCTCGGGCTGTTCTTCTACCAGATGGTTGCGACGCCGCTGACGCAGACCTTTTTCCTCCTCAACGATACCGATGCGGCAAGCTCGATCAGCTTTGCGATCATCTTCGAGATGTTCGTCTATGCCAATTTCTGCGGGCTCTCGCTGATCGTTTTTGCGGTGATGGGGATCGTCGGGGTCAAGATCCCGCTCAATTTCCGGCAGCCATTCTCGGCGACCAATCTCGTCGACTTCTGGAAGGGCTGGCATACCTCGCTGTCGGCTGTGCTGAAGGCGCTGTTCTACGACCCGGTGCGCGGCAGATACGGGCGGATCGCGGCGGTGTTCGCGGTCTATCTGAGTTCGGCCATGTGGCACGGCGTGTCGATGAACTTTTTGATATGGGGCCTGTTCCACGCCGCGCTGTTCGCGATCAGCGTCGAGCTGCTGAAGCGGCGGATTCCGGTGGTGCCGGTGCTGCTGATGATTTTTGGCGTGGTGATCGGCAGGCTGATGTTTGCCGATGCCGATTTTGGGCGGCTGCTCAGCAAGCTGACGTTCCATGTCGATGGAATGGGGGATGTGCCGCGGCTGCTGGCGACGCCGCGCGGCACGCGCGAGGCGCTGCTGCTGATCGTCGCGATGATCGGCGCCGAGTTCTTGTTCCAGAAGACGCGGCTGTTCCGGCAGCGGCGTTACAAATTCTACAGGCTGCCCTGGGTGCAGCTCGTACTGCTGCTGATCATGGCGCTGACCATTACAAGGGATGCAGGCATTGAGTTCGCCGTTTACGGCCAGCGGTAACCGCTTCATCCAGTGGATCGCCATCCCCGCGGTGTTTCTGGCCTATGCCGGATATCTCGCGGTCGATCGCGACGATGTCTTCAAACGCAACAGGCAGGAGATATACGCGGCAAAACTCGAACGCCTCACGCATGAAGAGAGAAAAGTAACCGGCCTCATTCTGGGTGGCTCCAACGCCTATTTCTCGCTCTCGGCGAAAATGTTGAGCGAGGCGGACGGTGAGAACTGGTACAATTTCGCACTGCTCAACGAGGCCTATTCCGAGGCCAACTACCGCAGGGCGATCGAGGGTGTGTTCGCCGGCGACGACGACAGGCTGGCGGTCAAGCGCGTCATCTATTCGTCGCTGCTGCCGCTGCGGGCTGCTTCGATCAGCGACTTCGTAAATGAGCGCAACGACCTGGACCTGAGGGGAGGATCGTTGTCGATCGTGCAACTCAGGCCGCAAATGCCACTCTACCTCTTTGCGCGTACGCGGCTTGCAGGCGGGACAGATGCGTCGACCGAGTTCGAGTCCATGCCCGATCGATGGGGCGATCTCGATTTTGCGACGGAACATTGCAAGGCGGAGGTTCTGCGGCACGAATCCCGGCGCGAAGACCCGGTCGCGGTGTTGGGTTTTTTCGACGAAACGAGCCGCTACCTCAAGGCCGAGTTTCCCAATGCGGAAATCTTTGTGGTGGTGCCCAGCGACTATATCTCCGACGCGACGGCCTATGCTGCATGGAGCGCGGCGCTCGAAGCGCTGAGGGCGCAACGCGACACCCAACCGTACACGCTGATCTTCCAGCCACCGATCCCGGACAGCAAGGACCTCTGTTCGCTGACACATCATACCAACGCGATTGGCCGCGAGTGGCGGACGCGGGACCTGATCGCGCGGATGGCTGGCTGAGCGGACGCGGTCCGCGCTCAGGCGGGATCGAAGAAGCCTTTGTCTTCCTCGAGCAGATATCTTTTGGCGCCTTCCGGATCGATATCGAGGCCGAGGCCTGGGCCGGGCAAAAGGTCGATCATCGAATTGCTGACGATCTGCCTGGGCAGGCCGGTGACGATATCGGGCCACCACTCGTCCGACGCCGTCGGATATTCGAAGGCGATGAAATTGGCGGGCAGGGTGGCTGAGACATTGATCAGCGCGCCCAGGCCGAGAAGGCCATTGGCGGTGCCGTGCGGTGCCATCATGATCGAGTGCATATAGGCGTGCTCGGCCACCCATTTGAGTTCGGCGATGCCGCCGATATCGGCCGGATCGGGGCCGATGATGCGGACGGCCTGGGTCTCGATCAGTTCCTTGAAATTGTGGCGCAGGTAGATCTGCTCGCCGGTATGGATCGGGGTGGTGGTTGACCGCGTCAGCTCGCGATAGGCCTGCGGATTGACCCAGGGCACATAGTCCCCGGTCAGCATGTCCTCGAGCCACATGAGGTTGTATTTCTCGACCGCATTGGCGAAGCGGATGGCGTCGGGCAGGAACCAGCCGGGACCGCAATCGAGAGCCAGGCTCACCTTGTCGCCAAGAACGTCCTTCATGGCGGCGACGCAATCGAGCATGTGGGCGAAGCCGCGTTCGCTGATCTGACCCTGGTCCATGGCGCCGTGATAGCCGGCCTTCTTCTGCACCGGGCCGTAATGGAAGCCCTCGATGCTGTCTTTCATGTTGGAGTGAAAGGAGATGCCCTGCTTGACCATGAAGAAGCCTTCGGGCTGCTCCATCATCCACTTGACGTCGGCGGCATAATCCTCGGGCCTGTCGCCGGTGCGCTTGCGCCGTTTGTTGCCGTTATAGGTGCGGACCTGGTCGCGCACCTTGCCGCCGAGGAGCTTATAGGCGGGAACATTGGCGGCCTTGCCGGCGATGTCCCAGAGCGCATGCTCGATAGCGCTCACCGCCGCGCCATAGGGCTTGAACGCGCCGCGCTGACGGATCTTGAGCATGACGCGCTCGACATCGGTCGGGTCTTCGCCGATCAGCGCCTCGCGGAAATGCAGCACGAAGGGCTTGAGATAGGTCTTGGTGTATTCCACTTCGCCGAGGCCATGGATGCCTTCGTCGGTGACGATGCGGACGATGGGGTGCTTGCCGATGACGGCGCAGCGGAGATCGACGATCTTCATGATCTGGGTTCGGGTCCTGTCACTTACCAGTTTGCGATGCGGCCATCGGCGAGCAGCGATTCCGTCGCGGGAATGATTTCCTGGACGAAGGGGTGTTTGGCAGCTGCTTTCTCGTCAATCTCGATGCCGAGACCGGGAGCTTCGGGAACCGTCCACGAATGGTCCTTGAGCTGCAGCGGATGGACGCTGCAGATCTCTTCGAACCACGGGACGATGCCGACGGCTTCTTCCTGAATGACGAAATTGGTGGTGGCGACGTCGAAATTGAGCGCCACGGCGCCGGCCACCGGGCCCATCGGGTTGTGCGGGCAGACCCCCATATGCGCGGCCTCGGCGATGGCCGCGATCTTGCGGCCGCCGCTGATCCCCATGCAGTGGGCAAGGTCGGGCTGAACGTAAGTCACGGCGCGCGTCTCGGCAACCTCGGCGAACTCGCGTGGTGTGAACAGCCGCTCGCCGGTTGCCAGCGGGCAATCGACGCGCCGTGCGATATCGGCCATGGCGGGCGTATCGCCGGGCTGGATCACCTCTTCGCAGAACAGGGGCTTGGAGGGCGCGATGGCGTTGATGTAGGCGATCGCGGCCCCGAGCGAATCCGGGCGGCCATGGAAATCGACCATGAAGTCGACCTTGTCGCCGATCCGCTCGCGGACGCCTTCCGCCAGCCTGACGGTATGCTTGACGGCTTCTATCGGTGCGTCGTAGCCGCCATAGGGCACGAAGCCGAGCTTAATCGCGTCATAGCCCATCTCGACGGTTTGCTGCACGGCATCGCAATAGGCGGAGAGGTCGGTGTTGGGCACCTGGAAGCCGACGGCGCCGCGCTTGAGGTGGGTATAGACGCGAACCTTGTCGCGCACCTTGCCGCCGAGCAACTGCCAGACCGGCACACCGAGCGCCTTGCCCTTGATGTCCCAAAGCGCGTGTTCGATGCCCGAGACGGCGGTCAGCCCGATCGAGCCGAGCGGCCAGAAGCTGAAGCGGGTCATCTTGTTGACCAGGTGTTCGATGTTCCTGGGGTCTTCACCGACGACGAAGGGCGCAAGGTCCTCGATGGCACCGGTCACGGCACGCGTCTTCCACTCCAGCGTTGCCTCGCCCCAGCCATACAGGCCCGGCTGATCGGTCATTACCTTGACGAAGATCCAGTTGCGATGGATCGCATTGACGATGACGGTCTTGATACCGGTGATCTTCACCAATTCCTCCCGATGGGCGTGTCGGCCCTTGATGCCGGCTGTCAGGCCAGCTTGATCTCGTGGGCCTTGAGGTAGTCCATGTTCATTTCGATGCCGAGGCCCGGAACCCTCGGCAGCTTGATGAATCCGGTCTTTGAGTCGATCGGGGTCTGTACGAACTCGTCGTAGCCGCCGAGGTCCCAGCGATTGGTCTCGAGCTTGTAGAAGTTCGGCACGGTCATCATGGTGTGTGCGCCGGCGAGAATATTGATGGGGCCACCGGCGTCGTGCGGCGAGATCGGGATGTAGAAAGATTCCGCCAGCGCCGAGATCTTCTTGAGCTCGGTGATGCCGCCGGTCCATGTGACGTCCGGCATGATGTAGTCGGTCAATTTCTGTTCGAGCACGGGCGCGAAATCCCACTTTGTGTGGCCGCGCTCGCCCCATGAGATGGCGGCGCTGACTTTGTCGCGTACCTGTTTGAGCGCATTGAGGCTCTCGGGCGGACAGGGCTCTTCGAACCAGTCGATCTGGCCGGCTTCCTCGAGCGAGCGGCAGAGGCGAATGGCGGTCGGCACGTCGAAGCGGCCATGGGCGTCGATCAGCACATCGACATCGGGTCCGGCAGTCTGGCGGATCAATTCGGTCAGTTCGGCGGCCTCGCGCTCGTCCTTGCGCGTCATGGCGCCGTCGAGATAGCCCTCGCGCTGCTCGCGCGGGCGGCCGTCTTCCATCGGGCCCTGATAGGCATAGGGATCGAACTTGAGGCCGGTATGTCCCGAATCGACGATCGCCCTGATCTCGGCGATGACGCCTTCCCTGGTGTCGAAGTTCCGCTGGTCCGGGTGGGTATAGAGCGCGATTTCATCGCGCACTGCGCCACCCAGAAGCTCATAGACCGGCAGGCCCAGCGCCTTGCCGCGAATGTCCCACAGGGCAATGTCGATGGCGCTCGTCACCTCGCAGGCAGCGCCCCGGCTGCCCATGTAGGTGAAGCTGCGGAAGTTCTTGTGCCAGAGCCGCTCGATTTGGCTGGCGTCCTCGCCCTTGAGCTGCTCGCCCACCTGCATGAGGATCGCGGCGAGGGCCCGGTTGGCGATTCTGGTGGTCGAGGTGATCTCGCCCCAGCCCGAGATGCCTTCATCGGTCGTCACCTCGACGAACAGATACTCGCCCCAATAGGAGAAGCTGGACTTGATCAGCCACGGCTTGACGCCCGTAATCTTCATTTGGTTCCTGCCCTCTATCTGAGATTGCTCAAGCGTACTGGCGGCGCTGGTTCTGGAATGATGCTCTAGCTGGCCCGCATCGCACTTTCGGCGCGCATGTGTTCGAGAATGTGACGGCCCGAGCGCTCGACGTGCTTGGCCACAAGTGCCGCGGCCTTGTCGGCATCGCCGGCCTTGATCAATTGAATGAGATCGCGATGTTCCTGGATGATCTGCGTGCGGCGGATCAGCGTCGCGCCATAGCGCCGGCCGACCGCTCTCAGCAATTCGCGATGCTTCCACCAGATCTCGGCGGCGTAGCGGTTGTAGTGGCGCTGGTAGATCACCGTGTGAAACTGGATGTCGAGCCCGCCGTGCAGCGTCGCGTCGGCAAAATTGTTGGCTTCGATCAGGTCCTGGATGCGCTCGAGCTCGGCTATGTCGTCAAGCGTTGCCATATCGACGAACCAGCGCGTGAGCATCGGCTCGATCAGCGCGCTGATCTCATAGATGTTGCGGACGAAGTCATGGTCGATGGGGCGGACCCGCGCACCACGATTTGGCGAAAACACCACGTAGCCTTCCCCGCGCAGGAGCTGCAGGACTTCGCGGACCGGATTGGTGGACGTGTCGTGGCGCTGGGCGAGGTCGGCGACAACCAGCCGCTCGTTGGGCTGCAGCCGGCCGGATATGATGTCGTCGCGGATGGTTTCGTAGAGCGAAGCCGTCCGTTCGTTCGAGGCATCGATGGCGTCGATGCCTTCCGGCGGCTTGACCCTGTATTGTTCGGCCTGCCCCAAGTACGCCCCCGTGACCCGTCCACACCGGCGGACGTATCATACGCAGTTGACGCCGAACAATGTACGATCCGTCTTGGTTGACACGCAATCCTGATTCTGAGAACGTGCAAAGCTATCGGGGGGATACACAAAGACAAAAAGCCGTACCCCGCGGTCTGAGGCGTAGGAAACCCGCATGCTTGGTGCATGGCGGTTGGGAGAATCTGGAGGATTCCAATGACGAGTTCGAAGCTCGGCCGTGCCATTGCGCGCGGCGTTGCTGTCTCTGCCATGGCGACTTCGCTCCTGTCGACGACGGCGCTCGCTGAGCCACCGGTCGATCTGAGCAAGTGGTCGCCCGAATATGTCCGCTCCATCGCGGGTACCGAAAAGTTCGATACCGCCCAGGGGTGCAGCAAGGTCACGCCGCTCGACTACAAGGGCAAGCTGACCTTCTGGTACCAGGGTGCGTTCGAAGGCGACCCGGACCTGCTGCGCCAGTACTACAAGGACTTTTTCGTCGCTTTCCGCGAGACCTATCCGAACATCGACCTGCAGGACCAGGCGCTGACCTATAATGACCTGCTGGACAAGTTCCGCACGGCTCTCGCGGGCAATGCGGGCCCGATGGTTGTTCGTCTGCAGATCCTGGGTGGCGTCGAATTCGCGTCCAAGGGCGTCTTGCAGGAACTCGGTCCGACGGATGTTGGTTGGTCCAATGACGACTTCTGGCCGGGCGCCATGAAGTCGGTCACCTGGGAAGGCAAGACCTACGGTATCCCGACCAATAACGAGACGATGGCGCTCATCTGGAACGCCGACATCTTCAAGCGCGCGGGCCTTCCCGACCACGCGCCCGAGACCTGGGACGACGTGGTTGCCTATTCCAAACAGATCCATGACACGCTCGGGATCGCCGGCTATGGCCTCGTCGCCCGCGTCAATGCTGGCAATACGCCCTACCGATTCATGCCGCAGCTCTGGGGCTATGGCGGCGGCGTCTTCGACGAAGCCGATCCCAACCCGAAGCTCGACACGATCCGTCTCAACAGCCCGGAAAGCAAGCGCGCTCTGCAGGCCTCCTACGATATGTATGTCCGCGACCAGTCCGTGCCGGTTTCGGCGCTCACCAACCAGCAGGCCGACAACCAGCCGCTCTTTGTTGCCGGTCAGCTTGGCATGATGATCTCGCACCCGTCCGACTACAACGTGATGCTGGATCTCCAGAAGAAGGCAACGGGTGAAGACGCGGCCAAGGCGCAGACCGTCATCGACAATATGCGCTATGGCCTGATCCCGACCGGTCCTGACGGACGCCGCGCCGTGGTGTTCGGCGGCTCCAACATCCACATCCTCAACCCTGAATATGTCGAGGGTGGCGTGGTGGACGAGCCGGCGGCCAAGGCGATTGTCTGCTTCTGGACCAGCCCGGAATGGTCGCTGAAGATGGCCTATGCGGGTTCAAACCCGGGTAACCTCAACGGCTTCAAGACCGAGTGGATGAAGACGCGGCTCGAGAACGTCAAGTTCCTCGATGTGACCACCTCGATGCTGCCCTTTGGTGTTCCGTTCCCGGCTCTCCCTGAGACGCCCGAGATCATGAATCACATCATCCCCGACATGCTGCAGAATGCCCTCACCGGCGCCATGACCGTCGACGAGGCGGCCGAAGATGCAGCCAAGAAGGTCGAAGCGATCAAAGAAGGCGGCGGACTCTAGTCCCTTCACTCCCAATGCGACCGGCGGCCCAACGCCGCCGGTCGTATCCCTCCTGCCAGGTCAAGAGCGCGCCACGTGACCATCATGACAGGCCAGGCCGACTCGAATCGAACCAAGCCGGTGGTGCGTACCAGCCTGCTGCAACAGATGTGGACGAGCCGCACCGATTATCTCTATGTGCTGCCGGCTATCATCGTGATGCTGATCGTGATTGCGTATCCGATCTACTACACGATCGACCTGTCGCTCTACAAAACGCCGCCGGGGCTTCTGCTCAAGGACAAGATCTGGGTCGGCTTCGACAATTACGTGGCGATCCTGGGCAGCGAGATCGTCTGGAAGGTCACGCTCAACACCTTCATCTGGACCTTTGCGTCAACAATCATCGCGTTCATCCTGGGTTATGGCGCGGCGCTGGCCCTGCATCGCGACTTTTTCGGCCGCGGCGTGATTCGCGCCATCCTCATCATTCCGTGGGTCATCAGCGCGGTCGCCGCGTCCTATGTCTGGAAATGGATCTACCATTCGGATTTCGGTCTCATCGGGGCGGTGCTCGTGCAACTGGGCATCCTCGACCACCAGCCGAACTTCATCGACCGCACCAATACGGTTCTGCCCTCGCTGATCGTGGTCAATATCTGGCGCGAGTTTCCGTTCGCGATGATCATGCTGACGGCAGGGTTGCAGACGGTGCCCGACCAATTGCTGCGCGCGGCAAAGGTCGACGGCGCCAATGCCTGGCAGCGCTTCTGGCATGTGACCTTCCCCTATTTGAGCGGGGTTTCGACGGTGACGATCCTTCTGCTCGCGGTTGCCAACTTCAACTCCTTCATCATCCCCTGGCTGATGACAGGCGGCGGCCCCGCCAACGCCTCCCATATCTGGATCACGCATATCTATGAGATTGCCTTCGGCCGGCAGCGCTGGGGCGTGGGCGCGGCCTATTCTGTGCTGCTGTTCCTGATCCTGATGACGATGGGCTACTTCTATGTGCGCGCCCTCAGCGGCGCCGAAAAGAAGGAGGGGCCATAGCCATGGCGCTCGACAGCGTATCCCGCAGCGGCGGACAGCGCATCGATGGCTGGCGCTGGGGCGGCAGGTTCTTCCTGCTGTTCATGCTGCTCTATACGGCCGTTCCGATGATCTGGATGCTGATCACCTCGATCAAGTCCGGTTTCGCCGCGATGCAGTTCCCGCCTCAATGGTGGCCCCGGGAGCCAACGCTGGCGAGTTACCAGAAGCTGCTCGATCCGCAAAACAGCGTGGGGCAGGACTTCCTGCGCTTCTTCTGGAACAGTCTCTACGTCTCGGTGCTCACGACATTGCTCGCGGTGGCGGTCGCCGTGCCCGCTGCCTATGCCTTTTCGCGCTTCAGTTTTCCGGGCCGCAAGTTCCTGTTCTTTTCGGTGCTCTTGAGGAACATGTTCCCCGCAGTGATCTTTCTGGTGCCGCTCTTCATTCTGATGCGGTGGCTGGGGCTGGTGAACACCCATGGCTCGCTCATCCTCACCTATCTGACCTTCGGATTGCCGCTCGCGATCTGGCTGCTCAAGGGATTCTACGACAATATCCCGGTGCAGCTCGAACAGGCCGCACGCATCGACGGGGCAACGCGGTTCCAGGCGTTCATCCTGATCGTCGCGCCGCTCTCGGTGCCTGGCATCATCGCTACCGCGATCTATTCCTTCATCGGCGCGTGGAACGAATACATCTATGCCGCCACCTTCCTCACCAAGAACGAGCAGCTCACGCTGCCCGTCGGTATTCAGCGTTTCTTCTCTGAGAACACGTCCGACTATCCCGGCCTGATGGCGGCAACCTTCATGATGAGCGTGCCGGTCGTCGTGTTGTTCCTGCTGCTGCAACGCTATTTCGTGCGGGCTCTCACTGAGGGCGCAGTCAAACACTAAGAAGGTTGGTCCATGGCCCAGGTGGTGCTCAAAGATCTCGTCAAGACCTATGGCTCGGTCTATGCCGTGCACGATGTCTCGCTGACGGTGAACGACGGCGAGTTCGTCGCGTTGGTCGGCCCCTCCGGCTGCGGCAAGACGACGACGCTCAATCTGGTCGCGGGCCTGATCCCGATTACTTCGGGCGATATCGTCATCGGCGATCGCGTGGTCAACAATCTCGACCCCAAGGACCGGGACATCGCCATGGTGTTCCAGAACTACGCGCTCTATCCGCAGAAGTCGGTCTACAAGAATCTGGCGTTCCCGCTGCAGATGCGGCGGCTTCCGCGCGAAGAGATCGACCTCAAGGTGCGCGAGGCGGCCAAGGTGCTCGACATGACGCATCTGCTCGAGCGCAAGCCGCGCGAACTCTCGGGCGGCCAGCAGCAGCGCGTGGCGCTGGGCCGCGCGCTGGTGCGCGACCCGGCCGTATTCCTGATGGACGAGCCGCTTTCCAATCTCGATGCGAAGCTGCGCGTGCAGATGCGTTCGGAAATCAAGCGCTTCCACCAGGACCTCAAGGCAACGATCATCTATGTGACGCACGACCAGCTCGAAGCGGTCACCATGGCCGACAAGATGGCAGTGATGAATGGCGGCTACCTGCAACAATACGACACGCCGGCGCAGGTCTTCGCGCATCCGGTCAATATGTTCGTTGCGAGCTTCATCGGCAGTCCGGCGATGAGCCTCATTCCGCTCGAGGCGACCAGCGTCAATGGCGAGACTGCGCTCAGCAGCGCCGAGGGCTGGACGCTCGCCCTCTCGCCGCGGAACGCAAGGAAAGTCAAAAAGGCAACCAGCAAGAAGATCGTGCTGGGCGCGCGGCATTCCACCCTCAAGCTGCACAAGTCCTCGATCCCCGGCGCCATTCCGGCCAAGGTCTATACGGTCGAGCCTACGGGCGACGTGACGTTCGTCCAGGCGTTCCTTTCGGGCGCCGTGGTCAATATCAGCGTGCCGCCATCGGTAAGCGTGGTGCCCGACGAACAGGTATGGCTCGAATTCGACCAGGAGCGGATGCATCTGTTCGACGGCGAGACCGAGATGGCGCTCAACGCCGAGTAAGTTTTGAAGCAAGTGTGCGAAGCCCGACGGCGCCCGGCGCCGGAACGGGTGCCCTAGACAGGAATGCCGAAATGACCAGCGCCGCGCCCGATGCCGTTCTCGATCGGGTGAACACGAATTCGAAGCCGTCCGAGCTTCGCATCACCGATATGCGGGTGGCCGAGATCGTGGGGGCGCCCTTCACTTCGGCGCTCGTCAAGATCTACACCAACCAGGGCATTGTTGGGCTGGGAGAGGTGCGCGACGGCGCCAGTGCAACTTTCGCGCTGATGCTGAAGAGCCGGCTGCTGGGCGAGAATCCCTGCGACATCGACCGGCTGTTCCGTCGCATCAAGCAGTTCGGTGGCCACGGACGGCAGGGCGGTGGGGTGTCGGCGGTCGAGATCGCGCTCTGGGACCTTGCCGGCAAGGCCTATGGAATTCCGATCTACCAGATGCTCGGCGGCAAGTTTCGCGACAAGGTGCGCATTTATGCCGACACCGACGCGGAAAAGCCGAGCGGCATTGAGACCGGCAGGCGCCTCAAGGAACGGATGGAGCGCGGCTTCACTTTTCTCAAGATGGACCTGGGGTTGATGCAGATTGCCGATATCCCCGGCGCTGTCGTCGCTCCGGCGGGTTCGCTCGAGGGCTACCGCATTCATCCCGAGCGCGGAGTCGTCAAAACGATGGAAGACCGGCGTCGGCGCAACGCCAATTACGACACCCACAATGTCCGGCATCCGTTCACCGGGCTGCACTTCACCGACAAGGGCCTCGACCTGCTCGAACAATATATCGCCGAGGTGCGCGAGGTGATCGGCATGGAGGTGCCGCTCGCGATCGACCATGTCGGGCACATCTCGCTGCAGAACGGCATTCGCCTGGCGCGGCGGATTGAAAAATACGTGCCGGCCTGGCTCGAGGACGTGATCCCCTGGCAATATGCCGAGCAGTACCGGCAATTGCAGGACGCGACGACCGTCCCCATCTGCACGGGCGAGGATATCTACCTCAAGGAAGGGTTCGAGCCGCTGCTCAGGAGCGGTGGCCTCTCGGTCATCCATCCGGACCTTCTGACCTCGGGCGGCATTCTCGAAACCAAAAAGATCGGCGACATGGCACAGGACCATGGGGTGGCAATGGCCATCCACATGGCCGAGAGTCCCATCGCGGCCATGGCGGCCGCGCATGTGGCGATTGCCACCGAGAACTTCATGGCGCTCGAATATCACTCGGTCGATGTGCCCTGGTGGGACGATATCGTCACTGGCCTGCCCAAGCCCCTGGTCAAGGACGGTTTCATCGAAGTCCCCGACAAGCCGGGGCTCGGGATCGACGATGTCGTCGACGACGTCATCGCGCAGCATCTGCAACCGGGAGTCACCGGCATCTGGCAGCCGACCGATCGCTGGGACGACGAATATTCCTGGGACCGGACCTGGAGCTGACGCCGATGAAGATCACCGCCATCAAGCCCTATCCGGTGTGGATCGGCATCAGGAACCAGCTGATCGTCAAGGTCGAGACCGACGAAGGCGTTTTCGGCTGGGGCGAGAGCGGGCTCAGCGGCCGTGAAATGGCTGTGGCCGGGGCCCTGCAGCACTATTCGCGCTTCCTCATCGGCCGCAACGCCTTCGATATCGGCGCGATCTGGCAGGAGACCTATCGCAGCCAGTATTTCGAAGGCGGGCGCGTCCTGCAGGCCGCGATCTCGGCGGTGGACATTGCGCTGCACGACATCAAGGGCAAGGCGCTGGGCGTGCCGGTCTATGACCTGCTCGGCGGCAAGCAGCGCGACACGATCCCCACCTTCGCTTCGACGGGCGACGAGGCCGAGGGCGATGCCGCCATCGCGCGGGCCAAGGAGCTCATGGCGCAGGGTTGGAAGGCGATCCGCTTTTTTCCGGTTGGCCAGAGCAGCAAGGAGATCTTCGAGCCGCGGGAGTCGGTCGCGGTGACGGCGGCAATGCTCAATAAGGCTCGCGCGGAACTGGGCAGCGAAGTGGTGCTGGGTATCGACTACCACCATCGCCTCTCGGTCGCAGAGGCCGCAAGCTTTTGCAACAAGCTGGACAAGGGCGTCCTCGATTTCCTCGAGGAGCCGATTCGCGACGAAACGCCGGAGGCTTACGAATCGCTGCGGACGATGACGGAGATTCCCTTTGCCATCGGCGAAGAGTTCGCCAGCAAGTGGCAGTTCCTGCCCTATATCGAGCGCGGCATCCATCAGTTCAACCGGCTCGACGTATGCAATGTCGGCGGGCTGACCGAGGCGATGAAGGTCGCCGGCTGGAGCGAGGCGCATTATGTCGACCTGATGCCGCACAATCCGCTGGGTCCGATCTGCACGGCGGCCACGGTGCATTTCGGCGCCGCCGTCGCCAATTTCTCCTGGCTCGAGACGCGGGCGCCCGAGACCAATCTCGGCTTTGACAATTCCGAGTTCTTCCCGGTTCAGCCGCGGCTCGAAGGCGCGTCCTATCCGGTCAGCGATCGGCCGGGCCTGGGTGTCGAAGTCAACGAGGAGCTCGTTAAAGAGCAAAGTTTCAAATTCTGGGAAGCGCCGCACCTCAAACTGCGCGATGGCTCGGTAACCAATTGGTAGGACACATTTGATGACGCACAATCAGGACATCGTCCGTCCCTCGAAGGATCTGATCCGGCAGCTCGAGGGGATCGGGGCGGCGACGGTCGCGGGCACTCTGGGCCATATGGGTTATCGCAACCCGCACATGGTCGGGCCCGTGGCGCAGAACAAAGGCAAGTCGATCGTCGGTCCGGCGCTGACATTGCAGTTCCTGCCGCAGCGGCCGGACCTGTTCAGCGAAGGAGAGTACTCCGATCCCGAGAAGCAGCTGCACCGGCATGTGCTCTATCATGTGCAGGAAGGCGACGTGGTCGTGGTCGACGCGCGCGGCGACATGAGCTCCGGCGTCTTCGGCGATATGATGAGTACCTATTTCAAGGGCCGCGGCGGCGCCGGCATCATCATCGACGGGTGCATGCGCGATTGGCCGAATGTGCAAAAGCTCGACCTGGCCCTCTGGCTCAAAGGCTGGACGCCCAATTATCACGTCCAGACCGGCATTTTTCCCTTCGCGGTGAATGTGCCGATCGCCTGCGGCGGCGTCACCGTCGTTCCCGGCGATATCATCGTCGCCGACGATGACGGCGTCGTCGTCCTGCCGGTGGCGATGGCCGAAAAGGTCATCGAGGACGCGCGCAAACACGCCGAGTGGGAGGAGTTCTCCCGCATCAAGCTGATGCAGGGCGAACCGCTCCAGCGCTATTACCCGCTCCATCCGGATGCCGAAGGCGAATACCAGGCCTGGCGGAAACTCAATCCCAAGACGTAGGGGCGGGGCTATTGAAGGACGATGCGCGCCGACCCGGAGCGGAATCGTCCTGCGGGGGTGGGCAGCGCCGCAGCAGGACACGGCAAAGCGCAGCGTTGCAGGACTTGTGCGGGCTCGCAACGGGCGGGAGACAAAACTGGGATGGTGCCGCTTAGGTGACTCGAACACCTGACCCCATCATTACGAATTTCGGGGATCTTGTTTCCTGTGGTGTCCGCTGGTTGCGCGTTGTTCCAGAAGATCCTTGAAAAGCAATTACTTCTGTCCTACTCGTCTGCTTCAAGTTGCCGGCGCTTTCGCTTTTGGTGGTGCCCCGGTGGTGCCCCGCAGGTTAGGTGGAACCCCAAGGAGGGGCTCTAAGGCAAGGTTAGATGTCCGTTCAAAAGCTCACAAAGCGGACTACGGACGCGGCGCTTCCGGGGGCAGTGCGTTACGTCATATTCGACACCGAAATTCACGGCTTCGGGCTTCGCGTCTCGCCTACCGGGGCGAAGTCCTGGATTTACACGTACCGCGCGGGAGAAGGCGGGCGGCGTACCGCAAAGAAGCGCGTGACGCTGGGTTCGACCAAGCGCTTCACTCCAGAAGAAGCGCGCGAAGAGGCCGAGAGGCTTCGCGCACGCGTCAACCTTGGTATGGATCCCCAGGAACAGAAAGCAAAACAGCGGCTGTCCATGACGGTGTCAGAACTGGCCGAGCGGTTCCTTACGGAGCATGTCGGGGCCAAGCGCAAGCCGGCAACGAAGGCGAGTTATGAAGGGGTAATCAATACCTGGGTGCTCCCGCCCATCGGCTCCAAGAAAGCGAAGGATGTCACTCGGACAGATATTGCCGGGATGCATTTTTCGATGAGGACACGACCGGCGCAGGCCAACCGCACAGTGGCCATCGTGGGCTCGATGTTCGGCTTCGCTTTCCGTCATGGTCTCGTCGAAAGCGCGGTGAACCCAGCGCGAGGGATCGTCAAGTTCAAGCAAGAAGGAAGAGAGCGATTTCTTTCTGGCGCTGAACTTGAGAGTTTGGGCGCCGCAATCCGCGAGGCCGAAACGGTAGGAGTGCCATGGCAGACTGACCCCACCAAAAAGGCAAAGCACTTGCGAAGAGAGGGGCGCGAGACAGTAATTGGAGAACACGCTGCGGCTGCGATACGCCTCTTAGTATTCACGGGCGCGCGTTTGCGCGAGATACTTCACCTCAAGTGGGACCACGTCGATTTTGATCGTGGTCTTTTGCTGCTCCCCGATTCCAAGACTGGCAAGAAGACCATCGTCCTGAACACCCCGGCGCTGTCCGTGCTCAACGGTCTCGCTCGCATAGGCGTCTACGTGATTGCCGGCGACACCGCGGGCACTGACGATGAACAGCCGCGTGCAGACCTAAAGCGACCGTGGACTGTCTTAACTAGACACGCAGGGCTGAAAGGTCTGCGGATCCACGATCTGCGTCACAATTTTGCGTCGTTTGGAGTGGGCGGCGGAATGGGGCTGCCAATCATTGGCAAGTTGCTTGGACATGCACAGCCGCAGACCACGGCGCGATATGCTCACCTCGATTCCGATCCTTTGAAGAAGGCTTCTGATGCCATCGGGCAAACCATCGCGGCAGCCATGGGGGAGTCCTTGCGCCCTTCTTCCCGCTAGAACGCCTCTGCGTCGATGCACGAGCCCGCCCACGTCGCTGACGCCTGGGCACCTCTGCCGTAGGAAACGGCAAGGACGAGGCGGTAGGATCGGTTTTGGGCGTCCCGCTATGGTAGCAAAACGCCGGTGAATTGTTCATCCACTGCGCCAATGTGTTCATTCGTTGCCGAGCTTCGGCGTCGCCGCTAGGGTTATGGGGCGACAGGAGGAGGGGCCGAGAGTGGCGCTAGCGGTAAGGACCTGGATTGTCGGCGCGGGGCTGGTTGTCCTGATGGCTTCGCCCTGCTCTAGCTCTCTGGCCCAAGGCCCGCCCACGCCCGCCGCTGACACGGTTCCTATGGCCCAGAGCGACGCTGCGGAGGATGCGCTCTGGGGGGTTATCGGGGACAGCCAGGACCCCGAATTGCTGCAAAAGTTCCTGGGCCTTTATCCCGATGGCGCCCACGCGGCAGAGGCGCGGTCCCGCGTCCTTGCACTGACGCCAGAGGCGGGGACTGTGGCACCGGCTGCGGGCAGGCCGTCCCCGGACCAAGCGCAAGTTGCCGCATCCGGCTGCAGCCAGCCGGCCGGCGCTTCTCCGGCGATCTTTTCCAGTGCTGACCAGCCGGCGCACCTGGTTATGCAACATCCCGGCGTCGATGGCGCAGAGTTCAATGGCTCGGGCAGCTGCATCGTCTCATGGTCTGCCGACACTGGCACGATCAAGCTGTGGGACGCCGCCACTGGCCAGCAGGTCGGCCTCACCCTCAAGGCGGGGGGGACGAACGCCTACGCCACTTTCAGACCCGACGACAGCAGCATTTTGTCGGTGTCCTACGACACCAGCACGATCAAGCTTTGGGACGCGGCCACCGGCCAGCAAATCGGCCTGACCATGGACGCGAGGGGAACGAGCGCCGTCGCTGACTTCAGCCCCGACCGCAGCCGTATCCTTGCATTGTCCAACGACACGGGCACGATCAAGCTGTGGGACGCGTTCACTGGCCAGCAGATCGGCCAGACCATGCAGGTGGGGGGAACGAACGCTAACGCATACTTCAGCGCCGACGGCCGTATTCTGTCGTACTCCTACGACACCGGCACCATCAAGCTCTGGGACACGGCCTCCGGCGAGCAGATCGGCCAGACCATGCAGGGGGGAACGCACGCCGGCCCGACCTTAAGATCCGACCGCAGCCGCATCCTGTCGGTGTCCTATGAGGGCACAATCAAGCTGTGGGACGCGGCAACCGGCCAGCAGGTAGGCCAGACCATGCAAGAGGTAGCGCACGCCGGCGCATTCTTCAGCCCCGACGGCGGCGCATCCTTCAGCCCCGACGGCAACCAGATTCTATCGCACTCTTACTACACGGGCACGATCAAGCTGTGGGACACGGCTACAGGCCAGCAGATCGGCAGGACCATGAAGGGGGGAACGAGTAGGGTCTACGCTGACTTCAGCTCCGACGGCAGCCATATCCTATCGTACTCCTACGACGGTACGATCAAGCTGTGGGACACGGCTACAGGCCAGCAGATCGGCAAGACCATGAAGGCGGGGGGAACGGGCGCCAACGTGAACTTCAGCCCCGACGGCAGCCGCTTCCTGTCGCGGTCATACGAAACGGGCAAGATCAAGGTTTGGGACGCGGCCACCGGTCAGCAGGTCGGCCAGACCATGCAGGAGTTGGGAACGAACGCCAGCGTTTACTACAGCCCCGACGGCAGCCGTATCCTGTCGGTGTCCTACAAAACCGGCACCATCAAGCTGTGGGACGCGGCCACCGGCCAGCAAATCGGCCTGACCATGGACGCGGGGGGAACGGGCGCCAACGTGTACTTCAGCCCCGACGGCAGCCACATCCTGGCCTGGTCCTACGACACCGGCACAATCAAGCTGTGGGACGCGGCCAGCGGCCAGCAGGTCGGCAAGACCATGGACGCGGGGGGAACGTACGCCAACGCGTACTTCAGCCCCGACGGCAGCCACATCCTGGCCTGGTCCTCCGACACCGGCACGATCAAGCTGTGGGACGCGGCCACTGGCCAGCAGATCGGCCAGACCATGGACGCGGGCGGAACGAACGCCAACGTGAACTTCAGCCCCGACGGAAGCCGTATCCTGTCGCAGTCCCCCAACACCGGCACGATCAAGCTCTGGGACGCGGCTACGGGCCTGCAGGTGGGGAGGACCAGGCAGGGGGGAACGAACGCCTACACTTCCTTCAGCCCCGACGGCGGCCGCATCCTTGCGATGCTCCCCGACGGCGGCACAATCGAGCTCTGGAATACAAGGACTGGACCGCAATGATAGCGGTGTCGATTAGGAGGTCGCTGCAATGACGGCCACCCCTCGTGAGGTGGCTCGGCGGGGTGGTGTTGGCCGGTGGCTTGCGCCCCTGGGCTTGGCGCTTCTGCTGGGCAGCGACGCAGCGATAGCGTCGGAGAGCCCCTTGCGGGCGTCTGCCCCGTTGGTCGGAATGGACCCTGACATGACACAGGGTTCGGTGGTTCTGCTTGCTCAGAGCGACGCGGCCGAGGATACACTCTGGGGGATTATTGGGGACAGCCAGGACCCCGAATTGCTGCAAAAGTTCCTTGTCCTTCATCCCGATGGCGCCCATGCGGCGGAGGCGCGGGCCCGCATGCTTGCACTGACGCCAAAGACAAAGACTGCTGCTCCGTCGAAGGTCACCCCTTCCCCACAACAAGCTCAAGCCGCCGCATCAGCCTGCAGGCAGCCGGACGGCGCTTCTCATGCGACCCGCTCCAGTGCTGACCAGCCGGTGCATTTGGTGATGCAGCATCCCGGCGTCTCAAATGCAACGTTCAATGCCTCTGGCAGCTGCATCGTGTCGTCATCAACCGACGGCACGGTCAAGGTCTGGGACACGGCCACCGGCCAGCAGGTCGGCAGGACCATACAGGCGGGCGCGATAGGACTGGCGGGCTTCAGCCCCGACGGCCTGCATATCCTGACGTGGTCTTCCGACACACTCGCGATCAGGCTGTGGGACACGGCCACTGGCCGGCAGGTCGGCCAGACCATGCCGGCGAGGGCAGCGAACGCCAACTTTCAATTCAGCCCCGACGGCAGCCGTATTCTGTCGGTGTCCTATGACACCGGCTCGATCAAGCTCTGGGACGCTGGCACCGGGGAGCAGGTCGGCCAGACAATGCAGGCGGGGGGAACGAGTGCCTACGCATTCTTCAGCCCCGACGGCAGCCGTATGCTGTCGTATTTCCAAGACACCGGCACGGCCAAGATCTGGGGCACGGCTACCGGCCAGCAGGTTGGCAAGGACATAAAGTTGGAGGGAATATTCTTCAGTCCGAGCTTCAGCCCCAACAGCAGCCGCATTCTGTCGGTGGACTACGACGCAGGCACTGCCAAGCTCTGGGACGCTGGCACCGGTCTGCAGGTCGGCAAGGACATGCCGGCGGGAGGAAGAAGCGGCTACGCTCACTTCAGCCCCGACGGCACCCGCATCCTCACAGGGTCCCCCGACACCGATGCTATAAAGGTATGGGACACTGCCACCGGCCAGCAGGTTGGCCGGACCATGGAGGCCGGGGGAACGGGTGCCTACGCATTCTTCAGTCCAGACGGCAGTTGCATCCTGTCGTGGTCCTCGGACACCGGCGCGGGCAAGCTGTGGAACGTGGCCACCGGCCAGCAGGTCGGCCAGACCATGCAGGGCGAAACGAGCGACTACGCCAAATTCAGCTTGAACGGCAGCCGCATCGTGTCGGTGTCCAACCACACGGGCAGGTTGAGGGTCTGGGACGCGGCCACCGGCCTGCAGGTCGGCAAGACCATGGACGCGGGGGTAGAAAACGCCGACGCCTCCTTCAGCTCTGACGGCAGCCGCATCCTGTCGTGGCGATTCTACTCGGGCACGGTCAAGCTGTGGGACACGGACAGCGGCCAGCAGGTCGGCAACACCATGCAGAGGGAGGCAACGAACGCCGACGCTTCCTTCAGCCCTGACGGCACCCGCATTCTGTTGGTAAACCCCGACACCAGCACGATCGAGCTCTGGGATACAAACACGGGACCGCAATGATGACCACACTCGGTGATGGGGTTCGGCCGGGCCGTGCTGGCCGATGGCTTGCGCCGCTGGAGGGGTCGTCGCCTATTTCGCTGACCGTCGCGAGGGACTTCACTGAGCCGTCCAAGGCTGTTACCGTTCTGAGCGCAAGTGCGACGTCTTCGAAGGAAGGCAGATGGTATCCCGACTTCTATTGTTGTTTGCACTTCTCGGACTCCCGGCCATGGCCTTCGTGAGCCCGGCCGGGAGCCAGACACCGAATGTTATGCTCGGCAAGAGGGCAGAAGTTGGTGTCATCACTGAGATCTGTTTTGGCTCGGGCGACTTCAATCCATGCGTCCGCGGTTCGTTCAATCACATTGTCTACTTCTCGGATGAAGGCCGGATTTTTGTCTATGAGGACAATGCCGCCGGCGCGGTAATTGAACCAGGACGGCGCTCCGCTTCAGGGATCTTTCCTACTCCCGACGGAGACCGGCTGCGGTACAAGGCGCAAGTTACAATCAAGGGCAACTCGTTCCGTCTTCGAAATAGTCTCGTCCGTCGCGACGGCACTTACTACGAATATGAGTTTCAAATCACCATTACGGCTGATGGTTGCACCATCACGCGATACTGGATTCAGGTCGGTGCGATGGAGCGCCAGACCCCGGTGAAGCAAGTCTGCAAGGTGAGGAACGGCCCCCCGCACTGACAGCTTCTAGGTGGCAAACTCCCACGCGACATCGTGGCGTGCTCGTGCTCCACCATCGCTGCACTTGTCGGTTACGACTCGATGCTATCCAAATGGCAGCCGCCGCCGACTGGCATGCCCCTTACGCCCGGGCAAGGAAGTGACCTGCCCCCCACGCACGCCCCTCCGGTATTTAGGAGAGGCCTTGGGTCGACGATTGCGGCCAGTAGTGAAGGTGGCAATCCGCCGGGTTATTTGTCATCGAGTCCTTCAGGCGCGCCACGGGTCAACGTGCAGTTTCCCGTCCTGGAATAGGACTGCGACAGCTGCTGCCGCGAATCCGGCTTGTAGCGGAACTTGGTGACCGTGCAAGTTCCGTTCCCGAGACTGACGTCGAAGTAGAAAGTCTCGCTGGCATAGCCCTCGACCACGCCTCGGCTTTCCATCTCGATATGGATGGTGGTCGCCGTCTGTTTGATGGTCACATACTGTTGGAAGTGTCCATCCTTGCGGCGCTTGCTGCCTTTGTCGGACCCTGCCGGAATCAGGATTCGCGTATTGCCCGATGTTCCACGCATCATGGCAAAACGATTTCCCTTCACCCCGAAATAGATCTCCATGGCATAGGTGAAATCTCTCGGCGCTCCGCCGCGATCTGCCCGATCTGAAATACCTTCTGCGACAAGTGTCCATCCTTCGAGATTCGCGGCCGAGGCTGGTACGTTGAAGGAAAGGGCAGTGGCAGCGGCGAATAGCGCGGGGACTGCCGCGCGGCGGACGCCTCCAAGGCCGACAAACAGAGTGAAAGCGAGGTCTCGCAAAGTCGTCGAAAGCATGGAAATGGCCCCCAATCATTGATGAGATAGGCTAGCAGCAGAGCCGAATAAGAGGAAGCATGCTGGTGGTCGCGGCGCTGAGCGAACCTATTCGCAGAAAGTCTGGCCGTTAAACGTGAAGCACGACGTTGGCGCCGGGCTGGGAGCCGGCGCTGGCGCCGGATTTCTGGGAGTTGGTGGTGTGCAAACCCGGCCGGTTGTGGCCCCTAAGATGGAAAGGAGCGCAGAAGTCGGCTCACTGCCCACGGCTTCGCCGGTAGACGAGCCGAATTCTCCAAGCGCCGCGCGACTGCCAGGGCCCCAGTCGCCGTCCAGAGTGCCGCGATAGCAGCCGAGGCGTTTGAGCTCACTTTGGACACTGAGCGCAATATCGTCGGGTTCGGCTGGCTCCGAGCTGAACGCGGCTTCGAACTCTCCACCCAAGTCGCTGAGCGCGGCGAGCTTCTCGCGAGCCTCCGCATCGTGAATGCTGTTGGGGAACTGGGCAAGGAATCGCTCGAAGACAGCCGGGTCAGCTGAATCGCGAATGAGGCCCCAGGCGATTTCGTCGGCGCCGGTGTCGGCCGGGGCGACCAATACTGGCGCAGCCGAAATCGGCCCCCCGGGTAGAGACGAAGCTGCGACGATCGCAAACAGAGCAGAACGCAGCAATCGCATCAGGGCATTCCCTTTTCAAAGCGGACCCGGACATCGCCGAGTCGCAATTCATCGCCGCTCTTGAGGGCAGCGAACTGTTGTGCCGCCCCGTTGACTAGCGTCGGATTGGTCTCTGAAAGGTTGGAGAGACTGAACACACCATCCACGCCACGAACAAGGACCGCATGATGCCCCGAAACCGAGCCATTGGGAACCACAACGGTATTGTCGCGCGCACGGCCGATGGTGATTCGTTCCAAGGTCAGGTCCAAACGGTCGCTGTAGCCCGAATGGGGTTCGGACAGAACAAGGCGGACCGCTCCGCTCGGAAGACCGGGCCGGGTTGATGGTGCCGCCACAGAGACAGCCGATGGTGGAGTCGAGGCAATCGGCGCGGAGTACGCGCCCACCGCGACTGCGCGCGTTCGGCGGCGAGGCCAGCGGGCAAAGGGCATTAGGATCAGCGCAGTTAGCCAGCCAGTAGCAGCGAGCACAAGTGCGATCGTCCGGCCCTGATGTTCCCAGGCGTGGTCCCAGGTCTCTCTCAGGCTTGCTTCGGGCACGGTGATGGGTGCTTGGAGCGTGAGCGAACGGTCGCCATAGACGAAGGAGACGTTCAGCAGGCGGTCCTTGTCCCAGAAGTAATGGCGGGCGCCCTCGGTCGAGAGGACCGCGGTTGCGCCGCTATCGACAAATCGGAACGGGGCATCGAGAATCCGGCTTGCTTCTTCTCCGCTGGCGTAGAACCCACCGGTGGAACGGGCAAAGGCTGAGAGTTGCTCGAGATCGGCTTCGCGGCCAGGTTTAACAATGACATTTACTGAAACATCGAGCTCCTTGGCGGCGCTTGTTAGCGCACCATAGTCTAGCGGCTCGTCGCTATGGCCGTCGGTCAAGACGAAGATGGTTCGGCGCGCACCTTCTGTAAACTCGCCCATTTGCGCGATACCGGCTCCAAGGGCATTCTGTAGATTGGCCGCTCCATCTGAAGTTCCGAGCGAGGCCAGAACCAGGAGCGGATCGAAGGTCTCGTCCGGCGGCGGCATTAGCAGCCTCAAGCCACCATCGATGATTCCGAATCCGGCACGAACATGAGGCGCGGCCTGTTGGTAGATGCGAACGGCACGCGCGCGCTCTAGAGACACCTCATTGGCGCGTGCGTCACCGCCCGTTATGTCGACAATGACCAGGGCCATAGTCATATCATCGGCTTGCGGATAGGTTCTGGTGTCGCCCACCGGTATGATCTGTCCATTGTAGTTGGCGACCAGATTTGTGATCGGTGTGGGCAGGGCCCGTTCGAAACGCCATTCCAGCTTCGGCTTGTCGTCATCGGCGATAGTGAGTGTCGCGATCAACCCGTCGCGGTTGCCTTTGACGTTCAGTGGTTCGGCCATGACCTCCGAACTCAGTATTGCCAGGCTAATCGCCACCAGGAATGTTCTCGCAACAATGCTCATGGCAGTCCTGTCCCCATTGCCTGCTGCTGCATCAACAGGAATTTCTGTTTGAGAATGAACGCCTCGCGCAGGCGCGCTTGCATGTTTGCCTCGGTCGTCGAATTCATTTGCCGCAGATTGGCCTGCTCCTCATATGACTTGACGAAGACGTCATCCGCGACCCGTACCGCCTTGCCTGAGATGACAACCGCTTCTGAGACTTTGGTTGCCGAGTATTTGAGCTGGCCGCTCAGAAGCTGGCTGCCCGCGATGCCATAGTTGCCCGCTTGTTCGAGAGTGTAGCCAAAGGCCTGTGTGGCATCGCCCCTGGAGGCGGCCGTACGAGCCTCAAACCCGGCGACATGCGCGTCGCCGACTCCCTTGCCGATGTCGCGCATCCGGGTTTCAAAACCGGGAACACCGCTGCCGACCCTTCCGATCGTGTTGCCGAAGGTAGTGAGGAGCTCACCCTGGGCCACTGCCTGCTCGCGACCGGTAGTCGTCTGTGTCTTCGTGTAGCGGCCCCCAAGTTCCACGATATTGAGCGCGTCCCGCGCAGCACCGAGCTTCGGCGAAAGGGGTCCGTCGCTGTATTGCCGATAGTTGAGGTATTCCTGTCCCGCGCGAGACAATTCGTTCACCCCGTCGAGACCCGCCTGGATCTTTGCGTCCTTGCCCTCCGCCGTGGAAATCGACATTAGCGAGTTTATACCCTTCGCCGTTCCACTGATCGCCTTGCCTCGGCTATCTTCTCCCACCACCGTCTCGGACCCGCTGATATTGCCCCCGTTGTTGGTCCTGTAAGTCTCGGAAACGTCCTCAAAGGCCTTGGGTACGTCCGAAAGGGATTGCCCGATCTTGCCGGTGTCGGTGAAGAGGTTGCCGGTTCCCTGCCCAAAGTCACCCCCCACAGCTCCGGGTGTTCCAACGCCAGGTTCTCCGCCACTTGGCGCGCCGTCTCCGAGCCCTGACGGCGACAACTCTTGAAGCCCGCCTTGGCCCAGAGTCCCCGGGCCAAGCCCAGTGGACAGACTCTGCGTTCCTTCCATTAGTGGGGTGAGCTTTTCCGCGGTAGCGTCAGCCGCGATGGCCAGTGGATTGCCCGCTGCAGCAAAGAGCTTGTTAGTGACCTGGCCGGCATAGCTGGTCAGCGCCAGCGTACCCCAGAAGCGCTGCTCATCGCGATCGGCCGATTCGTCAGTGAGGATCTGGGCCTTGTCCTGTTCGTAGGCGTCATTGATCTTGGCGAGATTCTCGTAGCGATCGCTCATGGCCTTGGCGAGGCCGCCTTCAACGTTGCCATTGAGGTCGTTGATCCTCTCGTAGTCCGCGAGCCGCTGTCCGTCGAGGGTGGAAGGATCAAGCTGGCCCCCCTGTACGGCGACAAGATCGGAGATGGCCTGGTCCTGGTTGGAGAGCCTGCCGAGCTCGGAGGCGGCGACTCCCGGCGCTACCTTGCCGTCGGGGCCGGTCGGCAGCGGCACCTCTTGGTCGGACGGGGACTCGGCATTGCCCTCTGGGGGCGTTGCGCTGGTTTCCTGTTCGCCTTCTGTTGGTGGCTCCGTCTGATCGGCGGGCTGTACTTCGGGCGCGGACTGTTCCTCGACGGCCGGCGGTTCGCCTTCATCAAACGGTTGCTTTGCGGCAAGCGGTTCCTCCGCGGCGGGCCCTTCCTCCACCGGCGGGAAGGTATCAGTCTCTCCCGTGAGTGGCTGTTCGTCCGCAAGCTGCCCTTCTGCCACTGGTGGCTGGTCCGCTTCTGGTGGCTCGACGGCTACCGGCGGCTCTTCCGCAGCGGGTTGATCTATTTGCTGATCTTCGGGGGGCGCCTCAGCCGGTGGTTCTTCCGCAGCCGGTGGTTCATCGGCCGCCGGCTGCTCTTCCGCGCCGGGCGCTTCTTCTTGGAGTGGCTCCTCAGGGATGAGTTCCTCGCCCCCGACGGGCGACTCCTCGATCGTGGCCTGGCCGCCATCGATTGGCGCACCGACATCATTGCCGCCTTCTTCGGCAAGGCCGGAAGCGCTGGGTGGTGCGCCGCCCATGTCCATGCCAGCTTCGCCGTTGCTGCCGAACTCCCCGCCATTGCCATCTACGATTTCATGCGAGTCGAGGCCGGAATCGGGGCCCGAAGTTTCACCATCCGGGCCGAATGTTGCATCGGCTTCGCTCGAGCCGCCATCGTCCTGCGTGCCGGGCGCATCGAGTGATTGACCCGGATCTGAGCCTGCCGATTCGCCTTCGCCACCGCTGAGCGGGCTGCCATCGTCACCGCCCTCTGCGAATTCACCAAACTCGCCACTGACATCACCGGGCGCCGAGCCCAGGTCGAGATTGCCGCTTTCGCTGCCGCCCGACCAGGACTCCTGTCCGCCCCCGCCTGTCCCTCCAACAGTCTCATCAAGCCCTTCGAGCTGATCGAGCGCTTGCTGAATATCGCCGGGACTTTCGGACATTTCCCCGCCCATCGAGCCACGTACGCTGTCGAGCGCCGCTTGCGCCTGCCCGGCGGCGAAAGCTGCCGTCTGCGCATCCTCGAAGGCTTGGTTCGCGCTGGCCTGAGCGGCCTCGCTGCCCGGCGCGCCCATAGCCTGGCCCGCCGAGGACATTGCCGATTGTGCAGCATTGCTCGCAGCCTGGCTGGCGCTAGCAAAAGCCTCTTGGGCCTGACCGAAAGCCGCCATTAGCGCCTGGGTATCGCCGGTTGCCGCGGCAGCCGCGGCCGCATCGGCGGCAGCGTTCGCACTTGCGGCGGCGCCCACCGCTTGCTGGAGCGATTCACGAGCACTGCCAGCCGCCGCGCTGCTTGCAACTTCCGCGCTGGTCGCATCGTCGGTCTGGCTCATGGCTTCCTGCAGTGAAGCCTGCGCCTGATCGGCAGCCGCGCTTGCGTTAGCTGCGGCCTGAGCGGCTGTTTGTGCGTTTGCGGCGGCCTGCGCGTCGCCCGGCATGGCCTCTGCCAGCGTC
>JBEBGE010000034.1:0-37773 GCA_040081595.1 Devosia sp.
CTCCCCGCGAGGGGGAGGGTGTCCGCGGGTGAAGGAGGCGAGATCGCGCCCGCAACGCAAAGAGGCACCTCCCCCCTTGCCGGCGAGGTTGGAAGGGGGGGCGCCACACACTCGGACCCCAACCGGGGCACGACCTGAATGTTCTCCTCTCTCCTCATCGCCAATCGCGGCGAGATCGCCTGCCGGGTCATCAAGACGGCCAGGAGGATGGGCATTCGCACCATCGCCGTCTATTCCGACGCCGATCGCGATGCGCTGCACGTAAAGCTCGCCGACCAGGCCGTGCATATCGGCGGCTCGGCGGCGCGCGAGTCCTATCTGTCGACCGACAAGATCATCGCCGCCTGTAAGCTCACCGACGCGGAGGCTGTGCATCCGGGCTATGGGTTCCTCAGCGAGAACCCGCTTTTTGCCGCTGCGCTCGAAAAACACGGCATCATCTTTGTCGGCCCGCCGGTTGAAGCCATCGAGGCGATGGGCGACAAGATCACCTCCAAAAAGCTCGCGGCCGAGGCGGGGGTCTCCACCGTGCCTGGTCACATGGACCTGATCACCGATGCGGCCGACGCCGTGCGTGTCGCCAAACTCGTCGGCTATCCGGTGATGATCAAGGCCTCGGCCGGAGGCGGCGGCAAGGGCATGCGCATTGCCTATAATGATTTCGAGGCGCGCGAAGGCTTCGAGCGCAGCCAGTCCGAGGCCGCCTCGTCCTTCGGCGACGACCGAATTTTCATCGAAAAGTTCGTCACCCAGCCGCGCCACGTCGAGATCCAGCTGATCGGCGACCAGCACGGCAATGTGCTTTGGCTCAACGAGCGCGAATGTTCCATCCAGCGCCGCAACCAGAAGGTCATCGAGGAAGCGCCGTCGCCCTTCCTCGATGCCAAAACGCGCCAAGCCATGGGCGAGCAGGCCGTCGCGCTGGCCAAGGCCGTTGGCTACTTCTCCGCCGGCACGGTTGAGTTCATCGTCGATGCGGATCGCAAGTTCTACTTTCTCGAGATGAATACGCGGCTCCAGGTTGAGCATCCGGTGACCGAATTGATCACCGGGCTCGATCTGGTCGAGCTGATGCTGCGCGTCGCCGCTGGCGAGCCTCTGCCGCTCACCCAGAAGGACGTGAAGCTCAATGGCTGGGCCATTGAGTCCCGTCTCTATGCCGAGGACCCCTATCGCAATTTCCTGCCCTCGACCGGGCGGCTCACCCACTACCATCCGCCCGGCGAAGAAGCGGATGCGGACCATGCGATCCGCAACGACACCGGCGTCTATGAAGGCGGCGAGATCTCGACCTTTTACGACCCCATGATCGCCAAGCTCTGCACTTGGGCGCCGACGCGTCTTGATGCGATCGACGCCATGCAGTCGGCGCTCGATCAGTTCGAAGTCGAAGGCGTCGGCAACAATATCCCGTTCCTGTCGGCCGTCATGGCCCAGCCTCGCTTCCGCGAGGGCCGGCTCACCACCGGTTATATCGCCGAGGAATTCCCCGAGGGCTTTTCCGGCGTCACGCTGGATGTCGCCGGCCTCACTCATCTCGCAGCGCTGGCCTGCGTCTCGGCCTACGCGCTCGAAACCCGCAGTCATACCGGCATCGAGAGACGCCGCGCCGTGCTGATCGGCGACCATCGCTGGGATTTCGAAATTCGCGCCGACGGCATCGAGTATTGGCGGACCGGGTCGGTCGGCAAAAAAGGCGTGGTCGAAACCGGCTGGAAGCCGGGCATGACGCTGGCCATCGCCCGCGTCGATGGCGAGCTCCACCATGTGCGCATCGACCGCGTCACCGGCGGCTTCCGCCTGCGCTGGCGGGGAGCCGATATTGTCGCCCGCGTGCTGCTGCCCCGCGTCGCCGATCTCATGCCGCTGATGCCGGTCAAAGTCCCGCCGGATATGAGCCGGTTCCTCCTCTGCCCCATGCCAGGCCAGATTGTCCGTATCGATGTCGCCGAAGGGGATATCGTCGAGGCCGGTCAGACCCTCGCTATCGTTGAAGCCATGAAGATGGAAAATGTGCTCAAGGCCGAGCGTCGCGCCACTATCCGCTCCATCCGCGTCGAGCCCGGCTCCGTGCTGGCGGTAGACGAGGTGATCCTGGAGTTCGAGGCGGTATGACATCTGGCCCCACTTTCGCCGACTGGGCCAGACTCGCGGCGCGCGAACTGAAGGACAAGCCGGTTGAGTCGCTCAATCGCGACTATGGCGGTCTCTCCATCCGCCCCGCCTACTTCCCTGGCGACACCAACGACCCAGGCCTGCCCGGCGCTGCGCCATTCACCCGCGGCGTGCGCGCCACCATGTATGCCAACCGGCCCTGGACCATCCGGCAATATGCGGGCTTTTCAACCGCGCGCGAGTCCAATGCCTTCTATCGACAGAACCTTGCCGCGGGGCAGAAAGGGCTATCCGTCGCTTTCGATCTCGCGACCCATCGCGGCTATGACAGCGACCATCCGCGCGTTACCGGCGATGTCGGCAAGGCCGGCGTTGCAATCGATAGCGTCGAGGACATGAAGCTGCTCTTCGACGGCATCCCGCTCGCGGAGATGTCGGTGTCGATGACCATGAACGGCGCGGTGCTGCCGGTGCTCGCCATGTTCATCGTCGCGGCGGAAGAGCAGGGGGTGAAGCAGGCCCAGCTCGACGGTACCATTCAGAACGACATTCTGAAGGAGTTCATGGTCCGCAACACCTATATCTATCCGCCCGAACCCTCGATGCGCATTGTCGGCGACATCATCGCCTACACCGCCCATCACATGCCGAAGTTCAACTCGATCTCGATTTCGGGCTATCACATGCATGAAGCCGGGGCGACGGCGGTGCAGGAGCTCGCCTATACCCTTGCCGATGGTCGCGAGTATGTTCGAGCTGCATTCGAGCAGCATCTCGATGTCGACGCCTTCGCCGGCCGGCTGAGTTTCTTTTTCGGCATCGGCATGAACTTCTTCCTCGAAATCGCCAAGCTCCGCGCCGCCCGCACGCTCTGGGCGAAGATGATGACCGATTTCGGTGCCAAGGACCCGCGCTCACTGATGCTGCGCACCCATACGCAGACCTCCGGCGTCTCGCTCACTGAACAGGACCCGCATAACAATATCGTCCGCACGACCATCGAGGCGATGGCAGCGGTGCTCGGCGGTACGCAGTCGCTGCACACCAACTCCTTCGATGAGGCCATCGCGCTTCCCACCGAGCAATCGGCGCGCATCGCCCGCAACACCCAGCTCATCCTCCAGCACGAAAGCCGTATCACCGATGTCGTCGATCCGCTGGGCGGGTCCTATTACGTCGAAGCCCTTACCAACGACCTTGTCGAGAAGGCGTCTGTGTTGATGGCCGAGATCGAGTCCCTGGGTGGCATGACGAAAGCCGTGCAGGAGGGGATACCCAAGGCGGCAATCGAGTCTGCTGCCGCGTTGCGCCAGGCTCGCGTCGATCGCGGTGAGGATGTCATCGTCGGCGTCAACCGTTACCGCCTCGAGAACGAAACTCCGATCCCCTTCCGCGAGGTCGACAATGAAAAGGTGCGCGAGGAGCAGGTGGCGCGGCTCGCGGAGATACGGCGGACGCGCGACCCCGTGGCCGTTGAAGCCGCGCTGGCACAATTGCGCTCGGCGGCGCGCACGATCGGCAACCTCCTCGCCTTCACCATCGATGCTGCGCGCGCCCGCGCCACGTTGGGCGAAATCTCCGCTGCACTCGAAGACGTCTTCGGCCGCCATCATGCGGTCACCCGCGTCATCTCCGGCGTCTATGCGGAAAGCTATGCTGGTGACCCGCAATATGCTCAGATGCAGACGCGGCTCGACGTGTTCCGCAAGGCCAATGGCCGCGCCCCGTCGATCCTCATCGCCAAAATGGGCCAGGACGGTCACGACCGCGGCGCCAAAGTGATCGCTTCCGCCTTCGCCGATCTCGGCTTCGAGGTCCATATGGGTGATCTCTTCGAAACTGCTCCGGAAGTCGCCACCCATGTCGGCGAACTCAAGGTCGATGCCGTCGGCATTTCCTCGCTGGCGGCCGGCCACAAGACGCTCGTTCCGGAGCTGATTGCGGAGCTGAAAGGCAGCGGGCTCGGCAATGTCACCGTGATTGTCGGCGGCGTCATCCCGCCGGAGGACTATCCTTTCCTCCGTGAAGCCGGCGTCTCTGAGATCTTCGGGCCTGGAACGAACGTCCTCGAAGCCTCATTCAGCGTACTGAACCAGATTGAGGGAAGGTTGAGCAACAGATGATCGGCCGCCTCAACCATGTCGCCATCGTCGTCCCTGACCTCGCCGCCGCCGCTGCACGCTATCGCGATCTCCTCGGCGCCGAAGTCCATCATCCGCGTGATCTGCCCGAGCATGGCGTGACCGTCGTCTTCGTTGATGTCGCCAATACCAAGCTCGAACTGATGACACCGCTCGGCACGGACTCGCCCGTCGCAAAGTTCCTCTATGAGCACCCGAATGGCGCCATGCACCACATCTGTTTCGAGGTGCCGGATCTCGCCCACGTCGCCCGCAGACTGGTCGAAGGCGGCGCGCGGATCCTCGGCGACGGCAAGCCGAGAATCGGCGCCCACGGACTGCCCGTCCTCTTCCTTCATCCCAAGGATTTCGACGGTACGCTCATCGAGCTCGAGGAAGTGAAGCCCGAACTCCAATCGGCGTGACTCTCGCGGCGCTCAACGCGCACTAAACAATTCTCAACATTGCACTAAACAATGACACCGGACCAAAAGCCCGGCGCACTTGACATTCGTGTTTAGTGACCCCCTTGCAATGTTTAGTGAAATGCGTCTTACTAAACAAATTCACTAAACACGTGGGTCTCTGGAGGGAGGCCGCGTGAGGCCGGGACTGGCAATCTGCCCGGTTTCGCCGCGTGACAGGGAGCTTGAGCCCGCCGCCCCGATCTGGGGATCGGTGGGGGACAAGGGAGCTTCGGAATGCCGTGCAGCATTCCGATTTTGGGGCCGCGAGGTCCGAACGGGAGAGAGACCATGAAACTTGGTATGAAGGCCGCTGTCGCGGCCGCATCATTCGTGATGCTTTCTGCGACTATGCCTGTGACCAGCGCACAGGCCGAGACGATTACACTGTGCTGGGCCGCCTGGGACCCGGCGAATGCGCTGGTCGAACTGAGCAAGGACTTCACCGCCCAGACCGGCATCGACATGAAGTTCGAATTCGTGCCGTGGACCGACTACGCCGCGCGGTTCCTCAACGAGCTCAACTCCAAGGGCAAGCTCTGCGACCTGATCATCGGCGACAGCCAGTGGATCGGCGGCTCCGCCGAGAACGGCCACTACATCAAGCTCAACGACTTCTTCGCCAAAGAAGGCATCACCATGGACGATTTCGTCCCGGCCACGGTGACCGGCTATTCCGAATGGCCCAAGGGCACGCCGAACTATTGGGCGCTTCCCGCCATGGGCGACGTCGTCGGCTGGACCTACCGCAAGGACTGGTTCACCAATCCCGACCTGATGGCCGAGTTCAAGACCAAGTACGGCTGGGACCTCGCTCCGCCGGAGACCTTCGACCAGCTCAAGCAGATCGCTGAATTCTTCCAGGGTCGTACCATTGACGGCAAGACCGTCTATGGCACCTCGCTCTATACCGAGCGCGGGTCCGAGGGCGTAACCATGGGCGCGATGGACGTGCTCTACAGCTACGGCTTCAAATACGACAATCCGGACAAGCCTTACGACATGGAAGGCTTCGTGAACTCGGCGAACGCTGTCGCGGGCCTCGAGTTCTACAAGTCTCTCTATGATTGCTGCGTGCCGCCCGGCTCGTCCAACTCCTACATGGGCGAGGGCGTCGATGCCTTCAAATCCGGACAGACGGCGATGCACATGAACTTCGCCTTCACCTGGCCGGGCCTGCAGAAGGACGAGAATGTCGGCGGTGACAAGATCGGCTACTTCGTCAATCCCAAGGGGCCGAACGGCGATCAGTTCGCTCAGCTCGGCGGGCAGGGCATCTCGGTGGTCGCCTATTCCGAACACCAGGACGCTGCGTTCCAGTACATCAAGTGGTTTGCGAACGCTGACGTGCAGAAGAAGTGGTGGGCTCTGGGCGGCTATTCGTGCCTCAAGGCCGTGGTTGACGACCCAGGCTTCATCGCCAGCCAGCCCTACGCCAAGACCTTCCTTCAATCGATGGCCATCGTGAAGGACTTCTGGGCCGAGCCGAGCTATGCCTCGCTGCTCCAGGCCAGCCAGAAGCGCTTCCACGACTATGTGGTCGCCGGTCAGGGCACAGCCAAGGACGCGCTCGACTCGCTCGTCGCCGACTGGACCGAAGTGTTCCAGGACGACGGCAAACTCTGAGGGTTCCTCCCCTCGCGTCTGCCCCGTGCCGCTCTTTGGCATGGGGCAGACCTCGGATAAGCTCACCTCATCGTCGAGTAGGCCAAGTGACCGAATCGGGACTCCCCATGCTCAACCGAACGGCGGAATCGCTCGCCCGCGCCACCCCGGCGCCGATCGCGCGCAGGGTTCGCGGCCTGAGCGACAAGGGGCTTGCCTGGTTGTTCATCGCGCCGACGATCATCCTCCTGCTCGCCATCAACATCTTTCCGCTCTTTTGGGCGATCGGGCTGAGCTTCACCAATTACCGGGCCAACCGGCCCAATGAGCCGATCAAGAATGTCGGCCTCCAGAACTACGAGCGCATCCTGGGCGACGCCGATATCTGGCACGCCATGCAGGCGACCGCGCACTTTGTCGTCTGGACCATCGTTCTGCAGACCGTCATCGGCTTCATGCTGGCCTATCTGATCGATCGCAAATTCCGCGGCCATGCGTTCTGGACCACCATCATCCTCGTGCCGATGATGCTGTCGCCCGCCGTGGTTGGCAATTTCTGGCGCTTCCTCTACGAGCCGCAGATCGGGCTCTTCTCCTACGCGGTCTCGTTCATTTCCGGCATTCCCGCGACGCAGGTGCAGATGCTCTCCAATGTGTCGCTGGCGCCCTGGTCCATCATCATCGTCGATACCTGGATGTGGACGCCCTATGTGATGCTGATCTGCCTTGCGGGTCTGCGTTCCATTCCCGACTATATCTACGAGGCGGCCGAGGTCGATCGCGCCTCGCCCTGGCGTCAATTCTGGTCGATTACGCTGCCCATGGCCTTGCCCTTCATCATGCTCGCGATCCTTTTCCGCGGCATCGAAAACTTCAAGATGTTCGACATGGTGAACCTTCTGACAGGTGGCGGCCCCGGATCGACCACTGAGGTTGCCTCGATCACGCTCAAGCGCGAAGCTTTCGAGAAGTGGCGCACCGGCTATAGCTCGGCCTTCGCCATCATCCTCTTCGTTGCCGTGTTCGGCCTCGCCAACATCTACGTGAAGGCGCTCAACCGGGTGAAGCAGCGATGAGCCTTGCAAGCGCACATTCGGTCGTCGAGCCGCGTCCCTGGACCAAGCGCATCGCCGCGGTTCTGGTCATCGCCTATGCGCTGATTTCGATTGTGCCGCTGCTCTGGATTTTTGCGACGAGCTTCAAGACGCCGCCGGATTCTATCGCCTATCCGCCCAAGATCGTGTTTCAGCCGTCGGTCGAAGGCTATTGCAACCTCTTCACCACCCGAACCCGGCAGGAGCCCGGCTACATCGAGTCCCTGCCGCCGGCGACGACCTTTTGCGACGAGGTCACGCGCAAGCGAAACATGGTCATCGCCGGGCCATCCAATTTCGTACCGCGGTTTATCAACTCGCTGGTCATTGCCTTCGGCTCAACCTTCTGTGCGGTCTTCCTGGGGACGCTCGCCGCCTATGGTTTCTCGCGCTTCAAGGTGCCGCTGATCGATGATCTGCTGTTCTTCATTCTTTCGACGCGCATGATGCCGCCCATCGCCGTCGCCATTCCAATCTATCTGATGTACCGCGAGTTGGGCCTCAACGACACCGCCCTGGGCATGATCCTGCTCTATACCTCTGTCAACGTGTCGCTGGCGGTCTGGCTGCTCAAGGGCTTCATCGACGAAATTCCGCGCGAGTACGAGGAGGCCGCAATGATCGACGGCTATACGCGGCTCCAGGCTTTCTGGAAGGTCGTCCTGCCGCAGGCGACCACCGGCATCGCCGCGACCGCGATCTTCTGCCTGATCTTTGCCTGGAACGAGTATGCCTTTGCGGCGCTCCTGACTTCGGGCACGGCGCAGACCGCACCGCCCTTCATTCCGCAGATCATCGGCGAGGGTGGGCAGGATTGGCCCGCGGTCGCCGCCGGCACCACCATTTTCCTCGTTCCGATCCTGGTCTTCACCATCCTGCTCCGCAAACAACTCCTGCGCGGCATCACCTTCGGTGCGGTGCGCAAATGAGGAACGACGGTGAAACCGGCAAATCGACCCAGTGGATCGATTTGAGTGAGGAGTGCGTCGAGCTATGCGAGGCGGGGCCGCCAAGTGTGGAGATTTCGTCATGAGCGGCTGGCCGAAATTCCTTCGCCGGGGACCGCTCGAGAACCTCGCCATCGCGCTGATCGGGCTGGGCTTCCTCATGCTGTTCCAGCCGTTCCTGCTGGCGCTCTATACCTATTCCTTCATCACCATGCTCATCGGCACGCTGATGTTCATCGTCGTTTCAAAGTTCCCGTCCTGAGCCATGGCTGAGATCAGAGTCGAAAACCTGCAGAAGAAGTTCGGCACCTTCACCGCGGTGAAGAACTCGAACTTCACCGTCGAGGACGGCGAGTTCTTCGTCATGCTCGGCCCCTCGGGCTGCGGCAAGACCACGACCCTGCGCATGATCGCCGGCCTCGAATTGCCGACTTCGGGCCGCATCCTGCTTGGTGGCGAGGACGTCTCGCAGCGCCGCGCCCGCGAGCGCGATATCGCCTTCGTCTTCCAGCTTTTCGCGCTCTATCCGCATATGAATGTGCGCAAGAACATCGGCTTCCCCCTGCTGACTCAGGGGATGCCCGCCCGCGAAATCCGCCAGCGTGTCGAGGAGACGGCCAAGCTCCTCCGTATCGATCACCTGCTCAACAAATCCGTCTCGGGCCTTGCCGGCGGTGACCGCCAGCGCGTGGCACTCGGCCGCGCCATTGTCCGCCGTCCCAAATGCTTCCTCATGGACGAGCCGCTTGGCACCCTCGATACCGAGTTCCGCGACCTCATGGTTCGCGAGCTGCGCGAACTGCACAACCGCATCCATGCGACCACGGTCTACGTCACCCACGACCAGATGGAGGCCATGTCGATGGCCGACAAGATTGCGGTGATGAACCACGGCATCATCGAGCAGTTTGGCACCCCGCGCGAGATTTACGACCGGCCGCGGACCATGTATGTCGCCGACTTCATGGGGTCCCCGCCGATGAATTTCCTGAGTTTTCATGCCGGCCTCGCCGCGGGGAGCAGCACCGTCACCATTCGTGACGCGGAAATTCGCCTGCCGGTAGTCCGCGAGACCCTCCCGCCATCCGACCTTGCACTCGGTGTCCGTCCCGAACATGTGCGCTTTGATGACGCGAGCCGGTTGCGGGGTTCGGTGATTGGTGCGGAGTATCTGGGTACGACCCAGATCGTTTCGGTCGAAACGGCCGAAGGCGTGGTCAAGGCCCGTGTCGCAGCTGACCTCAAGGTCGCGACGGGCGAAACCGTCGGCCTGTCGCTCAACGCGCAGCGTCTATCGCTTTTCGACAAGGCCTCGGGCCGCGCCGTCGAAACGGCGCTCTATGGTGGCGCCAATGGCTGACGTTGTTCTCTCGGCCGTCTCCAAGTCCTTCGGCGCTGTCGAGGCGGTGTCCGGAGTCGACCTGACCATCCGCCAGGGTGAGTTCGTCGTTCTGCTTGGTCCCACCGGTGCCGGCAAGACCACCACTCTGCGCCTCATTGCCGGACTCGAAAAACCCACCAAGGGCACCATCACCATCGGCGGCGTCGATGCAACGACGCTACCGCCCTCGTCGCGCGACGTGAGCTTCGTCTTCCAGCAATATTCGCTCTATCCACACCTGTCGGTCCGCGACAATCTTGCCTTCCCGCTCAAGGCGCCGGGCAATCGGCTCAGCCGCGACGAGATCGCGCGCCGCGTCGAGGAGACTGCGCGCCTGGTCCGCATCTCCCACAAGCTGGACAACCGCGCCACCCAGCTATCCGGCGGCGAGATGCAGCGCGTCGCCATCGGCCGGGCGCTGGTCCGGCAGCCGTCCATCTATCTGATGGACGAGCCGCTTTCCTCGCTCGATGCCAAATTGCGTGCCGACATGAGGCTCGAACTCAAGCGCATCCAGCAGAACCTGGGCGCAACTGTCCTCTATGTGACCCACGACCAGATCGAGGCCATGACCATGGCCGACCGTATCGGCATTCTCGCAGAAGGCCGACTGGTGCAGATCGGGACGCCGCGCGAGATCTACACCGAACCTGCCAATCTTCACGTCGCGGCTCGGCTCGGCCAGCCGGCCATCAACCTCCTGCCACGCGGGCTCCTGCCAGACGCGGACCTTCCGCGCGACACCGCCACGATCGGTGCCCGCACCGAACATCTCAGGATCGCCAAAGCAACAAACGGCTCCGCTTCCGGCAAGGTCGAATGGATCGAACATTTGGGCGATCAGGATCACCTGCATGTCAGTGTCGGCGACCGCCGCATTGTGACGCTCTCCGATCCCGATGACGGGCTCGAGCCGGGCGACACGATCTCGATCGCCTATCGCAGTCCGCTTTGTTTCGATGCCACCGGCAATCGCATTGGAGCGGCGACATGAGTCTCTCGCCCGAACAGCTTGGCGCCCTCATCGACAATGTCACCGCCGACATCATCGCCCATGCGGACGAATTGACCGCGCTTGATTCCGCCATCGGCGACGCCGACCACGGTATCAACATGAAGCGCGGCGCCGAGGCGGTGCGCGCCGAACGTGAGGCCTTGACAGTCAAGCCCGTCTCCGACGCGCTCAAGGCCATCGGCACCAGGCTCGTGATGACCGTGGGTGGAGCCTCTGGTCCGCTTTACGGGACGCTCGCGTTGTCCCTTGCCAAGGAATGGCCAGGCAATGCCTTTCCAGAAGCTCTGGGCAAAGCAACTGACGCTGTCGCCGCGCGCGGCAAGTCCAACATCGGCCAGAAGACCATGCTCGACGTGCTTTATCCATTGGTCGCGGCGCTGAAGTCCGGCACCCCCGTCGCCGAGATTCCCGCCGTCGCCGACCGCGCGGCCGAGGCCACCATTCCGGTCAAGGCCACCCGCGGTCGCGCCTCTTTTCTCGGTGATCGCTCCATCGGCCACATGGACCCCGGGGCGCGCTCGGTCGCGCTGATTGCGACCGCCATCGTTCGCACGCTCGGGGACAAGTCATGACGCGCAATGTCGGCATCGTCATCGTGTCGCACTCCCCGCTGGTCGCCGAGGGTGCGGCCGACATGGTGCGCCAGATGGTCGGCGACGAAGTGCCGCTCGCCTGGTGCGGCGGCGATCCTTCGGGCGGCCTCGGCACGTCGGTGCAGGCGATCATGGACGCTATCGAGCGCGCCTGGTCCGACAAGGGCGTCGCCATCCTCGTCGATCTGGGTGGCGCCGAAACCAACAGCGAAATGGCCGCCGAAATGCTCGGCAGCCCACGATCGGAAAAGGTTGTGGTCTGCAACGCCCCTATCGTCGAAGGCGCCATCATGGCGGCCACCGAGGCTTCCGGCGGCGCCAGCCTCGCCGAGGTACGCGCCACCGCCCAGGAACTGTCGCCGGGATGAGCATGAGCCAGTCGATCATCGAGGCCAAGGTCGTCATCACCCATGCGGTCGGGCTCCATGCCCGCCCCTCGGTGAAGCTCACCAAGCTTGCCAAGGCCTTTGCCGCGCGCATTGATCTCGCGCTCGCCGATGCCGGTCCCTGGGTCGACGCCAAGTCGATCGTCAAGGTCATGGCGACCAAGGCGCCGCAGGGTGCGACCCTGTTCCTTCGGGCCGAAGGCACCGATGCGCCTGACGCCATCGCGGCGCTGGTCGGCCTCGTGGAGCGCGATTTCGACGAAGGCGGCTCCCATGCCGTCAGCCCGTAGTTTCAAGGGAACCATCGCCTCGCGCGGCTACGCCGAGGGCGATCTGTTCTCACTCTCGGCAGAAGTCAGGACTTATCAGGCGTCGGGTGACACAGGAACCGAGACCGCGCGCCTGCGCTTGGCGCGCGAAGCCGCCGTTACTGAAATTGCCGCGCTCATCGCGCACACAGAAGCCGAGGCGGCAGAGATTCTCGAGTTTCAGCTTGCCATGCTCGAGGACGAGGCACTGTCGGAACCGGCACTTGCGGCCATCGCCCGCGGACAAGGCGCTTTCTCCGCGTGGCAGGTCGCACTCGAAGCCGAGATCACCACCTATCTCGCCTCCGACAACGAGTATTTCCGTGCCCGCGCCGCGGACCTGCGGGACATCATGCAGCGCGTGCTGCGCGCCCTGACGGGTGCCGCCGAGATCGCGCCTCCTCCCGGCACCATTCTCTATGGCGACGACATCACACCCAGCCAGTTCCTCACGCGCGACTGGGTGCAGGGTGGGGCGGTTGTCCTCCGGCAGGGGAGTGCCGCGAGCCACGTCGCCATGTTGGCACGCGCCAGAGGCGTACCGATGCTGGTTGGCGTTGCAGAGCTTGATGGCGCCACCGGCGACCCGGCCCTGGTCGATGCCGAAGGCGGCATGCTGACCCTTTCTCCCGATGGTGCGACGCTGGCGCAGTTCCGCTTTGCCGCCACGCAGTCCCGCCTTCGCCGTGAAGAGGCCGCGGCAATCGCCCATCGGGCCGCAGCCACGGCCGACGGCACGCCGGTCAAGGTTCTGGTCAATGTGGCAACTCCGGACGACGTGGACGCCATCGACATCGCCATCTGCGACGGCGTCGGCCTGATGCGGACCGAATTTCTCTATGCCGGAGGTCTGCCCGACGAAGAGACGCAGTTCGCTGCCTATCGCCGCGTTGTCGAGTGGGCGCGCGGCAAGCCGGTCGTCATCCGCACGGTCGATGCCGGCGGCGACAAGCCCGTGCCGGGCTTCACCGTCGAGGAAGCCAATCCCTTTCTCGGCCTTCGCGGCATCAGGCTGGCGCTCGCCAAACCGGAAATCTTCCGTGTCCAGATTCGCGCCCTGCTGCGTGCATCCTTCTTGGGCAACGTGAGCGTCATGCTCCCCATGGTCAGCCTCGCCTCGGAATATAGAGCGGCGCTCGACCTGTTCCGCGAGGAATCCGAGCGGCTGACGGCGGCAAAAGTGCGGCATTCGATTCCCGTGCTCGGCATCATGGTCGAAGTGCCCGCCGCCGCCATCTCGCCGGAGCTCCTGTCCGAGGCCGCGTTCTTTTCCATCGGCTCCAACGACCTGACCCAATATGTGATGGCCGCGGGCCGCGACAACGGCGCCGTCGCCGGCCTCAACGACGTCACGCATCCTTCGGTGATTGCGTTGATCTGCAATGTCGTGCGCTATGGGGAAATGAAGAAGATTCCCGTCAGCCTCTGCGGTGATGCGGGCGGCGACCCCGCTGCCATTCCGGCGCTGCTCAACGCCGGCCTCCGCTCGGTCTCGGTCGTTCCGGCGCAATTGCCGTTGGCCAAGCTCGCCATCTCTTCGGTGAGGCTCGAGGGCTAGGTGCGCAAACCCGTCTCCACCGAGGCCGCCCCCGCCGCCGAAGACCTGATCCGGGCCTATAAGCTCATCCTTCAGGACGTGCTCAACCAGCGCCCATCCGGCGCGCGCCAGCGTCTCGCCGATGCGCTCGGCAAGCATCGCAGCTTCGTCACGCAAATGACCAGTCCCGCCTATCCGACGCCGATCCCGCAGCGGCACCTGCCGACGGTATTTGCCGTCTGCCACTTCACGCCCGAGGAGCGCGATGCGTTCCTTGCAGCCTACCGCCGGGCCCATCGCGGCCGGCTCGAATTGGCAGACATCGTGCCGCGCACCCGCCACCTCAACCTGCTGGTGCCCGATTTCGGCGACGACAAGATCAATGCGGAGTTCGATCATGCGGTAGGCGATTTCGTCGCCCGCATGTCCGGGCTCATCAAAGGGGGTGACAAATGAAGAAGCTGATGAACGGCGTCGAGACCATGCTGACCGAAAGCCTCGATGGCTTCGTTGCGGCGCATGCCGATATTGTAGTCCTGGGCGACGAGCATAAGTTCGTTCGCCGCAAGCACCTGAGCGCCGGCAAGGTTGCGCTGATCTCGGGCGGCGGTTCGGGCCATGAGCCGCTCCACGGCGGGTTCGTCGGCCTCGGCATGCTTGACGCCGCCTGCCCCGGGCAAGTCTTCACCTCGCCAACGCCCGACCAGATGATGGCCGCGGCCGAAGCCGTCGATACCGGCGCCGGTGTCCTCTACATCGTCAAAAATTACGAGGGCGATGTGATGAATTTCGAGATGGCGGCCGAGATGTCGTCGGCCGGCAGCGCCCGCGTCCTCACCAACGATGACGTCGCGGTTGAAGACTCGACCTACACCACTGGCCGCCGCGGCGTCGCCGGCACACTGGTCGTCGAAAAATTGCTCGGCGCCGCAGCGGAGGAAGGCCTTGGCCTCGAGGCGCTCAAAGCGCTCGGTGACAAGGTCATGGGCGTGACCCGTTCAATGGGCGTTGCGCTCACCTCCTGCACCGTCCCCGCCGCCGGCAAGCCGACTTTCGAAATGGGCGACAATGAAATGGAATTCGGAGTTGGCATCCATGGCGAGCCCGGCCGCCGCCGCGACACGCTCAAATCTGCCGATGCCATCGCCGAAGAAATGATCGCCTCGATCACCCGCGACCTTGGGGATGTGAAGGGCCGCGAGGCCCTGCACTTTGTCAATGGCTTCGGCGGTACGCCGTTGATGGAGCTCTACCTCATGTACAATTCCGCCCACAGGCTGGTCGAAGCCGCGGGCATCGACGTCACCCGGTCGCTCGTCGGCAATTACGTCACGTCGCTCGACATGGCAGGTTGCTCGATCACCGTGACTTTGCTCGACAAGGAGACGACGCGCCGCTGGGACGCGCCGGTCCACACCGCCGCCTTGCGCTGGTAGAGCCTATCCCTTAGAGCGCCCGACGGCCGTCCGGAGCAATTCCGCCATGGGCATGCCCGGCCGCCCCAGCTCTCGCACCAGCGACATATGCTCGTGGCCAGGGAGCGTGATCCGCTCCACATCGGCGCCTCGTCGCTCCAGTGCGAACGCATAGTCGTGCGCCTGGATATGGAAGGGCTCGGTCTCCTGATGTCCGACTGCGATCTCGAAATGCGTTTCCGGCGAGGGCACCGCCTCGAACGGCGACCATTGCGCGACCTCTTCCGGGGTCAGCCCCAATGTCGGTTGCAGATAGCTCGCGGTGATCGGCCGCAGGTCGTAAATGCCGCTCAGGAGCAGCAGCGATTTGACCGGCGGCGCGGGGAGGGTGCTTTCGTGCGGACTGCGCGAGGCGAGATAGGAACATAGATGCGCCCCTGCCGAGTGACCGCTCGCGGAGAGTGCATTGCCATCTCCTCCGAACTCCCCCGCGTGGCTCGCCAGCCAGCCAGCCGCCTGGCGTACTTCGGCGACGAGCTGCGCCATGCGCGCGCCCGGCATCAGCGTATATTCGACGATCGCCGCGATGGCGCCAGCTGCCACCGCGCCTTCGGCCACAAAGAGATAGTCTTCCTTCACCTGGCCGCGCCAATACCCGCCGTGGATGAACATGTGGATCGGCCGGCCGGCTGCGTCGTCCTCGGGAAAGAACAGGTCCAGCCGGTTGCGTGGGCCAAGCCCATAGGGGATGTCGAGCCGCGAACGGAACCGCGCCCGCGTCGCCTGGCTCGCAACCGTGTATTCGGCGACCTGCTCGGCAAAATCCGGCACGAACGCTGCGACGTTGAACAGGTCAGTTGGGGCGTCTGCCATTTGTGGGTCTCCTTGGATTGCTCTAGCCCGCGGCTTCGCGGCAAGGCAAAAGTTCCCGTTTTGTTTCCATGGGACTTCGGCTAGAAGAGGCGATGCTTTCGTCTTGCCCGAGCCTCGCCTGATGCCCACCTGGTCCCCGCAGCAGGATGCGGCGCTCCTCGCGGTTTCCAACTGGCTCAAGGACACGTCCGGCCCGCAGGTCTTCCGCCTTTTCGGCTGGGCCGGCACCGGCAAATCCACGCTCGCGCGCTACCTTGCCGAAGGGGTGAGGTCGGTCAAATACGCCGCCTTCACCGGCAAGGCCGCTTTGGTCATGCGCAAGAAGGGCTGCCGCGGCGCCTCGACCATCCACTCCCTGATCTACTCGCTGGTCTCTGAGAAAGAGGGCGAGCCCAAATTCGCGCTCGATCCCGAAAGCGAGGCATTGACCGCCGATCTCATCGTCATCGACGAAGTGTCGATGGTGGACGAGGTGCTGGCGAAGGACCTGCTCAGTTTTGGCACCAAGGTGCTGGTGCTCGGCGATCCGTTCCAGCTGCCGCCGGTCCAGGGCGCCGGTTACTTCACCGCGCATGAGCCCGATATCATGCTCACCGAAATTCACCGTCAGGCCGAGAACAACCCGATCATTCGCATGTCGATGGAAATCCGCGAAGGCGGTTATCTCGAATATGGCCGCTACGACGATTCCGTCGTCATCCCGAAATCCGATGTCGATCGCGAGGCCGTGGTGACCGCCGATCAGGTCCTCGTCGGCCGCAACAAGACCCGCGTCGACTACAATGACCGGTTGCGCGAACTGAAGGGTCTGCCCAGGCACGAGCCCGTTTCTGGCGACCGCCTGGTTTGCCTCCGCAACAATCCGGTCAAGAAGCTGCTCAATGGCCAGATCTGGATCGCTGCCGAAGTAAAGAAGCGTTCCAGTTCGCGCTATTCGATGCTCCTCGATCCCGACGAGGAACCGGGCAAACGCGCCAAGTCGCAGGCCAAGGTCGTGACCCACGCCGCCTTCTTTTCCGGCGAGGAGGATAGCTTGAGCTGGCCCGAACGCCGCCAGTTCGACGAATTCACCTTTGGCTACTGTCTCACCGTCCACAAGGCGCAGGGTTCGCAGTGGGACAGCGTCTATCTCTTCGACGAAAGCTCCGTCTTTCGGGACGATCGCCGCCGCTGGCTCTATACCGGGGTCACTCGCGCTTCCGAGCGCATTACCGTCGTTGTATAGCGCGAGACTGCCGAAATCGGGCTGTCTCGCGCGACATTGGGAAGACCGGCATGAAGGGATCGAACATGACCAGGACTGACAGTCTCTACGGCTCGATCCAGATTCGCGGCGCGCGGGAGAACAACCTCAAGAACATCTCGCTGGATATTCCCAAGCGCAAGATCACCGTCTTCACCGGCGTCTCCGGTTCCGGCAAGTCTTCTCTGGTCTTTGGCACCATTGCTGCGGAGAGTCAGCGCCTGATCAACGAGACCTATCCGGCATTCGTCCAGCAATTCATGCCGCACTACGGCCAGCCTGACGCCGACTCGCTCGACAACATCTCGGCGGCAATCGTGGTCGATCAGCAGCGGCTTGGCGGCAACTCGCGCTCGACCGTGGCGACGGTCACCGACACCGCGCAGATGCTGCGCGTACTGTTCTCGCGCATCGCCAAGCCGCGACTGCCGTCATACGGCTTCTATTCGTCGAACGACCCGCGCGGCATGTGCACCGAATGCGAAGGCATCGGCCAGGTCGCGGCGATGGACATGGGAGCAGTGCTCGACGAGAGCAAGTCGCTCAATGGAGGCGCGCTGCTGCCCAAGGATTTCGCCGTCGGCAGCTGGTGGTGGGAGACTTACGCCAACTCGGGCATGTTCGATCTGGACAAGCCGATCAAGAAATACAGCAAGGAGGAGCGTGAAAACCTCCTCAACCTCGATGACGGTCGCAAGGTCAAGGTCGGCAAGATCGGCCTTACCTATGAGGGAGTCGTCGCCAAGCTGAAGAAGGGCCTCGGCGCCAAGGATCCCGAGCAGTTGCAGCCGCATGTGCGGCTCGAATATGACCGCATCTTCACCCGCAAGCTCTGCCAGGTCTGTGGGGGCGCGCGGCTCAATGCGGCGGCGCTCGCAAGCAAGGTCAACGGCAAGAACATCGCCGAACTCTCTGCCATGCAGGTGTCGGACCTCGCGACCTTTGTCCGCGGCGTCAAGGCCAAGGAAGTCCAGCCGATGCTTGATGCGCTGGCGACGCGCCTCGAAAATCTCGTGACCATCGGTCTCGGCTATCTCAGTCTCGACCGCGAGAGCTCGACGCTCTCGGGCGGCGAGAGCCAGCGGGTCAAGATGGTGCGCCATCTCGGCTCCTCCCTCACCGACCTGACCTATGTCTTCGACGAGCCGAGTGTCGGCCTTCATCCGCACGATGTGGGCCGCCTCGCTGGACTCATGCAGCAACTGCGCGACAAGGGGAACACCGTACTCATCGTCGAGCACAAGCCGTCCATGATGGCGATCGCCGATCACGTCGTCGATATGGGCCCGCTCGCTGGCACTAAGGGCGGCGAGATCGTCTATGAAGGCGACTACGCCGGGCTGCTCAAATCCGGCACATTGACCGGCGACCATATTCTCAAACATCAGCCCATCAAGACCGCGCTGAGGAAGCCGAGAGGCGAGCTTAAGATCAAGGGCGCCAAGGTCAACAATCTCAAGAATGTCTCGGTCACGATCCCTGCCGGGGTCCTGGCTGTGGTCACCGGTGTTGCGGGCGCGGGCAAGTCTTCCCTGATCCAGGGCGCGTTGCCTGCCGCCTACCCCGAAACCGTCATCATTGATCAGAATCTCGCCAGGGGTTCGCGCCGTTCGAACACCGCGACCTATACCGGCATCCTCGACAGCGTCCGCAAGGCATTCGCCAAGGCAACCGGGGAGGACGCGGCACTCTTCTCCGCCAATTCCAAGGGCGCCTGTCCGGACTGCAACGGGCTGGGCGTCATCTACACCGACCTTGCTCATCTCGATCCGATGGTGACGCTGTGCGAGACCTGCAACGGCAAGCGGTTCACCGATGAGGTTCTGGAACACAAGCTCCGGCACAGATCGATCAGTGACGTCTACGAGATGTCGATCGAAGAGGCTGTCGCCTTCTTCACCGAACCGGCGATCGCCAAGATTCTGAAGAGCCTTGCCGATGTCGGCCTCGGCTACCTTACTCTGGGCCAGCCGCTCTCGACACTTTCGGGCGGTGAACGCCAGCGCCTGAAGCTCGCGGCGGAGCTGGGCAAATCCGGCAACATCTATGTGCTCGATGAGCCGACGACCGGCCTTCACATGCACGATGTCGATACGCTCATCGGCCTTTTCGACCGCCTGGTGGATGCTGGTTCATCGGTCATCGTCATCGAGCACAATCTCGATGTGATCTCGCGCGCCGACTGGGTGATCGATCTTGGCCCCGGCGCCGGCAACGATGGCGGCAGTGTCATCTTCGAAGGCCCGCCCGCTGCTCTCGCCAAGGCTAAGGCGTCGCTGACCGGTCAGTTCCTGTCCGCGCGAGCGGGAAAGTCAAAGTAAACACCGAACCATTGTCGCTGACATGGCTGGACTCGCCTCCCAGTTGCTGGGTCAGGGCGCCAATCAGCCGCCGTCCGATACCCTTGGCCTGTGCCTGGGGATCGAACCCGACGCCGTCGTCCGATACCGTCAGCCGTCCGGAGGCGCCCTCGGCCTTGAGCGAAATCGTCACCGTGCCTTCTCGGCCATCCGGAAACGCATGCTTGAACGCGTTGGAGACCACTTCGTTGACGATCAGTCCAAGTGGCGTTGCGGCATCCTTGTCGACCGCGACATCCTCGAACTGCTCGACCACTCTGACCTTCGGGGCGTAGCCGGCGCGAATATTTTCGACCAGCGTGTGGAGATAATCCCTTACCCACACCGTTTCAAACGTGTTCGACCGATAGATGTGCTCGTGTACCGCTGACATCGCCGCGATCCGCTGGCTCATATCCGCCTTGATCTCGCGGGGGATCGGCTGGAGCTGGAGCAGCGACGCCACCGACTGCAGATTGTTCTTCACCCGGTGGTGGATTTCGCGGAACAGAACCTCATTATGCGCAAGCGCCGTCGAAAGGCTCCGGCTGGCTTCGACCGTCCGGCACAACAGCCTTGCGGTCATTAGCGAGCCCGCGAGCAGCGCCAGCGCGATCGGACCGATCAGGAAGCCGACGATCCAGATGGAGCTCCAGAGCGGGGCCAGCGCGGTCTGCATCGAGACCGAGGCGATGGCGATATAGCCAAGCTCCGGAACATGCCGGTACGACACCATGCGCGAGGTACCATCGGCGGGTGAGATCGCAGGATAGGAGCCGGCGTCCCCTGCGATCAGATTGTCGTAGGATGCGGTGCCCTTGAGATTGAGCGGGGTCGCGAGCGAGGGGAAGCGCGCGATCACCCAGCCGTCCTTTCGCACGATGCTGATGGTCGAGCCTGCGCCCAGATTCTGCGGCTCCGCAAAATTCTCAAGCACCTTGGCATCGATGGAAATCAGTACCGCACCGGTGAAGGAGCCGGAGCGGCCCAGCCGTTTGATCACGCCGAAACTGGCATTGCCGTTGGCGGCGTCCGCCTGCTGTGCGGAAAGGCTCCAGTCCTCGCCACCGGCAACCGCCTCGAAGAAGTCCTCGCCGGCGATGCTGGCGGGCACACGCTCCGATGAGGCCTCCGCGAGCTTGTTGCCTTCTGAATCGTAGACGCCCAACGCCAGTACCGTGGGCATCCCCGCCGTTACGTTTTCGAACCGCTGGAGCGTATCGGCGCTGGCCTGTGCCGGGTCGCCGCCAAAGGCGCCCGCTGTGCCGTTCGCAAGCGTCAGGGCGGACGCAACTACCCAGCGCGTTTCCTCGGCAACAATATTGGCCGCCGCGAGGCTGCGCGTCTTGGTGTTCTCGATGACCGTGTTATAGCCCTGCACGCAGAGCAGCGCGAAGATCGCGAAAATGATCACAACCAGGCCGACGCTGATTGCGATCAACGTGTCTGCAGCCTCCCAGCGGCGACGTGGATTTGCCGCGGCCCGATCCTGCGATCCATCCCGATCAACGAATTTCGGGGCGGAGACGGGAATGGCGGCCTCGACTTTCATGATGCGACTTCATCACTGCGGCCGAGATCATCGATCATCGCCAGCAATTGGGGGTCACGATATGGCTTGGACAGGAACCCGGCCCCGCGCGGCAGTTGCGATGGCGCCACGCCGATCTTTCCCGAGATGACGATCAGCTTGATCGGTGGCCACTTGGAGCGAACCAATGCGGCGAGCTGCATACCGTCCATGCTCCCCGGCATGTCCACGTCCGTCACCACCAGTCGGATATCGTCCCGGGCGATGAGAATTGCGATCGCCTCGTCGGCGTTTCCCGCCCCGAACACCGCGTGCCCGTTATCCTCCAGCACGCTGACGACCCCCAACCGAATGAGCGGTTCATCTTCAACCACCAGAATGTTCATCGACCGTCCACACCTTGCCCCTGGCGTCTAAAACGCGCGAAGGAGCTATTGGTTCCATGCGATAAACGCCCCCTTACCACATCGCTTCTTAACCGCTAGAAGTCCCGGCAAACGGGGGATTTGCACATGGACTATCGCCTGCTCGGCCGCTCGGGCCTCAAGGTTTCCGCGCTTTCGATCGGCACCGTGACCTTCGGCAATGACGGCACTTGGGGCAGTACCGAACTCAAGGATGCGCAGCGCCAGATCGACCTCTGCCTCGATCACGGCGTCAATCTCATCGACACCTCCAACGCCTACAATGCCGGCGTTTCCGAGAGCATCATCGGGGAAGCGCTGGCCGCTGGACGTCGCGAGCGGACCCTGCTGGCCACCAAGGTACGGTTTTCGATGGGCGAGGGACCCAACGACCGCGGCTTGTCGCGCTGGCACATCATCCGGGAATGCGAGAATTCGCTGCGCCGCCTCAAGACCGAAACCATCGATCTCTATCAGGTCCATCAATGGGACGGGCAGACTCCCTTGGAAGAGACCGTCGAGGCCCTCGACAGCCTCATCCGGCAGGGCAAGGTCCGCTATGTCGGCTGCTCGAACTACTCGGCCTGGCACTTGATGAAGGCGCTGGGCATCGCCGATGCAGCGCACCAGAACCGCTTCGTCAGCCAGCAGATCTACTACAGCCTCCAGGCGCGCGAGGCCGAGTATGAACTCGTCCCCCTCGCTCACGATCAGGGGGTTTCGCTGCTCGTCTGGTCGCCGCTCGCCGGCGGTTGGCTCTCGGGCAAGTACACCCGCAATTCGAGCCCTGAAACCGGCCGCCAGGCGATGGGGTTCCGCGAGCCCCCCATCTACGATTGGGCCAAGCTCTGGGACATCATCGACGTCCTCAACGACATTGCCGGCGCCCATGGCGTCTCGGGCGCGCAGGTCGGGCTCGCGTGGCTCTTGCAGCGCCCCATGGTGTCTTCCGTCATCATGGGCGGTCGCACCACCGCGCAGTTCGAGGCCAATCTCAAGGCTGCCGATCTGAAGCTAACGGCGGACGACATTGCCCGCCTCGACCGGGTCAGCGAACCGCAACTCATCTATCCCTATTGGCACCAGAGCCTGACCGCGAGCGATCGGCTCGGCCCGTCCGACCTGCTTCTGCTCCAGCCCTTTCTTGGCCGCGACACCAGCGCGCCGCGTCGTTGACAAAGACCTGAACGGTTCTAGACTGGACGCTGACAATCAAGTAAAAAGTCCCGGAAAGCTGGGGCTTTGAGGAGTACCACATGCGTCTCACGCGGCAGACCAGCTACGCCATCCGCACGCTGGTCTATTGCGCGGTGAACTCGCCGGGCCTCAGCCGGGTTTCCGATATCGCCAAGGCGCATGCGATCTCCGAACTCTTCCTGTTCAAGCTGATCAAGCCGCTGGTCGAGAACGGGTTGATCGAGACCGTCCGCGGACGCAAGGGCGGCATCAGGCTTGGGCGCCCCGCAGGTGACATCACCCTGCTCGATACCGTCCGGCTGACCGAAGACTCCTTCGCCATGGCCGATTGCTTCGAGGATAATGGCGATCTGTCCTGCCCGCTCGCGGACAATTGCGATCTCAATGGTGCGCTCCGCGAGGCGCTCGGCGCCTTCTTCGGCGTCCTCGAGTCCTACACCATCGCCGATCTCGCCAAGGGCAGGGTGACGCTGCGCGAGCGTCTCGGACTGTCTGACGACCGCGTCGCACAGGCCACGCACTAGAGCGGACGGCGGCCTGGTTGGAAGCCGACACAAGCGGGATCGACTCCAGAAGCAGCGAGACCGCTTCGAAAGCGGCGCAACTCTGCTACTGGGTCTGCTGGCCTTCCTGCACTTTGTCTGCTGGCAGACCCTGATCCCCGCCAGCATCGCCTGGTTGCTCAATTGCGACCGCGCGAGAGAGTGTCGATCTTGGCAGGCGCGGCGCCGTTGGCCACGCGCCTGCCACGCGGCGTCCATGATCAGATGATCGCCAGCACCTTGCAATCCGCGCCGGCCTGGACTGAGTTCTTGAGCACCCCAGCTGCGTATTCGCTGTTGCCCGGCTTCACATCCATGGTCAACACGTAGGTGGCCTTGGTCTTGGCGGCCGGAACGTTGAATTTGATCTTCGTTCCCTTCTTCAGCGTGATGTTCCCGGTGTTGAAGATGACGATGTCGTCGGGGAACTCGCTATTGCCCGCGACGGTGCAGACAGCCGACTTCTTGATGACGAGGATGTCCGTGTTGACGGTGTTGTTGCCGCCGGCGGCCGACGCCAGCGAGGTGCCCATGAGCAGGCCGGCGACGGCGACAGCGGCGATCTTTGCGAATGTGGTCATTGTATTTTCTCCTGCCGGACATGCTCGGTCCGATGCCGTCTGGCCTCGTTCAACCGACCTCGCCGGCGTCCGGATAGACCGGGCGAGTGGCCAGCTTTTGACAGAATTCCGATGAATTGACGATGAATGTGCATGTAGACCGTTGTTTATCCGGCATAGCAGAGAAAAAGCCATTAGAAATTGTCTGCCGACATCCGGCCTCAGCGCCCCGGTGTCCGGTCACCGAGGCCGAGATCGATGGTCTTGCGATTGCCTACACAAAACAGTTCTTGCGAGCGGTCATTCGGGCGGGCAACACAGCCAAGGTGTCCAGTTTGCGCAATTTGATGGGGCCGATCTCTGCGCTGCTCATGGGCGGCGCGGCCTTCCTGCTCTTTGTGGGCTGGCAGGATCTGATCCCCACCAACATCGCCTGGCTGCAAAATGGCGACCGCGCCATGCACCAGTTGGGGTGGATGTTTTACCGCGAGGCACCTTGGGGTATGCCGCCCGGCGCCAATCCCGGTCTCGGCATCGAGATCGCCAATTCTATCGGTCTGGTCGACGGCCTGCCGCTCTTTGCCTTTCCCTTCAAGCTGTTCGCGGCCTGGTTGCCCAAGCCGTTTCAATATTGGGGCTATTGGCTGCTGCTTTGCTTTCAGTTGCAGGGGCTGTTCGCCTACCTGATTGCCCGAAGCTGGGGTACGAGCATCGCCATCGCCATTCTCGCTTCAGGTTTTGCGCTCATCGCTCCGGCCTTCGCCTTTCGCTATCCCATGCATCTTGCTCTGGGCGGCCATTGGCTCGTCCTCGCCGCGCTCTGGCTCAACGTCAAGGCCACCCCGCCGCGTCCATGGGCCTGGCCACTGCTCGTGGCGCTGACGGCCAGTGTCCATGCCTATCTGCTGGCAATGGTGCTCGCACTTTGGGTCGCGTCCTGGCTGCAGCGCATACTCACTCGCGAACTATCGCCTGCGCGCGGCACCGTGGAAATCGCCTCGGTCGCCGTGGCCTCTGTAATCGTCCTTTGGGCCGCCGGTTTCCTGATGACCGGTTCGCTCGGCAGCAAGGGCTTCGGCGACTACAAACTCAACCTGCTAGGATTCTTCATCAACGACCGCTGGTCGCGCATCTTCCCCGACATTCCCCACACCGACCTCGACTATGAGGGGATGAGCTTTCTCGGCATCGGCATAATGGCCCTGCTGCTCGTTGCGCTGGCGACCGGGGCGGTCGACCGGTTGCGCGCAATGGCGACCGCGCGCTGGTGGCCGCTGGCGGCACTGGTCATCGGTATGGCCATCTTTGCGCTCTCCAACGAGATCGCCTTCGCGGATACTGAACTCGTAACCATTCCCCTGCCGGCCAGATTGCTCGAGCTGATCGCGCCCTTCCGGTCGTCGGGCCGCTTCGTCTGGCCGCTCTTCTACGTGGTGACGATCGGGGGAGTCGTTCTTGCTACTGCCAAACTTGCGCCAAAGATCGCGGCCGCTGCTGTGACGCTCGCGCTGGTATTGCAGCTCGTCGACTCGGCCCCCGGGCTCGTCCGCTTCGCGCGTGCGCTTCCTGCTCCCGCCGCGACCTGGACGAGTCCGCTCGTCTCCCCCTTCTGGGAACGCGCGGCAGGCTCCGGCTACAACCGCCTGCGCGGTATCCCGCTGCAGTACGGCTTCGGCACCGACTGGCAGGCCTTCAGCTATTTCGCCGTGACCCACGGCATGGACCTCGACCTCATCTATCTCGGCCGCGTCGATGAAACGGCTCAGGCGGTGCTGCGGCAGAAGGAAGAACAGGCCCTGGAGACCGGGGCTTTCGAAGCGAAGACAATCTACATCCTCAAGGCCGATACCGCCGAACGGGCCGCCCGCCATCTCGGACCCGATGACCTTCTTGCCGTGATCGACGATCGCTTCGTCTTTGCCCGCGGCGGCGCCAAACTTATCGCCGGACTCGGCATCGCACCCCTCCGCTCCGCTGGTCATTGATCGCCCGCCCGGCACATGCTCTATGCGCCCGAACCCTCGGAAAGCCCAAAGCCATGGCCGCCGCGCCCATCCTTTCGCTGCAGCAGATCAGATTGACTCTGGGCTCGACCCTGCTGCTCGAGGGCGCCGAACTCTCGGTCCTCCCCGGCGAAAAAATCGCGCTTGTCGGCCGCAACGGCTCCGGCAAGTCGACCCTGCTCAAGATCGCCGCTGGCGAGATCGAACCCGATGGCGGCAAGCGCTTCCTCCAACCGGGCACCACCATCCGCTACCTGCCGCAGGAGCCGGACCTGTCCGGCTACGCCACCGCGCTCGCCTATGCCGAGGCGGGGCTCGAAGCGGGCGATGATCCGCATCGCGCCCGCTACCTGCTCGAGCATCTTGGCCTCACCGGCAACGAGGACCCGTCCCGCCTCTCGGGCGGCGAGGCCCGGCGCGCCGCCTTGGCACGCGTCCTCGCGCCCGAGCCCGATATCGTCCTTCTCGACGAGCCGACCAACCATCTTGATTTGCCTGCCATCGAATGGCTCGAAAGCGAGTTGGGGGCATTCAAGTCGGCCTTCATCATTATCAGCCACGACCGGCGCTTCCTCTCCGACTTGACCCGCGCCACTGTCTGGCTCGATCGCGGCGCGACGCGGCGGCTCAATCGCGGCTTCGGCGCCTTCGAGCAATGGCGCGACACCGTGCTCGAAGAGGAGGAGCTCAACCGGCACAAGCTCGATCGCCAGATCGTGCGCGAGGAGCATTGGCTGACCTTTGGCGTCACCGCCCGGCGCAAGCGCAATGTCGGCCGCCTCGAGCGCCTCGCCGGTCTCCGTCAGGAGCGTCGCGACCAGCGCCGCTCCGTCGGCGACGTCAAGCTTACGGTCTCGGAAGCCGAAAGCTCGGGCAAGATGGTCATCGAGGCCGAGCATGTCCGCAAGACCTTCGGCGACCGCGTCATCGTCGGCGACTTCTCCACCCGCGTCATCCGCGGCGACCGCATCGGCATCATCGGCGCCAATGGCGCCGGCAAGACCACGCTCATCAAGCTGCTTACCGGCGAGATCAAGCCCGATAGCGGCAAGGTCCGCCTCGGTTCCAATCTCGAACTCGCGAGTCTCGACCAGCGTCGCGCCCGGCTCGATCCGTCATCGACGCTCAAGGAGGCATTGACCGCCGGCGGTTCCGACACGCTGATCATCAACGGCCAGCCCAAGCACGTCATGGGCTATATGAAGGACTTCCTCTTTACCCCCGAGCAGGCGCGAACCGCAGTCGAAAAACTCTCGGGCGGCGAGCGCGGCAGGCTCGCACTGGCCCGTGCGCTGGCACTGCCGTCGAACCTCCTCGTCCTCGACGAGCCGACCAACGACCTCGACCTCGAAACGCTCGATTTGCTGCAGGAGATGCTCGGCGACTATCCGGGAACAGTGATCGTCGTCAGCCATGACCGCGACTTCCTCGATCGTGTCGCGACCTCCGTCATCGTCGCCGAAGGCGAGGGCGTCTGGACCGAATATGCGGGCGGCTATTCCGACATGGTCGCCCAGCGCGGCTTCGGCGTCATCAAGCCAGAAGTCCAGAAAGTGGCAAAAGCAAAGGGCGGCCGCAACCCCGCCATGCCGTCCATCGCGGCACCTAAGAGCAAGCTGTCGTTCAAGCAGAAGCATGCACTCGAGACATTGCCCAAGGAGATAGCGCGGCTCGACACCGAGATCGCGCGGCTGAACAAGCTGCTTGCCGATCCCGACCTCTATGCTCGCGACGCCAAACTCTTCGCCGACACCACGGCAAAACTCGGCACCGCCGAAATCGCCAAGTCAAAGGCCGAAGACGAGTGGCTGGCGCTCGAACTGATCCGTGAAGGAATTGGAAACTAGAACAGGATTTCAGGATCCTGCAGAATCTGCAGCTTCTCCGGCGCTTCGCCATTGAGCCGCCGCAGCAGCAGCTCGCCCATCTGCCGCCCGGCGAGCGAGATATCCTCCGAGATCACATCGACGCGCGGGCGAACAAGCGAAAAGATCCCCGACATCTGCTTGGTGACGAGGTCTGCATCGAGCCCGACAGTCTGGCCGGAATCCGTGATGCCCGCGATGACCGCCAGCGCCACCGCGTCGCCGGGGCACACATAGCCGTCGGGCGGATTGCCCGCTCTTATCCGCCTTTCGGTTGCGGCACGCAGGTTTTCGGCTTCATCGTCCAGCGTCACACCAGTGATGATCTCAGCCCTGACACCGGCTTCCTCGGCCGCCTTGTTGAATCCGGCTTCGAGATGCCGCCCGAAGGTGAATCGCTGCGGTGCCGCGATCATCGCGACATGCTTTCGTCCCTTGGCGACGAGCCGTTTCACCGCCTGATAGGCGAAGCTGAAATTGTCGTAGTCGACAAAGGGATGCGGCGCGGCAAACTCGGTGCGCCCGTGACAGATGAAGGGAAAGTCGCTTTCGAGCAGCAGCTTCACCCGTTCGTCCTCGGGCTCGGTGCGGGAAAAGATCACCCCGTCCGCCATTCTGTTGCGGAGGATGTAGTTGATCGGATCGAGCGGCGAGGCGCCGCGATAGGCCGGCGTGATGACCAGATGATAGGTCGTCCCGCGCAATGCCTCGGTCAGCCCTGCGATCATCGACTGGCTGAAATTGAGAATTTCGTCATGTGGGTCGAGCACCAGGCTGATCACATGGGTTCGCCCGGTCTTCAGCCTCAGCGCCGTGCGGTCGGGCACATAGCCGATCTCGGCAGCGATCTTCTGCACGCGCTCGCGCGTTTCCGCGCTGAGTTCGGGTGCATTGTTGAGGGCGCGTGAAATGGTTGTGATGGCGAGTCCGGTCATCTCCGCAATCGTGCGCAGCGTGGGCCGGCCGGTTCGGGAAACGCTTCTCTCGCCGCGCGACTTGTCGCGCGCTCGCAGCTCGTCCAATTTCCCCTCCTCAACGGGGCTGGCCTTCTTCACGGGCCAAAACCCCGGTCCCCGCAAGGACCCGCTGCGGGGCAAAGCCCGCAGCGTGGTGCTAGCTCAACAGATCGTGCAATCGATTTCAAGAGAACCCCGCCAATTGCGCCATTGGCAAAAAGTCTAAACTCTCACAGATGCTTAGCCCCGGCCGTCCGGCGGTTGTGCTCGTCCATGCCGGCGTGTGGGGTCGGATTTTCGCCGATACCGACCAGTATGGTAGAAATAGCCTCGCCGTCCGGAAGGGGCGGGGCTAGAAATGAAGCTGCAGCGAAAGTGTGATTGCAACTGACGCCTGCACGGCCTACCTAGACCCCAAGCGGGACCATTTCCCGCGCGACGCGTAATGCCCAACCGGAAAGGGACGAGACATGACTGTTGATCGCATCGACCCCCAGGCCGGGATGATTTGCAAACGCGTAGCCGCCCCCAAAGGGTGTCATCGAAACTGGCGAATGTGACCGCCCGGCTCAGCCGACCCGTCACGCCCCTGTCTTTCAGTTTCGCTAACACCCCGGTCGCCGCTTCGCGGCGCCGTTGGAGGCATGTCCCATGCAACAACAGACCATTTCACGGCCTCAGTCACCCAGGCCCATAGCCATCGAAGTCGCCGGTGAACCGCTGGGTGTCGTGGTGCCCTCTGGCGAAGGCTACCGCTTCCTCGCCGTTCGCCTTCCGGCCTTCGGAATTGACGGCCAGGTCTTCGACAGCGTCGAGGCCGCACGTCGCGCCGCCGCCGAACTGATGACCACGCCTGCTTGATCAGGCCCTGCCACCGCGCGGGCCACGCGGAAATGCGCACAAAGCGCAAGACAAACAAAAACCCCCGCCGTCGCCAGCGGGGGTTGCTTCACATTGGCAATCGGATCAGGGCGCCGAGGACGACGACGACAGGGTCATCGTCATCGCGTCTTCCGAAGAGGACGGTGCCATCATCATTTCCGACGACGACGACGGCGCCATCATCATCTCGGAGGACGAAGACGGGGCGATCATCATTTCGGAGGACGAAGAGGACGGCGCCGGCGCCGCTTCGCTCGAGGACGAGGCGGGAGGCGTCACAACGGCGGTCGTCGTTGCGGTGTTGCGGTTGAAGAACCAGATCAGGCCGACGATGACGATCACCGCGGCGATGATAATGAGCCAGGTATTGCGATTCATGGGGCTGCCTTTTCAGAGAGAGGGAATCGACACGATCCTATTCGCCGCCTGCGCGAGCGGATGGGGAAGAGATCATCCATCGGCGGCAGCGATAGGTCCGGCCGGATCCAAGTCGTCCCTGCCGGTCAATGCCGCGACTAGCGCGTTTTGCGACTGTGACGCAAGCCTTGCCGCATGGATATCGGGTATGCGAACGCCTCAGTATGGGGGCGCCGGATCGCCACCGTCGGCGCCCACTGCCACCAGGAAGGCCTTGAGCGCCACATCGATCTGGCCCGAATTGTCGATCCGTGTTGCCTGAACCTCCGGCGGCAGCGACGCACCCTCGCGCTGCAGGCGGGCCTCGATATCGGCGCCGGACTCGCGTCCCCGCGCGGCAAGTCGCGCGGCGCGCACCGCAACCCCGGCATCGATCAGCAGCACCTGGCAGTCGGGATGAAGCCGCCGCGCCGCCTCGACGGTCTTGCGCGAAACATTGACTATGACGGTCCGCCCGGCAGCGAGGTCGGTTTCGATGCTCGCGGGAATCCCGTAGCTGAGGCCGTGGGCTTCCCAGCTCAACGCGAACTGGCCCGATTTCGCAGCGGCGGCAAAGGCCTCGCCTGAACTTGTGTCATGGTCTTCGAGCGAGGCGACGGCTTCTCGGGTGATCACCCGCCGCGGAAAGACGAAGCGGCGGTCCCCGGCCAGCGCGGATTTGGCCTTGCCGATCAGCGTGTCCTTGCCAGCTCCCGACGGTCCCACCACGAGCACCAGCCGGCCACGCTCCACCATCAGCTCACCCTGTTGCCCTGCCGCCAGACGCCACGCACCACCGGCATCTCGCCATGCAGCCGCACGCGAACGAGATCGGCGCGCAAACCCGGTACGATGGCGCCCCGGTCCTCGAGATGCGCCGCGCGCGCCGGCGTCGAGGTGACCATCGCGATCGCCTCCGGCAGCGACACATTCCCGGCCCGAAGCGGCAGGATGAAGGCGGCATGGATCAGCGCGAAAGGCACATAGTCCGAGCTCAGCACATCGAGGCAGCCGTCCTGTGCGAGATCGACGGCCGAGACATTGCCCGAATGCGAGCCGCCCCGCACAACATTGGGAGCACCCATCAGCACGGAGAGGCCGGCTTCGTGCGAGGCCCGGGCGGCCACCAGCGTCGTCGGGAATTCGGCGATCGCGACGCCGTCCGCGACCGACTCTTCGACATGGCTGCCCGTCGCGTCGTCGTGACTGGCAAAGGCGATGCCCGCAGCCAGTCCGCGCTTGAGGATGGCCTTGCGGTGCTTGTCCGAGTAGAGCGCCTGCTCTTCATGCCGGTCGGCGATGAAGTCGTCCATTTCCGCATCGTTGAACCGCATGCGCTCCTTGTAGTAATCGATATATTTCTGCACCGTCTGGTACTGCCGCTGTCCCGGCGTGTGATCCATCACCGACGCAAGCCGCACCAGCGGCAGGTCGCAGAAGCGTTCGAAATCGGCGAGCACATCATGCGCCGGCAATTCGCAGCGCAGGTGGATCAGGTGCTCGGCCCGCAGCCGCCCATCGGCAACGCCCGCGGCGATCGCATCGACGAGGACCTGCACATGCTCACCCATCCCCGGCATTTCCGGGTCCGAGCCGATGCGCACGGCATCGAACACCGTGGTGATGCCCGATCCCGCGATCTGTGTGTCATGCGCCTGCAGGGCGCCAAGCGCATTCCAGAACACTCCCGGCCGCGGCCGATAATGGTTTTCGAGATGATCGGTGTGCAGTTCAACAAGGCCCGGTATCAGCGTGTCGCCTTCGAAATCCTCGCCAACCAGCGAGCCGCCGGTGTCGATGTCGGCAATCTCTCCGTCCACGACCCGGACCGACCCCATGACGGTCTCATCGGGAAGGACGATCCTGGCATTGCGGAAAACGCTCTCGGCCATCACGACATTCCCTTGAATACAAAGTCCTCGCCGCGAACGAACGCGACTCCACTTGCTGGTTCGAGGAAAACCACGAGCCGGTCAAGCCACAATGGTTCGGCGAGCGCCGGCGCAAAGTGCCGGCGGGCATCCTCGATAAGCAGGCTCTGCCGAGCCGGAAGCAGCCGGTCGGTCAGCGTCATGTGGAACTGGAACTGCTCGAAGACATAGGGGTAGCCGTAGCGGTCGAGCAGGGCGATCTGCCGGTCGCTGAGCGGGGCGTTGAGCCGCCTTTCGCGCTCCCGGGGGTCGAGCGGCGCCCGGAAGCGGTCGAATTGCTGCACCACCACGCCCGCAAATTCAGTCAGTTCCTGAAGCTGCGCCACTGGCGCCAGCGCCAGGAACCCGTCGATGATCCTCGGTTCGATCCTGCCCACCGGAACCCGTCCCTGCGCCTTGCAAAATGCCGACAGCGCCAGACTGAGCCCGTCTGCGCTTTCGCCCCGTTTGAGTGCCATGGGCGCCTTGATCGTCGCATGAAAGCCATAGCGCCGCGCCGAGACCGTCTCACCGGCAAGCTCGGGCCGGCCGAGCCAGTCCGATGCAAGCCGGTCGAGCGTCGAGCCCGGCTCGGGTGCGTAGTAAAGGGCGAAGCGATGGGCCACGGCGATTCCGTTGCTGACGCAGGCGCTAGCTGCCCGATGTTACTGCTTTGTGACAAGACCCTCGCCCTTGCCAGTCTTAAGGGGGAAAGCCATGATCCGGCGGTCACCCCGGAACGCCTTGATGGATCGCGATTTTCTACAGTCTCTGTTCGCCACCGCCGTCGAGGCCGCACAGCCGGCCCGTGCCATTGCCGCCAATCTGCCGGAGCCGCCCAAGGGCCGGACGCTGGTGATTGGCGCGGGCAAGGCCTCCGCCCAGATGGCCAAGGCCTTCGAGGAAGCCTGGTCCGGACCGCTCGAAGGGTTGGTGGTCACCCGCTACGGATATGGCGCCAAAACCAGCCGCATCGAGATCGTCGAGGCCGCCCATCCGGTGCCCGATCCGGCCGGATTCCTCGCCGCCCGGCGGCTGATGGCGCGCGTTCACGGCCTCAGCGCTGATGACCTGGTGGTGGCGCTGATCTCTGGCGGTGGCTCGGCCCTATTGCCCGCCCCCGCCTCCGGCCTGACGCTCGAGGACGAGCAGGAGGTGAACCGGCTGCTTCTCGCCTCGGGCGCGCCAATTTCGGTAATGAACGCCATTCGCAATGAACTCTCGGCCATCAAGGGTGGCCGGCTTGCCGCGCTCGCCGCGCCCGCCCGGGTCGTGACGCTCATTGTCTCCGACGTGCCGGGCGACGATCCGGCGCTCGTCGCCTCTGGTCCGACCGTACCGCTCGGTACGCGACGTTCCGAAGTCCGTCACCTCGTTTCGCTTCATGGCATCGCGCTGCCCAAGACCGCCGCCGATCTCCTCGCCTCCGAGGACAATCCCGCGCCCCGCATCGGCGATCCGGTCTTCGCGCGCAACCAGGTCCGTATCATCGCCTCGGCGACATTATCTCTCGAAGCGGCGGCATCCGCCGCGAGAATGCACGAGAATGGCGTGCACATTCTCTCCGATGCCATTGAAGGAGAAGCCCGCGACGTCGCGCAGGTCCATGCCGCGCTGGCCCGCGAAATCAAGACCCGCAACCGGCCGTTCGAAAAACCCGCTTTGCTGCTGTCAGGCGGCGAGACCACGGTGACCTTGCGCGGCAGGGGCGGTCGCGGCGGCCGCAATGCCGAGTTCCTGCTCGCCTTCGCCATCGCCATCGAAGGGGTAGAGGGCATCACCGCGCTCGCCGCCGATACCGATGGCATCGACGGCACCGAGGACAACGCCGGAGCCATCGCCGACGGCACGTCTGCCACGCGCATGCGTGCCGCCGGCATCGACCCGCGCGCCGCGCTGGCGGGCAACGACGCCTATAGTGCCTTCAAAGCCGTCGGCGACCTCTTGGTCACCGGCCCGACTGGGACTAACGTCAACGACTTCCGCGCAATCATGGTGAGATGAAAAATGGCCAAGGCAACCGGCATAGGCGGCATCTTCTTTCGGGCTCGCGATACCAAGGCGCTCGCGCAATGGTACGAAACCCATCTTGGGATCTCCGGCTTCTGGGAACAGGCCGCGGGCCTTACGGTCTTCCAGCCCTTCAAGGCCGAAACCGACTATTTCCCCGCCGACAAGCAATGGATGATCAATCTGAGGGTCGACGATCTCGACGCCTTGATCGCGCAGCTTCAGGCCGCGGGCATTGCCGTCGAAACCCGCCCCGACGAGTGGGATACGCCGGAGACGGGACGCTTTGTCCGCATCTTCGACCCCGAGGGCAACCAGATCGAGCTCTGGCTGCCGCCGGCGGACTGAAGCCTCGGCCGAGGCTTTGCAATCGGGTTTCGATGTCCTTAAGTGCGCCCCGCAAGCGCAGGGGTCCCAAGGCAATGGCCAAAAAGAAGATCGCCATCATCGGCGTCGGCAAGATCGCGATCGACCAGCATCTGCCGGTCATCGACAAATCGTCCGATTTCGAGGTCGGCGCCACTGTCTCGACGCGTGGCATCGCCCATCGCGACCTGCCCGTGTTCAGGACCGCCGCCGAATTCTACCGGGCCATGCCCGAGGTGGAACTGGTCGCGATCTGTACTCCACCCGGCGTCCGCCATGCCCATGTACGTGAAGCCATCGATGCCGGCCGTCACGTGCTGCTCGAAAAGCCCCCAACCCCAACCATCAGCGAGTTCGAAGATCTCGTTGCCTATGGCATCAAGAAAAAGCGTATCCTCTTTCAGACTTGGCATTCGCGCTACAACGCTGCGGTCGACGCGGCCAAGCTCATCCTCAAGGACGAAGGCGTTGCGTCGCTGCGTATCGAGTGGCGCGAAAGCGTACGCAAGTGGCATCCCGGCCAGGACTGGGTCTGGGGGCCGGGCGGCTTCGGCGTCTGCGATCCCGGCATTAATGCGCTTTCGATCTTCACCAAGATCATGCCGTTCCCGGTCTTTGTCGAAAGCGCGAAGCTGAGCTTCCCTGCCAACCGCCAGACCCCGGTCGCTGTCGAAATCGTCTTCAAGTCGACCCAGAAGCATCAGCCGAAACTGAGCGCCGGCTTCAACTGGCTCGAAGAGTCCGGCGAGATCTGGACCCTCGATATCGAGACCCAAAAGGGCACCAGCCTTAAGCTCGAAAAGGGTGGCACCATCCTCAAGGTCAACGGCATGGAGACCGTCGCCAATCCGATGGAGGAATACGAGGCGATCTACGAGCGCTTCGCCAAGCTGCTCAAGAAACAGAAGAGCGAAATGGACGGTTCGCCCCTGCGCCTCGTTGCCGACGCTTTCCTGCTCGGCGCGCGCAACAATGTCGCGGAGTTCCACTGGTGAGCCTCAAGCTCGAGGGGGGTGGGTCGGGCCACAGCCGGCCGGGACTTCCCAATATCCGCAGTGAATGGAGCCTCGATTTTGCCCGTCTCCACGTCAATCACGGCTCCTATGGCGCCGCGCCCCGCATCGTGCTGGCTGAACAGCAGCAATGGCGCGATGTGATGGAGTCGGGGCTGACCTACTTCATGAACGACGTTCTCCCGGGCGCTCTCCGCGCCAGCGCGGAGCGGCTCGCCGCCTATGTTGGCGTTTCGGGTGATGACCTGGTCTTCGTCGATAACGCGACGGCAGGCGTCAACGCTGTCCTCGCCTCGCTTCGGCTCAGTGAAGGCGATGAAGTTCTACTTCACTCCCATAGCTATGGAGCGGTAACAAAGACCGTGCGCCATGCCGCAGAAATCGCGGGCGCAAGTATCGTCACCGTAGATCTGCCCTTTCCCGACCCCACACCGGGCTCGATTGAATCGGCATTCGCGGCGGCGATTACATCGCGTACCCGGCTCGCCATCATCGATCACATCACCTCGCCAAGCGCGCTGGTCTTTCCCGTCGCGGCGCTATCGAAGCTTTGCCACGACGCTAATGTTCTTGTTCTCATCGATGGCGCCCACGCGCCCGGACATGTGCCCCTTGATCTCGGCGCCGTCGGCGCCGACTACTATGTCGGCAATTGCCACAAATGGCTGATGTCGCCAAAGGGTGCCGGCTTTCTCTGGGCCCACCGCGAACTGCAGCAGGGTCTGCACCCGACGATCATATCGCACGGCTACGGCGCGGGTTTTGCTGCCGAGTTCGATTGGACGGGAACGCGGGATTGGAGCGCAGCTCTTGCCGTGCCTGCGGCGATCGACTTTCACAATGGATTGGGTGGCGAGGCTCTGATGGCGGCCAACAGCGCGCTCGCCTGGGACGCTGCGACAAGGCTTGGACGCCGCTGGGGCACGGAGCTCGCCGCCTCGCGCGACATGTTCGGAGCCATGACGCTGGTCGGCGCTCCCTTCGGCAAGCTGGAACCGGATGAAGTCCTTTCGTTGCGGACCAGACTACGAGCCGCCGGCGCCGACGCGCCGGTGGTCGTCCTCGGCGATCAAAGCTGGATCAGGCTCTCGGCGCAGGCCTATAACGCACCGGAGGACTATGAGCGTCTCGGCGACATCGTCGACCGTGTAACGAGGACCTGACATGTACGAAACGATGAAGGGCTCGGCCCATCCGCTCGCCGCCCGCGAGATGCAGATTGTCGCCGTGCCTGAGGATGAGCGTGTCTGGGTGCCGCAGGCCGAAGGCGTCTGGTTCCGTCCGCTGTTGCTCAACACGGTGCAGGGTCAATGGTGCAATCTCCTGCGCGTGCGCCGCGCCGGCGTGCTGTCGCGCCATCTCCATCCTTCGCCCGTCCACGGCTATGTCATCAAGGGCCGCTGGCACTATCTCGAGCATGATTGGGTCGCCGAAACCGGCTCCTATGTCTTCGAGCCTCCCGGCGAAATTCATACGCTTACAGTCCCTGAGGATTGCCCGGAGATGATCACCTTCTTCAACATCTCGGGCTGCATGATCTATCTCGACGACGACAATCGCCAGATCGGCCTCGAGGACGTCTTCACCAAGATCGACATGTGCAGGAAGCACTACGCTTCCGTCGGGCTTGGGGCGGACTATGTCGAGCAATTCGTGAGATGAGCTGGGCGTCCGAATTCTACGCCGGCAAGACCGCCATCGTCATCGGGGGCACGTCAGGCATCGGACGCGGCATCGCCGCAGCTTTTGCCGATGCGGGGGCAAAGGTCATCGCCACCGGCGCAACGGAAGCGGAGGTCGCCGGCGCCAGCGCTGCCGATGGCATTGCCTTCGCTCCGCTCAATGTCCAGAACGCGGAGGCCATCGACCGCTTCGCCTCGAGCCTCGACTCCGTCGCCGCACTGGTCAATTGCGCCGGCGTTAATCTGCGCGCAGAGGAGTTCGAACTCGCGGCCTTCGAGCGCGTACTCGACATCAACCTGACCGGCGCGATGCGGCTCGCCTCGGCCTTCCGCGGTCCGCTCAAAGGCGGCGCCATGCTCAACATGGCATCGATGTTTTCGAGCTTCGGGTCCGCCTATGCACCTGCCTATACCGCCAGCAAGACCGGCCTCCTCGGCCTCACCCGCTCGCTTGCCAACGCTTTCGCCAAGGACCCCGTCCGCGTCAACGCGCTGGCGCCGGGCTGGATCGAAACGCCCATGACTGAGGCGCCGCGCGCCAACGCGACCCGCAATGCCGAAATCCTGTCGCGCATTCCCATCGGCCGCTGGGGCGTGCCCGGGGACGTGGCGCCCGCGGCTCTCTTTCTCTGCTCGCCGCTCGCCTCTTACATCACCGGCGTGGTCCTTCCCGTGGACGGCGGCTATCTCGTCGCGTAAGTCTGTTGTCAGCATTGGCGGGCAATGAGGCGAGTATGTCGCGGCTTCACACAGAATCCCATCTCGTTCACCGCATTGGCTGGCTGCGCGCCGCCGTGCTCGGCGCCAATGACGGCATCGTCTCGACTGCGTCTATCCTCGTCGGCGTTGCGGCCTCGGGTGCGGCGCATGGCGCCGTCGTCGTCGCGGGATTGGCAGGGCTCGTTGCCGGCGCCATGTCGATGGCGGCGGGCGAATACGTGTCGGTCAGCTCGCAGACCGATACCGAAAAGGCCGATCTTGCGCGCGAGACCAAGGAACTCGCCGAGGAGTGGGACGAAGA
>JBEBGE010000003.1:0-124938 GCA_040081595.1 Devosia sp.
CCATCATCCTCATCACCCACAAGCTGCGCGAGATCATGGCCATCACCGACGAGGTCTCGGTGATGCGGCAGGGCGGCATGGTCAAGACGCTGCAGACCAAAGACACCTCGCCCGGCGAACTGGCCGAGCTGATGGTTGGCCGCCGCGTGCTCCTGCGCGTCGAAAAAGGCCCCGCCAATCCGGGCAAGGTCATGCTCGAGGTCGACCATCTGGTGGTGACCGACGATTTCAAGATTCCGCGCGTCAAGGATGTGAGTTTCTCCGTGCGCGCCGGCGAGATCGTCGGCATTGCGGGCGTCGCCGGTAACGGCCAGTCCGAGCTCCTCGAATCCATCACCGGCATGCGCGACCAGCAATCGGGCGACGTACGGCTCAATGGTCAACTGCTCTCGCTCGAAGGCGATGACGGCGCGGCGCGGGCGCGCGCTGCCGGGCTCGCCCATGTGCCCGAGGACAGGCTGCGCATGGGGCTCGTCACCAATTTCCTCGAATGGGAAAACTCGATCCTTGGCTACCAGGGATCCTATGGCAAAGGTTTCAACCTCGACATCGCGCTGGCGCGCAAGGAAGCCGACGAGCACATCAAGAAGTTCGACATCCGCCCGCCCAATCTCGATCTGAAGACCGCCAATTTCTCCGGCGGCAATCAGCAGAAGATCGTCCTCGCCCGTGAGATGGAGCGCAACCCGGACGTGCTGGTGGTCGGCCAGCCGACGCGCGGCGTCGATATCGGCGCCATCGAGTTCATCCACAACCAGATCATCAAGATGCGCGACGCTGGGAAGGCCATCCTCCTGGTTTCGGTTGAGCTGGACGAGATCCGCTCGCTTTCCGACCGCATCCTTGTGATGTTCGACGGCAAGATCGTGGGCGAGGCCGATCCGGCCACGGCCAATGAGACTGAACTCGGCCTGTTGATGACCGGCTCGCATCCGGGCTCGGCCGCCACCCCAGGGAGCACATAATGCGCGGTCAATTGCCCCGCTGGGTGGACGTGGCGCTGCTGCCGGTGCTCAATGTCGTCCTCGCCTTCTTCATTGCGGGACTGATCGTCCTCGCCGTGGGCCAGGATCCGCTTCGCGCCATTGTGATCATGATCCGGGGCGCATTTGGCGACGGCTACGGCATCGGCTACACGCTCTATTACACCACCGATTTCGTCTTCGCCGGCCTCGCCGTGGCGCTCGCCTTCCATGCCGGCCTGTTCAATATCGGGCCGGAGGGTCAGGCCTATATCGGCGGTCTCGGCGTCATCCTCACCGGCCTTGCGCTCAACGGCACGCATTGGGCGCTGGTCTTGCCGCTGATGATCATTGGCGGGGCGGCTTTCGGCGCACTCTGGGCCTTCATTCCCGGCTATCTCCAGGCCAAGCGCGGCAGCCACGTGGTGATCACCACGATTCTGTTCAACTTCATCGCCGTCTCGGTGATGGGCTACCTGATCTCGCGGGTCCTGAAGCCCGCCAACGTCGATTCCGACGAAAGCGCGCCGCTGCTGCCCATCACACGCGTGCCCGCGCTGGCGCAGTTCACGGATTTCTTCAAGCACACCCCGGTAAACGTCTCGGTCATCCTCGCCGTGATCGCGCTGTTCCTGGTCTACTGGCTGGTCTGGCGCACCAAGTTCGGCTTTGCCTTGCGCGCGCTGGGCCACAACCCGGTTGCCGCCAACTATGCCGGCATTTCCAACCAGAAGATGATTATGATCGTCATGGCGATGTCGGGCGCGTTGGCGGCGATGGTCGCGGTCAACAATGTGGGCGGAGTGCAGGGCCGCCTCATTCTCAACTTCGTCAACGGCGCAGGCTTTGTAGGCATCGCCGTCGCCTTCATGGGCCGTGGCCATCCGATCGGCGTCGCGCTCTCGGCGCTGCTCTTTGGCATGCTCTATCAGGGGGGGCAGGCGCTCGCCTTCGAGATGCCTGACATCAAGAAGGAAATGATCGTCACCATCCAGGCGCTCGTCATCCTGTTCACCGGCGCCATGGGTGAGATGCTGCGCATTCCGCTGGCGGGCCTGTTCGGTCGTGCCGGCTCTTCAGACGGGAACCGATGATGGAGCAATATGTCTCTCTCATCCAGATATTGGGCGGCACGGTGCGCCTTGCCGTTCCGGTGCTGCTCGCCTGCCTCGCCGGGCTCTATTCCGAGCGCGCCGGCATTGTCGATATCGGCCTTGAGGGCAAGCTCCTCGCTTCGGCATTCGCGGCAGCGGTTGCAGCTTCGGTCTTCGGCTATGCCTGGATCGGCATTGTCTTCGCCATCCTCACCGCGCTCGCCTTCTCGGGCATTCACGGCCTCGCCTCGATCAATTTCCGCGGCAACCAGACCATTTCCGGCGTCGCTCTTAACTTCCTCGCGGCCGGCCTTACGGTATTCTTGGGCAATGCGTGGTTCCACCGCGGCGGCTTCACGCCCCAGCTCAACGGCGCGCAGCAGCGCTTCTTGCCCATCACCCTCGAGACGCTCAATACGCCGCTCGAATGGGTGACGTTGCCGGCCTGGGCGCCCTGGATTGACTGGTTGCGCCCCGCTGCACAGCTCTTCCTCTATGTCATTGAATTGCCGTTCTACTGGTTCGGCCGGCTGGTGGCGCTGATCCTGGGCTGGGTTGCGTCCAATCCGATCGGCGATCCGCTGGTCAACCAGTTGATCCTCGGCCACAACATCATCACCTATTTCGCCTTTCTCGTGGTTCCGATTACCGCCTGGGTGTTGTTCCGCACGCGCTTCGGCCTTCGCCTCCGCGCCGTCGGCGAGAACCCCAAGGCCATCGATACCGCCGGTATCTCGGTGACGCGCCTGCGTTATCAGGCGCTGGTCATTACCGCCGTCTTGGTGGGCATCGGCGGCGCTTATCTATCGATCGCCCAGAACGCCGTCTTTACCCCCAATATGTCCAACGGCCGCGGTTATGTAGCGCTGGCCGCGCTGATTTTCGCCAAATGGCGACCGGGTCCGGCGCTCCTGGTCTGCCTGATGTTCGGCTTCCTCGACGCCGTCCAGATCCGCACCCAGGGCGCAACGCTTGAGGGCGTCTGGAACGGACTCAACTTCGTCTTCGGCGCCTGGTTGCCACTCATCCCCAACGCTCTGCTCGGCCTCAAGACCTATGAGATCCCCGTACAGGCGGTGCAGGTCCTGCCATACGTGCTGACCGTCATCTTGCTCGCCGGCTTCATCGGCCGCGCGATCGCACCCAAGGCGTCCGGCCTGCCCTATATCAAGGACCGCTGACCAATGGTGTCCGATGCCGAACTCTTCGCTGCCGCCGAGGCGGTGCGCGCGAAGGCCTATGCGCCCTATTCGCGCTTCCAGGTGGGGACCGCCATCCTTGCCGATGACGGCGAGATCTATGTCGGCTGCAATGTCGAGAACGCCGCCTATCCGATCGGCAATTGCGCCGAACCCTCGGCCATCGCCGCAATGCTCGCCGGCGGCGGCAAGCGCATCAAGCGCATCTATACGACCGGACCCGGCAGCGCGGCGGTCACCCCCTGCGGCGGCTGCCGCCAGCGCATCCGCGAATTCGCCGATCCCGACGTGGTGGTGATTTCCCACGGTGTCGAGGGCGCGCCCCTGCACCAGACCATCGCGCAATTGTTGCCTTTTTCGTTCGGCCCCGAGTACCTGCCCAAGTGAGCAAAGCCGCCAAGACCATCCGCAAGATCGCTGGCAGCGAGCCGATCTCGGCAGCGCTGGTCCTGGGCTCGGGGCTCTCGGCATTGGGTGACGCGCTCGCCGAAAAGATCGCCATCCCCTTTTCCGAGCTCAAGGGCTTTCCCTCGGGCGGCGTCTCCGGCCATGGCCGCGACCTGCTGGTCGGCCGCCTCGGCGGCAAGCGCATCGCCATCCTCACCGGCCGCGAGCATTATTACGAACACGGCAGTGCGGCGGCCATGCGCCCTGCACTCGAAGCCATCGCCGAGTTGGGCGCCACGACCCTGTTGCTCACCAATTCCGCCGGCTCCCTCGTCGACAGCACACGGCCGGGCGACCTGATGATGATCGCCGATCACATCAATTATGCCGGCATCAACCCCCTGATCGGCGAACCCAGCGACCGCCGTTTCGTCAACATGGTCAACGCCTACGACCCCGATCTCAGGGCCAGGGCACACGCGATCGGCGCCCGCCTCGACATTTCGTTGAAGGAGGGCATCTATCTTTGGTACTCTGGCCCCTCATTCGAGACGGTGGCGGAAATCCAGATGGCCATCCGCCTCGGAGCCAACGCGGTGGGAATGTCGACCGCGCCCGAAGTGATCATCGCGCGCATGCTCGGCCTCCGGGTCTGGGCCTGTTCCTCGATCACCAACATGGGCGCCGGACTCTCCACCGAAGTGATTTCGCACGAGCACACCAAGGTGATGGCCGTGCAGGGAGCCGACAAGCTGAAGCGCCTCATACCGGCGCTGCTGGAGGAGCTATGAGCCTCAGGGTTGTGGATGGTGGATCGCCGCCGGTTCAGTTGAAGTCCAGGAAGCATGATGCGTCCGAGCGCAATCCGGGCTTCCCGCTCGATCTCGACTGGGTGGGCCGCGTCCGCATGAACCGCTCGGCGCTCGAGCGCCGCGCCGCGAGCATCGGCGCCCGGCGCACCGTCAAGAAGGATTGGCAGGCGGCCTGGCTGCTCAAGGCCATCACCTTGATGGACCTGACGACGCTCAATTCCGACGACACGGCCGGCCGCGTCGAGCGCCTCTGCGCCAAGGCGCGGCATCCGCTGACCAGCGATCTCGTCGAGGGCCTCGGCGTCGCCGATCTCAAGATCACGCCTGCAGCGGTCTGCGTCTATCACGCCTTCGTCGCGACGGCGGTGAAGGCACTCGAAGGCACGAAGATCCCGGTGGCCGCGGTTTCCACCGCCTTCCCGCACGGCCTTGCCCCGCTCGACACCAAGCTGCGCGAGATCGAGGAGAGCGTGGCGGCCGGAGCGAAGGAAATCGATATCGTCATCGAGCGCCACATGGTGCTGACCGGCGACTGGCAGGGACTCTACGACCAGATCCGCGCCTTCCGCAAAGCCTGCGGCGATGCCCACATCAAAACCATCCTCGGCACGGGCGAACTGGCGACGCTCACCAATGTCGCCAAGGCCTCGCTGGTCTGCATGCTGGCGGGCGCTGACTTCATCAAGACCTCGACCGGCAAGGAGAAGGTCAACGCAGACCTCAAGACCTCGCTGGCGATGATCCGCACGATCCGTTGGTTCAATGAGGAGACCGGCATCGAGATCGGCCACAAGCCGGCGGGCGGCATTGCCTCGGCCAAGCTCGCGCTGGATTACATGGCGCTGATGAAGGAAGAGCTCGGCACGCATTGGCTGCAGCCGCACCTGTTCCGGTTCGGTGCGAGTTCGCTGCTCACGGACATCGAGCGGCAGCTCAAGCACAACCTGACCGGGCACTACGCAGCGGACTATCGCATGCCGATGGTTTAGGTTCCGATGGTCAGCCTGATCCATGAAGTGTGGATTGATCCCACCGAGGATGGTCAGACCCACCAGTCGTTGCTGCTGGCGGGGCCAGACGGAGATGGAGCTCGCAAGTTGATGGGGCCGAACTGTCAGCAGGTTACGACGTTTTCGGCGGATAGCCACTTCGAAGCGATGACGATCTACTATCGCATTTGGGAGTGGGGGACATATGCGACGGATCACGATTGGGACTATGAGCCGTATCCGGAGTCTTGGGCACAACGCCAAAAGACTAACCGTCGTGACGCGTAGTCAGAGTCTGGAGGGAGAGGGCCCATGAACAAGATCGCTGAAATCTTCTCCTCGCTCGATTACGGCCCGGCGCCAGAATCGCCCGAACCCGCGCTCGCATGGCTTGCCGCGCACAACAACAAGTTCGGCCATTTCATCAACGGCAAATGGACCAAACCGGGCAAGACCTTCGCCTCGGATAATCCTGCCACCGGCAAGAAGCTCGCCGACATCACCGACGGCACCAGCGCCGATGTCGACAAGGCGGTGAAAGCGGCACGCGCAGCCTTTCCGAAATGGGCCGCGCTCTCGGGCTATGAGCGCGGCAAGTACCTCTATGCCATAGCGCGGCTGGTGCAGAAGCACTCGCGCCTGTTCTCGGTGCTCGAGAGCATGGACAATGGCAAGCCCATCCGCGAGAGCCGCGACATCGACATCCCGCTCGTCGCGCGGCATTTCTATCATCACGCCGGCTGGGCCCAGCATCTCGAGCGCGAGTTCCCGGGCATGGTGCCCTATGGGGTGTGCGGGCAGATCATCCCGTGGAACTTCCCGCTGCTGATGCTGGCCTGGAAGATCGCGCCGGCGCTCGCCGCCGGCAACACGGTGGTGCTCAAACCCGCCGAGTTCACTTCGCTCACCGCGTTGCTCTTTGCCGAGATCGTCGAGAAGGCCAAACTCCCACCCGGCGTCGTCAACATCGTCACCGGCGAAGGCGGCACCGGCGCTGCGCTGGTCAATCACCCTGACGTGGACAAGATCGCCTTCACCGGCTCGACCGAAGTGGGCAAGATCATCCGCGCCGCGACCGCCGGATCGGGCAAGGGCCTCTCGCTCGAACTCGGTGGCAAGTCGCCCTACATCGTCTTTGACGACGCTGACATCGACAGCGCGATCGAAGGACTCGTCGATGCCATCTGGTTCAATCAGGGCCAGGTCTGCTGCGCCGGCTCGCGCCTTCTGGTGCAGGAATCGATCGAAGAGCGGTTCATCACCAAGCTCAAGAAGCGCATGGCGACGCTGCGGGTCGGCGATCCGCTCGACAAGGCCGTCGATATCGGCGCGCTGGTCGCGCCGGTGCAGGTGACGCGCGTGCGCGATCTGGTGAAGCAGGGCGTCGCCGAAGGCGCGACCGCTTATGAGCCCGATATCGACCTGCCCAAGGGCGCCTGCTTCATGCGGCCCATGCTGATCACCGACATCGCACCAGCCGATTCGCTGATGACCGAAGAAATCTTCGGGCCTGTGCTGGTGGCGATGAGCTTCCGCACGCCTGAGGAAGCCGTCGCGCTCGCCAACAATACGAAGTTCGGGCTCGCCGCGACCATCTGGAGCGAGAACATCAACCTCGCGCTCGACATCGCGCCCAAGATCAAGGCCGGCGTGGTCTGGATCAACGGCACCAACAATTTCGACGCTGCTGTCGGCTTCGGCGGCTACAAGGAATCCGGTTTCGGCCGCGAAGGCGGCAAGGAAGGTATGGGCGCCTATTTGAAGCCGAAATGGGAGAACGAGCTGAAGCCCTTCGCCGCTTCCAAGGCGACGAAGGTCCCGGCTCCCCTCGATCTCCATGACGGCATCGACCAGACCGCCAAGATGTATATTGGCGGCAAGCAGGCGCGCCCGGATTCCGGTTACTCGCGGCCTGTGCATGGGCCGAATGACGCGCTGGTCGGCGAAGTGGGCGACGGTAACCGCAAGGATATTCGCAACGCCGTCGAGGCCGCTCGCGCTGCCCTCGGCTGGGGCACGACGGCTGCTCACTCGCGCGCCCAGATCCTCTATTTCCTCGGCGAGAATCTCGAGTATCGCGCCGATGAATTCGCAACGCGCATCCGCGAGCAGACCGGCGAAACGATCGCCTCCGCCCAGAAGGAAGTCGCCGCCTCCGTCGAGCGCCTCTTCGCCTTTGCCGGCTGGGCTGACAAATATGACGGCGCGGTCCACAATCCGCCGAGCCGGACGATTGCCATCGCCATGGTCGAGCCGATCGGCGTCATGGGCATTGTCGCGCCGCCCTCGCGCCCGCTGCTGGGCTCGATCGCGCTGCTTGCGCCGGCCCTCGCCATGGGCAATCCGGTGGTGCTCGTGCCGTCCGAAAAGTCGCCGCTTTCGGTGACCGATCTCTACCAGGTGATCGAGACCTCCGACGTGCCGGCCGGCGTCATCAATATCGTCACCGGTCCTTCCGCAAGCCTCGCCAAGACTCTCGCCGAACACGACGGCGTCGATGCGATCTGGTTCGCGGGCGATGCCGAAACTTCGACCATGATCGAGAAGGCTTCGGTGGGAAATCTCAAGCAGACCTGGACCTCGCGCGGCCTCTATTACGACCTCAGCGACAAAGCCAGATTTGAAGGCGACTATTTCCTGCGGCGGGCGACGCAAGTGAAGAATGTGTGGGTACCCTATGGAGCGTAGGTTCGGCGCTAGAGTGGCGCAACCGGCTGCGGGGAGCCGTCATAGGCGCCCCACACGGACTGGTCGAAATTGATGGTCGCGCCGGTCATCAATCCGGACTCTTCGGAGGCAAGGTAGGCCGCCGCCCGCGCGATTTCCACCGGGTCGACCAGCCTGCCAAACGGTTGCGTTGCCGCGGCTTTCTTCAGCCAGTCGGCGGGCGCACCGTGATACTCACGCTGAATGCGGTCTTCCCCCGCACTCGACATCCACCCCACATTCAGTCCGTTGACCCGGATGCGATTGCGTAGCAGGGCATAGGCCGTGTTGCGGGTCAGCGTATCGAGCGCGCCTTTACTGGCACTGTAAGCCGCGAGGAAAGGCTGCCCGCCCATCGCCGACATCGACGAGATATTGACGATCGATCCTTCGATTCCTTCGCGTCGCATCAGCTTGATCGCATCCTGCATAAGGAAGAACGGCGCGCGCGTATTGATCGCGAACATGCGGTCGAACAGCTCCGGGTCGGTGTCGACGATCGTCCCGCGATCGGTAGTCGCTGCAACGTTAACGAGCACGTCGACACGACCGAAACGCTTGTCGGCGGTTGCCACCACGGTCTGACAGTCCTCGACCCTGGCAAGATCAGCCGCGACGAATTGCACCGGTGTGCCGGTCGCTGCGGTAACTGCCGCCGCATGCGCCTCGCCTTTCGCCGCGGACCGGCCACATGTCACGATGCCCGCGGCACCACGTTCGGCGAACAGTTTCGAAATAGCGGCACCCAGTCCCTGGGTCCCGCCGGTGACGATGGCGATCTTGCCGTCCAGTCTTCCCATGTTCCGTCCTTGCACTGCTGCGCTCAGGTTAGCTTCTTGGTCGCCTGCTCAGCCAGGGCTTTAGTGAAGGTCTCCGTCGTCCAGCCCGCGTCGAGCGCACGGTGGAACAGTGCCTGCTGCGTCTCCGGCGCCAACCCGCCGATTGGCGGATCGCGGTCGAGGTTGGTGGGGAACGAATAGCCTTCGGCGGTCGCGGCGATGGCATTCGCCGCCGCACCCTTGCTGAGCGCACCGCTCGCCAGCATCTTCTGGATGGTTGGGTAGAGTCTGGCGCTCATCCTGGTGCGGTCGACACTCTCCATCGCCCGCCCGTAGCTTGATGAGACCTGCAGCAGGTTGGCCATCCGCCGGATATTGCTGGACCGGTTATTGCCTGCCCCGTGAAACAGCGCCGGGTTGAAGAACGCGGCGTCGCCCTTCTCCAGCGCCAGTTGAACGTGGTGCTCGGCGAAGTACGCTTTGAACTCGGGCAGGCCGGTGGCGAGGTAGCCGTGCAGATAAGCCTGCGAATAGGGCAGGTAGAGTGTCGGCCCGCTTTCGAGCGGCATGTCGCAATGTGCCACCGCTCCCTGCAGAGTCAGCACTGGCGAGATTCGGTGAACATGCACCGGGTAGCGCTCGATGACTTCCGGCGACTGGAAACCGAGATGGTAGTCGCGATGCGCCGACTGAGCGGCGCCGCCGGGATTTACGCAATTGACCTGCGATGTCATCTGACAAGCAGGCCCAAGCCAGGCTTCTGAAATCAACGCAACGATTTCGTTGCCGTAATAGGCGGCAAAGGATTCCGGGTCGCGGAGGCAATGCTTTTCCAGCGCATTCCAGATTCGGTCATTGGCGCCCGGCTTGGCGAAATGATCGCCGCCACCGGTCCCCGTGGCATGCTGTTCGGCAATCATCTCGTTGAAAAGCTGGGTCGCGGCGTCGATCGGCGTCGTGTCGGCAAAAGCCCGCTTGAAGGCGACGACGCCCGGTCCGCTGGTCATTGCTTCTACCCACTCGGCCAGGAGTGCCCGCCGGGTCTCGGGGTCCTGCGCCGCGCTGCGCACCACGTCGCCATCATAGATCAGCACGTTCTTGTCGACCGCCGCGGCGAGGGGATAGTCCTTTGGATCTACCTTCCGCTCGACAATGGCGCGAAACTCTTCGATGTCGCACTGCTGTTTAGTCAGCCACACGCGCTCAGAACGGATCGTCACCGGATTGTCCGCCTTCATGACAGCCTCCTCGTTGTCTCATTGTCTGGTCGGGACTATATCGTGCGGCCTGGCAAACAGCACGTCCACAACAGTCGAGAACGCCTGAGCTCATGAGGCGGCCATTTCTGCTCAATGGAAATGCGGAACAGGCAGCCCGCCCGGCCCAATGCTTGCCTTCGCCACGGCGCCAGCGCAAAACACTGCAATGACCTTCCTGCCGCAAGAAATCATCATCCGCAAACGCGACGGTGGCATCCTCACCAAGGGTGAGATCGAACAATTCATTGCCGGTCTTACGGATGGCAGCGTGAGCCATGCGCAAGCCGCAGCCTTTGCCATGGCCGTGTTTTTCCGTGACATGAACCTGACCGAGCGTGTGGCGCTGACTGAGGCCATGCGCGATTCCGGCACCGTGCTCGACTGGTCGGACCTTGACGGTCCTGTCGTCGACAAGCACTCGACCGGCGGCGTCGGCGACAATGTCTCGTTGATGCTGGCGCCGATCCTTGCCGCCTGCGGCGTATATGTACCGATGATCTCGGGTCGCGGGCTCGGCCATACCGGCGGCACGCTCGACAAATTCGATTCGATCCCCGGCTACATCACCCAGCCGGACAATGCGCTGTTCCGAAAGGTTACGCGCGAGGCCGGCTGCGCCATCATCGGCCAGACCGCCGATCTCGCGCCCGCCGACAAGATTCTCTATTCGATCCGGGACGTGACCGGCACCGTCGAAAACGTCTCGCTCATTACTGCCTCGATCCTTTCCAAGAAACTTGCCGCCGGGCTCCACGCGCTGATCCTTGACGTCAAGACCGGCTCGGGCGCCTTCATGCCGACGCTCGAAAAATCGCGCGAGCTTGCCCGCAGTCTTGTTGAAGTGGCCAATGGTGCCGGCACGCGCACCGCCGCACTGATCACCGACATGAACGAACCGCTGGCGAGCGCCGCCGGCAACGCACTCGAAGTCCGCAATGCGGTCGATTACCTGGCCGGCGCGCACCGCGATCCGCGGCTGCATGAGGTGACGCTGGCGCTGAGCGCCGCCGCGCTCGAACTGACCGGCTACAAGGGCGATGCGCGGAAGGCCTGCGAGGACGCCTTGTCGTCGGGCAAGGCCACAGAACATTTCTCGCAAATGGTGGCGCTGCTCGGTGGACCCAAGGATTTCGTGTCGCGCATGGACGCCTATCTTCAGCCAGCGCCCATCATTCGCGACGTCTTCGCGGAAGGCGGGGGGACGATCGCCGAAATCGATACGCGCGGCGTCGGCATGGCGGTGGTGGCACTCGGCGGTGGCCGGCGCATGCCCACTGACAAGATCGATCACGCCGTCGGCTTCGACCGGCTGCTTGGGCTCGGCGCCAAGGCCGATTCGAAGACGCCGATCGCGCGGATTCATGCCCGCGACGAACAAAGCGCCAGCGACGCGGAGAACCGCATCAAGAAAGCCTACATGCTCGGTGAACAGGGCCCGGTGCATCCCCTGGTCGCTGAGTTCATTCCCCCATCGGAGAAACCCTGATGCCCCGCGCCATTGTCTGCGTCCTCGACAGTTTCGGAATTGGCGGCGCACCCGACGCCGCGGACTACAATGATGGCCACGGCCACCCCGATACCGGCGCCAATACGCTGGGTCACATCGCTGCCAACTACGACCTTCACCTCCCCAATCTCGATGCGCTGGGGCTGGGCGCGGCGGCCAAGCTCTCGACCGGCGAAGTGCCGCGCGGACTTGGCGACAAGCCCAAGGGTGGCCGCTACGGCGTCGGCCGCGAGGTCTCCAAGGGCAAGGACACGCCATCGGGCCATTGGGAGATCGCCGGTGTGCCGGTGCCCTTCGCCTGGGGGTATTTCCCCCAGACCGTGCCGACCTTTCCCAAAGCCCTGACTGATGCATTGATCGCCAATGCCGGGCTGCCCGGCATCCTCGGCAACAAGCACGCCTCCGGCGTGCCGATCATCCAGCAATTCGGCGAGGAGTCGATCCGGACCGGCAAACCCATCTGCTACACCTCGATCGACTCGGTGTTCCAGATCGCCGCCAGCGAAGAGCATTTCGGCCTGCAGCGGCTCTACGACGTCTGCGAAATCGCCTTCAAGCTCACCGCGCCGATGATGATCGGCCGCGTCATCGCCCGGCCCTTTACCGGCGACACCGCCGAAACCTTCAAGCGCACCGGCAACCGCCGCGACTTCGCCATCGCCCCGCCCGAGCCGACCCTGCTCGACCGCGCCAGCGCAGCCGGCCGTCAGGTCTTCGCTATCGGCAAGATTTCGGACATTTATGCGGGCCACGGCGTTACCCACAAGATCAAGGCGACCGGCAACATGGCCCTCTTCGACCGCACCCTCGAAGCGCTCGACATGGCACAGGACGGCGCGTTCGTGATGACCAATTTCGTCGATTTTGACCAGGAGTTCGGCCATCGTCGCGATATTGCCGGCTATGCCGGGGCGCTTGAGGCGTTCGACGCCCGCCTGCCGGAGCTGATCGCCAAGCTCCGCGACGACGATCTTGTGGTGCTGACCGCCGATCATGGCAACGATCCCAGCTGGATCGGCTCCGACCACACCCGCGAGCAGGTGCCGATCCTCTGCTTTTCCCCACGACTCTCGTCCGGGACGGTTGGAATCCGGCGCACCTTCGCGGATATTGGCGAAAGCATCGCCCATTGGCTCGGCCTCGCGCCGGGCAGGCATGGAACATCCTTCCTCTAGGAGTACGGGTCTGTGGCCAAGGTGACCGTGATCCATCATCCGATGATCCAGCACAAGCTGACGATCATGCGGGACAAGGAAACTTCGATCGCAAGCTTCAGGCGGCTCTTGCGCGAGATTGCCCACCTCATGTGCTACGAGGTGACCCGCGATCTCGAACTCGAAATGATCCCGATCGAGACACCTCTCGCCAAGATCGAGTCCCCCGCGATCAAGGGCAAGAAACTGGTCTTCGCCTCCATCCTTCGCGCCGGCAACGGGTTGCTCGATGGCATGCTCGATCTGGTGCCCGCGGCGCGCGTCGCCCATATCGGCATCTATCGCGACCACGAAACGCTGCAGCCCGTCGAATACTATTTCAAAGCCCCCAACGAGCTCGACAACCGGCTGATCATCGTCGTCGATCCGATGCTGGCGACGGCAAACTCATCAATCGCGGCCATCACCAAGCTCAAGGAGCGCGGCGCCAACAATTTGCGTTTCCTCTGCCTGCTGGCGGCGCCCGAAGGCATCGAGAAATTCATTGCCGCGCACCCCGATGTGCCGGTCTTCACCGCCGCCATCGACAGCCACCTCAACGAGAAGGGCTATATTGTCCCCGGCCTCGGCGATGCCGGCGACCGCATGTATGGAACCAAGTAGCGCTTACTTGCGCTTGCGGGTGGCCGGCTTCGGCTTCGGCTTCGCAACGGTTTCGGGCTTGAGCGGCATCCCAAGCGCGTTCAGTTCGGCGCGCAGCGCTCTGGGATCGGTGAACTGGATGGCGTGCATGCCGAACTTCCGCGCCGACACGACATTGATCTCGTTGTCGTCGATGAACACGCAGGATTCGGGCGCGAGGCCATAACGTTCGCAGAACAGCCGGAAGATGCGCGGATCGGGTTTGACCAGCCGCTCGAGGCCGGAAACCACCACGCCGTCGAACTTTTCGAGGAAGGGCCATTCGCCGAGGCAGCTCACCCATTTCTCCCAGGAGAAATTGGTGATGGCGAAGGTCGGGATCTCTGCCGCGACCAACTCATTGTGGATCGTGATGGTGCCCTTGATGAACGGGCCAAGCGTTTCCTTCCAGCGCCTGTCATAGGACTGGATCTCGCGCCAGTAGCGCGGAAACCTGGTGATCAGCTTGGCAACGCCCTCGGCATAGATGTCGCCGGCGTCGAATTCGAGATTCCAGTCCTTGGTGCAGATATTGTCCTGGAACCAGCGCGCTTCTTCCTCGGTCTTGAAGAGTTTGCGGAACAGGAACATCGGGTCCCACTCGACGAAGACGCCGCCCAGATCGAAAACGGGAATGAGCGTGTCGGTCATGGCTGGTCTCGCGAGGACAGGGGGCAATTGGACTGCCACGCCTATGGCATGGAGATGCCTGCCTCGCAAGCGTCCCAGTCGGCGGTCAGCTGGCGTTGATGATCCCGCCGAACCGGGGGATGTAGAGATTCTCGTGATAGAGATTGACCGGCGTCTTGAACACCTCGCCGAGCAAAGGCGTATAAGAGTAGGACGTCTCCGCAGCGATCACATAGCCGCCGCGCGCCACGATATTCATCTGCTTGGTGCTGGCCAGCGGATAGGTCGCATTCACAATGCGGGCGACCCCGCCATTATAGCCCTTGGACCAGATGATCTTAGTAGTGCCGTCGGCCAGTACCTGCACGCAGGTCACCACCTGCTTGAGACCGGTGGTGGGCATCGGGTAGATCAGCGCCAGCGAGGCTTTGAAATAGTCCGTCATGGTGGCGACGGGGATGGACCCATCGTCATTGTCCCACTGCGAAACAAGATCGCCCATGGTCGCCGAGATGGTGTTGACGCGCCGGTCGGCGGTGAACAGCTGGCTCGCTTCCATCGAACCGAAATAGAGGGCGAGCAGGAACGGCAGGATCAGCGCGAACTCGACGGCCGCCACCGCCTCGTCATTGTGACGGAAGCGGCGGGCGCGTGACACCAGAGTCTCGATGAGCTTGCGCAGCATCAGAAGGGCTCGTTCCTGAACACGCGAACCGCCGAGATCATGCGGTAGTTGTCCGGCTGGTTCTTGAGGTTGAAATAGGGGAGCGTCACGATCAGTGGCCAGCGGTAATAGGCCTGTATCTGGATGATCTGCCGGCCGACGCCGGGGTCATAGGTTTCGGCAAGCGTCCATGTACATGTCGCGGTATCGCAGGTCTGAATCGTAGGTGCGGTGATCGCCGACGCGAAGTCGTTGAGTACGGTGACCCTGAGGCGCACCGAGTTGCAGTTCGCGCCAAACAGGTTGAACGTGTAGCCGCACATCTTGGCGCGGAAGTCGGCCGGAGTGAATGCCGCCGCCTGCGCCTGGCCGGTACGGATCAGGCGCGACGCATCCTCGATTGCGCTGTCGAGCACCGAGGTTGCAAACATCACCGTCACGGTTTCGAGAATGGCAAAGATGATCGTGAAAAAGGGCAGCGCCAGGATGGCGAATTCGATCGTCGTCGCCGCCTTCTCGTCGCGTGCGAACTTGTGCCCCCGCGCGATAACGGGTGCGAATAGTCTGCGAAGCAGCGTGCGCCGAATGGTCATGGAGAGACCGAGGCCCTCTTTGATCTCTATGATCCTAGAGGCCGGTGCCTAACTGGAGGTTAGGCGGGGACCGCAAATTGTCCCGATCCCGAAGCTGGTTAACTTATTCCTAATTGGCCGCGGCCGCCTGGCTGACCGTCTGTGACGACTGGAACGACTCGTTGGCAAACGCGGCATCGTCGCCGAGCATGATCGTAGGCTGGCACACTGGAGCGCACATCAGGGTCGTGCGCGCGGTCCCAAGATAGACCGTCATCAGATCGGCCTGGGCCTGGACGACGGTGATCAGTGTATCGGCGATCGGATTGCCCATGCTGTCGAGCACGATGAGATTGGTCTGCCCGTAGCTCTTGCCGGTGAGCACCAGGGTCTGCGGATCCTGGATGGTGACGTCGGCGACGCCGGGATTGCCGATGATCACGGTGGCAGCCGGAGCACTGATCCTCAGAATCCGTGCCATGTTGACCTTGACGCTGATCGGCTCGCTCGTCTCCGCCCGAGCACCGAGCGGCGCGATGGCGAAAGCTGCGGTTATGAGGGGGATCAGGAGGCTACGCAGGGTAAGCATGAACGGGACCCGGAACTTGGAACTCTTTACGAGAGTGTCAGCCGGAATGGTGAATATTTCGGAAACGCAACTTGATGCGCCACGACAGCGAGGCAGTCCCAATACGGCCGCGGTCACTCTGTAAAATTCGAACGGTCCCGTTAACTGCTTGAAAGTCATATAGAAACCGAGACGCGATCGGAGCAGAAGCGGCCCCCGGATTAACTCTATCTCAAGAAGTCCATTCTAGGTTGGATGGCGAGTTCGATGTGTGACGCGTCGAACGATGTTGTCACTAGATGACGTGTGCAAGGAGCCTGGAATGAACACTGTCGCTCGTTTCGTGAACGACGAATCCGGTGCTACCGCGATTGAGTATGGCCTGATTGCCGCGCTCATCGCCGTTGGCATCATCGCTGCCGCGACCACTCTCGGCAATAGCCTGTCGACGCTCTTCACCAATATCGGAACGAAGCTCGACGGCACTGCGGTTCCGTGATCCGCAAGCCAACGAACCTGGTGGTGGCGTAACAGCCACGCCAATATCGGTTCAGGGAAAGGGGCCTCGCGGCCCCTTTTCATTTTCGGTTTGTTAACCATGCCCCCGCCAGTGTTTGCCCAGTGCCGCGGCAGAACGCTCGAGCGGTGACGCCGGACCAAACATGCTCCAGTCAATAGCGCTCGTCATCTTTCCATTGCTGATGGCCTATGCGGCGTTCTCTGATCTGTTCACGATGCGCATCGCCAATTGGCTGATCGGCCTGTTGGTTGCGGGTTTCCTCGCCCTGGCGCTGATCGCCGGCGTGGATTGGCGTGACATCGGCATGCACGCCGCCGCCGGTGGGCTTGTCCTGATGCTGGCTTTCGCGTTCTTCGTCTTCAACTGGATCGGCGGGGGCGATGCAAAACTGGTGGCCGCGACGGGTCTGTGGCTCGGCTTCGGGCTGCTGCTACCCTATCTGATCTATGCTGCGCTGCTCGGTGGGGCTCTGACGCTCGCGATTGTCGCGCTCCGCCGCTTCCCGCTCTGGCCGCCTCTGGCCAAGGTCAAGTGGATCGACCGGCTGCACGATGCGAAGTCCGGTGTTCCCTACGGCATCGCACTCGCGATCGCCGGTTTGCTGGTCTATCCGGAAACCGAAGTCTTCCAGCATTTCCTCGCGTAATTCGCAGTCTGCACTGGAACAAGATTCGATTAACCGTGAATGCAAAGTATCGGTTAACCAAGTTTTGACCCTTTGACGCCCACTATCTCCACCGGAAGTCCGGCTCGAGTTGAGTCCCGCAGTTGCCTGGAGTGTCGTCATGAGAGTCTCGCGCATAGTACTGCTGCTGGTGGCGTTGCTCGCGGGCGGCCTTGCTGCATTTCTCGCCATGCGTCCCGGCGCAGCACCGATCGTGGCGCCTCCTGAAACCAAGGTTGTCGAAGAGGCGCGGGCCCAGATCCTGGTCGCCAAAGCCCCGATCGGGTTGGGCGAGCGTCTCTCCGATTCCAACATCGAATGGCAGCCATGGCCGCAGAATGCGGTGCGCGCCGAGTATATCAATATCGCCGCAACGCCCGAAGCCATGACCGACATGGTCGGCTCCGTAGCGCGGTTCGAATTCTTCCCCGGCGAGCCCATTCGCGAGGACAAACTGGTCCATACCGACCAGGGCTATCTCAGCGCCGTGCTGAGCCAGGGCATGCGCGGCATCTCCATCCCCGTCCTGGCAGAGTCCGCCTCGGGCGGTTTCATCGTTCCCAACGACCACGTCGACGTGGTGCTGACCCGCTCGACTCCATCGGGCGAAGTGTCGGAAACCATCGTCTCCAATGTGCGGGTTCTGGCGATCAACACAAGGCTGGGGGAGCTCGGCGCCACGGGTGGCGACGGCACCGAAAGTACCGACAGCCGTACCGAGGTCTTTGCCGATCGCGCCATCGCGACGCTCGAACTCGACCCGGCACAAGGCGAACTCGTCATCAATGCCACCAGCCTAGGTCGCCTGTCCTTGGCGCTCAGGTCCATCGTCGATTTCGACGCGCCGGCGGGTGACGACGGCGTGCAGCGCAATTCGCCGATCAAGGTCATTCGCCGCGGGCAGGAATCCAATGTCCTGGCGGGATCGGTCTCCACCGTGCCGGCTGCGTACGAAAGCGACGCGGCGGCCGCAGAAACCACGACTCAGTGATGCGCGAGGAAAAGCAGATGAAGCCCCGTTTCGTTCCCCGCGCCATGCTTGCACGTCGTTGGATCCTGCCGCTGCTGATCGCTCTCGGTCTTTCCGCCGCAGCACCCGTTGCCGCAGCGGAGTCGGCCTATCTCAAGGTCTCGAGCAAGTCGCTCGGCGCGACCCAGCGGCTTGAGCTCGAAGTCAACAAGTCGATGATCGTCGATCTGCCGGTCAATGTCGGCGAAGTCATCGCCAGCCAGCCTTCCGTCGCGACGGTCGTGATGCGGTCCAAGACCCGTGCCATCGTTCAGGGCGTTTCGGGCGGCGACACCAATATCTTCTTCCTCGACACCAATGGGCAGAACATCACCGTTCTCGACCTCAAAGTGTTCCAGCCGCGCTCCGATGTCGGCAATGCCCTGGAGGCCGCGCTCGCCCGTAACCTTCCGAACTCCAACATCCAGGTCGAGTCGGTGCTGCTCGATGGCGCGCTCAACCGCGTCGTCCTGACCGGTACCGCCATGTCGCAGGACGACGTCAACAAAGCCTCGCTGATGGCTGCGCAATTTGCCGGCGGCGAGGGCAACGTCGCCAACATAATCACCGTCGCAGGCAACCAGCAGGTCAAGCTCAAGGTGACCGTCGCCGAAGTCGGCCGCGACGCCGTCAAGCAGCTCGGCATCAATCTCGATGGTTCGATCACCATCAACGCGTTGACCCTGGGGTTCAAGAATTCTCCACCCAATGGCGGCGCTTCGGGCGTCACCAATTCCAACGGCTTCACTGCCGGGATTGATGCCGGACCGTTCCAGCTCGATGCTGCCCTCAGGGCCCTTGAGCGGCGGGGTGCGCTGCGCACGCTGGCCGAGCCAACGCTTACCGCCATCTCGGGCCAGGAAGCATCCTTCCTCGCCGGCGGCGAGTTCCCGGTGCCGACCGATGTCAGCGACAACCAGGTGACCTACACCTTCAAGGAATTCGGCGTGAAGTTGACCTTCACCCCGACGGTCAAGTCCAACGGCATCATCGGGCTTGCGATCAACACCGAGGTCTCCGAGCTCACCACCGAGGGCGGCATCTCGGCGGGTGGCATCACAATCCCCGCGACCAAGAAGCGCCAGGCGCAGACATCGGTCGAGATGGCACCTGGCGAGACTCTCGCCATCGCCGGCATGCTGCAGGATACGGTCCGCCAGCAGATCAACGCGTTCCCCGGTCTGGGCGACATCCCGATCCTGGGTGCGCTGTTCCGCTCGCGCGACTTCATTCACAGCCAGACCGAACTGGTGATCATGGTGACGCCCTATGGCGCCGATCCCGGCCCGCGTCCGGACCTGCCCACCGACAGCTTCATCGTCGCGGGCGACGCTGAGGCAGTGTTCCTCGGCCACCTCGAAAGCATGTACGGCCTGGGCGAAAGCGGCGACCTGCGCGGAAGCTATAAGGGTTCGGTCGGATTTGTCCTCGACTGATTACCGAACTCTAACCGTTGCGATGGAGTGTTAGACCATGAGTTTTCTCGCAGGCAAACTGGGCAAGCCTGAAGACGAGCCCGCAGCGGAAGTTGTGACCGGCGCGCGGCTGCTGCCGCGCATCACCATTCAGGCCTTCTGCGAACATTCGCAGACAGCCGAACTGGTCGAAGCCGCCGTCCATGACCGGCGGATGAGCAAGGTCGCGCTCACCACCCACAATGGCGGGCTCGAAGGCGCAGTCGAAAGCTACAAGACCAACCCGACGCCGAACCTGATCCTGGTTGAGACGTCGCTTCCGCCCGACGAGATCCCGCACGCGCTCGAGAGGCTTGCCGAAGTCTGCGACGCGACGACCCGGCTGATCGTTCTCGGCCACGTCAACGATGTCTTCCTCTATCGCGAGCTGATCCGTTCCGGCGTCTCCGAATATCTGGTGCTGCCCACGACTTCGCAGAACATCGTCAACGCAATCTCCGAGCTCTTTGCCGCCGAGGGCGCCGAGCCGATCGGCCGGACAATAGCCTTCGTTGGCGCCAAGGGCGGTTCGGGTGCGTCCACCGTTGCGCACAACGTCGCCTGGGCCATCAGCCAGAACCTCCGTCAGGACGTGCTGATCCTCGACCTCGACCTGCCGTTCGGCACCGCCGGTCTCAATTTCAACCAGGACCCGCCGCATGGCATCGCCGACGCAGTGTCGGCCAGCGCCAAGATGGACGGCATCATGCTTGATCGCTTGATGTCCAAGGCCGCCAATCACATCAACCTTCTGACCGCACCGGTGATGCTCGACCGCACGTTCGACTTCGCCGAGCGCGATTTCGAGCAGGTTGTGGAACTGAGCCAGAAATCGACGCCCATCGTCGTCCTCGATGTTCCCCATGCCTGGAACTCCTGGGTCCGTCATACACTCGCGACGGTCGACGAGATCGTCATCGTCGCCGAACCCGATCTTGCGAACCTGCGCAACGCCAAGAATCTCGCCGATGCCATCAAGGCGATGCGGCCCACTGAGGCCGAGCCCCAGCTCGTGCTTAACAAGCTCGGCATGCCCAAGCGTCCGGAAATTGCCTCGCAGGAATTTGCGACATCGATCGAATGCAAGCTGCTCGGCCAGATCCCGTTCGACGCTGCCACCTTCGGCACCGCCGCCAATAACGGGCAGATGCTGGCCGAGGTTGCCGCCGGCAACCGCGCCAACGAAGTCTTCCGCGCGATCGGCGTGCAGGTCTCGGGCCGCAGTGTGCCCGAGCCCGCCGCGAAGTCGAAGAGCCTCGGCCTCCCCTCTTTCCTGAAGCGCAAGAAAGCCTGAGATGTTCGGCAAGAGGCAGACCTTTGGAGGCAATACTCCTGGCGCGGCCGAGGCGCCGCGGCCACAGGCGAGCCCCGTCGCGACCAACACGTCGACCTCGCGCAACGAGGTTGCGCCCAAGCCCGTGGTCGATGCCGCCGTCAACCGGCTGCGCAATGACGAGATCGTCGATGTGCGCTCGAGCGAAGCTATAGCCCGAGACAAAGAATATTTCCAAACCAAGTCGGCAATCTTCAATGCCCTGATCGACTCGATCGACCTGAGCCAACTCGCGACCATGGACCAGGAAGCGGCACGCGAAGAGATCCGCGACATCGTCGCCGAAATCATCGCGCTCAAGTCCATTGTCATGTCGATCTCAGAGCAGGAGGACCTGCTCGAGGATATCTGTAACGACGTTCTGGGATACGGTCCGCTCGAGCCGCTGCTGGCACGCGACGACATCGCCGACATCATGGTGAATGGCAGCCAGAAGTGCTACATCGAAGTTGGCGGCAAGGTGAAACTCACCAACGTCCGCTTCCGCGACGACAGTCACCTCATGAATGTCTGCCAACGCATTGTGAGCCAGGTCGGCCGTCGCGTGGATGAAAGCTCGCCGATCTGCGACGCCCGCTTGCCGGACGGCTCGCGCGTCAACGTGATTGCGCCCCCTCTTTCAATCGACGGCGCCACGCTCACCATTCGTAAGTTCAAGAAGGACAAGCTGACGCTTCAGCAGCTGGTCAAATACAATTCGATCTCGCCAGAGGGCGCCGAGGTTCTCCGCATTCTCGGCCGCGTGCGGGCCAACGTCTTGATCTCCGGCGGTACGGGCTCAGGCAAGACGACCTTGCTGAACTGCCTCACGGCTTTCATCGAAAAGGACGAGCGGGTTATCACCTGCGAAGACTCCGCCGAACTGCAATTGCAGCAGCCGCACGTCGTGCGTCTCGAAACTCGTCCGCCCAACCTTGAGGGCGAGGGCGAGATCACCATGCGTGACCTGGTCAAGAACTGCCTGCGAATGCGTCCCGAGCGGATCATCGTCGGCGAAGTCCGCGGACCCGAGGCCTTCGACTTGCTTCAGGCCATGAACACGGGCCACGACGGCTCGATGGGCACACTCCATGCCAACAGTCCACGTGAAGCCCTGAGCCGCCTGGAGTCGATGATCACCATGGGCGGCTACTCGCTGCCCTCGCGCACCATCCGTGAAATGATCACATCCTCGATCGACGTCGTCGTTCAGGCCGCGCGCCTGCGCGACGGTTCACGCCGCATTACCCATATTTCCGAAGTGTTGGGCATGGAAGGCGATGTGATCGTTACCCAGGACATCTTCCTCTACGATATCGTCGGAGAAGATCAGAACGGCAACCTCATCGGTCGGCACCGGTCGACCGGCATCACCAAACCGCAATTCGCTGAGCGCGCCCGCTACTTCAACGAAGAGGCCAATCTGGTCGAGGCGCTTGAAAAGTCCAACGTCGAGCAGAGGGCGTTGCTCGACAGCTGAGTATTGAGTCATGGACGTTCTGATCTATGTCGTTTTGGCTGTTGTCGGCGTGGCTGCTGCAGGCTTCGCGCTGATTCCGTCGCTGGCTGGCGGCTCGAGTCGCGTGGACAAGCGTATCAAGGCCTTGCAGGGCGACGTCCAGGCCAACAGGCGCGAAGCCGACGCCTCGCGCAGCCGCGACAATCGTCGCAAGCAGATCCAGGATACGTTGAAGGCGCAGAACGAAGCGCTCGGAAAGCGTAAGCGGCGCGTCCCCCTCCAGGACCAGATCTACCAGGCCGGCATGAAGATCCGGGCCCGCGACTTTGTCCGCAACCAGATCATCTGCGGAGGCATCGTCGCCGCCGCCTGCTTTGTGTTGCAGGTGCCGATCCTGTTTGCCTTCATTTTCGGCGTCGCCGCGGCGTATCTTTTGCCCAAACTCTACCTGGGTCAGCGTCGCAAACGCTATCAGAACGCTTATCTGAACGAACTGCCCAACGCCGTTGAAGCGATCGTGCGCGGCGTCAAATCCGGCCTGCCGCTCAACGACTCCATGCGCCTTGTCGCCAAGGAGGCCAAAGAGCCCATCAAGACCGAGTTCCAGCGGGTTCTCGACCAGCAACAGATGGGCAAGTCGATGACGGAGGCCATCCAGGTCCTGTTCGATCGCGTCCCGCTGCCCGAGGTGAATTTCTTCATCGTTGTCATCACCGTGCAGCAGCAGGCGGGCGGCAACCTCTCGGAGGCCCTGGGCAACCTTGCGCGCGTCTTGCGCAATCGCAAGAAGATGAAGCAGAAGATCAAGGCAATGTCATCGGAAGCCAAGGCCTCGGCCGGCATTATCGGTTCGCTGCCCTTCATCGTCGCCGTGCTCGTCTCGCTGACGACGCCCAACTACATGGTGCCGCTCTTCACCACCCCCATCGGGCTTGTCTGGCTCGGTATTGCCGGCTTCATGATGTTCATGGGCGGCTTCGTCATGTACCGCATGATCCAGTTCGACTTCTGAGGCAGCGATGAACTTCGATAGCGTTGTCAATACAATCACGAGCCGCGAGTTTCTGATCGCGGCGCTGGCCGCCGTGTCGGCGGCGGCGGTGGTCTTTACCCTCGGCTTTTCGTTTCTTGGGCGAGGCGGCACCTCGATCAAGACCCGTATCAAGCGCGTGGCGCTCGAGCGCGAGAAGATGCGTGCCGCGGAAATGTCGCGCCTGCGGGGCCAGGGCCCGCAAGAAACGCGCACCATCCGCCGCGTCGCCGGACGCGAGTACATGAAGAATGTCGTCGAGCGCTTCTCGTTGCAGAAAGCGTTTGCCGACGAAGGCACCGCCGACGCCCTGGCCCGCGCGGGCTATCGCGGGCAGGGGCCGCTTACCACTTTCGTGTTCCTGCGCTTTGTCACCCCGATCGCGCTGTTCTTCATCTCGTTTGCCTATATGAGCCTCACGATCTTTTCGAAGAACCCGCTCTACCTCAACGCGATGTACGCGCTGTTCGTGGGCATCGTCGGCGCTTATCTGCCGGTGCTCTTGCTTAAGAACCGCACCATCAAGCGGCAGCAATCGGTTCGGCGCGCCTGGCCGGATACGCTTGATCTGATGCTGCTCTGTGTCGAGGCGGGCATGTCGGTCGAACATGCATTCAAGCGTGTCGCCAAGGAAATCGGCATGCAGAGCCCCGAGCTTGCCGAAGAGCTGACGCTGACCACGGCCGAATTGAGCTTCCTCGAGGACCGCACGCGCGCCTATGACAATCTTGGCAAGCGCACCGGGCTCGACATCGTCAAATCCGTGATGACCTCACTCATCCAGGCCGATCGCTACGGTACGTCCGTCGGCACGTCGCTGCGCGTCATGGCTGAGGAAGGCCGCGAGACGCGCATGATGGAAGCTGAAAAGAAGGCCGCCTCGCTGCCGCCGAAACTGACGGTGCCGTTGATCCTGTTTTTCCTGCCGGTGCTCTTCATCGTCATCATCTCGCCGGCGATCATCAAGATCTCGCTGACCGGAGCCTTCGGGTTCCTGGGCTAGCACCCATCCAAGAGTGAGTAGTGAATGGGAAAGGGGCCCCAGCGGGCCCCTTTTTGCTACTCATTGCTGGCTACTGCTATTTGGCTCCCTAGCCGTTCGCACCTTTGATCTGCGCCCAGCGATCCTGCTGGGTGAGCAGGGACCTGATATAGGCCATGTTGGCTTCGACCTGGTCGGGCGGCAGCTCGGCGGCGAGCATTGCTCTCGCCTCGTCGAACCGGCCCTGGAGCCCGATGACCAGCGCCAGGTTCTGCCGGACCTGGCTTGAGGCTCCCGGCATGGCGACGGCCTTGCGGAGATGCAGCTCGGCATTCGCCAGGTCATTGGACATTGCATAAGAGAGCCCGATATTGGCCTCGAGCGCCGCCTGGGTCGGCGCGATCACCAGCGCCTGAGCATAGATCGTCCGCGCATCCTTGTTGCGGCCCATCTGGTCGAGCACGGCGCCTTTCACCAGAAGTGCATTCCAATCCGGCGCGGCCGGATCGATCGCGTCCTCGATCACATTCATCGCCTGCTGGAAGCGGCCGGCGGCGGTCAGGGCCTTGGCATAGGCGATACGGATCTCGAGGTCCGAGGGAAACACGGTGATGCCGGACTCGAGAACGGCGACCGCTTGCTCGGCCTGCCCGGCGGCGCGGAGGCCTCCGGCGAAATAGATGATCGTTGCTTTGTCGTGCGGGTTCTTCTTGTAGCGCGCGCTGGCATCGGCGAGCGCAGCCTGTGCCCGCGTTGTGGCCGGCCCATCGGCGGAAACGCTCGTGCCGGGCCGATTGGTGGCGCAGGCCGATAGCGCTAGCGCTGCTACCCCCGCAAGCAGTGCCAGACGTAGCGGATGGAGCATCTTGGGGAGGGCTTTGGGCATGGCGAAACGCGAACCAGGCGCCTCATGCGCCACGGCGGATCAATAAATGATTAACCCTAATGGGGCGTTAAGACTGCAATTGCGGCAGCCGCCGCCCGGCGCTAAACGAGACTACTTCCCTCGTTCAGGTGTCTCATGGCCCAATCCCGTTCCCTGCCTCTCATCGCGATCGAGGATGGGGGTCTTGCCGGGGCCGGACTGTCCAAACCGCGCCTCGAATGGGCGAAGTCCAACGGCTTCTCCGGCCAGCGCGGCAGGCTTCTGGCGCTGCCCTCCGAAAAGGGCCCGATCGAGGGCTACCTGTTCGGCATGGGTGCGCATGCGGGGCGCCCAAAGCTCGTGACCGGCCTTGCCGGCGCCGCGCTTGGCGCCGGCCTCTACCACCTCGAAGGCGCCTACGGCGACCCGACGCTGGCGGCGCTCGGTTTCCGTCTCGGCACCTACCGGTTCGGCCGCTACCGCGCCGAGCGGCCGGAACCCGAACTTATGCTGCCGCCGGGCGCCGATGCGGCCGAAGTCGCGCGGCAGACCGAAGCGGCCTTTCTGGCGCGCGACCTCATCAATATTCCCGCCAACGATCTTGGTCCCGATGCCTTCGAGCGCGAAATCCGCGACTTCGCCACGCGCCACAAGATGCGGGTGAAGTCCATTGTCGGTGACGCGCTGCTCGATCAGAACTTCCCGATGATCCACGCCGTCGGCCGCGCCAGCGTCGAGGCGCCACGGCTCATGGACCTGACATGGGGCAATTCGAGGCACCCCAAGGTTACGCTGGTGGGTAAGGGCGTGACCTTCGATACCGGTGGGCTCGACATCAAGCCGTCCTCCTCGATGCTGCTGATGAAGAAGGACATGGGCGGCGCGGCCAATGTGCTGGGCCTCGCCCATGCGATCATGGATGCCGGGCTTAAAGTCCGGTTGCGGGTCCTGATCCCGGTGGTCGAGAACGCCATCTCGGGCTCGGCCTTCCGCCCCGGCGACGTGCTGCCCTCGCGTTCTGGACAGACCATCGAGATCGGCAATACCGATGCCGAGGGAAGGCTGATCCTGGGCGATGCGCTGACGCTGGCCGACGAGGAAAAGCCCGAGCTCATCGTCGATATGGCAACGCTTACCGGTGCCGCGCGGACCGCGCTCGGCCCCGACCTGCCGCCACTCTATTCAACCGACGACACGCTGGCCGCCGAGCTGATGGCGGCGGGGCTCGCCTCCGATGATCCGCTTTGGCACATGCCGCTCTGGCAACCCTACGAGTCTATGCTGACATCCCGCATCGCCGACGTGAACCACGTGAGCTCAGGCGCCTTTGCCGGCTCGATTACAGCCGCGCTCTTTCTCAAGCGCTTCGTCCGCGAGGCCGGGGCCTGGGTGCATCTCGATATCTTCGCCTGGGCACCCGAGGCCCGTCCGGGCCGGCCCTTTGGCGGCACCGACCAGGGCATCCGCTCGGTCTATGGGGTGCTCAAAAAGCGGTTTGGCTGATCAGTAGCCCAGAACTCTGTCGACGACATTGGGCAGGGGCTTGCCCGCCTCGTGCTCGCGGATGATGTGCGAGAAATAGCGCACGCCCGCTTCGATATTCGAAATCGCCGCGATATGTGGCGTGATCAGGCAATTGTCGAGTTCCCAAAGCGGGCTCGAGTGGGAAAGTGGCTCGGACTCGAACACGTCGAGGCTCGCGGCCCCGAGGGTGCCGTCGCTGAGCGCGCGGAGGACGTCACGTTCGTTCTGATGCCCGCCGCGCGCTGCATTGACGATCACCGGCCCGCCATCGAGGTGGCGCCGCAATTTCGCAAAGGTCTCGTAGTTGAGAATGCCGGCCGTCTCGGGCGTGAGCGGCAGGAGGCAGACCAGGATATCGGTCTTGGCGAGGAACGGCTCGAACCCGCCCTCGCCGGCGAAGGTCTCGATCCCATCCACGATCTGCGCCGACCGGCTCCAGCCGAGCACGGTGAACCCGAGAGACAGCAGTTTTCGCGCCGCATCGAGCCCGAGCACGCCTAGGCCCATGATACCCACCTGAGCGAGTCCGGCTGCGGGCGGATAGTGCTGCGACCAGCGCCGTGCCTTCTGGTCGCGCCGGAAGCGGGTGCCGAGCCGCTGGTGATAGGTGACCTGGGAAACCACATAGTCGGTCATGCGCTGCGTCAGGTCCGCATCGACAAAGCGGACGATGGGAACCTGCGGCAGCTGCGGATGGCGCAACAGGGCATCGACACCGGCACCCAGCGACAGCACGGCCTTGAGCGAGGTGAGTCCGTCAAAGGCCTCGGGTTTCGGCTTCCAGACGAAAGCATAGTCGATCGCGGCGGGGTCGTAGCTGTCCTCACGGCGCAGCACCGACACGTCGGGCAGGGCGCTTCTATAGCGCTCGGCCCAAGCGGCTTCGTCGACGTCGGAAAGATGGAGCAGCAGCGTCGTCATGCCGGCGCCGCCATTGGTTGGCTATTGTGCTGGCGCCGCTTCGGACGACGACGAGGAGTCCTGAGCGGGTGCAGCCGTTTCGGCGGGTGCCGCGGCCGCATCGGCCGGTGCAGCCGCCGCATCGGCGGGCGGGAACGGCACTGGCGAGGCCGCGAGCGTCGACAGATATGCAATGATATTGGCGCGCTCGGCGTCGTCCTTGATGCCGCCAAAGGACATCTTGTTGCCCGGAATGAAAGCCTTGGGCGAAATCAGCCACTCGTTGAGGGCTTCATAGGTCCAGGTGTCGCCGGCCGCCTGGTGTTCGGCAAGGGCCGCTGAGTAACTGAAGCCCGGATGCGAGCCGATGACCCGGCCGACCACTTCATAGAGGCCTGGACCGGTCTTGTTGGAATTGGCGGCGCTCAGGTCGTGACAGCTTGTGCATTTCTTGGCGGAGGCCGCACCCGCGACCGGATCGGCGGAAGCCAGAAGCGTTCCGATCGAAACCTTGGGGACTTCGGGGGGCGTGGGCTGATCGCCGCCGCCTTCGACCGCGCCCGGAAGGGCATAGCCAGGACCCGCGCCTTCGATGGGGTGGTAGATCGCTTCGGCCAGGAACCCGACACCCATGATGAAGAGCAGGGTGCCCAGAATGGCGCCGATAATCTTGTTGAGTTCGAACGAATCCATTCGCGGGTCTCTCAGCCTCTTGCGGGGGGTATAGACGATTGGCAGGAAGGCTTCAAATGCCTGATCGGCGCCACGCAAATCGGGGCCCCATCCCGACGCGCGGCGGAAGATAGTCTGTCGGGAATGGCCGTGCAACGGGCATTGCTGCGGTGCGACAATTGACGACAAGGCCCCGAATCGCCGGGCTTTGGGGCTTGGTTGACTTCATCGCTGTACGGGGTTCATAGAGCGCCCGCGACCGGGCGCACCGGCGGGGCGCGGCGCGCCATCCCGCCTGGGTGTTGCCCCTAAGCCGACGCGACAACCGGGGCACATCATGGCCAAGACCGTTGCCTTCCAGGGAGAACCCGGCGCCTTCAGCCACGCCGCCGCACATGCGGTGTTTCCGCGCGGCAAGGCGCTGCCCTGCGTTACGTTCGAAGACACGATCTCGGCCGTTCAGTCGGGTCTTGCCGACTATGGCGTGGTGCCGGTCGAGAACTCGCTCTATGGGCGCATCACCGACATCTACCACCTGCTGCCCGAGTCGGGCCTCCACATCATCGGCGAGCATTTCCTGCGCATTGAGATGAACCTGCTGGGGGTCAAGGGCGCGACCCTCAAGGACGTCAAGGCCGTTCAGTCGCTGAGCGTTGCGCTCGGCCAGTGCCGCAAGTTCATCCGTAAACATCGCCTCAGGACCATTAACGGCGTCGATACCGCCGGCAGCGCCCGCGAGATCGCCCAGAAGGGCGACAAGTCGGTGGCCGCCATCGCTTCGCGCTTCGCCGCCGAGGTTTATGGCCTCGATATCCTCGCCAGCAATATCGAAGATGCAAGCCACAACACCACGCGCTTCCTCGTGATCTCCAAGATCCCGCAGGTTCCGCGGCGCGGCTCGACCCCGGTCAAGACCACGTTCGTCTTCCGTGTGCGCAACGTCCCGGCCGCGCTTTTTAAAGCAATGGGCGGCTTTGCGACCAACGGCGTCAATATGACCAAGCTCGAAAGCTACATGCTCGACGGCTCATTCACCGCCACCCAGTTCTATGCCGACATCGAAGGCCACCCCGACGATCGCGCGGTGCAGCTGGCGTTTGAGGAACTGGGGTTCTTCACCGACCATTTCCGCGTGCTGGGCGTTTACCCGGCAGGCAAGATCTAGCGGCTGGAAATGTCGCGGGCGGGGACCGGCCGTTAAGGTATCAGGCCGCGTTGACGAAGGCCACGCCGACTTCCGCGCCGCCGCGCCAGGCGACCTTGCAGGTCTGGCGCAGGATTTCGGCAGTGATGATGTCGAAAGTGTCCGGAACTCCGAGCAGCGAATCGAACTGCAGCTTGGCGCCGCCGTCCGAAATATTGCGCAGCGTACAGTTGAGAGTCGAGCGGCCGGAATTGATCACGATCACGCCCCGCTTCAGTACGCGATGGCGCACCGAGCTGCGATGCTCGACAAACGATGAGTCCAGCTCAGCAGTCATGAGCAATCCTTGCCCGGTCCTCGGGCCGCAACAGATAATTCGATACGCTCCCGCTTCTAGCGAGGAGTAAAGAAAACCGGGGCATTTTGAGCCAATTTGGCCCGGAATCCTTCATATCTCGGGTCGTGGCGGCCACGCCCCTTGCCTTGGCCGACATCCTGCCCGATATAGCCCGTGAGAGGTTGGCGCGGACGTGTTCCTCGCCAACCGGGTCAGGTCCGGAAGGAAGCAGCCCCAACGAGACCTTCACGGGTCGCCGCCAGCCTCTCGCCTTCAACATGATTTCTGACCGGAAAAGGTGCGGCGGTCGCCCGCGCCCGCTATAGAGAAATATGGCCAAGGCGAAGCCTCCCGAGAGCATCGAGACCCCCGCACCGGCGACGCCCGGCGCGCCTTATCTCGTGCTCGCGCGAAAGTACCGGCCGACCAGCTTTGCAACGCTGATCGGCCAGGACGCAATGGTCACGACCCTGCGCAACGCCTTCAAGTCCGGACGCATCCCGCATGCCTTTATGCTGACCGGGATCCGCGGGGTGGGGAAGACCACCACCGCCCGTATCCTCGCCCGCGCGCTCAACTACGAAGATGAGACCGGCCGCCACCCCAATCTCGACCTCGACAAGGAAGGCATCCACGACCGCGCCATCATCGAGGGCCGACACGTCGACGTCATCGAAATGGATGCCGCATCCAATACCGGCATCAACGACATCCGTGAGATCATCGACTCGGTGAAGTACGGCCCGGTCTCGGCGCCCAACAAGGTCTATATCATCGACGAAGTCCACATGCTGTCGACCTCGGCCTTCAACGGGTTGCTGAAGACGCTTGAGGAACCGCCGCCCTATGTGAAGTTCATCTTCGCCACCACCGAGATCCGAAAGGTCCCGGTGACGATCCTGTCTCGTTGCATGCGTTTCGACCTGCGCCGCGTGCCGCCTGAGACTATGACCGCGCACCTGACCGAGCTGCTGGGCAAGGAGGAGATCGGCTACGAGCCCGAAGCGCTGGCGATGATCGTTCGAGCCGGCGAGGGCTCGGTGCGCGATTGCCAGAGTCTGCTCGATCAGGCGATCAGTCACGGGGACGGCACGGTGACGGCGGCGACGGTCAAGGCCATGCTGGGCCTGGGCGATCGCGCCAAAACCATCGATCTCTTCGAAGCGCTGATGCGCGGCGATATCGGCGGTGCGCTCGGCACCCTGCGCGATCTCTACAATTCGGGCGCCGATCCCGAGACCATGATTGCCGATCTCTGCGATTTCACCCATCTGGTGACCCGCATCAAGATCGTGCCGGCCGCCGCCGACGACATCTCGCTGACCCCCGATGAGCGGACGCGCGGCGCGGAACTGGCGCAAAAGCTTGGCATGCGTGCGCTAAGCCGCGCCTGGCAAATCCTGTTCAAGGGCTATGACGAAGTCAGCAAGGCTAGTGACGGGCTGCAGGCCGCCGAGATGGTGCTGGTACGCTTGGCCTATGCGGCGGAATTGCCGAGCCCCGATGAATTGATCGCCAAGCTTTCCAGCGCGCCCGCGCCTGCGCCATCGACGGCGGCGACTGCGCCTGTGGGGCGCAATGGCGGCGGCGGTGGTCCGCAGGCGATGCGCGCCTATGAACCGGCGCCGCGGCAACGCGTCGAGGCCGCCCCCGCGCCGCAGGGTTTCGCCAATCCGCGCTCCTATCTCGAACTGGTGGCGCTGGCCGGCGAAAGGCGCGACGTGCTTCTGAAAATCGCGCTCGAAACCCAGATGCGGCCCGTCGCTTTCCGCGAGAAGTCGATCGAAGTGGCGCTGATGCCGGGCGCCGATCCGGGCGTCATCCAGACTCTGTCGCAGCGATTGAAGCTCTGGACCGGGCAGATCTGGGGGGTCTCGGTGTCTCGCACCGCGCCCGCCGGACCTTCGATGCGCGATATCCGCGAGCAGCACGAAGCCGAGCGGACCGAACAGGCGCAACAGGACCCGCTGGTCCAGGCCATACTCGACATGTTTCCCGGCTCCAGGGTGACCGTGAAGACGCGCGAGAAGCAGAGCCTGCCCCCGACGGAAGCGGGGGTGCCGGATTCGGTTTATGAAGACGCGTTTACGAACGATCCGGAGGACGAGTGATGGTTGACTTCATGGGCATGATGAAGAAGGCCGAAGAGCTCAAGGCCAAGATGGCCGAAATGCAGGACAGCCTGGCATTGCTCGTCGTCGAGGGTTCGTCCGGCGGCGGCCTCGTCACCGTGTCGATGAACGGCAAGGGCGAGATGAAGGGGCTCAAGATCGACCCGTCCCTGTTCAAGGAAGACGAGGTCGAGGTCCTCGAGGACCTGATCCTTGCCGCCCACAACGAGGCCAAGGGCAAGGCCGAGTTCGAAATGAACAAGCGCATGGCCGAGATGACGCAGGGCTTGCTGCTGCCGCCCGGTATGAAGTTTCCATTCTGATGGCCAATGGCGGCCCCGAGATCGAGCAGCTGATCCAGCTTCTCGCACGGCTGCCTGGGCTCGGCCCTCGCTCGGCGCGGCGGGCCGTGCTGCAGCTCATCAAGAAGAAGGATCAGCTGATGATCCCGCTCTCGGCGGCGCTCGATCGCGCCGTGGTCGCGGTGCGTGTCTGCGAGACCTGCGGCAATGTCGATACGATCTCGCCCTGCCATATCTGCGCCGATCCGCGCCGCAATTCCGGCATGCTGATCGTGGTTGAGGATGTGGCCGATCTCTGGGCGTTGGAACGCGCGGGTGTCGGCGCGGTGAAGTATCACGTGCTTGGCGGCGTGTTGTCGCCGCTTGATGGAGTAGGGCCGGACGACCTGTCGATCGACGCGCTGGTTGCACGCGCCCCCGGGTTCAGCGAGATCGTGCTGGCGGTCAACGCGACAGTCGAGGGACAGACCACCGCGCACTACATCACCGACCGGCTGGCCGGGACCAATGTGAAGATCACCCGGCTTGCCCATGGTGTGCCGGTGGGTGGCGAACTCGATTATCTCGACGAGGGGACGCTCAGTCAGGCGCTCAAGGCGCGCACGGGGATGGAGCAGGGCTAGCTCATCCCGAACCAGCGAGCCCTGCGGCTCGCGCCGAACTCCTTCTTGTGGACCCTGAGATCGACCGAAGGCTCGTGATAGGTGCCGGTCGGATGCGGTTCCGCGAAGAAGTCGACAACGACCCGCCCGATCTTGTCGCCACCGAATTCGATATAACAGGTGCCCCGGCCGGCATAGATGCCGGTTTCACCGCCACCCTTGATCCGGGCGATCAGCGTCTCGGCGACCGCCGCGGCCTCCCCCTCGGCGAAATAGCCGGCCTTGGGGGTTCCGGTCGCCGCGCCATCGCCGATCGCATAGACGTTTTCATATCTGGTTTCGAGCGTCCGCGGATTGACAGGAATCCAGCCACTCTCGGACATGCCGCTGTCGATCACCACATCCGGTACCCGATGCTTGGGCACCCCGAGCAACAGGTCGAACGGTTCCTCGCTGCCGTCTTCCATCAGCGCGACGCCGCGCGCATTTTCGATCGAGGCGATGCGGGTCTGCGCCCGGAACCGGATATTGCGTTCAGCGAAGGCCACCAGCAGCGCGCGTGACGTGTCCGGCGAGGGCGGCACCGGCGCGCTCAGGGGAATGGTGAAGGCAATCTCGCAAGAGTCCCGGACGCCGCGTTGGATCAGGAAATCATGCAGCATCAGTGCCGCTTCGCTCGGCGCCGGCGGACACTTGAACGGCGCGCCGCAGACCCCGATCAGGAACCGCCCCTTGTCGATGGTCGGCAGGATGTCCCGGAGCTTTGCCGCGCCCGCGACACTGTAGAATTCATTGGCGTCCCTAAGGCCCGGCGTTGCGGCGATGTCGTAGTCCGCTCCCAGCGCCACCACGAGATAGTCGGCTGCGTAGTTTCCCGCATCCGTCGTCACCCGCCGGTTGACCGGGTCGATGTGGGTGATGGTTTCCTTCTTCAGCGTCACTCCCGGCTTCAAAAAGCGCGCGTACGGGAGCTGCACATTCTCAAGTAAGTCCTTGCCAAACATCACATCGAGCTTCGAATAGCCGAAAACGAAAGCATCCGACTTGTCGATAAGCGTCACCTCGATGCTATCGCCCAAATTCTCGGACAGCCGGGTCGAAAGCTCGAGCCCACCGAAACCGGCCCCGAGAATGAGAATGCGGGATTTCATCTGCCGGCTTCCCCCTGGATCGCGAGGCTGGACCATGCCCAGCCCCGGCGAATGCGACAAGCCGGATTCTCGAGCGTCACCGGAAACAATCGTGCCCGGCCCCTGGGGCCGGGCGCGGCAGCGGTCTTCTAGACCAGCGTCTCCTTGAAGAACGCAATGGTGCGCGACCAGGCGAGCGCAGCCGCCTCGGGCGAATAGCGGGCCGCCGACGTGTCGTTGTTGAAGGCGTGGTTGGCGCCCTCATAGACGACGATCTGGTAGTCGAGGCCCGCCGCCTTGAGTGCTGCCTCGAAGGCCGGGATGCCGGCATTGATGCGGTCGTCCAGCCCACCATAATGAGCCATGACGCGGGCTTTGATCTTGGCGACATCCTCTGCCGCCGGCTGGCCGCCGTAATAGGGCACGGCGGCAAGTAGATCGGCCGACGCCACCGCAAGGTTATTTGCGGTGCCGCCACCCCAGCAGAAGCCTATCGCCCCAACCTTGCCGGTCGAATTGGGGAGGGTCTTGAGAAAGGCGATGGTTGCCACACCATTGGCGGCGACATCGGCGGGACTGAGCTTGCCGAACATGCCGCGGGCGGCATCCTCGTCTGCTGGCGTGCCACCCAGATCGCTGAGAAAGTCCGGCGCCAGCGCGATGAAACCCTCGAGCGCAACGCGCCTGGCGACATCCTTGATATGCGGCACCAGCCCGCGATTTTCATGGACGACAATCACCGCGGGAAAGGGGCCGCCGCTTTTGGGTTGGACGAGGTAGCCGCTCATCGTGCCTTTGGCGCCCGGATAGGTGACGGTCTCGATGGAGATCGCCGGGTTGTCTTCGGCAACAAGTCCCTGCGCCTTGGCATCGGCGCCCATCAGCGAGGCGATGCCAACGGCCGCGCTCATCGACCCGGCAAGCTTGGCGAGGTTGTCCATAAACTTGCGGCGATCGAGGCTCAGATGCGTGTAGTCGTCATAGAGCGCGATCATCTCCCTGGTGATCTCGGGCGAATCCTTCTGGCGGTCATCCATCCGGGTCTCTCCTCCTTGGCGAACGACCGAACCTAGCCGCCCGCGTGCGGCAGCGGCATGACGTTCAACCGATTGTGAGAGCGCCGGCTACTCGCCCGCGAGGCGTTCCGGCTCGGGACGCTCGTCGAACTCCATGGCGGCGATACGGTCGCCGCGACGCGCTACCTTGCCCGAAGACGTGAGGATATCGGCGATGTCATTGCTCGCTTGCTGGAAATGCTTCTGGAGGCCCTTCACGCGATCATCGAGGCGGCCGACATCGGCGAGAAGTTCGCGGACCTCCTTCTGAATCTTGTGCGCTTCCTCTCGGATACGTACGTCGCGCAGCAGCGCCTGCACCACCTGGATCGAAAGCATCAGCAGTGAGGGAGAGACCACAACCACCCGGGCGCGTGACGCGCGCTGCACCACGTCTTCGAAATGCTCGTGGATATCGGCGAAGATCGATTCCGACGGCACGAACAGAAAAGCGGTGTCCTGCGTCTCGCCGGCAATGAGATATTTCTCTGAGATGGCTCGGATATGAACCTGCATGTCCTGCCGGAAGCCGAGGGAGGCCACGCGCTGCTCATCGGCATTGTCCGAGGCACCAAGCCGCTGCCAGCTTTCGAGCGGGAACTTGGCATCGATCACCAGCGGCGGCGCGCCATTGGGCATGAAGATCACGCAGTCCGGCCGCGAACTGTTCGAAAGCGTGTACTGAAAGGCATAGCTGCCGGTGGCCAGCCCATCGGCGACAATGGCCTCCATCCGGCCCTGGCCGAAGGCGCCGCGCGTCTGCTTGTTGGCAAGGATCGCCTGCAGCGACACCACATCCTTGCTGAGCTCTGTGATGTTGGACTGCGCCCGGTCGATGACCGCAAGCCGCTCGCCGAGCTTGGTCAGCGACTCATCGTTCTTCTTGCCGGTGGCTTCGATCGCCTGCCCAACCCGCTGGCTCTGGCTGTCGAGCCGCTCGCTGACCAGCCGGGCAAAGTCGGACTGCCGCGTGGTGAAGATTTCGGCCATGGTCTGCATCCGGCCGGCCATTTCGGCCTGCTTCTGCATCACATCGGCGAGATGGCGCTCGGCATCGCGCGCGCGCAGCGCGGCGGCCTCCGCCTCCAGCCTCCGCGCCCCTTGCGAACGGAGCGTCAAGACCAGCAATGCAAGCAGCACAGCCCCAGCCAGCGCCGCGGCGGCATAAAGCGCGATTTCCCCGGTGACTGGGAAATCGCCGACAGTAAACAGGATACGATCCATGTTCGGAGCCTATCCGATTCGGTTGCCAATTTGTTCCGCAGTTGACCCTTGGCCGGCAAATACCATATTGAGCGCGAAATCCTCAGAAAGCCGGAACTATGGCGATACGTGAAATTCTGGTCCTGCCCGACGCGCGGCTGCGCGCGGTCGCCGACGAGATCGACAAAGTCGACCAGTCGGTCAAGGACCTCGCCAAGGATATGCTCGAGACCATGTACGACGCGCCCGGCATCGGCCTCGCGGCGCCGCAGATCGGCGTGCTCAAGCGGATCGTGGTCATGGATTTGGCCAAGGAAGGCGATACGCCCGATCCCATGGTCATGATCAACCCCGAGATCCTGAAATACTCGGATGAGACGGTGACGACCGAGGAGGGGTGCCTTTCGATCCCCGAAATCTACTACGACGTCGAACGGCCCGCCGACGTCACGGTTCGCTACACCAATCTCGATGGCGAGGTCGTCGAGCGCGAGGCCCATGACCGGCTGGCCATATGCATCCAGCATGAGCTCGATCACCTCGATGGTGTGCTCTATATCGATTACCTCTCGCGCCTGAAGCGCGACCGGGTGCTCAAGAAGTTCCAGAAAGCCGAGAAGCTCGCAAAAAAGGCGAGCTGATGCGCATCATCTTTATGGGCACCCCCGACTTCGCGGTGCCGACGCTCACCGAGATCGTCGCGACCGGTCATGAAGTCGTGGCGGTCTATACCCGCGCACCCAAGCCTGCGGGACGTGGCCAGACAGAGCGCAAGTCGCCCATTCATCTTGCCGCCGAGGGTTTCGGCGTTCCCGTGCACACGCCCAGATCGCTCAAAGGCGAGGACGAGCAGGCGGCCTTTGCCGCGCTCGATGCCGATGTCGCGGTAGTCGTCGCCTATGGGCTGATCCTGCCCAAGCCGATCCTCGATGCGCCACGTCTGGGTTGCCTAAATTTGCACGGCTCGCTCCTGCCGCGTTGGCGCGGCGCGGCGCCGATTCAGCGCGCGGTGCTGGCGGGCGACGCACGCACCGGAGTCATGGTGATGCGGATGGACGAGGGGCTCGATACCGGGCCTGTGGCCCTGGTCGAGGAAATGCCGATCGGGCCGGACATGACCACTGGCGAACTCCACGACAAGATGATGCAGGTCGGCGCCGACCTGATGAGCCGCGCACTTGCCGCGCTCGAACGCGGCAGCCTTGCTTTCACCACGCAGAATGAAGATGGCGTCACCTACGCCAAAAAGATTGAGAAGTCCGAAGCCCGCATCGACTGGAGCAAACCGGCGGAGGAGGTCCACAATCTCATTCGCGGTATGTCACCCTATCCCGGCGCCTGGTTCGAAATGGAAGTGGGGGGCGAGGTGACCCGCATTAAGGCACTCCGCTCAACCCTCGCCGAGGGGAAGCAGGCACCCGGAACCCTTATGGAAGGACTGACCATCGCCTGCGGCATGGGCGCCGTCCGGCTGGTGACGGTGCAGCGCGAAGGCAAGGGCGCGATGGACGCCGCGACTTTCTTGCGCGGTGCCGGGACATTGCCGGGGCGAGTCATCTAGGTGTCCCGCTACAAGCTCATTCTCGAATATGACGGCAGCCCCTTTCCAGGCTGGCAGCGCCAGGCCGCTGCGCTTAGCGTTCAGCAGGTGGTCGAGGAAGCGATCGAGAAAATGGCCGGCGAGACCGTCGTCATCCAGGCGGCGGGGCGGACGGATTCGGGGGTCCACGCGCTGGGGCAGGTAGTGAGCTTCGACCTGTCGAAGGAATGGGACCCGTTCCGCATTCGAGAAGCGCTGAACTTTCATACCAAGCCGCATCCGGTCGCGATCATTGACTGCGAGGCGGTGCCCGATGATTTCGAGGCGCGGTTCTCGGCGACGCGACGGCACTACGAATACCGAATTCTCAATCGGCGTGGGCGGCCGGCGCTGGACGAGTTTCGCGTCTGGCACTGCCCGATGGCCCTCGACGCGGAGGTCATGGACGAGGCTGCCCAGACCATCATCGGCAAGCACGACTTTACCACCTTTCGCGCCGCCGAGTGCCAGGCCAAGTCGCCGGTCAAGACGCTCGACCGGCTTGATGTGAGCCGCGAAGGCGAGTTGATCGTCGTGCGAGCTGCTGCGCGGAGCTTCCTCCACTCTCAGGTGCGTTCGATGGTCGGCTCATTGAAGCTGGTCGGCGAAGGCAAATGGAGCCCGCGCGAATTCCGCGCCGTGCTCGATGCCAAAGACCGATCGCGTTGCGGGCCGCTGGCGCCGCCCGACGGGCTTTATCTGGTCCGAGTCGATTACGGCGTGGTGAGCTGAGCCAGCGCGCCGGGCTCCATCGGGAAGATGAACCCGATCATGGCCAGCCCGATCGAGATACCCACCAGTTGCGCGACGATAAACATCGCGATCTGGAGCGGCGACAGCGTGACGATCAGCCGCGAGATATTGATCTCGATCACGATGACCACGAGGCCCAGAACGACAATTACCGCCTGGCCGCCTACCCCGGCCGCCGACAACGCAACAGCCACAAGGGTGACAAAGAACGTCGCCCAATTATCGGCCACCAGATAGGGCACGAGCCCATCCATCCGCCTGAGCTGACGCAGCACGATGGCCGCGAAGCCGAGTTGCAGCACGAACAGGATCACGACCATCAGCAAACCGCGGCTGATCCCGCCGGGCTGGATTTCGATGCCCAGGACCATTGGCAGACAGGCATTGATCGCGGTGATGACGACAAAGGCAATGAAGCTGCCCACCAGCCCACGGGCGCTGTAATCGAAATAGCCCGCAGATTTGCGGTCGCCGATCAGCAAGCCAAACACGCCGCGGCCGGCAGCCATCATTTCTTCGAGCAGGGTCGGACGCATGGGAGACCGGGGCCAAGCCAAGGGGTCACGAGCATGTAGAGGGCCAAAGGCCCCCCTGCAAGCGATCTAGGAGGTGAAATATCGGGTGATGAACGCCGAATAGAGCACTGTGAGGGCTTCAACATCGGCGATGCGGACCTGTTCATCGGCCTTGTGCATGGTGGGGCCAGGAAGCCCGCATTCGGCCACCGGGCAATGCGCGGCGATGAATCGCGCATCCGATGTACCGCCGCCTGTGGAGAGTTCGGGCCGCGAACCGGTGACCTCGGCAATCGTCTGGCAGAGCGTCTCGACCGCGTCCCCGAGCGGCGAGATGAACGATCGCGACGGGGTGCCGATCAATTCGCAACGAATGTCGCAGCCGGCGGAATCCTGATTGGCGATGCTTTCGAGAATAGCCGAGGCGAGGCTCTCGGGCGTCCACTGGTCATTGTAGCGGACGTTGAAACGCAACTCTGCCTTTGCGGGAATGACGTTGGTCACCATGTTGCCGACATCGATCGAGGTGAACTCGAGATTGGATGGCGGGAAGTGTTCCGTGCCGTTGTCGAGCTTTCCGGAAAGCGCGGCGACCACTGCCGCGGCGATCGGCAGCGGGTTCCTGGCGCGATCGGGATAGGCGACGTGGCCCTGCACCCCCTCGACGACGATGCGGCCATTGAGCGAACCGCGCCGCCCGATCTTGATCGAATCCCCCACACGCCCCGTGGCGCTCGGCTCGCCGACAATAGCGAAATCGAAACGGTGGCCCTGCGCAATGGCCCAGTCGATGAGCTTGGCCGTGCCGTTGACGGCGTCGGCCTCCTCGTCATTGGTGATGGCAAGCGAGATGGTTCCGCCGCCGGCGCCGGCGCGCGCCACGGCCGCGACAAAGGCCGCGATCCCACTCTTCATGTCCGCCGCGCCGCGCCCATAGATCAGACCATCGGCGATGTCGGCGGCGAACGGATCATGCGACCACAGAGCTCCGTCGCCCGGCGGCACGACATCGGTATGCCCGGCGAACAAAAGGTGCCTGCCGCCACTGCCGCGCGTCGCAAAGAGATTGTCGACGGGGTAGGAGCCGCTGCCCTCGAAGCGGTGCCGCGTCACGGCAAAGCCAAGCGGCGCCAGCGCCTGCTCGAGCACATCAAGAACGCCGGCCTCGGCGGGTGTCACCGAGGCGCAGCGGATCAGCGATTGGAGAAGCGGAACGGGATCGGCCGCCGGTGATGTACCTGCCATGTCCCGTTCCTTCGTATCAAAAACGGCGAAACGCAAGCTTAAGGGAGTCGGTCCCGCCCGGCCAGCTTTGCCCCGACACCTCTGCTAGTCCCTGAGCAGTTCGTTGATCCCGGTCTTGGACCGCGTCTGGGCGTCAACCGTCTTGACGATCACCGCGCAATAGAGACTTGGGCCTGGCTGGCCATTGGGGAAGGGCTTGCCCGGCATGCTGCCGGCGACGACCACCGAAAAGGGCGGCACCTTGCCCATGAACACCTCGCCCGTCGCCCGGTCGACGACCTTGGTCGAGGCGCCGATGAAGACGCCCATCGACAGCACTGAACCTTCGCCGACCACTACACCTTCGACCACTTCGGAACGCGCGCCGATGAAGCAATTGTCTTCAATGATGGTCGGCCCCGCCTGCATCGGCTCCAGCACGCCGCCAATTCCCACGCCGCCGCTGAGGTGGACGTTCTTGCCGATCTGGGCGCAGGAGCCGACCGTGGCCCAGCCGTCGACCATGGAATTCTCGTCAACGAAGGCGCCGATATTGACGAAGCTCGGCATCAGGATGACGCCCTTGCCGATATGGGAGCCGCGCCGGACGATCGAGCCGGGGACGGCCCTGAAGCCCGCTTCGCGGAAGCGGTTCTCGCCCCAGCCTTCGAACTTGGAGGGAACCTTGTCGAACCAGTTGGTGCCGCCCGGGCCGGCGATTACCGCATTGTCGTTGAGGCGGAAGCTCAGCAGTACGGCTTTCTTCAGCCACTGGTGGACGCTCCACTGACCCTGCGCCTGCCGCTCGGCCACGCGCGCTTTGCCGCTATCGAGCAGACTGAGCGCCTCATCGACCGCCTCGCGCACGGCGCCCTTGGTCTGGTTGTTGACCGACTGGCGGTCCTCCCAAGCGGCTTCGATGGTCTTTTGCAGGTTCAGGTCGTCCATGCGCGCCTCCAGCCCTTCGCAATCCGTCTTCGCAAGCCGCCCGGCCCGAGTCAACGCGCCCGCCCTTGCATCAAACCTTAACCGCCCGCCGCTAGGCTTTCGGCGGTCTTTGGAGATGGTTATGGCTCGACGCCGGAAAGTGCGCACCCCTTTGCGCAATGCCCAGCAGGACATTGCAGCGGCCCGGCGTGCGCCGGCGACGCCGCAAACGGCCTCTGCGGCATTTCGGCTCGCCTATGCCGACGCCGAGTTCCTTACCTCGGACGACACGCGCGGCATCCGCTTCCAGCTCGAATATCTGAAGCCCGAATTCCGGCTGCGCGAGCACGGCATCAATTCGACCGTGGTGCTGTTCGGCGGAGCGCGCATCCCCGAGCCGGGCAAGCCGGCCTGGGCCGCGCGCAACGATCTCCAGAAAAAGAACCTTGAGTTCAACTCGAAGTACTACCAGGAAGCGCGCCGCTTCGCGCAGTTCGCTTCGCTCACTTCGGCGGCGCTCGGGCACAAGGAATATGTGGTGGTGACCGGTGGCGGACCGGGGGTCATGGAGGCGGGCAATCGCGGCGCCTCCGATGTCGGTGCCCCATCGGTCGGCTTCAATATCGTGTTGCCGCACGAACAGGCGCCCAACATCTACGTGACGCCCGAGCTCTGCTTCAACTTCCACTATTTCGCGACGCGCAAGATCCACTTCCTGCTGCGCGCCCGCGCCGTCGCCATTTTCCCCGGCGGCTTCGGGACCATGGACGAATTCTTCGAGACGCTGACCTTGATCCAGACCGGCCGCATGGACCGCATTCCGCTGCTGCTGTTTGGAAACGAGTTCTGGAAGAAGGTCATCAACTTCCAGGCGCTGGCGGATGCCGGTACGATCTCGCCGGAGGATGCGGGCCTCTTCACTGTGGTGGATAGCGCCGAAGAAGGCTGGAATGTCATCCGCGCCCACTACAACCTGCCGGAAGTCGCCATCGACGACTGAGGTGGCGGGGCGCCTTAGTTCCTAACCGGCGCGAAGAACCCGTCATAATGGTTGCGCAGCGCGCAGGCGTTGCCATCCGGGTCGCGGAAGCGGCCGACTGTACCCCACTCATAAGTGTGGACCGCAACCTCGACGCCGCGCTCGCGCAGCATCGCGGCGGACGCCTCGACATCGGCAACGTTGAACCGCAAGACGGTGGGGTTCTGCGCGACCGACTTTTCGGGGTGGGCGATTCCTTCACGCTCAATCATCAGATATCCGTCGCCGAAGCTGAGAATCACCAGGTCATCCTGTTCGCGCAGGACCTCGAGACCCAGCGTGTCTCGATAGAATGAAACGCAAGGCTCATAGTTCTGAACGAAGAGGATCAGCCCGTGTCGCAGGATCCAGTCGCCACTCACAACAGGCGCCTCAGAAAATCCGCGAGATCCGCCGTGACGTGATGCACATGCGGTCCGCCCTTCTGCTCGAGCTCCCAGCTCTCCACCTGGTCGTGCGCGAAGTGTTCCGGCGCCACCACCTGCACCGTCACCATGCCGACGTCGTGCGGAACGAGAAGGTTCTTTTCGAGATCGTCGAACATCGCGGCGCGTTTGGCATCGATCCCGTGCGCGGCGAAGAAAGATTCGTACGCCTCTGGTAACGGCTTGGGACGGTAGGACATCGATCGGATATCGAAGATATCGGTGAACAGTCCGGTTGCCCCGACCTTGTCGAGGACCGCGCTCGCATGACCCACATCGCCATTGGTGAGGATGAATTTACGGCCGGGGAGGGCCTTGAGCACTTCAGAGAGGCCTGGGTGGGCCGGCACGCCAGAATAGTCGATGGCATGGACGGTCTTGAGGAAATGATCGGGATCAACTCCGTGGTGCAGCATCAGCCCATGCAGGGTCGTGCCGTGGTCTCGGTAATAGGCCTTCTGCAATGCCCGCGCCTCGGCATAGGGCAGGCCAGTCACATCCACCATGTAGGTGCTGATCAACAGGTCGATCTGCGCGAACAGGTTGCATTCGCGCGGGTAGAGCGTGTTGTCGAGGTCGAAGACCCACTCGGTCACGTGGTCGAAAGTCGGCTGGACGGGCGTCGCAAGGTTCATCGCATCCTTATGCCAGAAACCGCCACGCCTTTCATCAAACAGATTGGGCCGAACCGTGCTCCGGCCGCAGTTGTTAGCGGCCGTGGGCTCGGCTATCAAACCCCTGGCGGATCGGGGCTGGCAGGGTGGCATGGACGGCGCGAATACCGGCATTCGCCACGATATCCAGGTGCTGCGCGGCTATGCGGTCATTGTCGTCCTGGTCTACCACATGGGGCTGGCCTTCCCCGACGGCGGTTACCTCGGCGTCGACGTCTTTTTCGTCATCTCGGGCTACCTGATCGCACAGATCATCGCGCGCGACCGTGCGGCGGGGACGTTCAGCCTCGGCGACTTCTACTTTCGCCGGATCAAGCGGCTTGTGCCGGCCGCTCTCGTCACGCTGCTGCTGACCGCGATCGCGTCTTACTGGATGCTGACTTCGATTGAGATGCGTGCTTTCACCGCGCAGCTCACCGGTGCCGTGACATTCACGGCCAACTGGGTTCTTGCCGGTCAGACTGGTTATTTCAACGACAGCGCTATGACCAAGCCGCTGCTCCACTTGTGGTCGCTGGCCATCGAGGGGCAGTTTTACCTCGTGCTGCCGCTTATGATGCTGGTGCTTGGCAGGCGCCTGTGGCTGCCGGCCTTGGCGCTCACGGTTATCGCAAGCCTGACCTGGTATCTGGTGCTCAACCAGTCGAACCCCGACGCTGCCTTTTACTGGACCGGCACCCGTACCTGGGAACTGGCGCTGGGTGGGACGGCGGCAATGCTCCCGCCGGGTGCCCGGCTTGAGCGCTCCATCAAGCTGCTCTTCTGGCCGGCGTTTGCGGCAATACTTGCCTTCACGATGGCACCCGATCTTGGCCTGGTGCCGGGCGGCGAGGTGTTTGGTGCCTGCGTCGCGACAGCGATCGTCGTCCTCAGGCAGCATCCCATGTTCGGCGCGCCTGCCTTCCGGCATCTGAGCAGGGCGGGCGATGCCTCCTATTCACTTTACCTGACTCACTGGCCGCTGATGGCGTTCCTGTTCAATGCCTATTCCGGTTTCGTGCCCCCGAGCTACCGCCTGTTGACGTTGGCCCTCGGCATCGTCGCGGGCATGATGCTTTACAGGTTCGTTGAGACGCCGTTCCGCGGCAAGTGGCTACGCCCCTCTCTCACCCCGGTCGCGGGGTATGTGGTAGCCTCGGCCCTAGTCATCGGGGTGCAGGCCGGCGTCTATCTTATGAGCGCAAACCCCGGTTTCGACTATGCCACCGCTCGCAAGCCCAATACCGGCCTTGGCAATCTCATCTGCGAACAGGACGGCGCGTTCCAGCCTTTTCCCGAATGCCGCAGTTCCGAGGACCCCACCATGATGGTCTGGGGCGATTCCTTTGCCATGGCCGTAGTCCCGGGCATCGTCGCCACCTCAAAGAACGGCCTCGTGCAGGCGACGAACGCCAAGTGCCCGCCGATGGCGAATTCAGTATTTTACACAGCCAACACGGATCGCGGCTGGTCGTTTGCGGTCGACTGCCTGACCTTCAACCGGGCCGTCATGGCCTATCTTTCGGCAACGCCGTCGATCCGGCTGGTGGTGCTCTCAAGTCCCTTCGATCAAGGGTTCCGCTCGGTCCTCGTTGACGATGGCACTGGCCTGCGCGACGGCGCCGCGGGCCGCGACATGCCGGCCGAAGCCATGCGGGCGACGATCAAAGCCATCGAGGCGATGGGCAGGAAAGCCATCATCATCGCCCCGCCGCCGAGGGCCGACGGCGATACGGGCCGCTGCCTTGAGCGGCGCGCAACGGGTAAGCTCGTTCTCAACGCCAGAGCCGACTGCACCTACAGCCGTAAGACCTATGAGCGCAATTTTGCTCCGACCCTGAGGTTCCTCCATGACGTTGCGGAGTCGGGGATCGACATGATCTGGCCTATCGACACGCTTTGCGATTCCGAGAGCTGCCGCGTGGCGGATGGCCAGACACCGCTCTATCGCGACTCGAGGCACCTTTCGACCGCCGGCTCGGTCTTTGTCGCCGGGGCCCTTGGAATCGGTCCGCGCCTCGACGCGCTTGTGGACGCCGCGACGGCACCCTGACATCAATGTTGGCCGGGACGTGCGGCACTGTTGCGCACGACGAGCGGCCACTTGCCAGTGGCGGAGTCCTCGGGGGAGGTGCGTGATGGAAATTGGCGGAACAGATACCCGCACCCGGCAGGATATCCAGGTTCTGCGCGGCTTTGCCGTCGCAGTCGTCCTGCTCTTCCATCTCGGATACCGCCTTCCGGCTGGCGGCTATCTTGGGGTCGACATCTTCTTCGTCATCTCGGGCTACCTGATCACACAGATTATCGCGCGCGACGGCGAAGCCGGGCGCTTCAGCCTGCCGCAATTCTATTTCCGCCGGGCCAAGCGCCTCCTGCCCGCGGCGCTTGTGATGTTGCTCGTGACCTCGATTGCGTCCTTCTGGCTGCTGACTTCGGTAGAGATGGAGTCGTTCACCAAGCAACTGTTCGGCGCGGCGACCTTTACTACCAACGGGGTTCTAGCCAAGGAAACCGGCTATTTCGACGACAATTCCGCGACCAAGCCCCTGCTCCACATGTGGTCGCTGGCCATCGAAGGACAATTCTACCTGCTGCTGCCCATTCTGCTGATCAGGCTCCCGCGCGCCGCGTGGCTCGCGACCATTGGGCTGGTCTGTGGAGCGAGCCTCGCTTTCTACCTGGTGCAGACCCAGTACAATCCTGACTACGCCTTCTATTGGACGGGGACGCGCGTCTGGGAGCTGGCGATAGGCGGCGTCGCGGCGCTCCTGCCCTTTGGGTCGCGCCTAAGCCGCCGCGCCTCGCAAGTACTGTTCTGGCCGGCGCTCGCGGCAATTCTGCTCATGGTCGCACGGCCCGGCCTCGTGCCGCTAGAGGGAACCGAAGTCGTCGTCGCCTGCATCGCGACTGCGATTGTGATCCTGCGGCACCATCCGATGTTCGATGCCGGAGCACTTCGACCCGTCGCAGCGACGGGCGATGCGTCCTATTCGCTCTACCTGACCCACTGGCCGGTTATGTCTTTCTTCTTTAACGCCTATATCGGTGCTGCGCCGCCATCCAACCGTGTGCTTGTTCTGATGGTCGGCATCGTTTTGGGCGTGCTGCTGTACCGCTTCGTCGAAACCCCCTGTAGGGGGAAATGGCTCCGGCTCTCGTGGCGTTCCACTACTGGATTTGTCGTGTCGTCTGCGCTGGTGATGACCGTCCAGGCCGGTGTGAGCTACGCAAGCGTCGATCTCAGGTTCGACTACGCTGCGGCCCGCGCCCACACCTACGGGCTCCATCGCGTATGCGCGCAGCGGACCGAGTACGAGCCTCTTCCTCAGTGTCAAACGACTGACGCGCCCGAAATACTCGTGTGGGGAGACTCCTTCGCCCAGCATCTCGTGGCCGGCATTGTCGCCACTTCGAAGCATGGAATCATCCAGGCCACGCGGAGCGGCTGTTCGCCCTATATCAGCATGGCCGTTTACGCCGGCAATTCGCGTGCTACGCGCAGAAGGGCTGCGCAATGCCTTCAGTTCCATAAGGGAGTGCTTGCCCACCTCGCCGCTACGCCTTCGATCAGGCTGGTTGTGCTCTCAAGTCCATTCTCGCAATCCCTGCACAAAGCAGTGTTCGACAGCCCCGACGGTGCAACAGCCGAACCGCTGACGGCCGAACTCAAGCATAAGGCGCTCGATGACACCATCGCAGCAATTCGCGCCCTCGGACGACAAGTGGTCGTCGTCAGCCCCCCGCCGCGCTCACAGGGAGACATGGGCCTCTGCGTCGAACGCGCACTCACCGGCAAGGTCATTCTGGGTTCACAGCGGAGCTGCATCATCTCCCGGGAGTTGAGCGGCCGGATCAGTCGTGATGTCATTGCGCTCCTCAACCACGTCGAAGCGGAGGGGACCGAGGTGATCTGGCTCGCCGACGGCCTCTGTCGCGACGACGCCTGCATGACGGAGCTGGACAGCATGCCCCTCTACCGGGACAGAGGCCATTTGTCGGTGGCCGGGTCGGTTTATGTCGCCCAGGCTCTACATTTGGGTGAGCGATTGGACGCGCTCGCCGCCACGGCCAGCGCGAGCCAATAACCCCAGGATCTGTCGGCGAAGAAATTCTCAATCAAGTGATTGATTGATAGAAAATCGGGGTGTATAGGGGCGCCCCATGTCTGAGCCAGAAATCATTATTGCGCGCCGGGAATCGACCGGCGACCGCCGTGCCAAGATCGCCCGCGCCGCCCGCGAACTCATCGTGGAAAAGGGCGTCGAGGGCCTGCGCACCCGCGATATTGCCGAGCGCGTCGGCATCAATGTCGCGACGCTCCACTATCACGTGCCGTCTAAGGAGGCGCTGATCGAACTGGTCGCCGATTCGCTGCACCAGCAATTCCGCCAGCAAACCATCGACCGTCCCCGGGCGCACCTCAGCGCCGAAGCGCAGATGGATCTCGAATTCGTCGATTTCCGCGAGATCGCTCTCGAAAAGCCTGAAGCGATGTTGGTTTTCTCCGAATTGATGGAGCGTGCCCGCCGCGACGACCGCATCGCCGCCGCCATTCTGCCGATGAAACGAAAGTGGCGGCAGTTGCTCATCGACATGCTGACCGAAGGAGTCAGGGACGGCGCCTATCGTCCCGACATGGACGCCGACGCCTGCGCAACAATTCTCATGTCATCGATGATTGGCTTTTGCCGCAGCCGCCTCAAGGATCCCGGCGCTTACGAACGGCTGGTTGCCGAACTGCAGCGCGCTATCCGCAATCCCGACCGCGAAACGGCTCGACCGAATCGAGCCGAAAAGCGCGGTGACCGAAACACGCAAAGACTCTCAAGGAGCAAATAATGACTTCCCAATTCCATACGCCCGCCAGCAAGGCCGAGGCCGATCCGCGCCGCTGGATCGCGCTTGCGGTTCTCTTGCTCGCGAGCTTCATGAATTTGATCGACGTCACCATCGTCAACGTCGCCATTCCCTCGATGCAGCAGAATCTCGGTGCAGAATCGAGCCAGATCGAATGGGTGATCGCGGCTTATGTTCTGGCATTCGCCCTTGGTCTGCTGCCATTTGGCCGGCTCGGGGACATCGTCGGACGCACGCACATGTTTCTGATCGGCGTCACGCTGTTCACAATCGCATCGGCCGCCTGCGGACTTGCGCCTTCGATCGAATGGTTGATTGCGGCGCGCGTTCTTCAGGGGCTCGCCGGCGCGGTGATGACGCCGCAGGTGCTTGCCATCGCCACCGTCACCTTCCCGCCCGAGGAGCGTGGCCAATCCTTCTCGCTATTCGGCCTCAGCGCGGGCCTCGCCGCCGTAGCTGGCCCGATTGTTGGCGGCCTGTTGATCGGCGCCAATTTCGGTGGGCTCGATTGGCGTCCGATCTTTCTCGTCAATGTGCCGGTGGGCATTCTCGCCGTCGTTCTCGGCTGGTTCATCATTCCACGTCCGCCGGGGCATCCGGACCTGAAGAATGACTTCGTCGGAATCGTGCTGTTCGGCGCCAGCATGGTGGCGCTGGTCTATCCGCTGATCGAAGGCCGCACCTATGGCTGGCCGGCATGGAGCTGGGCGATGATGGCGGCCTCCGCCGTCGGTTTGATCCTGTTCGTCATTTGGGAGCGGCGCATGGCGGCGGCCAACCAGCCGCAGCTGCTCAACTTCTCCTTGATCAGCAATTCCAACTTCCTGCTGGGAGCGCTGGTGACCACGATTTTTGCCTCCGGCATACCGGGCTTCTTCATGGTCATCTCCATCCTGCTCCAGGGTGCCTATGGGCTGACACCGCTCGAATCCGGCCTCACCAACACGCCGTTCTCGGTGGGCGTCCTGCTGATCTCGCTGATCGCCGGGCGGTTCGGGTCCAACTACCTGCGCACGCGCGTCGCCATCAGCGGCGCGCTGCTGGCAGCTGGAATGCTCTGGATGCATTTCACCATCCTCGGCATCGGCGACAGCTTCAACCATTGGACCTTTCTGCCGCCATTGTTGATGGCCGGCCTCGGCCTCGGCCTTGGCTTCTCGGCCCTGTTCCAGTCGGTCTTGGCGGGTGTGCCGCCGCGCGACGCCGGCGCAGGTTCGGGTGCACTCCAGGCGTTCCAGCAGGTCGGCGGCGCCATCGGCGTGGCCCTGATCGGAGAGATCTTCTTTTCGACACTCGGCCCCATCCCGGCGGTCTTCATGCAGGGGCCGGCCGCGGTACATGTGGCCTTTAGCAATGCCGCCGCGACCGCGACCTATTATCTGGTCGCGACGTTCGGACTGGTGCTGCTGATGGCATTCCTGCTCAAAGCACGGGGAACGCCCGGGCGAGGAAGTGCGCCGGTACACGCCGCGCCGCCTCCCGTGGCGGTCGAAGCTTGACGACGATGGAGGGCGCCTTCGGGGGCCCTCTTTGTTTCTAGCGGACGATCAGCGTTCCCGCGCCGTGTTCGGTAAAGAGCTCGACCAGGACCACGTGCGGCGTCTTGCCGTTGAGGATGACGACGCCCTCGACGCCGTTCTCGAGCGCTTCGAGGCAGGTCTCGACCTTGGGGATCATGCCGCCGGAAATCGTCCCGTCCGCGATCAGCGCCCGTGCGTCTCTCACCGTCAGTTCTGGAATGAGCTTCTTGTCCGGCCCAAGCACGCCGTCGACATCGGTGAGGAACAGCAGGCGCTTGGCGCCGAGCGATCCGGCGATGGCGCCGGCAAAGGTATCGGCATTGATGTTATAGGTCATGCCGTCGCGGCCCGGCGCGACCGGCGCGATGACCGGGATCATCTCCGAGCGCGCCAATAGGTCGAGAAGCGTGCGGTCCACTTCGACCGGCTCGCCGACAAAGCCGAGATCGAGCACACGTTCGATATTTGAGCCCGGATCTTTCCAGAGTTTGTTTGCTTTCCTGGCAAAGACCATATTGCCGTCCTTGCCGCAAAGCCCGATCGCCCACTCACCCTCGGCGTTTATGAGCGCCACGATCTCTTTGTTGATCGAGCCGGCCAGAACCATCTCGACCACGTCCATCGTCCGCTGGTCGGTGACGCGCAGCCCGCCTTCGAACTTGGACTCGATGCCGAGGTTCTTGAGCATGGTGGCAATCTGCGGTCCGCCGCCATGAACGACGATAGGGTTAACCTTGGATTGCTTGAGCAGCGCGATATCGCGGGCGAATCCCCGCCCGAGCGACAACTCGCCCATGGCATGGCCACCATATTTGACCACCACGGTCTTGCCTTCGTAGCGCTGCATATAGGGCAGCGCCTGGCTCAGGATCGCGGCGTCGCGGGAGAAGGACTCGATATCTGGCATCTTGCGCTTCGTGCTCATCGTGGGCGCAGGGTATAAAGCATCCAGCGCTGTGGAAAAGCGGTTTTCCCGCCATCCCCCGAAAGTGAGCGCCCTGCCGGAGCGCCGGGGTAGGCAGCCCGCCCGGAGCGCGCTAAGAAACGGCTGTGGATGGACCGGCGGAAATTACCGAACTGCTCAGCCGTTGCGCCCTGCGCGACCGGCAGGCCTTCGGCGAGCTCTATCGCCGGACCAGCGCGAAACTGTTCGGGGTGACCCTGCGTATCTTGAGGGACCGTTCAGAAGCCGAAGAGGCGCTACAGGAAGTCTATGTGAAAATCTGGCAAAGAGCCGACCGCTTCGTGGCGGGTGGCTACAGCCCGATCAGCTGGCTGGTGGCGGTGGCCCGCAACCACTCGCTCGACATCCTGCGTGCTCGGCGGCCCCAGAGCGAAGATATCGACGTAGCCCTCGAGGTGGCCGACACCGCGCCCGATCCGGAACGTGCGGCGGTTGAGTCCGGCGAGCGTTCGCGCATCGAAAGCTGCTTGTCCGAACTCGATACGGATAAGGCCGATGCGGTGCGGGGCGCCTATCTCGACGGCTACAGCTACGAAGAACTGGCGACGCGCCATTCCGTGCCGCTGAACACGATGCGAACGTGGCTGCGGCGCAGCCTGTTGAAACTGAGAGAGTGCCTTTCGGCATGAGCGACGAGAACATCAGCACCGGCAGTAGCAGCGAGGAGGACCACGTCCTCGTCGCCGAATATGTGCTGGGCCTGCTCGCGCCGGCCGAACATGCCGAAGTCGGCGCGCGGATCGCCATCGAGCCTTCGTTGATGGCCGAGCAGCGCCTCTGGCGCCTGCGTCTTGCCGCGCTCGATCGCGAATTTGCCGACGTGCCCGCACCCGCCGGGGTCCTCGGCCGTGTCGAAACCCGGCTTTTCGGCCGGAGCGAAGCGGGAGGTTTCTGGAACTCACTAGCACTGTGGCGGTCCATTGCAGCGGGCGGCGTCGCCGTCGCGGCCATCGCCATTGGCTTCAACGTCCTGACCCCAAGGGTCGATCCCAAGCTATTTGCCGAACAGCTCGTCGCGGCGCTCCAGGAAGAAGGGAGCGGCGTGAGCTTTGTCGCGCTTTATGATCCGACAACGGCGAGCGTACGCCTGACCGCGCTGTCTGGCGCGGAAGTCCCGGACAAGGACTATGAGCTTTGGGCCATCGAGGGCGGCAGTGCGCCCATCTCGATGGGCGTCATCCCGGTGACCTCGCGCATCGACATCAAGATTACACCTCAAGTGCTCGCAGGCTTCGGCGAGGGCACAGTGCTTGCAGTTACGCTTGAGCAAAAGGGCGGATCGCCCACCGGCGCCCCCCAGGGTCCAATTGTGGCCAAGGGCGCCGCGACGCTGATCTGACGCGCCTCATCCAAAAAATCATGACTCCGCGGGCCAAGGACTGGCGAGTAAGCGTCGTCATATCCTTGTGTCCCCTGAGACACGCTTGAACTCTGCTTCAAGCCCTTACGCGAAGGCGGCCGGCGGGGAGAGGGGCTCCGGAATTGCATTTCGGTTCCGTCCCTGCCGGCCCCGTCGCGACACAATTCGACAAGCTAACAACGTGCGCTTTCGGAAATCGGATGAGTGTTTCCAATATATTTTTGTGCGCACGATTTTCCGAAACTGAGCACGAACTCTTCCCGTAGCTCTGGCTGTAACAACCGGACAATGAGCCGGTCTCCAAAGGAAGGAACAGTCAACATGAACTCCACTCTTCGCGCAATTGCACTCGGCGCCCTGCTCTCGGCCTCAACCCTCGCCGGCTTTGCGTACGCCGAGAACCCGATGGTCGGCGGCGCTCCGATGTTCGAGGACAAGAACATCATCGAGAATGCCGTGAACTCGCCCGACCACACCACGCTGGTCGCGGCCGTCCAGGCTGCCGGCCTCGTTGAGACGCTCTCGGGCCCGGGACCGTTCACCGTGTTCGCGCCGACCAACGAAGCCTTTGCGGCGTTGCCGGCGGGTACCGTCGAGAACCTGCTCAAGCCCGAGAACAAGGACATGCTGGTCAAGATCCTGACCTGCCATGTGATCGGTGCCAAGGCGCTGGCCGCGGACGTCACCTCGATGGCCATGGCCGATGGCGGCACCCATGAAGTCACCACCGTTGGTGGCTGCAAGCTTTGGCTGAAGGCCGACGGCGGCAAGGTCACCATTACCGACGAATCCGGTGGCGTTGCCAATGTGACGATCGCCGACGTGATCCAGTCGAACGGCGTGATCCACGTCATCGACAAGGTTCTGCTCCCCAAGATGTAAGCTGAGGCAAGTGTCCGGGTCACGGCCCGGACACGCGCTTTTGACGTGCAGTGAACCCGCCCTCTCGGTATGACTGCACGTTGACGCCCCGCGCCACGGCCTCCCCCATTCGAGGCAAGAGGCGCGGGGTTCTTCACTGAAAGGACGATACGATGACCACGATGGATCGCCGTTCTCTTCTGCTTGGCGGCACGGCCCTGGCGGGCCTTGCGGCACTTCCCTTCATCTTCCGCGCCGGCGCGGCGATGGCCGGGGAGGGCGAACCCGTCCCCGGAATCTTCGAAGTCACCCACACCGACGAGGAGTGGAGAAAGATTCTGGGCGAGGCCAGCTTCAATATCATGCGTCGCCAGGGCACCGAGCCGCCATGGACCTCGGCTCTGCTCAACGAGCATCGCGAGGGCCAGTTCCTGTGCAAGGGCTGCGACCTGCCACTCTTCGACGCGGCGACAAAATATGACAGCGGCACCGGCTGGCCGAGCTTCTACCAGCCGCTCGACAACGCCGTCGGCACCATGGAAGACCGTACCTACGGCATCCGCACCGAAGTCCATTGCCGGCGCTGCGGCGGCCATCTGGGACACGTCTTCAACGACGGCCCGGCGCCGACCGGCCTGCGCTACTGCATGGATGGCGTGGCGCTCAAATTCGAGCCGAAAGCGGCCTAACAAACCGCCTGGGCTCGATCTTGCATGGCGCGGCAAACCGCGCCATCTCTTGGCTCATGAAACTCACCCTGATCCAGACTGGCGAGGTGCCGGAAAAACTGCGCCCGTCCTTCGGAGCCTATGCGCCGATGTTTCACCGCATGTTCGCGGGCGAGGGGCTGAATTTCGAGTCGATACGGGTCTCCGAGGGCGAGCCTTTCCCCGCGGCGGCAGAGCTCGACGCGATTCTCGTCACCGGCTCCGCCGCCGGGGTCTATGACAATCATCTCACCTGGATGGAGCCGCTGCGCGGCTTCGTCCGAGAGGCCTATGCCGCCAGGACGCCGATGATCGGTATCTGCTTCGGCCACCAGATCATGGCCGATGCGCTCGGCGGCGATGTGCGAAAATCCGAAAAGGGCTGGGGGCTCGGCCGCCACGTCTACGAGGTAACCGCGCGTCCGCAACTGCTCGGCGCCGCCTTGCCTGAATTTGCCGTCGCCTGCTCCCACCAGGATCAGGTCATCGTTCCGCCACTCGAAGCCGAGGTGTTCCTCTCTTCCGATTTTACGCCCAATGCGGGCCTCGTCTATCGCAACGGCGCTGCGATCAGCCTGCAGCCGCATCCGGAATTCGAAGACGACTATACCATCGCGCTGGCCGAGTTGCGGCGCGGCAAGGCACCCGATGCGGTGATCGACGAGGCACTCGCCTCCGTAACGCGGCCCTCCGACAGCAAGCACATCGCCGACTATCTCGGATCGTTCCTGCACCAGTCGAATGGATAGAACTGAGATTGCTATCGCTGGTGGTGGCGTCATCGGCCTCACCATCGCCTTGCGGCTGGCCTCCGCGGGGCGTGAGGTCACACTCATCGATCCCAACCCGCCCGGCTCCGGCGCCTCCTATGGCAATGCGGGAACGCTTGCTCACTACGCTGTCGCGCCGGTCGGAACGCCCGCCGTGCTGCGCGACCTACCCAACCTCTTTCTCAATCCCGATAGTCCGCTCGCCTTGCGTTTGGCCGCGCTGCCACAACTCACGCCCTGGTTGTTGCGTTTCGTCGCGCAATCGGGCGAGCGGGCCGCGCGGAGGAACGCCGAAGCGATCTCGTCGCTGCTGCGCACATGCCTTGAGGATTGGCGCGACGTCGCGGCGGAAGCCGAGGCGAAGGCGTTCTTCGTCAGTGCCGGCATGCTGCATTTGTTTCCGAGCCATAAGGCGCTCGATGCCTCCTGGTCCGAGGCGGTCGGCCGCGAGCATGGTGTCCGCCAGGAATCGCTGAGCGCGCCAGAGGTGAGGCAACTCGAACCGCATCTCAAGGCGGAGGGGCCGGGCGTGTTCTTCCCCGACGCCGTGCATGTGACTGATCCGGGCAAGCTCATGGCACATCTCGCCGCGGCAGTAGAGGCGAGGGGCGTTCGCATCCTGCGCGGACGTATCACAGCAGTTGACGCTGGCCCGCCCTTGCGGCTTTCGGGTGACGGTGTCGCCCTTGCGGCCGACAGGCTCGTGATCGCGGCGGGCGCATTCTCCAAGCCCCTCGCGGCAATGGCGGGTGACCAGGTGCCGCTCGAAACCGAGCGCGGCTATCACATTGAGTTTCCGATGGAGACGCCCAGGCTAAGCCGGCCGGTCTCGCCCGCCGATGTCGGTTTCTACATGACGCCGATGGAAGGCCGTCTGCGCGTCGCCGGGACGGTCGAGCTCGGCGGCCTCAAGGCGCCGGCCACGCGACGCCGCCTCGATTTGCTGCGGCGAGGGGCCGGGCGCTATTTCGATGGCCTCGGTGAGCCCGTCGATCCATGGCTCGGCTTCCGCCCTTCGCTGCCCGATTCGCGCCCGGTGATCGGACCGTCATCGGCGAGCGCGAACATCATCTACGCCTTTGGCCACGGCCATCTTGGCCTGACGTTGGCAGCGGTGACGGCGCGGCTGGTCACCGGGCTCGTCAACGATCAGGCCGATCCTGCCGCCCTCGCGCCGTTCAGCGCGCGACGGTTTTAGCTGTTGACGATATAGGCGATCTCGGCGCGGAGGATATCCATGCCGAATTTGGTCTCGGAGGACGTTACGATCAGTTCCGGATGAGCGGCGGGTCGCTTGGCAATCGAGGCCTTGGTCCCGGCGATCACCGCCTCGAGTTCGCTGACATTGGGTTTGTCCGACTTGGTCAGTACGACCTGATAGCTCACCGCCGAGCTGTCGAGCTGGTTCATCACTGTCAGGTCGTTCGCCTTGGCGCCATGCCGCGCATCGACCAGCACATAGACGCGCCGGAGGTTGGGGCGACCCGTGAGGTATTGGTGAATCAGGCGGGTCCAGGCCTCGACCTTGGGCTTGGGTGCCTGCGCGAATCCATAGCCGGGCATGTCGACGATGCGGAGCGGCGAGTCCGCAGCCTCGAAGATGTTGAGTTCCTGCGTCCTGCCCGGGGTGTTGGACGTTCGCGCCAGGTTGGTCATACCGACCAGCGCATTGATCAGCGACGACTTGCCGACATTTGAGCGCCCGGCAAAGGCAATCTCCACGCGGTCGGGCGGGGGCAGGTCGGCGATGCGCACGCAGCCTTTGACGAATGCGAACGGTCGCGCAAACATCAGCCGCCCGGCTTCGAGATCGAGGTGGGACTGGGGGCCGGTCATGCCCCGTTACGTCGAACTGGCGTTCGGCGCCTTCTTCAGCCCCAGCGAGGTGAGGATATTGCCGAAGAGGTCAACATCCGCGCCGTGTCGCCTCATGATGAAGTATTGCTGCAGGATCGACAGGAAGTTGTTCCAGCTCCAATAGATCACCAGACCCGCTGGGAAGGCTCCCAGCGTGAAGGTGAAGATCACCGGCATCCAGTTGAAGATCGCGGCCTGGGTCGGGTCCGGCGGCGGCGGGTTGAGCCGCATCTGCACCCACATGGTGGCACCCATGATCAGCGGCCAGATGCCCAGATGCAGCAGCCCGCCGATGAAGGGCAGCGCCGTGGGATTCCACGGAATAAGCCCGAACAGAGTGAAGATATTGGTCGGGTCGGGCGTCGCCAGATCCTGGATCCAGCCGATGAAGGGCGCATGGCGCATTTCGAGGCTGATGAACAGCACCGTGTAGAGCGAGAAGAACACCGGGATCTGCACCAGAATCGGCCAGCAGCCAGAGAGCGGATTGATCTTCTCTTTCTTGTAGAGCTCCATCATCGCCTGCTGCTGGGCAGGACGGTCCTCCTTGAAGCGTTCCTGGATCGATTTCATCTCCGGCCCGACGCGGCGCATGGCCGCCATCGAGGCGTAGGAGCGATTGGCGAGCGGGAAGAACAGCAGCTTGACGATGACCGTCACGCTCAGCATGGCGATGCCGAAATTGCCGATGATGCTGTTGAGGAAACGCAGCAGGTAGAACATCGGCTTGGTGAGGAAGAAGAACCAGCCCCAGTCGATCAGGAGCTCCAACCGGTCGAAATGGAACTGCGACTCGTAGGAGGCGATGACCGCTTCTTCCTTGGCGCCGGCGAACACATAGTTCTCGTCGCTTGCCGTTGCACCCGGCGCCACCACGACCGGCGTCGCATTGACGAAACTGGTTTGATACTCGTCGGTCGTTGTCGGCTTGAGATAGGTGAACTGCGCGTTGACCGATTGCGCGGGCTTGGTGAGGATCGCAGCGGCCCAGTATTTGTCGACGAAGCCGAGCCAGCCGCTGGTGGCGGTGAAGGTGAGCTGCTTGTCGGCCTGAAGATCGGTGTACTTCTTCGAAATCTGGTTGTTCGAACCGAGGACGCCGACCGGGCCCTCGTGCTGGACGAAGAAATTGGAGACCTTCGGCGTGCCCTCGCGCACGATGCGCGCATAGGGATAGAGCGTCACTTCTGCGGCCGTCTTGTTCTCGACGGTCTGGGTGACGGTGAAGAGATAATTGGCGTCGACCGCAAAGGTGCGGTGAAAGACCAGTCCCGCGCCATTGTCCCACTTGAGCGTGACTGGGGTCGTCGGCGTCAGCGTGCTGCTGGTTTCGGCCGTCCAGACAGCGTCCTTGGGCGTCGCCAACTGGCCGCTCGCAAGGCTCCAGCCATGCTCGATGTAATAGCCATTCGGCGCACCCGAGGGCGACAGCAGCGTGATGATCGGCGAGGTTGCATCGACCGTTTCGGTATATTTCTTGAGCTGCAGGTCATCGAGCCGGCCGCCGCTCAGATCGATCGAGCCGCTGATTGTTGGGGTGTCGATCACGATGCGTGGCGATGCCGCCAGCGCCGTGGCGCGATCCGCAAAACTGGGCGCGCCCGAACTTGTCGCCGGCGCGGTGGTCGCCGGTACTGCCGCCGGCGCCGCGGTACCGTCGGCGTTGAAGACCGAGGGGAGGCCCGCATCGACGGCCGCCGCTTGCTGTGCCGCAATCTCGGCCTGCTTCTGGCTGCGCTCCAGTTGCGGCCCGGCGATGAAGAACTGCCATCCGAACAGCACCGCCACGCTGAGCACGATGGCGAGGATCATATTACGGTTGGTTTCGTTCATTGTCTTTCGGTCCCGTTGCCACGCCGCTCGGCGTGGACCTTGGCTATGGCGGAATTCAGCTCGCTCACGAGCTTTTCGAACGGCGTCGTGAGCGTTTCCCGACGGCCGACAATCACATAGTCATGTTGGGGTTTGAACGCCCCTCCGCAAGCCCGGGCCGCGGCGCGAAGCCGCCGCCGGATGCGGTTCCGCTCCGGCGCGTTGCCGGCTTTCTTGGTGACGGTGAGACCCAGGCCCGCCTCGTCCGCGCCCACCCCGATGGCCTGCAGCGACAGGCTCTGACGCCCCGCGCGCTGTCCACGCGCCGCATTGAGGAACTGCGCCCGCTTGGTCAGGCGCCGTATATCGGGACTTTGGGGCGATCCGGCCGTCATCCGGCCAGATCTCAGGCCGAGAGTTTCTTGCGGCCGGCAGCGCGGCGGAGATTGAGAATCTTGCGGCCGTTCTTGGTGGCCATGCGCGCCCTGAAACCATGACGGCGGGTCCGCACAAGTACGCTGGGCTGGAATGTACGTTTCATAACATCAAACCACGCCGGGCGCGGTTCCTCTTGATCGAGTCTTGTGCAGATCGGCGCCACGTCCGACCGCTTGGCCCAATAGGCCAATTCGTGACCGTGGCAGGCTGGGCCGGGCTTATAGGGAATTGGTCCTTTGAAGTCAACGCAGCCGGGCGTTTCGGCCCGGCTGAGGTGTCGCACGTCTTTGCGACCGGAGCGAGGTGGTCAAATGGCTGGAATCGCACCATTTTCGGACCGCCGGCCCGAGGCAGACCTTTGCAAAGGCGGCCCGCCACTTTAGAAGCGGTTCCGGCCCTCTCAGGCGGCACGAAAGGACCAGCTTGGCGACCAATCCGACCCACGATCTCTGCGTCATCGGCGCGGGCGCCTCCGGCATTGCGGTCGCCGAGGCGGCTGTCCGGCTTGGCGCGAGCGTAATCGTGGTCGAGCGCGGCGAAATGGGCGGCCAGAGCCTCCGCGCCGGATCGCTAGCCCTGAGCGCGCTCGCCGCCGCTGCCACTAAGGCCAATGCCGCCCGTTCCGGGACACCCTTCGGTATTGTTGGAGAGGACCCCAAGGTCAATTTCCGCCGCGTCCACGACCATATCGCTGAAATCATCGCCCAGGCGGCCCCTGAATTCGGGGCTCCCCGCCTAGCGGCCCTCGGGATCGAAGTGGTCAAAGGCACTGCCGCCTTCGCCGATCCGCACAGCGTCAGGACCGCCGACACCACCATCACGGCGCGCCGCTACGTCATCGCCACTGGTGCGAGCCCTTCGCTTCCCGACGTGCCGGGCCTGTTTTCGGTTCCCTATTTCACCACAGAGACCATTTTCGACAACACTCGCAAGCTCACCCATCTGGTTATCATCGGTGCCGGCCCCATGGGGCTCGAACTGGCGCTGAGCTATCGCCGGTTGGGCTGCGACGTCAGCGTCGTCGAAACCGGTAGCGCCCTGGCCGGCACCGATCCTGAACTCGCTTCGATTGCGCTGCGCGGCATCCGCAAAGAGGGCATTGCGCTCTACGAACATTCCGGAGTGGTCTCGGTCCATGCCCGCAGCCAGGGCATCGGGGTGGTGATCCGCGCTGGGGACGGCAATGCCAACCTCGATGTCTCGCATATTCTCGTGACCCCCGACCGCGCCGCCAATTTCGGGTCGCTGAACCTCGATGCTGCGAAAATCCGCCTCGAAAAACCCGGTGGATCGCTGCGGGTCAATTCGTCGCTGCGCACCACCAACGGCCGCGTCTTTGCAGTCGGCGAGGCCATGCACCCTGGCATCGCCCACGATGTTGCCCTCGAGGCCGAAATCGTCGTCCGGGCGGCCCTGCTCCGCCAGCCGGCGCGCTTTGAACCCGCTGCGGTCACGCGGCTGACCCTCACCGATCCCGAAATCGCCGAAACCGGCCTCAGCGAACCCATGGCACGGTCCCGCTTCAAAGCCGCGTTCGAAGTTGTTCGCATCGAGTACGCCGCATCCGACCGGGCCCGAGCCGGTCGCAACGGTGCCGGCGTGGTCAAGCTGATCGTCGGTCGGTCGGGGCAAATCCTCGGGGCCGGGATCGTTGGGGCAGGAGCGGGGGAACTCGCTGCCAATGTCTCGCTTGCTATTGCGCGGCAGATGAAGCTTGCCGATCTGGCGCTTCTCTCGGCGCCCTATCCCAGCCATGCCGAATTGCTGCGCGATCTGGGCGCCGCGGCATTGGGCAAGCGCGGCCCAACCGCGCTCGAAACGCGGCTGCTTGCCCTCAATCGCTTGTTGCCCTAGCAGCTTTGCGGATATCAATCAGACAATGACCGAGCGCCGCGCCATTCCCGGGCCGTTTTCCGGGCTTTCCGTCAAGCTCATCGCCGCCATCACATTGGTGATCCTGGCGGTCGGCGTCGCGGTTTACCTGCCGTCCGCCGGCAACTACCGCAAAAGCTGGCTCGAGGACCGGCTGCGCATTGGCATTGTCGCGGCGCGCGTGCTCGACGCCGTTCCGGACGTGATGAACCTGCCGCGCATGCTGACCAACAGGTTGTTGACCTCGGCGGGCGCCATCGCCATCGTCTATCGCCGCAACGGGCAGAGCCAGCTGATCGAACTCGAAGACGAGCCGATGCCGACTGAGGCGCTCACAGTCGATATGCGCACGCCCGATCAAGCCAACCTCATCATGGGCGCGATCGATACGCTCATGCATGCCGGCGATCGGACGTTGCGCATTCTCGGCAATGGTGACGATACCAACGATCCCGATTCCCAGGTCGAAGTGCTGCTCTCCGAGCAGCCGCTTCACGACGATCTCTTCGACTATTCGCGCGGCATCCTGCTCATCTCGCTCCTTGTCGCGATCCTGACAGGGTTCGTCCTCTATCTGGTTCTCGCCCGGTTGCTGATCTCGCCAGTACGCCGCCTGACCGCCAACATGCTTGCCTATCGCATGGAGCCCGAGAACGCCTCGCTGATCATCCAGCCCTCGCGGCGCAATGACGAGATCGGCATTGTCGAAAAGGAACTCGCCGCGATGGAGGCCGATATCTTTTCGATGTTGCGCCAGCGGCGGCACCTTGCCGACCTCGGCCTCGCGGTAGCCAAGATCAACCATGATTTGCGTAACACCCTGACATCGGCGCAACTCTTGTCCGATCAGGTGGTTGCGCTCGACGACCCCAAAATCCAGCGGCTCGCTCCGCGGCTGGTCAATTCGATCGATCGCGCCATCGGCTTTGCCCAATCCGTGCTCGACTATGGGCGCCAGAGCGCGACCCCCCCGAAACCGGTGCCTGTCGATCTTCACGCGCTTGTCGATGAATCCGCGCTCGAGGCCGGTATCATGCGCCACCCCGAGATCGCTTTCCGCAACGACGTGCCCGACGATATTGCGGTCAAGGTCGATCCCGAGCAATTGGCGCGGGTCCTCGTCAACCTGATGAAGAATGCACGCGAGGCGCTGGAGGCCGCCGAGGTCAAGCCGGAGGACCTGTTGATCGCGGCGGGCTTCCGCGAAGCCGGCGACCAGATCTTTCTCTCCATCCGCGACAACGGGCCGGGCCTGCCGCCGCGCGCGCGCGAGCACCTTTTCGTTGCCTTCGAGGGTTCCGCCCGGGCTGGTGGCACCGGCCTAGGCCTTGCCATTGCCCGCGAGCTTGTCGAAGCCCATGGCGGCAAGCTCCACTATGTGCCACTCGAGCCCGGCACACGGTTCGACATCGCCCTGCCGCGCGCCCTGCGGGTTGGCTAGGCCCGGCTTGCCAATACCGAACCCTGTGTGTATGGGTTCGCCGCTTCCCGCCCGCCTGTGGTCGGCTGGGAAGCCTGCGCGCCCTTAGCTCAGCTGGATAGAGCACCAGACTACGAATCTGGGGGTCGGGCGTTCGAATCGCTCAGGGCGCGCCAATTCCACCAAGGAATGTTTTCTACCCGCCAGAGCCGGTCGCCCTGATGGCGGGATGATGCCCGTCCGGCTCACGCATCCAGGCCGGTGGCGCCCTCGTCGAAATCGAGCGCGCCGCGGCTTCTTAGGAGGGCTGGTCCGAGAGCTGCGCGAGCTTGACCTGCGTGAGCAGGCTCAGTTCGTCGTAAACGTTCCACTCGTCGACGACCTTGCCGTCCTTGATATGGAAGTGCGTCATGCCGAGAATCTGAACGCGCTTGCCGGTGGGATCGCCGAGCGACTCGAGGATGCCGTAGCCGAGGTGGTGGCCCTCGATGATCCAGCGCACCGCCACTTTGGTCCCGCCCTCTTCGCTGTCGGTGGAAGCAACGTGCTGGATGAAGTAGCCCGCGTCGGGGATCGAGCCGATGAGGCCAAGATGCTGGTGCGTCACCGCAGCGACGCCGTAGAGCTCCTTCATCAGCGGGCCGTGATACTGGACCGTCGGCGCGTAGACGTCTTTGATCTTGCCGAACATGCGCTTGTTGAAGATTTCGTGCAGCCAGCGGATGACATCGGCTTCGAGCTCGGTGTGAGCCAACGAGACATCTGCCTCCCACTCGGGCGGGTTCTGACCCAGCATCCTGCGGTTCTCACCGATGTCGAGCGAAAGCAGGCCCGCGTCGAACTTCGATTTTGCCGTACGCATCGCAAAGTCGTTGGGATCAAGACCCAGCTGACGGACGATTGCCATTGTGTCGGCGACAACCCACTCGCGATAGATCTTATTACGGATGATCATGCAGTCGGCGATCGTGCGCGACACGAATGGACGTCCCGTCGGAGCACCGAGATGCCCGAATTGCGTGTGGCGGCCTGAACCGGTGACGAGGTGTGAGGTGAAGAAGCCGTCCTTGTCGTTGCCGTTCCAGATGACCTGCGTGGCCATGCCGCGGCGCTCGGGAAACGACACCAGCCGCTGGATTGTGTCGCGAACGACGTCCTCGCGATTGTAGATGGTACCCGTCGTGCCATAGAGCACGATGTTGTGCGTGTAGTGTGTGTAGATCAGCCCAATATCGCGCTCGTCCCAAATCTTGTGCGTGCATCGCACGATGTAGTCGACGATATCGGTATAGATGTCGTCGAACCCGTCCATTGGCTGGCTGCGCGGCCGGTCGTTGGGTGCGATCTCCGGGTAGTCTCGCCGCTCGACCTGAAGCACCTCCTGCTTGGGCGTATCGATCCGCGTGATCTTCGCGGCCTTGCCGCCCTTGTCGATTTCGTTGGCCATGGTCGGCTCCCTCAGTGCGATGTGTTCGGGGGTGTGGCGAGCCACACGGCGATTTCGTGAGCGACCACCTCGGGCCGCTCGAGCGTGACGTAGTGTCCCGCGCCCTCGATCAAGGCGAGGCGCGCCAAGGGGATGGCGCGCGCCATCTCGACGCTGAGTGCAGGCGGGCAAATGCGATCCTCGGTCCCACAGATGACCAGCGTCGGCATGGCGAGTCTGCCAAGTCGCGGCCGGCTGTCCACGCGCGAAAGCGTAATCTGGGTTTGCTGCTCGTAGACTGAAGGCGCGGTGGTGTCGGCCATGTCATCGATTACGCGGCGGATAGCAGGATCGGAGCGATCAACGCTTGAGGTAACGAAATCGCTTTGCGTCAGATTGGCGCGAGCGTTGGCCGCTGTCGGCGGGAGTAACCCCGGGTTGCAGGCGATAAGCGCCAGCCGTTCGACCCGCTCGGGCGCCTGCGCCGCAATTTCAAGCGCGACGATGGCCCCCAGTGAGAAGCCACATAGCGCAAAGCACTCCGGAAGCTCGCGGAGCAATGAGTGGGCAAGGGAAGAAGCGCTGGTCGCGCCCGCAAGTTCGGGGACACGCGCGCGGACGCCGAGACAATCGAGCACCGGGGCGAAGAGCCGAGCGTCGCAGAGTGTGCCAGGCAGCATGACGAGCGGTGCGGACTGCGCCCCGGCGATCTCTGCCATCCTAAGCTGCGGCATATCGAGCATGCTCTATCTTAGCGCCCTTACGCGCGATCTGCGCATCCGTCCGCGATTGCGGTGAATGGCCGCTGCCCAGGCTCGACGAAAGGCTGAACATCCGGCGGCAAAGAAGTTCTGGCAAATTATGCATACGTATGCAATAGCGATCTCGACCTAGTTCGATGAAGGTCGTACCGGGTCCAACTCCGCGTTCACCAACGCACCCGAATTCGAGGCTCGCCATGTCCGACTCCACCCGCATTCCCGAAGGCATCAGCTACGTGAAGGCACCGTCGCGCGACCAGGGCACCGACAACAAACCGGTCGAGGCGCTGGTGGCCGAAATCATCAGAAATGTGATAGAGCGAGGCGACACCGCCGTCCGCGAGTACTCCAAGCAGTTCGACAAATCGGAACTCGCCGTATTCGAGGTCACCGCGGCCGAACGCGAGGCCGCGCTCGATGAACTCGCACCGCAGACCCGCGCCGACACCGAGTTCGCCATCGCCAATGTGCGGAAGTTCGCCGAAGCCCAGCTGGCGACGATTCTGCCACTCGAGATCGAGACGCTTCCTGGCGTCCATCTCGGTCACCGCGTGATCCCGATCGAGCGCGTCGGTTGCTATGTACCGGGTGGTCGCTATCCGCTGCTGTCGGCGCCGATCATGACGATCGTCCCCGCCAAGGTCGCGGGCGTCGACGAGGTTATCGCGTGCCTTCCGCCCAATGCGCACAAGGCGATGATTGCCGGTTGTCATCTGTCGGGCGCCGACAGGATATTCAAGATCGGCGGCGCGCAGGCCATTGCGGCGCTGGCCTACGGCACTGAAAGCGTGCCTGCGGTCAACAAGATCGTCGGGCCGGGCAACGCCTTCGTCAACGAAGCCAAGCGGCAGGTGTTCGGTCCAGTGGGGATCGATCAGTTGGCCGGACCCTCGGAGATATTCATCATCACCGATTCCACTGGCGATGCAGAAATGATCGCAACCGACATGCTGGCCCAGGCCGAGCACGATGTTCGCACGCGCGTCGGACTCATCACCACCGATCGCGCGCTGGCCGAGGCGACGCTTAAGCAGGTCGAAAGCCAGCTCGCGACGCTGTCGACTGCCAATGTCGCCGGTACGGCATGGAAGGACTATGGGGAGATTGTCGTCTGCGACAGCGAGGCGACGATGATTTCCTACTCCGACTACGTCGCTGCCGAACACCTGCAGGTTCACACTGTCGATGCAAAGGGCATGGCGCTCAAACTGCGCAACTACGGATCACTGTTCATCGGCGAATTGGCAAGCGTCGTCTATTCCGACAAGTGCATCGGGACCAACCACACGCTGCCGACCATGGGAGCCGGTCGCTATACCGGCGGCCTTTGGGTGGGCGCCTATGTGAAGATCGCGACGCATCAATGGATCGACGAGCGTGGCGTCAAGGCCGTTGCGCCCGCCGCCGGGCGGCAGTCGGCCAGCGAGACGTTGGAAGGCCATCGCCGCGCCGCGCAACTGCGTCTGGACAGGATGCAGGCGTAAGCGCGGGGGCCGCCTCGGGCCGGCGCCTTGCTACTTGATGGTGTCGGCTTCTGACCAGGCCGCGCGCAGCTTGTCGATGTTGAACCCCGGTGCCCGTGCTGCCTTGAGGATCGGGGCCTCCTTGCGCAGCACGATGTCGATCGCAGCCGGCAGTCTCTCGATGTGATCGGCTGGAATGACGACGGCGCCGTGGCGGTCGGCGTGGATCAGGTCATCCGGCCGGACGGTCATGCCGAACACGGTGACCGCAACATCGAGCTCAGTCACATGCACGAATGCATGGCTCGGGCCAACCGAGCCTGCGATCACCTGATAGCCTGGGTCGAGCATGCCAAGGTCCCGCAACACCCCGTTGGTGAGCGTGCCGGCGACGCCGAGACCCTTGTGCTGGACCACCTGCATCTCGCCCCAGAATCCCCCAATGCAATGGGGCCAGTCGGTGTCCTCGATGACGACGACATTGGGACCGGGACCGGCCGAGACATACTCGTAATATTGCATGCGAAGGGCACGCACTTCGGCTGCGGGCTTCTGTGCAGGCGACGAAGCGCGGATCTTGGCCGTGCGCGCGAAGCCGACAATCGGCGGCAGCGAAGCGTCCGCACAAACGGTCGGCGATTTGGTGAAGCCTTCGGCGGTACGGCCGCCCATGACATGCTCGAGCGCATTGCAGATCGTCGGGGTGTCATGCTTGCGAAGAATGGCAAGTGTTTCGGCAGTGATGGGCATTTTTCCTCCTAGTTCAGCTTCAGTCGATCGCTGACCAGCGCCGCACCATCACGCAGGGCCTCCAGTTTCAACCAAACGATGCTGGGGTCCACGGCGCCGAAGCCCGCAAAAGTCGAGAAGCCGCAATCGGTACCCGCGATGACCCGGTCAGCACCGACAATATCGACATAGTGCATCAGCCGCTCGGCGATCAGCTCCGGGTGTTCGACGAAATTGGTAGTCGAATCCAGCATTCCGGGGATCAGCACATAGTCGTCCGGCAGATCGACGTTCTTCCAGTCGACCCATTCATGGGCGTGGCGCGGATTGGCGCCCTCGAACAGAAGTGCCCGCGGCTTGGCCTTGAGGATCGTTGGGAGGACTTTCTTGAGAGCGATGTCGCAATTGTGCGGCCCCTCGTAATTGCCCCAGCACACATGCATCCTGACCTTTTCGCCCGGAATGTTTCTCAGGGCGTGGTTCAGCACTTCGATATGTCGCCCGGCGGCACGAACGAAGCCGTCGTCGTCGAGTTCCTTGTACATCATGTGGCGCCCGAGCCCGAGGTCGGGGCTGTCGAGTTGCAGGATCAGACCCGCGGCAACGACGCCCTCGTATTCGGCGCGCATGCCCTCGGCGACCGCCTCGAGATAGTCGTCCTGCGACTTGTAGTACTCATTGGGCTGGAACAGCGCGATGACGCCGGGCGTCGCCGAATTCATGAAGCCGCGCGCAATCCCATTGGCCCTCAGGGCCGATTGAAAATTGTCGATGTCGTCCTTGAGCGGCTGCATGGTCTTGACGGTGATTTCGCCGACGCATTTCGGCCGCTTGTAGGATGGGGTGCCACCCGACTTGGCCTGGCGCTCGAGAAAGCTCGGCACCAACTCGAGATCTTTCGGCGGCCGCCGTGAGCTGTCTCCGGCAAAGCCGGTCAGCCGGTCCTTGATATAGGTGGCGTAGCTGATCTTGCTCAGCTCACCATCGGACGGCAGGTCGACACCCGCCGCCTTTTGGTTCGCGACGATCTCGACGACGGCTTCACCGACAATGCGGTTGAAGCCCTCTTCCTCGACCGGCACACCGGCTTCGCGCGCGAACACGAGGTCGGTGATCTGCTTGGTGCGGGGTAGAGACCCCACATGGGTGGTCTGGATGCGACCCATTACTCGGCTGCCACTTTGTTCTGCGCGAAGACTGGCGCTGCGGGCGCCGCTGCACCGCGGACGACGAAAGCGATCGCGTCTGCGGATGCAGGATTGCGGAACCCATGCATCATTCCCACGGGCACGGTAAGCGTGTCGCCGGCGCCCATGATGAGCTTGCCGCCATCCCAGCGGAACTCGATCGTCCCGGACTGAACGAACACGACTTCCTGCTCAGCGCGGGAATGCGACGGGATGGTCGCCCCCGTCTCGAGCTTCAGCCGGCGCAGCGTGAAGTCGTGCTTCCAATGGCCGATGATCGGTCCGGCTTCGAAGCCGTCGCGGGAATCGACGTCGCCGATCAGCGCATCTTCCTCGACCCCGGGCCCCGCCAGCGGCGAGTTCGGGTTCCCCTTCATGTCGGCGGCCTTCATCGCGTATTTGGCAAGTTCCGACATTGGCGGGGTGGCGAGCTCCTTGAGCTTGGCAGCATCGGGGGGCTGCTCCATCTCGGCGCCCTCCGGCACCTTCTCGCCGAGCGTGGTATCGATCAATTTGCCGCCCTTCAGCAGCTTGAGCCCGAAGTCTTCGGCCATCTTGAACACCGATGGTGCCCACACGACCTTGCCCGGATCGTCATGGCCGAGCACGACGAACAGGAAGCCCGTGCCCTCGTCGCGCTTTTCGAAACCCCGGAACATGTGGGTGGGGACCGTCGCCACATCGCCGGGCTCGACGTCCAGATAGCCCTCGTCCTTGTTGGCGCCGAAGAGAAACCGCCACTTGCCGGTGTGCACGATAAAGGTCTCGGCCGTGAGGTGGCTGTGCTGGCTGTTGGTGCAGCCGAAGGGCTGGCGGGCAGCGCCGATATTGAAGCCATGCGCCTCGGGGATATGCACCACCTGCGCGGGGTTTTCGGAGACGCCCGGCCCGATAATGGTGAAGTTCTCCTTGCGGTCGCTGCCAGGCGTCCGGGCATCGATGAAGGCGTTGCGCAGACCTTTGAGGTCCGCATAGCGGACGAGGCGCTTTTCCATCGCTTCCTGGGTCCATTGGGTCATAAGAGAATTCCTTTCCACTTTGCGTTGCATTCGTATGCACAGCGCGCGCTGCCCGAAATTCGGGATATTCAGCGTGCGTTGGCGGGTTTGTAGAACTTCACTCCATCGCGTTCGACGATGCCCTTTTTGGGCAAGCGCGCGGAGGTGCGGACGATGAGCTCGCCCGGCAAGACCTTGTGCATCGGCTCGATTTCGCCGGTCGCGATCTGGTCCATGAGAATATCGACCGCCGCCTCGACCATGGGGCCGATCGGTTGAGTGACCGATGTGATGCCATAGCTCGGCCAGCGGGCGGGGCCCACGTCGTCGTAGCCAACGATCGACAGGTCGTCCGGGATCGATAGGCCGAATTCGTAGCGAGCAACATCCATCACCGCGACGGCCATGTGGTCGTTGGCAACAAAGATCGCCTGTGGCCGCTTCTTCAGCGAGAGCAATTCGCGCGCCGCCGCCTCGGCCTCTTGACGGTTGTAGTTGCCCGTCCGCACTTCGAGCCTGTCGAAGCCAGCGGCCTTCAATGCGTCCCGGAACCCAACGAAGCGATCGCGGTTGGTTGAAGAATTTTCGAGGCCGGAAATGTACCCAAAGCTCTTGTGACCGCCTGCCACAAGGAAATCGGCAAGCATCTTGCCGCCCTCTCGGTTGCTGGACGTCACTGACGACGCGACGTCACGTTCAGTGGTACGGTTGAACATCACGACCGGAATGCCGGCGACTGTACACTCGTCGGAGAGTTCGGAACTCAGTGAGGTCGAAGCCAGAAGGATGCCATCGACTCGATACTGCATGATCTGATCGAACACCGGATCGCTATCGCGGTCCTTGAAGCCGGTGAACAGCAGCACATGGTAGTTCTCTGCCGAAAGGCGGCGGCCCAGCTCTTCAAGTACGTCGGGGTAGAATAGGTTTTCGAGGTAGGCCATCACCACCGCGATGATGCGGGATCGGGACGTAATCAGCGAACGGGCAATGGCATTGGGACGATAGCCGAGCTCCTTGGCAGCGAGGAGCACCTTGGCGCGGGTCTTCGAGGAGATCGAGGCTCCGGGCGTGAATGTGCGCGATACCGCGGACTGCGAGACCCCCGCGTGCTCCGCGACCATGGAAGACGTCACCGACGCTTTCTTGCTGACTACTCCGCCGTCCATCCGCCATCCACCATCAAAGAGGAGCCCGTCATCATCGCCGACGCGTCGGAGGCGAGAAACACCACCGGTCCCATTATGTCCTCAAGCCGACCGAGGCGGCCCAGCTTGATCTTCTGCAATACCCAGCTCCGAAAATCGGGGTCGCTCAAGTTCTTGGCCGAGAATTCGGTTTCGATGAAAGTAGGGCAGATCGTGTTGACGCGAATATTATGGGCGGCAAGGTCAATCGCCATGGATTTCGTCAGCCCCTCAACAGCAAACTTGCTGGCCGAGTAGACGGTACGGTTGGGGCCGCCCACATGGCCCATTTGCGACGAAATGTGGATGATCGAGCCCGGTTTGCCGGAGGCCACAAGCCGTGCCGCGACGGCCTGGCTCGCAAACAGGCTGGCGCCCAGATTGAGATCGATGACGGCGCGGTAGTCTGGTTCGGTGACTTCGAGAAATGGGGCGTGCCGCGCGCTGCCGGCGCTATTCACGAGAATATCGAACGGCGCCGGTGCTGCGTTGACAAGTTCCCGCACCGCACGAAAGTCTGTGACATCGAGAGCGCTGCCGCGAGCCTGACGGCCTGCTTCCGTCAGAGCACCCACGGTCGCGGACACATCGCCAGCGCTGCGGGCGACGATCGTGACGTCAGCGCCGGCCTCGGCCAGCGCCGCCGTCGCCGCGAGGCCAATGCCGCGCGTACCCCCGGTAACAAGCGCGCGCTTGCCGTCTAGTCTCGAGCTGGGGGTTTTCGGCAGGTCCATCTGTCATTGAGCGGCAGCCCGGGGGCTGGCCGCCGTCGCATAGGGGATATTGCGCCCACCATAGCGGCGGACACGGATATTGGCTTGCTCGGCATGGCCGGCGAAACCCTCAAGCATGCACAGGCGCGAGGCATACTCGCCCACCATCGCAGAAGCCTCGTCGGTTTCGACCATCTGCCACGTGCAGGTTTTCAAGAACTTTCCCACCCATAACCCACCTGTATAGCGCGCCGCCTTCTGAGTGGGGAGTGTGTGATTGGTACCGATGACCTTGTCGCCAAAGGCCACATTGGTTCGCGGCCCCAGGAACAGGGCGCCGAAATTGCTGAGATTATCCCGGAACCAGAGATCGCGATCGGTCATCACCTGTACATGCTCGCTGGCGATCCTGTCGGCCTCCGCCAGCATCTCGTCATAGCTGTCGCAGACGATGACTTCGCCGAAATCCGCCCAGCTTCTCCGCGCGATCTCCGCAGTGGGAAGGACGGTGAGGAGCCGCTCGACTTCCGCCATGGTTTCGCGGGCGAGCTTTTCGGAATTCGTGAGCAGGACCGCAGGCGTCGTCGGGCCATGCTCGGCCTGGCCGAGAAGATCTGTGGCGCAGATCTCGCCATCCACGGTTTCATCGGCAATGACCAGCGTCTCGGTAGGCCCGGCGAACAGATCGATGCCGACACGGCCAAAGAGCTGGCGCTTGGCTTCGGCGACGAACGCGTTGCCCGGCCCGACCAGCATATCGACTGGCTTAATGCTGGTTGTGCCGATCGCCATCGCGCCGATCGCCTGGATGCCGCCGAGCACAAAGATCTCGTCGGCACCCGCCATGTGCTGGGCCGCGACGATCGCCGGTGCCGGCTTGCCATGGAAAGGCGGTGCGCAAGTGATGACGCGCTTGCAGCCGGCCACCTTGGCAGTCAGCACCGACATATGCGCCGATGCGAGCAGCGGATACTTGCCGCCGGGCACATAACAGCCCACGGCGGAAATCGGGACGTGGCGGTGGCCGAGCGTGACGCCGGGGAGGGTCTCGACGGCAAGCTCGGTCATCGTCGCCTTCTGCCGCTCGGCGAAGTTCCGCACCTGGGTCTGGGCGAAGGCAATGTCGCTGAGGTCCTGCTCGGAGAGTTGGTCCATGCAGGCATCGATCTCGGTCTGGGTCAGGCGGAAATCTTCGCGGTCCCAGTTGTCGAACTTTCTCGACAACTCGCGCACCGCTTCGTCGCCACGCTTTTCGATGTCGACAAGGATCGACTCGACAGTCATGCGAACCTGCCGGTCCGCTTCGAGTCGCGCCTCGACATCCTTGCCGCGTTTCAGCCATCTCGCCATAGAATTTCCCTCTCGTCGAACCAATTTTGCATACGTATGCAATCAATGCAAGGGCGCGGTAGGGCTTATTGGTTGGTGGCCCCGGCGCGCGAAGAGTCTCTCAGCGCGGCGGATGCGGCGGCTTCTGCGTGGAAAAGTCGGTGGCCCCCTCGAAGGCATCGCCAATCTGGCAAATGCGCGCCTCGCCGAAGTGTGGGCCGATGATCTGCATGCCGAGCGGCAGGCCCTCATGGAAACCCATTGGCAGCATCAGCGCCGGGTGGCCGGAAATGTTGAAGCCGATCGTGCGCATGGGCGTCCAGACCGAGCCCTTGCCAAACATCGCAACGGGCAGGGCAGGGGTGAGCGTGCCAGCTGTCACCATCGCGTCGAACCGGCCAAACACATCGCGGTCGAGCGCATCCCGGAACGCTGCCCCGGCGCGCTTGGCCTCGCGGTACTCAGCTTCGGTAATCGCGGCACCAGCGACGATGCTTTGGAAAGTCTTGCGACCGAGACCTCCGGGATGCTCGGCCAGTTCCCTGGCGTGACCCTGGAAGCCCTCGTAGTGGAGGACAGCCGCAGCCGCGACTTCGATGGCGTAATAGTCCGGCAGGTCGATCTGTTCGACGACAGCGCCAAGCTCTGTCAGCGTCGAGATCGCCTCATCCATCGCCGCGACAACCGCCGGAAGCACCTGTGAGTCGCCGGCGAACCAATTGCGAGCGTAGCCGATCCGAAGTCCGCGAATGCCCTCACCGAGGTATTGCGCCGCCGATTCGTCTCCGCTGCGAGCGGAAATCACATCCAGCGTGAGCGCCGCCTCGGCCGAGGTCGCACTCATCGGGCCCTCATGGTCCATGCTCGGCGACATGCCCAGTGTGCCGGTTGTCGGCACAAGTCCAAATGTCGGCTTCAGCCCAACAATGCCGCAATAGGCCGCCGGTCCACGAACCGAGCCACCGGTGTCCGAACCGATCGCCGTGCGGAGCAGGCCGCCGGCCACCGCAACCGCAGAGCCCGAAGACGAGCCACCTGTGATGTGCTCAAGGCTCCATGGGTTCCTGGCGGGCGGGTAAAGCGTGTCGTAGGCAGGACCGACAGTCCCCCATTCATAGGTCGCAAGCTTGCCGATGACGATTGCGCCACCTTCGATGAGCCGATCGACGAGCGTGGCGTTGGCCGTCGGTACATTGTCCCTGCGGCTCAAAGATCCGGCGGTGGTCGGCACTCCGGCTACGTCGATCATGTCTTTGATCCCGACGGGTATGCCGTGCAACGGACCGCGATCCTTGCCGGCCGCCAGCTCCGCATCGGCGCGGCGCGCGGCGTCGAGGGCGCGCTCAGACATCACGACGTAGAAGCTGAGATAGTGGGCATCCCGCTCGGCGATACGCGCGAGCACCGCCCGCGTCAGCGCCAGCGATGTCAGCGTCCCATCGCGCAGCCTCCGGCCGGCCTCGACAATCGAGAAATCGGCAGCGTCGCTCCTCACTTCGGGCTCGGCAGGAAAGGCCTCACCCAGCCCCGCTACGCCCTCATTCAGCCAGCTCGCTAGGCCATAGACGCTTTCGGCCTCGTCCTTGCTCAAGACGAGACCCTGCGCTTTGAGGCGCGCGGCAAATTCTTCACGGCTCAGGTGGCCTTCGGGCATCTCGACAGTCTTTGCTTTCGACATCAGGCGGCGATCCGAGCGCCCGTTCGCTGATCGAACAAATGGCAGGCGTTGGCCGGCACCGTAACAGAAATCGGTTGGCCGATCTCGGCGGCGTAGTCTTTGCCGGTCTTGACCGACACCAGTTCGCCGCCGACGCGCATCGACACCATGGAGGCTTCGCCCAGGAGTTCGAGCGAATAGAGCGGAGCGGTGATCTGACCGTCTCCGCCACCCACGGCGGCATCTTCGGCGCGGAAGCCAAGCGTCACCGGGCCATCCTTGCCTGCGACGCCCGCGACCCGGATATGCTCGCCGCTGAACACGCCGCCTTCAAGCATGCCCGGCACGAGGTTCATCGCGGGCGAACCAATGAATCCGGCGACAAACGTATTGGCAGGACGGTCGTAGATCTCCTTGGGCGTGCCGACCTGCTGCACGACACCCTTGCTCATCACCACGACGCGGTCGGCCAGCGTCATCGCCTCGATCTGGTCATGGGTGACGTAGATGGTCGTGGTCTTGAGCGTGTGGTGCAGGATCTTGATCTGCGCGCGCGTCGAGACACGCAGTTTCGCATCGAGATTGCTCAGCGGTTCATCCATAAGAAATGCATTGGGTTCGCGCACGATGGCGCGGGCGAGTGCTACGCGCTGGCGCTGTCCACCGGAAAGGGCTGCCGGACGCCGTTCGAGGAAATCGCCGAGCTCAACCATCTCGGCCGCCTTCATCACCCGCTGATGGTGCTGCTCCTTGGGCACTTTGCGCACGCGCAGCGGAAAGCGGATGTTCTCGTAGACCGTAAGGTTGGGGTAAAGGCCATAGCTCTGGAACACCATGGAGATGTCGCGGTCCTTGGGTTCGAGCCTGTTGACCATCCGGTCGCCGAGCCAGATTTCACCGGAGCTGACATCCTCAAGGCCGGCGATCATCCGCATCGTCGTTGTCTTTCCACAGCCCGAAGGACCGAGAAAGACGACAAACTCCTCGTCGGCAACGTCGAGGCTGAGATTGTCCACGGCCACGAAGTTGTGCCACCGGCGCGAAACGTTCTTGAGCTGAATGCGAGCCATCGGAGCTAGCCTTTCACGGCGCCTGCGGTGAGCCCGCTGACGATCTGGCGTTGGAAGAAAAGCACGAGAATGAAAAGCGGAACGGTCGCCGAGACCACGGCCGCCACCGCGTACATCACATTGCCGGCGTCGTTGATGGAGCCGAGGAAACTCGAAATCTTTGGCACCATCGTCTGATTGTCCTGGCTCAGCAGCATCGCCGTCACGGCAAAGTCGTTGTAGCCGAGCAAGAAGCTGAACAGCCCGGTGGTGACGACCCCCGGCCACATCACCGGAATGACGACGCGGCGGAACGCCTCAAAGCGCGAGCAGCCATCGACCATTGCACTCTCGTCCAGATCCTTCGGGATCGACAGGAAGAACGAGTGCAGCATCCACAGGGTGAACGGCTGGTTGATCGCCACCAGCACGATGATCGCCGTAGGCAAGTGGCCCCAGATATTGAGCTCGAAGAAGGGCAGCATATAGCCCGATACCAGCGTGATATGCGGCATGGCGCGGAACACCAGTGCGGCAATCAGAATCCAGAAGGCGTAGCGCTGGCCAGATCGGGCGAGGGCATAGCCGCCCAGCGTTCCCAGCGTGAGTGAGATCACCGTCACCGAGACTGTGACGATCGCGGTGTTGATCACCGATTTCCAGAAATTGTTGGTGACCCAGGCGCCGTAGTATCCGTCTCCGGTGAATGCGGAGCCGGTTTCCTGTACAGTGCGAACGCCTGAGATAGCGTTCCAGAAGCTTTCCCGGGAAAAGAAATCGGCCTCGACCTTGAACGAACCCCACACGGTCCAGAGGAACGGGAAGGCGGCAAGCACCAACCAGAGGATGACAAACCCGGTGGCAAGCGCCTTCAGGGGCAGGGGACGATTCGTGGCGACTGACATATCGTTTTCCCTATCGCTTCAGGCCGTACTCGCGCCAAGTGCGCAAGAGAACCGGCATCAGCAGGATGACCACGCCAATGATCGTCAGCAGCGACGTAGCGCCGGCGGAGCCGTAGAGCTGGGCATTCTGATTGCGCAAGTCGTTGAAGATTGCCGAGCTTAGTGACGTCGCATTGGCCTGTGCAGAAAAACCGACAATGGGCTCAAACACCCGGAAATTGTCCATCAGCTGCACCAGGGCCACAAAGGTGGCGAGCGGGGTCAGGTGCGGAATGACCACCAGCCACACCCGCTGCCAGCGACTCGCGCCGTCGATCATGGCACTCTCAAGCGTATCGCTGGGCACGCTCTGCAGCCCCGCGTAGAAAACGACGAACGAGAAAGGCGCATTCGTCCAGATGCCATAGACGAAAAGCGTCACCCATGTGAGGACCGGCGATGCCTTGAGCGAGAGTGTCGGGTCGTTGAACAGGTGCTGCAGCGTTGCGCCAATGATACCCTCGGAATTGATCATCCAGAACAGAATCAACGAACCCACCAGCGGCGTGATCATCATCGGCAGCAGCGAAAAGAAGATCACCGGGCCCTTGAGGAGGGACGGGGTCATGTTGACGGTCAGCGCAATGACGAAGCCAAGAATGATCGCCAGCGGCGTGACGATGAAGGTGTAGGCAAGCGTAAACGCCAGGGCGCGATAGAAGGGCAAGTCGTAGATGCGCGCAACCACATCGCCTAGACCCTTGTTGGCCTGCAGGATTGTGCCGACTTCCGCGACGGCCAGATGCGCGCGATTGAGATAGGTGCCAAGACCGTTGAACTTGCCGAGCGGCTGTTCGGTCTTCAGCTTCTCGTAGGCTTCGGTATCGACCCGGGTCTCGCTGGTGCAGCCGCTGAACGGCTGGCAGTTTTCGACCGTGATCAGCACCTTGTCGTGTTCGACATAGAGCGATTGGACCGCGACCGAAACGATAGGGAGCGCGATGAACAAAAGCATCGCGACGATCGAGGGCAGAATGAAGACCAGAAATGTCTTATGCGGCACGTCTGGCCCCCGGTTCGCCTATCTCGCGCTGGTCGATCAGCGCCGGGGCAGTCTATGCCGCCCCGGCCAGGCTTGCGAGAGGATGGGTTACCTCGACCTAGAGGAAGCCGCCTTCTTTGGCCGCTGCGGTATAGGCCGCATCGACGTCGGCGAGTGCCTTGGCCGCATCTTCCTTGCCGCCCACGAAGTCGGCGAGTTCGGTCGAGAGCGCCGTGTGCAGCAGACCCATATAGGGGGTCATCGGGTAAGCGCGCGCGCCGCCGGTCGCATTGGCGATCACGCCAACCGCTGCCGGGCCCGGCGCATAGCCCTTGACCAGCCATGTCGCCGCTTCCGGGTTGGCCGCAATGACTTCCGGGCTGATGCCATGCATCATTGCCTGGAACGATGCGGCGGCATCTTCGTCCGAGATGTTCTTGGCAATGGTGAAGCCGTCCCACCAAAGCGCAGCCGCCGGAATGGTGCCGCCATTGATGGTCGGCGCCGCGGCCAGAACAGTGTTGGCGACGACGCCATCAGCGGCGCCTTCGTCATCGAGGATCGCGCCCGCGATTGAGCCCCACTCGTTCATGATGGCGACGTTGCCGGCTTCATACTCCTTCTGGATCTCGCCGGCGTCGAACGTCAGGTAGTCGGGGTCCATGAACGCGATCTGCGCGCGCATGGTCTCGAGAACCTTGAGGCCATTCGCATTGTTGATCGCCAGCTTCGCCGAACCGGGCTCGAAGAAATCGCCGCCCGTGCCGAGATAATCATTGACGAATTCGGCCGCGAGGTCCCAGCCGGGCTTCACGCTGGCGGCCAGCGGGTACTGCATCAGTCCCTTGTCCTTGATGACCTGGGCGGCGGCGAGGACTTCGTCGTAGGTCGTGGGCGGCTGGAGGCCTGCCTTTTCGAGAATGTCCTTGCGGTAGAACAGGTGCTGGCCATTGCCCATGAAGGCGATAGCCATCACCTTGCCGTCGATCTTGATCAGCTGGTTGGGCTGCAGCTGCTGCCCGTACTTCGCAACGAGGTCGTCGAGCGGACGGATCAGGTTGTCGTTGAGCAGGGGCACGATCGAATTGTTTGCGACCATGGCCACGGTGTATTCGGCAGGGTTCACGGTCAACGCCGGGCCCTGGATGTTCTTGTGCTCGGTCGTCTGATTGGCAGTCACGGTCACGGTTGCCGACGCGCATTCTTCCGCGGCGGTAGCGACAACTTTCAGCGCTGCGAAATCGTTCGACAGAATGCGAACCGATCCGCCAGAGATGCCGCAGTCGGCGAACACGGCCGTCGCGCTGAGGCCGAGGACAGCGAGGGAAATACTCGCTCCCAGAAGGTATTTCATGACGTTCTCCTTGTGGCGAACCATCCCTGTAGGTTCGCAAAGCCTGTTTGCTCGCACAGCGCTCGGGGCCACCTGCGGCCACCCCGTCACTCGCATTCCGCGAGCATCGGCACCCTGCACGCAAAAAACGCTAGGCAATTTTGCATACGAATGCAAACTGATTCTGCATTCGTATGCATCCAGACGTCGTGTCCCGCCAAATCATAGCCTTAATCAATGACTTGCCGAGAATCTACCGCTCGTCCGCAGCATGGAAAGGCAGGTCTGAAAAGCCCCGCCCGGTAAGTTGGCAAGACCGATTTACGTGCCTCAGTGATTGATCTGCATCAAAATGCCAAACTCGTTGAAGACGGTCCATTCCTTGGTGATCCGGTCGTTCTCAATCACCCAATGCGTGATGCCCCAGAGGTCGACCTCGCGACCTGTTGGCGCGCCATAGCGGCCGTTCCCGCGGTGTGTGCCGTCGATGCTCCAGCGGATGGCAACAATGAAGCCCTCTTTGGGATTTCCCATCCAATAGAGGTCGTCGATGCTGAACAGCAAATCGGGGAACATCGCGAGCTGGCTCAATGCGAAACTGCGGAGCTGGCCGACGCCATGGAACACCCGGCCCCCGGTCGCCTGCGTCAACACGGCAGGGTGATAGACTTGGTCCATGAGCGAGAAGTCGCGACGGTTCCAGATATTGTGAAGAGCCGCACGTACGAACTGCTCGGGATCGTCGCCAATGGTCTTGGCAACCGGCATCCGCTCCGGCTTCATCTGGCCCCTGGTACGGCTGGGTTCGCTGGCCAGGAAGTCCTTCGGCAGCTCCTGCGGATTGCTGGCCGCAAACTTCTTTGCGGTTTCCATGACATCGAGCCCCAGCTGCGAGATCAGCTGCGCGAAGTCGTAGACCACATGCTCGTAGAAGATCTCGTTGTCCTTCATCACACAATTGGCCATGCACCAGAACTGCACTCGTTTGCCCGTCGGGTCGCCATATTGCGAATAGCCGGTGTTGGTACCGAAGATCTGCGTGCGGTGGGACGAATGGAAGGCGGAGGCGCCGCTGCCTGCCCAGATACACTCGTCGGCTATCACCCGGATGTCGGGGAAGGCGCTGAGCGTGCCCGCGGTATGGGCGACAATCTTGTCTCGTCCGGAAGTCAGGCCGAAATCGTCCCACACCATGACGTCGTGCGCATAGGTATCGTAGAGGTAGCCGACGTCCTTTTCCTCCCAGATCCGATGGGTGATGCGGATAATGTAGTCGACGATATTCACATAGGTGGGGTCGAAACCCGGCAGCTTCTGCTTCGTCGCATGCGCGGGCGGATTTGTGAGGAACGCGTCCGTGCCGCCAGTCCTCAGATTGTCCAGCGAGATGGTGAAATCGCGCGGCATATCGGCGGGCGTCAGCGCTCTGAACTTGGTGCGGCCCTCGGTGGCGCCCCGTTTTCCGGTTGTCTCGACGGTCTTGGGCTTGCCCTGTGTTTCGCTCACTTCGACCTCTCTTGCATTCGTATGCAAAAATATGCAGACTTGTCCCGTCCGGTCAATCTGAAGCAGCGTTCCGGTCGACTGAAGCGGTAGAGCGATGGCCGACAACGATATCTATGACGTGGCGATCATCGGCGCCGGAGTTGTCGGTTGCGCGACCGCGCGACGTTTCGCTCTCGCGGGTTTGAAGGTCCTGCTCATCGAAAAGGGCGCAGACATTCTCTCCGGTGCCAGCAAGGCCAATAGTGCCATTCTCCATACCGGCTTCGACGCGCCGGCGGGCAGTCTCGAACTCGAATGCATGCAGGCCGGATACGACGAATACCTTGCGATCCGCGAGGCACGCAATCTGCCACTGCTCGAGACGGGATCCCTGGTCGTCGCCTGGACCGAGGCGGACGAGGCGCGCCTTGAGTTGCTCGAAGCACAGGCGCATGCAAATGGCGTTGCCGATGCCCACCGGATCGGCCGCCCGGACCTGCGAGCGCTGGAGCCCAATCTCGCGGATGCGGCGCAGGCGGCCCTTCGCGTCCCTCGCGAGCATATCATCGACCCCTGGTCGCCCTTCCTGTCCTACGTCATCGAGGCGCAGTCGCTCGGGGCACGGATCGAGCGAAGCACCGAGGTGAGCGGTGGAGAGTTTGACGGCCAGTTCTGGCGGATCGAGACCGGGCGCGGGCAATTTCTGGCGCGCTGGGTGGTCAACGCCGCAGGGCTCTTCGGTGATACAATCGAGAAGGCATTCCTGGGCGACGCGAGCTTCACGATCAAGCCGCGCAAGGGCCAGTTTGTCGTCTTCGACAAAGCGGCGGCCCAGTTCCTCAACAGCATCATCCTGCCGGTTCCAAGCGAACGCACAAAGGGCCTCGTCCTCACCCGCACCATCTTCGGCAATCTCCTCGTCGGCCCGACGGCCGAAGAACAGCAAGATCGCACCCGCGCAGCCGTTTCCACGCCCGAACTCGAGATGCTGATTGCGAAGGCGGTCGAGATTCTCCCCGCGCTCGACGGCATGCCGGTCACCGCCACCTACGCCGGTCTCCGGCCCGCGACGGAGGAAAAGCATTACCGCATCCGTTACGACCCCGACCGGCATTGGCTGACTGCCGGTGGCATCCGGTCCACTGGCATGACCTCGGCGCTCGGCCTCGCGCAGCACCTGTTGAGACTATATGGCGGCGAAGTCACTACTCAGCCGGCTGCACCCACAATGCCAAACCTCGCCGAGCATGCCCCGCGCGACTGGCAGAAGGCGGGCTATGGCGAGATTGTGTGCCATTGCGAAATGGTGACTCGCCGCGAAATTGATGCGGCGCTGGACGGACCGTTCCCGCCTCGCGATTTCGGCGGCCTCAAACGCCGCACGCGTTGTGGAATGGGCCGCTGCCAGGGCTTCTACTGCATGGGCCACCTCGCCGAACTCACCCAGGGACGGTTGGACGAACCGTTGGCCGTTTCATGAGCCCGAGCGTGATCGACGTATTGGTCGTCGGCGGCGGCCCAACGGGTCTGTCTGCCGCGACCGAACTGCGTCGGCGCGGCGCAGGGCCGGTTGTCGTGCTCGAGCGCGAGGGCGAGGCCGGCGGGATCGCACGTCACTGTGCTCATTCACCTTTCGGCATGCGCGAGTTCGGCCGCGTCCTCTCTGGAGCCCGTTACGCCGCACGCCTTGCCGAGCGAGCGAGCGAAGCGGGCGTCGAGATCCGGCTTCGCCACAGTGTCACCGCGCTCAACGGGACAAGTGCGGAGGTCGCCACACCTGTCGGCCCGCTGGTCCTCACAGCTCGTCGCATACTCTTCGCCACCGGCATCCGCGAGGCCAGCCGGGCAGGGCGCCTCATATCCGGCCAGCGCCCGCTGGGAATCCTCACGACCGGGGCGCTGCAGGACTACGTGCATCTCCGTCACATGGCTCCATTCCGTCGTCCGGTCATCGTCGGCTCCGAACTCGTGACGATGTCCGCGATCCTGACCTGCCGGTCCGGCGGCATAAGCCCGCAAGCAATTGTCGAGGATGAACGAGGACCACGCGTCGGCTATCCCACGGCAATGTTCCCTCCCATGTTGGGCATCCCCACGCACTACAACACCAGCATCGATGACATCTTGGGTACCACTCGAGTCGAGGCGGTCCGCCTTCGTCATGCCAACGGTACCTTCAAGGTCATCGAGTGTGACGGCGTCCTGTTCACCGGGCGCTTTACGCCGGAATCGTCGCTGGCCCGCCTGTCCGGCCTCGCGATTGACATGGCAACCGGCGGCCCGTCTGTCGACGGGACCGGGCGCACCAGCCTCAGCGGGACCTACGCGGCCGGCAATGTCCTGCGCGCGGTGCGCACGGCCGGACAATGCTGGAGCGAGGGCAGGGCCGCGGCCCACGCCATAATCCGCTCACTCGAGGCCGCATGACCCGCATCGGCGCCATCGACCAGGGCACGACGTCGACCCGCATCCTCGTCGCCGAGGGCGATCATCTCGAGATTGTTGCGAGCTTAAGACACACGACACAGCATCCGCGCCCCGGCTGGGTCGAGCAGGACGCGCTCGAGATCTCAGACAATATCGAGCGATGCGTTGCCGCCGCCGGTCAGCTCGACGCGATTGGCCTCGCCAATCAAGGAGAAAGCTGCATTGCGTGGGACGCCGTCACACGTGAGCCGCTGTCGCCCATCATTGTCTGGCAGGACAGTCGAACCGCCTCCAGTCTCCTCACGATGGGCCCCGGCGCCACCGAGATGGCAGCGCTCATTGCCCACTTGCCGCTGGACGCCTATTTCTCGGCGAGCAAGCTCGGCTGGCTGATGCGGGAGGTGCCCAAAGTGCGGGCGGCCTATCGCGCTGGCCGCCTGCGGCTCGGGACAACCGACGCTTTCTTTCTCGACCGCCTCGCCGGGCGCTTCGTCACTGATCGCGCGACGGCCTCGCGCACGTCGTTGATGGACTTCGAGACAGGTGAGTGGGATCCCAGTCTCTGCGCGCTCTTCGGCGTCCCGATTGAATGCCTCCCGCCGATCCAGCCCAACATAGGGGATTTCGGGTCGATCGCGGGCCTCCCCGTGCGCGCCTCGATCGTCGATCAACAGGCTGCGCTCTACGGTCACGATCTTCGCGAGCCCGGCGACCTGAAGATTACTTTCGGCACCGGCGCTTTTGCACTTGCGCTCAGCGACGGCCCGGTCCGTCTCGATGCGGCCGGAGGCTTGCTACCCACAGTGGCCTGGGACCTTGGCACGCGTCGCGCCTTCGCCGTTGATGGTGGCGTCTACGACGCGGGCTCGGTGGTCGAGTGGGCAATTCGGGCCGGTTTCGCCAGTGGCGTCGCAGATTTTCAGACCTTCGAGGCTCCGGCGGCCATCGAACGTGGCCTTGTATTCGTGCCGGCCTTCTCGGGTCTGGCGGCACCGGAATGGGACCGTACCGCTGCGCCCGTCATCCTGGGGCTTGCGCCCGACATGACCAAACGCGACCTTTGCCAGGCGCTTCTTGAGGGCATCGCACTCTCCACCGCGGAAGTTTGCGATGTCATGCGGAACGCCGTCACACTCGGCTCGATGGTCTCCATCGACGGCGGGCTATCGCAGTCGCCCTATTTCGCGCAGTTTCTGGCCGACTCCCTGCAAATGGACGTCCTCGTGCGCCACTTCGCCGACAGGTCAGCGCTCGGGGTCGCTCAACTGGTTGCACAGGACCAGGGCATGCCGCTCATCCGCACGAAGGTCGACCTTGATGTCCGGTTCTCTCCGAAGCCTGTGTCTGTTGCCGGTCGGGAGCTTTTTCGCCGTGCGCGATCCAGGGCGCGCGACTGGAGGTTGTAGCGCCCGCTATCGGCACTTGTCGGCCCCCTTCCTGCTACGGGGCAGGCATCGGCTCGCAGCTTTCTTCAGACTTGTGGGTTTGGCAGCCAACCGTACGATGACCGTAGTCACCGTGACGGAACCCGGCCGGCATTTCGGGCGGCGAAACGTGGGTGACCGGGATCGCCACCCATCCAAGATTAATTGATGATCCAAATTGACAGACGCGCGCTTATCTCGCCGGTACGCGTAGTGTAAGCGGGTTCACGCAGCCAGGAGCAATTGTGCGCATCGGCGTCAGGGGGCAGCATGGCCAGTGTAGTGCCGAGGCCGGTCGGCGGGGATCGGCTGCCGGGTGACACCGGGGCAGACATGAGGGCGACATTTTCGGCTCGCACGCGACGGCGCCGCGAAGGCAACCTGGTGCTCCTGGCTCAGGTCCTGATCGTTCTCCTGATTATTGCAGGCATGTATGCCCTCAACGCGGTGGCGGGAAAGCTGACCATGCCGCGACCCGACGCAGTGCTTCAGCAGAGCATCAAGATGTGGTCGGACGGCTCGATGCTGAAGGGACTGCTGGAATCCCTGACGGTACTGGGGCTGGGCTTCCTGCTCTCGGCAGTGACCGGCATCGGGTTCGGCATTATCCTCGGAGGCTTTCGGGTGGTGAACCGGGTCTTGGACCCGTTCGTGAACGCCATGAATGCAACGCCCGGCGCCGCCTTCATTCCGTTGATCATCGTGTGGTTCGGCCTCTACACCGAAGCCAAGGTCGTGGTGGTCTGGAATGCCGCCGTTTTCCCCGTTCTCATCAGCACCGCCGCGGGTGTCGCCAATGCCGACAAGGATCTCATCGAGATGGGCCGGGCTTTTGGGGCGAACCGCGTGAGGCTGTTCTGGGACATCATGGTGCCGGATGCCTTGCCCACGATCCTCAGTGGGCTGCGCATCGGAGCGGCGGTTTCCACGGTCGGCACGGTCATCGCCGAACTCACGATGGCGCAGTCTGGCCTTGGAGGATTGCTCGCGCAGGCCGGCAATCGCTTCCAGATGGACAAGTATTTTGCCGTGGTAATTGTGTTGATGATCCTGGCAACGGCGATCATCGCCGCTCTCCGGCTTGCCGAGAACTGGGTAGGACGATGGCGGTTGTCCCAATGAGCGAACTCCGATCTTGACCGAGCCCCTCATTTCGCTGCGCCATGTCGGCAAGTCCTTCGCCGAGGGTGCCGTTCGGGCCCTCGATGATGTCAGTTTCGATGTCGCTCCCGGCGAGTTCGTGTGCCTCGTCGGCCCAAGCGGCTGCGGCAAGACGACCTTATTGCGGATGATCAACGGCCTGATCGAGGCGAGCGAAGGCGAGGTGCTGGTCATGGGCGCCCGGCCGCGCCCTGGGCCCGACCTAGCCATGGTCTTTCAGTCCGCCCGCCTCCTGCCCTGGCGGACTGTGTCGGGAAATATCGAGTTCGCGCTGGCGCTGCGCGGCCATGCCCGGCAGGAGCGCAAGCGCCGCGCCGACGGCCTTCTTGCAGCAGTCGGGCTCAGGGACTTCGCCACGGCCTACCCGCATCAATTGTCCGGAGGCATGCAGCAGCGTGTCGGTCTCGCGCGGGCCCTCGCGGTTGAGCCCAAAGTGCTGCTCATGGACGAGCCCTTCGCCGCGCTCGACGCGATGACGCGGGAGGTGCTGCGAAACGAGCTATTGCGCATGTGGGAGCGGCGGCGCACCGCCATCGTCTTTGTGACCCACGACATCGACGAGGCTGTGCTGCTGTCGCAACGGATCGTGCTGCTGAGGCCGAGACCCGGCCGAATCCAGGAGATCCTCGATGTCGACCTTGGGGGAGCCCGCTGGAAAAAGGATGTCAGGGCGCTTCCTGCCTTCACTGCCCTGCGTACCCACCTGTGGGATCGAATCCAGGAAATGGCCCGCGACGGTGTCGCACTCGAGGAACTCGCGCACGCCTTTCCCGATGCCGAAGTCGGTTCCATCGATAGGTAAATCCTATCGCACCCATAGAATGGAACTCAAGTGCAATAATCAACATTGGCGCAGTCAGTCTGGCCGGACCATCCGAGCTCGGTAACTCTACCTCGTGGGAGAAACCGGAACATCGGTCACCGAGGGATGAGGCCGCTTCGGTCTGAGCAGCTGGCCGCGATTACAAACGCCGACTGGTGCAAGGCCCAGGCGGCGCACCTGTTGGAACGCGCCGGATTCGGCGGGTCTCTATCAGAGATTGATCGGCTCGCGGCCATGGACCCCGAAGCGGCAGTGGCGTCACTCGTCGATTACGCAAAAGTCGATGATAGCGGCCTCCCGCCATTCGAGGAGTCGGGCTTCTGGGATCCCTCCCTGACGGTTTTCCCCGTTAGCCGCCCGGCGGCGACTCGCCTCGCTGAAGAGACCGGCGCCGCAATGGGTGTGCAGGTGAAGCCGAATGGCAACCGGCCGCTTCAGCCCGTCACCAATCGCTTCTTTTATTGGCTGAGGGCCAGCGCGCTCGAGACGCGTCGTCTCGCATTCTGGTGGCTCGACCGCATGGTGCGGACGCCGCGCCCGCTCGAAGAGAAGATGACCCTCTTTTGGCATGGGCACTTCGTGTCCAGCGAAGAAAAGCTGCGCGACTACCGCAAGATTCAGCAGCAGGTCGACATGCTGCGACGCGGCGCCACTGGAAATTTCGGCGAGCTTCTCGTCGCTGTCGCCAAGAACCCTGGGATGCTTGTTTATCTCGATGCCGCCCAAAACATCAAAGGCGCCCCCAACGAGAATTTCGGCCGCGAGGTGATGGAACTCTTCACCATGGGCATCGGCCACTACACCGAGGACGATATTCGCGAAGCCGCCCGTGCCTTCACCGGCTGGGGCAATGACGACCTGGATTTCGTCATCGATGCCGACAAGCACGACGGCGGCAGCAAGCGCTTCCTCGGCCGCGAGGGTGCGTTCAAGGGTGAGGACATCCTCGCTATCATCCTCGAACAGGAGCAAACCGCCGTCTATATCGCGAGCAACCTCTACCGCTTCTTCGTGCGCGAGGAGATCTCGCAGGCCTTCGCCGCGGAGCTTGGAACTTTGCTTCGCGAAAATGGCTACGAGATCGCGCCATTTCTCAGAACCCTGTTCATGTCCGAGGATTTTTACAGCCCACCGTCGATGGGCACCCACATCAAATCGCCGGTGGAGCTGATTGTCTCGACTTACCGCAAACTCGGGGTCAGGGAGCTTCCCGGCATCCCCGATCCTTATACGGTCAGCAAGACGCTCGGACAGATCCTGCTCTACCCGCCAACGGTTGCCGGCTGGAGCGAGGGCCGCTCCTGGATCACGCCCGGCCTGCTATATGAACGCGCCAACTTTGCGCGCGAAGTGCTGTTCCCCAATGTCATCGAGTTTGTCGATCCCAACAACGATCCCGGCACCGAGATCAAGCGCGTCAACCGCAACATCCTTGACGGCATGGAGATTACCGCCGCAACGCTTGAAGACGGCGCCGCCCTGAGCTCGGCAGGCGGCATCCAGGAGACCTTCAATACCCGCTACGCCAGCCTTGCCGGCTATCAGGAGGCATTGCGTCGCCTAAAGCCCATCCCGCGCGCCGCCGCGCGCTTCGACCTGACGACGACTATCCACAAGGCCGGAGCGAAGACAACGACGGAAGCGGTGGATGTCGTGCTGGCGCTGCTATTGTGCGTGCCCCTCTCGGCCTCCGCGCGGATATCACTGATCACGACGCTGACCGAGGAACTGGGTACCGACCAACTCGCTGAAGCCGAGAGCTACATGGAGTACGGGCTGCGCCTCGTCGCGCACCTCGTCATGAGCTCGCCTCAATATCAATTGGCCTGAACGCGCCAGGAGACCGCAAGTGGTTAAGAAGACCTCACTGACCCCTGGCGAGAAACGCAATCTTTCGGCATCCGGCTTCTCCAGCATGGTTCTGGGCGAGGCGGGCGGCATCAGCACCTCTCCGGTGTGGTCGAAGGTGGCCGAGGAGCAGGCGCGGGCCAATGATCGCATCTTGGTTATCGTGGAACTGTCGGGCGGCAATGACGGCCTCAACACGGTCATCCCCTTCACCGATGACGCCTATTACAACGCGCGCCCCAAACTGGGTCTCCGCAAGGACAACCTGCTCCCGATCGACGATCGGTTCGGCTTCCAAAAGACCATGGTCGGCTTCGAGAGGCTGTTCAAGGATGGTCAGATGGGCATCGTCCACGGCGTCGGCTACGACCAGCCGTCGTTCTCGCATTTCTCCTCGATGGCCTTCTGGCAGACGGCGGCGCCCAATAGCGGCGAGGCCTATGGCTGGCTCGGTCGGCTCGCCGACACCATCGATCCGCTCGGGCACGTCACCAATTTCCTCATCAATATCGACGATCACCAGTCGCTGGCCGTGCGCGCGATGAACCACGTGCCACTGGTCTTCGATGATCCGGCGAAGTTCACGCGGCAAATGTTCGACACCGAGAAGCCGGCCTTCAGTGCCATCGACCAGCGCGGCAATGGCAGCGCCAATCCGGCGGAGCAATTCCTTTGCGACATCGCCGCCAGCGCCAATAGCTCCGAGCGACTGGTGCGCGATGCTTGGGCCGCCTATGGCTCGCCGATCGACTATGGCCTCGTGCCGTTCGGTCTGGAGAAGGTGGCGGCCATGATCGCCGCCGACTTTCCCACCAAGGTCTACTACGTTCCCTATCGCAACAACGCTTTCGACACCCACGTGTATCAGGGCGACGTCCACGCACGGCTCTGGTCCTACACCTCTGATCATATCGCCGCCTTTGTTCGCGATATGGAGCGGCTGGGTCGGGCCGACGATGTCGTGGTTATGGTGTTCAGCGAATTCGGCCGTCGCGTCGCCGAAAATACCAGCCTGGGTACCGATCATGGCACGGCAGGTCCCGCCTTCGTTATTGGCAAGCCGGTGCTGGGAGGTCACTACGGACGCGTCCCCAGTCTCACCGACCTCGACGATGGAAATCTGAAATACACGACAGACTACCGCCGGATCTACTCGACGCTCATCCAGGGATGGATGGGGCACCAGCAGGCGGCGACGATCCTAAGAGACGACTTCAGCGCGATCCCGATGTTCGCATCGGCCGCCTGACCCAACCCTCGTAAACAACACTGAAGGCCGAAACCATGCTGACGCACCGCCTCCCCCTGCTCTTCGCGCTCGCCGCAGGAGCCGCTCTGCTTGCCCCGCTCACAACGGTTCAGGCCCAGAGCGACATGCTCGAGCTCAAGCTCGCGACCGCCGACGTCGACTACAACCCAACCACCGACTCCGTGCTCAAGCTCGCCGCAAAATATGGCCTCTATGAAAAGCATGGTGTGAAAGTCGAGATCGTGCCGCTTGAGGGCACGCCACAGGTCGTTGCTGCACTCAATTCCGGCGCTGTTGATCTCGGTGATATCAGCATCGAGGCCGCCATCCGCCTGCGGGCGGAGAACGGCATTCCGATCAAGGGTCTGGTCGCCGGCACACTCGGTGCGCCGTTCTTGATTGCCGCAAAGTCGGAAATCACCAGCGTCGATCAGCTGGTCGGCAAGTCCTATGCGATTTCCGACACTGGTGGCCTCGATCATACCCTGACCCAGCTTGTGCTGAAGTCGATGAATGTTGCCGCAGACGGGCCGGCCTATGTGGCGGTCGGCGCCCCTGCGGCGCGCGTCCAGGCGCTCGCCGCCGGCAAGGTCGATGCAACGACCGCCTCCTATGGCACGTTCCTTGCCGTCGCCGACGCACCCGGCATCCACATCCTGGTTCAGCCCGAGGACTTCTCAGCTGCAACGCCGGGCCTATCGAAGTTCGTCACGGCGCTCGAGTCCACCATCGAGAACAAGCACGAGGCCCTGCAGCGCTTCGTCGATGCGCTGGTGGAAGCCTCCCGCCTCTATGCGACGAACCCCGACCAGTGGGTTTCAGCCATGACGGAAGTTCGCGACGACCTTCCCAAGCCGACGCTCGAAAAGACCGCTACCTTCCTCGCCGATCGCTGGTGCGTCTATGGCTGCCTGAGCGCTCCTGAGCTCGAGAAGGCCGTGGCCTTCATCTACTCAAATCCGGATTTAAAGGACATCAAGGCCATCCCATCCGAGGAGCTTGTCGATCGGCAGTTCCTCGCCAAGGCTATCGAGACTCTTGGTCCGGCCCAGGGCACCCCGGTCGACAAGCCCTGATGTTTCCGGAGGGCCGCTCACGCGGCGGCCCTCCTATCATTTGCACGCTGCGGTCGTAGCCTCCAAACCTCAGCCAACTGGCTGCAAGCATTGGTCGGCAATGTGTGGCGTCGAGGCCGAAGTCGCGACTGCTTGCCCGCGCTCGAGGCGCCTGGCGCAGGACCAAGTCGGTTCGGACAGATCGCGGCCATCAAAAGCAATCGGTGGAAGCTTCGCACGCGGCCCCCGCGTTTTGCTCTAGCCAGAGGCGCGATTTCCTGCGCACCATTGCGATTGGTGGATATGCCGCAAATGCGGAGAGCCGGGCTTTCGGCCTTATTCCATCGCCGGGCGTGCGGGGTCACCCAAACGCGCCGGCATTTGTCATTTCTTGTGCGCTTCGGGGCGAACCCGGGCGCCAGATGGAGGAAGCCAATGGGTGCGGTGAGCATCAGGAATGTCCGCAAGAACTACGGCAATATCGAAGTTCTGCATGGGGTGTCGGTGGATATCGCTGACGGGGAATTTGTCATTCTGGTCGGGCCGTCCGGCTGTGGAAAGTCGACCTTGCTGCGTATGATCGCCGGCCTGGAGGAGATCACGTCGGGCGACATCGATATCGGCGGACGGGTAGTCAACAATCTCGCCCCCAAGGACCGCGATATCGCCATGGTCTTCCAGTCCTACGCGCTCTATCCGCACATGACAGTCGAGCAGAACATGGGTTTCTCGCTGAAGCTCCAGCGCGTCAACAAGGACGAGACGCGCAAACGCGTTGCCAACGCCGCCTCGATCCTCGGTCTTGAGCCCTATCTCAAGCGCTATCCCCGCCACCTCTCGGGCGGCCAGCGGCAACGCGTCGCCATGGGTCGCGCCATCGTGCGCAATCCGGCGGTGTTCCTGTTCGATGAGCCGCTCTCGAACCTCGACGCGAAGCTGCGTGTGCAGATGCGTTCTGAAATCAAGCAGAACCACCAGCGGCTGAAGACCACCACCGTGTACGTGACCCACGACCAGATCGAGGCCATGACCATGGCCGATCGCATCGTTGTCATGCATGACGGGGTGATTGAGCAGATCGGCACACCGCTCGAACTCTATGATCGTCCGGCCAATCTCTTCGTTGCCGGCTTCATCGGTTCGCCCGCCATGAACATGATTGGCGGCAAGCTCGACGGCGACCAGTTCGTCGCCGCCGACGGCACCCGTATCCCGCTCGGCAGCATCATCCCGTCCAATTCGATGGGCCGAGCGGTCACGCTCGGCGTGCGCCCCGAGCATTTGAGCCTTGACCCCAACGGTGTTGCCGCCGAAATCATCACCGTCGAGCCCACCGGGTCCGAGACCCAGGTGGTCGCCCGCTTCGCGGGCCAGGAGATCATGGGCGCGTTCCGCGAGCGCATCACAGCGCGGCCTGGCGAGACGCTCAGGATCCGGCCGGAATCGGCCTCGATCCACCTCTTCGACGGTGAGTCGGGTCAGCGCATCGCCGCCTGATTCCACAGCAACGTCTCTGGGCCGGCATCCTTCAGGACGCCGGCCCCTTTTTGCACTTGTGACTGGGTCATATTACGACTTATGAATCACCTATTTTGGAGAGGATCGCCATGGATCGTCTGGTCATCGCGCATCGCGGGCACAAGGCCGGTGCGCCGGAACAGACGATGGCAGCCTTCCGTATGGCGGTCGATTTCGGGGCGACCATGCTCGAGGCGGACCTGCGCTTCACCCGCGATCACGTACCGGTAATGCTGCACGACGCCAGCCTCGATCGGACCACTTCGGGAAAGGGGCTGGTTGCTGATCTCGATTGGGCGGAGGTCTCGCGACTCGATGCGGGGAGTTGGTTCGGCAGCGAATTCTCGAGCGAAGGCATCCCGACGCTCGATGCGTTATTCGAGCTCGCAACGGAGCGCGGCATCGCATTGTGCATCGAGGCCAAGGGCGAGGATGGTGCGGAAAATGCCGCGGTCGCGCTGTTTGCGGCTCGTGAAGTCGCAAGACGCGGGCGGCTTGAGATCGATGCCGTCGCCTCTTTCGATCATGGGGCGCTTGCAACAGTAGTGGGCGAGGTGCCGGGCTTGCGCGTCGCGCCAGACCGGCTGCCGGAGCGCGGACCATCCAATGCCGCCGACCTGATCGCACAGGCCAGGGCCTCCCGTGCTTCGATCATCCAGCATCACTTTGAAGATCTAGATCCCGCCGTCGTCGAAGAAGTCCAGGCCGCCGGCATTGAAGTCTGGGCCTGGCCGCCCGCGACCGTCGAAGAGGCGCAATTCGCCTATGACAGCGGCGCCATCGGTTTGATGGGCGACGACGTTGCGGCGATCATGACGGTGCTGCACCGCGCCGCCGATTGACAGGCTGCGTCGGCCAGTCTAGGTGATAAGTCATCATATGACTATTTGGAGGTATCGTGCGCAGCGTTGCCGAGCTTGAGCAGAAGCTCTCCGAACCTTCCGCGGCGTTGATTGCCGACATGTCGCGGCTCGATGGCGATATCGTCGTCCTCGGTGCCGGCGGCAAGCTCGGCCCGAGCTTGATACGATTAGCGCTCCGCGCCGTGGCGCGGTCCAGAAAAGTCATCGCCGTTTCGCGCTTCGGCGACGCTTCCTTGTCACAGAGCCTATCGGATGCCGGAGCCCAGATCGTTTCTGCCGACATCACCGACGAAGCGGCGCTTTCGGCTCTCCCTGACGTCAAAAACGTCATCTTTCTCGTTGGCTCCAAATTCGGCTCCACCGGCAAGGAAGCAGAGACCTGGTACACCAATGCATATCTGCCGGGGCGCGTGGCCGAGCGCTACAAGTCGAGCCGCATCGTCGCCCTCTCGACCGGCAACGTCTATCCTTTCACACTCATCGGCAGCGGCGGACCCACCGAAGACACACCGCCCGGACCCGTCGGCGAATATGCGATGAGTTGCCTCGGCCGCGAGCGAGTCTTCACTCACTTCGCCAGAAAGCACGACAGCGGGCTCGCGCTGATCCGGCTCAACTATGCCGTCGAGATGCGGTACGGCGTCCTCATCGATATCGCCCGCGCCGTCCACGCCGGAACACCCGTCGACGTCACGATGGCTGCGGTCAACGTCATCTGGCAGGGTTACGCGAACGAGGCGATCCTGCGCTCGCTCCATCACGCCAGCACCGCCCCTTTCATCCTCAACATTGCCGGGCCCGAAACGCTGTCGGTTCGACAATTGGCGATCGCGATGGGCAAAATTCTGGGCAAGGAACCGCTCTTCACCGGCACCGAAGCGGCCAACGCCCTTCTCTCCAACTCGGCCAAATGCATCGAGCTCTTTGGCTATCCCTCCGTTCCGCTCGGGCAATTGGTCGAATGGACGGCCCGTTGGATCGAGGCCGGATTGCCGCTGCTCGGCAAGCCCACCGGTTTTCAGAAGCGCGACGGCAAGTTCTGATGGCACTGTCCCCGCTCGATATCTTCGCCTCGGGCTGCGTCATCCCCGCGCATCCACTCGCACTGACCGCCGGGCGCAAGCTCGACGAAAGGCGGCAGGCGGCCGTCGCGCGTTACTACGCTGCCGCAGGCGCAGGAGGCATCGCGGTTGGGGTCCACACGACGCAATTTCCCATCCACGATAACGGCATGCTGAAGCCGGTGCTCGAAATTGCCGCCGATGTCGTGCGCGGCGTCGGCCGGCCCATGGTCCTCGTTGCAGGCGTGCAGGGCGATACCGAAGCCGCAGTGGCCGAGGCGGAACAGGCTGCAAAGCTGGGCTATCACATGGTCCTGCTGAGGCCCGCGCTGGGCAGCGAGGAGGAGATGATCGCCCGCGCGAGCGCCGTCGGCGAGGTGCTGCCGGTTGTCGGCTTCTATCTCCAGCCGGCCGTGGGCGGGCGTGTCCTGTCGCGCGCCTTCTGGCAGCGCTTTGCCGCGCTCGATTGTGTCGTGGGCATCAAGGTAGCGCCTTTCGATCGCTACCGTACGCTCGATGTGCTCCACGGTGTCGCGCGCTCCGGCCGCGCCGACAGGGTCGCGCTCTATACCGGCAACGACAACAATATCATCGGCGACCTCCTCAGCCCCTACGAACTCGAGACCGGGCAGGGGACGATCTCGCTTCGCTTCGCCGGCGGCCTTCTCGGGCAATTTGCCGTCTGGACCAAGGCGGCTGTCGAAATATTGGACGGCGCTAAGCGCGCCTCGGCCGGCGACGCTGTGGCGCTGCATCGGCTGATGGTGCTTGACGGGCAATTGACCGATGCGAACGCGGCTCTTTTCGATGTCGCCAACAATTTCCACGGCTGCATCGCGGGGATCAACGAGGTGCTGGCGCGCCAGGGTCTGCTCAAAGGTCGCTGGTGCCTCGACCCGCACGAAGATCTCTCGCCCGGCCAGGGCGCGGAACTTGACCGCGTCATCGCCGACTATCCGCACCTGACCGACGACGTCTTCGTCGCCGAAAATCTCGATCGGTGGCTGCGCTAGATGATCGGCGCGATCACCGCTGCGGAATGGAACAACGAGACCGACCCCGACACTGGCCGCGCCCTGACTCGGCTGACGGATGGGAAGTCGAGCTCCTACTCGCTCTATTACTTCGTTCCGTCGGTGACGCCCGATGGCCATTACCTCGTCTTTCACAGTGAACGGAGTGGCGAGGTCCAGCTCTATCGCCTCGATCTCGCTAGTGGCGAAATTGGCCAGCTGACCGCCGGTCATACCAAGGATGCCGGCTGGGCCATCTGGTGCGAGTGGCATCTCGATGGCATCTACAACCACCTCTCGGCCATCAATCCGGTCTCCGGCGAAGTCTGGTATTTCCAGGATGATGAAATCCGCGCGACCAAGGTCTCAACCTTCGCCAATCGCCTTGTCGCCAGACTGCCAAGGGGCCGCATGCCAATCGGCCAAAGCGCTTTCTCTCCCGACGGCAGATGGTTTGGCTACATCCACGTCGATGCGGCTGCCTATGTCGCTTTGCTCAAGGACCGCGAACGGCGCACAGCTTCCGGCGAATTCTCCTGGGACCGCGAGCATCACCAGGTCTTTCGCAATGCCATCGCATCGACACTCGCGCTGATCGATACCGCGACGGGTGCGGAGCATATCGTGGCTGTGACGGACTATCATTTCCATCACGTGCTGTTTGTCGGCAACGACACGATCCTGCTCAACCATCCCAAGGGTTGCGCAGGGATGTGGACGATCAGGCGCGACGGAACCAACATCCGCCACCTGCGGCCCGCCGATGCCCCCGGCGCCCATGGCGCCATGATCAACCATCAGGTCGTGACCGAGCGCGGCATAGCCTACGAATCCGTCGCTTATCTCCCGGAAGGACGAGAGACCTATTTCGGCATGTACGACGTCCAGACTGATCGCTTCACCGAAGCTCTTCTGCCCGCTGCGGGCTACGTGCATGTCGGCTTCGACCCTGCCGGCCGCTTCGACTTTGCAGAATGCGCGGGAGAACGGCATGAACTGCTGACGGTGCACCCGCCCGCAACGACAAGCGGCCCTTTGACCACGAAGCTGCTGCGGCGCCTCAGCAGCCCTGCCCATGACGACCAACGCCATCATGCGCACCCCTATCTCGCGGCCGATCGCAAGCGCCTCTACTTCACCGACTGGTCGCCGCAAGGGTTCGCCCAGATCTGTGCGCTCGACGTTTCCGATCTGGTGGCCGCGGCCGACCGCGCTTAACGCTCCGCCAGCAGCCGGTCGATCTCGGCCATCATCCGCACGGGGGCCACCAATTGCTCTGCGGTCATTGCACCGCGCCCCGAGGTGAGCATGGCGGCAATCCGGTTCGCGACCGGCACCATATAATCGTCCCCAAGCGGGATGGGTTGCTCGCGAGCCATCGACAGCGTGGCCAGCCGGACCCCGAACGCAGACGATCCGGTCTCGTCGAGGGGATTGAAGGCGATGCCCACGCTGGCCGCGCCGGTCTCGTATCGCAGTCGGGGAGCGGCTCCACCCGCCTCAAGGCGAAGGTTCGACCAATCCGGCCCGAGCATTTCCTGCAACAACTCGACCGTATGAATGCCATAGTACACGGCCCCGCCATATTCGTTGTCGGGATACCAGGTGCCATAGGCCTCGATACTAAAGGGGCCGGAGAGGCCGGCAATTGCGGTCTTGAGCAGCTGCGTTTCGAGCTGCCACCGCAAGGCGCTCGCCGAGAGCAGGGCCGTTCCGGCCTGTGCCGCCGCCTCGATGATCGCCGTGGCATCCGCGTCGCGATTGGCAAGCGGCTTGTCGATGAACACCGGCTTTCCGGCGGCGATGGCGGGGAGGGCATGCTGCCTGTGCAGATCGCCATGCCTGTCGCCGACGATCACCGCATCGACGTCCGCGATCAGCTCTTCGAGCGAGCCGCTGGCCGCGACTGGCGGCGCCAGATCGAGCAACGCCCGCGTCCGGTCGGGCGTGCCGCCCCACAGCGCCGTCACACGGATGTCGCCATAGCGTGCGTCGCTGTTGAACAGGCGCAGATAGTGCTCCGCGTGGCTACTATCCACACCCACCAGACCAATCCGCATTGTGAAGTTTCCTCCCTCGAAGTCACTTGACGCTCATCGGTGCGCCTGACACATTAGTCATAAGTCATCATATGTTCTTAGACAACGTCTAGCCTGCCTCGGCATCCTCAAGCACTCACCAGAAGGAAGAACTCCGATGAGACCCGAACTTCGCAAACTGTTCCTACTCTCGACGACTGCGCTGGTCGCGCTCTCGCTTGGCACCATCGCGCCGGCATCGGCCCAGGACAAGAAACCGGTCACGCTGCTGACCATCGGCTATCCCGACGAAGACACTACCGACGCCGTGACCGGCACGGTCACGCCCGGCATCGGCAAACTCGAGGCGGCCTTCGAAGTCGCCAATCCGGACATCGACCTGGTCATCACCAATATCCCGTGGGGCGAGGGCGCCACCGGCTACGCGCCCAAGACCGAGGCGATGATCCAGGCCAACGAATCCTGTCTCTATGAAATGCCCGGTGCGGCCGGCTTCGCCCGCCGCGGCAAACTGGCCGATCTCGATGCGCTGATCGCCGCTGACGCCAATTTCGTCAATGTGTGGGGTCCGCAGCTCGAGACCGACAAGGTCTGGGGACCGACCGAAAAGAAGCTCTACTACATTCCCAACAATACCGGCGAGCGCGTCATCCATTGGGACGCAACGCTGTTCGAGCACTATGGCGTCGAGCCGCTCTCCAAGAACCCGACCCTCGATGAAGTCGCCACCAAGGCTAAGGCGCTGACCGGCATCGACCCCGTCACGGGCCTGCAGACCTATGGCTATTACTACCAGGGCAAGTATGCTGTCTGGCAATTCCTCACCCTTGCCCACGCGATGGGCGCCAATTGGGGTTCGGTCGATGGCACCGGCAAGATGACGGTCACCTGGAACACACCGGAATATCTCAAGGCGCTGCAATGGTTCGTCGACATGTCGAAATACGCACCCACCGGCGCGCTCGGTAGCGATGCGATGCCCCAGGGCTTCCTCAGCGACGACAATGTCGTTGCCATCATTCCCGAGGGTGAGCAGGGCTATTTCATCCAGCCGCTGATCGCCAATCCTGAGCTGCAGAAGCGTTTCCGCACCTCGTTCAACTTCCGTGGTGCCGATGGCGTCGGCGGCGTGGCGACCATCTCGCCCATGGCGATGGCCGAAAGCTGCGGCGACAAGGCAACGGCCTGGACCGCGCTCAAGTGGCTTGCCGGCAGCGCCGAGTCGCAGAAATACTACTTCGACTCCAACGGGCGTTTGCCGACCAGCAGCAACGGCGCCGCCGCCCTGCCGCAGATCGCGTCCTTCCCGGATGGCGATGTGGTGTTGACTCAGCCGCAATTTGCCGAGGCACCCTATCCGTGGGCCGCCGATCAGCCGCGCTGGGCCCTCCAGACCGCGCTTGAAGCCGCGCTCGCCGGAACGCTTTCGCCGGCTGACGCCCTTGCGCAGGCGCAGGCTGAAACCGACGCCTGGCTGGCGCAACAGTAAGTCAATGGCGCCGGGACCGATCCCCTCCCTGACCGGTTCCGGCGCCACACCATCCCGTTTCGGGCGAGCCTTCCGCAACGCCATCACCTGGTACAGCTTCCTGCTGCCCCCACTGCTGCTGATCCTGATTTTCGTCGGCTATCCGACGCTCCTGACCTTTCGCCAAAGCCTCTTCACCGAAACGGTCGATGGCGATGTCTTCGCCGGGACCTACCATTTCCAGCGCCTGCTCACGAATGCGGTGTTCTGGGGCGCGATCGGCAATACGGTGTTGCTGGGCGTCGCCTTCCTCGTCATCATCATTCCGCTCGCCACTGTCTTTGCGTCCATGCTCAATCGCATCCGGCGTGGCGCGACCCCGCTCAAGGTCATCTATTTTTTGCCGCAGCTGACCTCCTCGGTCGCCGTCGCGATCATGTTCCACTATGTGTTCCAGCCCGATTGGGGACTGCTCAATGGCGGCCTCAGGGGATTGGGCGTCGATCATCTACCGCTCTGGCTGTCCGATCCGCGCTACAATCTCACCGGCTCGCGCGCGGCGGTGACGCTGCTGGCGGTTTGGGCGGGCCTCGGATATTTCATTATCGTCCTGCTGGCGGGGCTGCAATCGATCCCCACCGACCTCTATGATGCCGCTGCCATCGACGGCGCGAGCCCGGTCCAGTCCTGGTACTACATCACCCTGCCCAGCCTCCGGCCGACCTTCATTTTCCTGATCATGACCGGCACAATTGACGCGCTCTCGCGCTTCGGCGACCTCTGGACTCTGGGCGGACCGGGCGGCTCGCCCGCCAGGTCGCTGCAATCGATCGTTATGTTCATGTTCCAGGCCGGTTTTGAAAGCAGCGACTTCTCGCTCTCGGCTGCCTCGGCCGTCGTCTTCTTCCTCATCGTGCTTGCCGTCACCGCAGTCGCCTTCTGGGGCTTCCTGCGCCGCGAATTCAAGGCGATCCGATGATGGCGGAAGAGGCAGTGTCCGTTCCCGTAGCCGCGACTGCCAGGCGCCGTTGGCAGTTGCCGCATGATTGGCGCGGGCAGACAGCAATGGGCATCGCGCTGATCTTCGGCGCGGCGATCATGCTCCTGCCCTTCCTCTGGATGGTTGCGACATCGCTGTCGCGCAAGGCCAACGTGTCGATGCCGCGCACACCGAGCTTTTGGCCGCCGGATCCCTCTTTCTTCAACTACTTCGTCGCGACGGCCAACCTCCCCATCGTGCGGCTTTATCTTAACAGCCTGATCGTCGTCGGCGTCACGACGACCGGCTATCTCTTCTTCTCGGCCATCGCCGGCTATGCCTTTGCCAAGGGGCGCTTCCCTGGCAAGTCGATCCTCTTCATCGTCTTTCTGGCAACGCTCTTTATTCCGTTCGAAACGCGCATGATCCCGCTCTATCTGTTCATGGGCCATCTCAAGCTCACCAATACTTATTGGGCGTTGATCCTGCCCTTCCTTGCCGGCGGCTTCGGCACCTTCCTGATGCGCCAGACCATCTCGACCATTCCCGATGAGCTGATCGAAGCGGCGCGCATCGACGGTGCGTCCGAGTTTCGCATCTTCATCCAGATCATCCTGCCGCTCTGCAAGCCGACCCTGGCGACGCTCGCCATTCTCAACGTCATCTGGCGCTGGAATGATGTTCTCTGGCCGTTGCTCGTGACCTCCAAGCGCGATCTCTTCACCGTCACGCAGGGCCTGGCCCTCGCCGGCCGCTCGTCCGGCATCTATACGGGGGTGGCTTTGGCCACAGCGGTCATGGCCATCCTGCCCGTTATTGTCGCCTATCTCTTCCTGCAGCGCTATGTCATCCGGAGCGTCGTTTCGAGCGGGGTCAAGGGCTAAGGCGGCGCGCGGGTTCCGAATTGCCGGGGACGGACAGCCGGCCAAAGTGGACATGATACGACTAATGTTTATCTTCGCCTGAGTCGCCTTCACAACGAGTTTGCACATGGCCTTGGTCAGAAACCGACCCCTCCTGCCCGACGTCGTCCGCTCCGAACTGCGCCGGGCGATTATCGAGGGCGAGTTTCCTCCGGCCTCCAAACTCCCCAATGAGGAAACGCTCTGTACACGATACGCCGTCAGCCGCATCACGCTGCGCGAGGCAGTTCGCGGGCTGATCGAGGATGGTTACGTGATCCGGCGCCAGGGGGCAGGGACCTTCGTCACCTCGGGTCCAAAGCTGCGAAATTCCCTCGACACCAATTTCAGCTACACCGAATATCTCGAAAGCACCGGCATCCGCGTTTCGAAGAAGATTCTCGATGCCCATCGGATGAGCGGCGACGACGAAGTGATGGCCGACTTGTCTTTGCCCGCCGAGGCCGATGTGGTGGTCATTCGTCGTGTTCGCATCGCCGGCAAGAAACCGGCCATCTATTCGATCGACAGCCTCCCGGCTGACATCGTCGACGCCAAGCGCGACCTCAAGGCCTTCAGTCAGTCGCTCTATAAGCTCCTGAGTTCTCGCGGACACGATATCGACCATGCCCGTACCGTGATCACTCCGGTCATTGCAACTGCCGAGATCGCGAAGATCCTCGAAGTGCCCTCGGGCACGCCGCTTCAGCACTTGCATCAGGTCGATTTCGACACGTCCGGCCGCCCCGTCATGCGCTCGCTGGAGTGGCACGTTCCCTCCGTCATCGAGCTTCGCGTCTATCGCCGCGGGCCGGGACCGGTGCCGTCCTGACCTATCGCGCGGCATGGACAATGACGGCGCAAACTCCTATCGTAAGTCATCATATGATTTGAGGTTTGCGACGTGACCAATGCTGCCGAGTTGAAGCCACCGGTGCCGCTGGTCGACGACATGGCCTGGTGCTGGTGGACTCGGCCCCGCGCCACGCGCATCGGCGACGACATCTATTTTGGCGCCATGGATGCCGCGGGCGGCATGATCGCGGCGCGTTACAATCTCAAGAGCCGCAGGGTCGAGCGTGCCCGCCTTGCGGCCTTCGAGGACGATGACCACAACAACCCGGCTCTGCTCGCTATCCAAGGCAAGCCCCTGGTCTGTTTCTATTCGCGCCATGATGCCGAGGAGGGGCTGCGCTATCGCATCTCCGGTGGCCCGCTATCGCTCGACAACTGGCAGGATGAGCAGATCCTGACCTTCAAGGGTCCGACCACCTATGCCGAGGTCCACCACGTGGGCGCGGACCTTCATCTCTTTACCCGCGTCAATGAAACGCGGTGGGGCTGGTCCCTTTCATCCGATTGGGCCCGGACCTGGTCGCCGCCGCGGGACTTTCTGTCCTTCGATACCGACCAGCAGGTTTATATGGCGACGGCGCTGCTCGCCGACGGAAAGACTATGCGCGTTGGCGTCTCCGGCCATCCTAAGGAATACGAGAAAAAGCCGCTGCACGATGTCTGGGCCTGTGAGGTCGACCTCGAAAGCGGTGTGGTTTCGTTGCCCTCATCCGGCAGGGTCGTCGGCAACCTCAAGACCGGCGAGGGCATGCCGCTTGACTACCCGGCGCTCGAACTTGTCCAACGCACCGCCCTCGATCGAACCGTCAACCTCTTCGATGTCAGCAATGGCCCGGTCTTCGAGATCGGCTATGTCAGCAAGGTCAAGGATGACCACTCGACCGAGGACGCGCGCTATCACGTCGCTTCGCTACGCGATGGGAAATGGCTCCTCGAGGACGTTGCGCCGGCCGGCGTCAAGTTCGGCTACATCCATGCCGGCCTCTATGTCGGCGGCGTCGCTTTCCCCGATCGTGCGGCGGCCGGCCAGATCTACCTGACGCGCGAAGCCGAAGGCCTTTGGCATCTCGAGCTTTGGCGCCGCGATGCCCAGGGCAAATGGGCGGGTGCCGATCTCCTCAAGCCGGGCCCTACGCGCCTCACCCGGCCTTGGGCCGTCGCGCCGCCCGCCACGGACGTGGCCGTCGTAGCGCTCGCTCTCGAGCGCTACGCCGACGACAGCTATTATGCGTCGCTGTCGCACCTAGTGGCGGCACCACTCCCCAAGGACTTCCAGCTATGACCACATCGCCTCTTGGGCTCGGGATAATCGGTTGTGGTTGGGCGGCGGGAGAAATCGCGCGGGTCGCGGCACGATTGCCCAACATGCGCATTGTTGCGGTTTGCGATACCGATCCTATGCGCGCCGAGGCTTTCGCGCAAAAGACCGGCGCCGATCTCGTCCCCGATATCGACGCACTGCTCGCCCATGCCGCCGTGACAGCCGTCTATGTCGGCCTGCCGCATTTTCTGTTGGGATCGACCGCCGAGCGGGCGCTGAGCAGCGGCAAGCATGTGCTTGCTGAAAAGCCGCTTGCCCTGAGTGCGGGCGAAGCCCGCCGCCTCGGCACGCTCGCGGCGACGAGGCAGCTCAGACTAGCGGTGTTCTTCGAACTCCGTCGCGCCGGCACCGTGATCCTTGCCAAGCGACTGCTCGACGACGGCGAAATCGGTGAGCCAAGGCTCGTCCGTCTTCGTACGATCATCGATAAGCGCGCCGACTATTGGGGCCCGCCCGGTGCGCCGAACTGGCGCGCCAGCCGGGAGAAGGCGGGCGGCGGCGTTCTCCTGATGAACACCATCCACCAGCTCGACACGCTGCGCTACATCACCGGCCTCGACTTCGCCTCGGCGACCGGCGAGATCGCGACCTTCCGTGCCGCGGCCGAAGTCGAGGATGCCGGCAGTGCGATCCTGCGTCTGTCCAATGGTGGCATCGTCAGCATCGTCGCCAGCGCTCATAGCCCCGGCGCCAACCACGAGGAGACCATTGAGATCGACGGCACCAAGGGCCGTCTCGACATGCCAGATCCCTTCGGCATCGCGCCCATCCGGCTCTACAGGTCTGACACGAAGGTCTGGAATGACATTGCCGTCGAGCGTCCCGACAGTCACCTGCAGATGCTCTCGGGCTTCATCGACGCGGTGCTTCATGGCACCGCCGTTCCCGCGGGCGCAGCCGACGCGGCTGCCGCCATCGGCGCAGTCGACGCAATCTATCGCTCGGCCCGCGAGCGCCGCACCATCGACATCGCCTAGCTGATCGGCTTCAGGCGGCTCTCCAGCACATCGCCGGTTTCCTCGAGGACATAGAAGCCGATCGTCGCCATCAGCGAATTGATGGTCTTGAGCGCGCGGATGGTCTCGAGATGGATATTGCTGGTCGAGACGCTTTCGGCCGTGCCGTCCTTGAGCCGCTGCATGTGCTGGCGCATGCTCTCGTCGACCACGGCGCGGATCTCGCTCTTCTTCTGCACCAATTGACGTGCCTGCACGACGTCGCGCGTCACCAACACGTTCTGCGCCAGCCGCATGCTCGCGGTGACGCGCTGATGGATGTCGGAAAGCTCACGCCAGCCCTTGGGCGAAAACGCCAGCCGCTGGTCGCGCCGCACTTCGGCGAGCCGCAGCAGCGTCTTGGTGATCGCGTCGCCCACATACTCGAGATTGACCGCGATGGTCGCGAGGTCGTGCCCGCGCTTTTCCTGCTCTTCCGCCGAGAAGGCGATGCGCGACAAGTAGAGCTTGATCTCGCTCTGCGCCCGGTCGACCGCGGCCTCCATCACCTTTGCCTGGCGGATCTTTTCGGTATCGCCGGTCTTGTAGATATCCATGATCGGCTCGAACATGCGCGCCACGATCTCGGCCATCCGGATTAGTTCGCGCGTCGTGCTGGCAAGCGCCATGGAGGGCTCGCCCATTGCCGCCGGATCGAGGCAACTCGGCGGCAGGCCCAGCGCCAATTCGTTCGCTTCGATTGGCAACACCGGCTTGATGAGCCGCGCAGTGAGCTGGGTCATCAGCCCGACCAGCGGCAGCCCGACAATCAGCAGGGCCGCGTTGAACAACAGATGCAGGTGTACAACCTGCCGGTCGACGCTTGCGCCTGGAATGAGCTTGGCAAGACCCGCGTAGACGAAAATCAACGCGACGATCGCCGCGCCGCTGCGCAGCACCAGATTGCCGGCCATGATCTGGCGGCTGATCGGCGCGCCCGCCCGGGTCAGGCCGAACGGGATCAGCGCTCCGCCGATATTGGCGCCGAGCAGCAGCGCCGCGGCCGCTTCGGCCGAAAGCAGGCCATGCGTGGTCAGCGAAACCAGCAGCACAATCGCCGCCACCGAGGAGTGCAGCAGCCACGCCACCGCCGCCCCGGCGATCAGCGTCGTGATGAGATCATTGCCGAGATATTGCATTGCCGCCGGCAGCAACGGGCTGTCGCGCAGCGGCTCGGTTGCCGCCCCCAGCAGCGAAAAGGCGACGAAGATCAGGCCGACACCCACCAGCGCCCGCCCGCTTTGGCGCACCTTTCGCTGCGACGACTGGAAGAACATGGCGGCGCCCGCAATCAGAAGCAGCGGCGCCACCAGTTGCAGATTGAGGCTCAGGAAATAGACGACAAGCGCCGAGCCGACATCGGCGCCCAGCATGATGGCAAGCCCGCCCGCCGCGCTGAGCAATCCCTTGGCCGCAAACCCTGCCGCCAGCATGCCCGTCGCCGTCGCGCTTTGAAGCGCAATGGCAAAGGCGATGCCGGCGGCCGCGGGCCGCACCGTGCCCGAACTCCACCGCAATGCCGCCGTGATTTCGGGCCGCCAGCCGCGATCGATTCCGGACTGGACCATATGGATGGCCCATAGCAGCAGCGCCAGCGCGCCTCCCAGGTGCAGAAGGAAGAGATAGGGCATTCTCAGGTCTCCGTCCCGGCGCGCGACCAGATAGCCTCGAGCGCCGAAAAGCTGTCGCGATAGCGACGATAGGCAGTGTCGTAGATCGCCATAAGCGAGGCATCGGGCAAGATCTCGTCGAGATCAAGGTTCATCTGGCCAATCGCCGTCCGGATATCCGATACGTCGCCCACCGCGACCGCCGACAAGAGCGCCGCTCCAACGGCAGATGCGTCGCCGTCCAGCAAGATATCAGCCGGACGCTGTACGACGTCTGAATGAATTTGGCTCCAGACCCGGCTCCGCGCGCCACCCCCCATTAGGCGCAAACGACCGGTCTCGACCCCCAGCGTCGACAGCCGCGCAACCACGTCGCGCATGGCAAAGGCGTTCCCCTCGAGTACGGCCCGGGCCAGGTGCGCCTTTCCGTGTGCCGCCGAAAGACCGATGAAACTGCCTCGCGCCGCCGATATCCATTTGGGCGACATGGCGCCCGTGAGCGCCGGAATGAAGACCAACCCGTCGCAGCCCGGCGGTGCCGTGGCGGCAATCCGGCTGAACTCCTCGTCCGAGGCAATCGAGAGGAGGTTCGCCGCCCAGCGCACTGCGCCGCCCGAGAGCCACCCCGGATTGCCCAGGTGGAACAAGCCGCCCGGATACGCATGCGTTTCGACCAACAGCTCGGGATCGCGGATCGGTTTCGTCGCAATGGCGGCGACCGTTTCCGCTGTCCCGAGCGAAATGGCGACGAGACCCGGATCGCAAACGCCGCAACCAAGCGGGTTGGAGAAGTCGTCACCAGTCCCAACCCCAACCGGCGTGCCGGCACGAAGCCCGGTGAGCTCCGCGCCCCGGGCCGAAAGCGCGCCCGCAATGTCGGTTTCTTCAGCGAGCTTCGGCAATGCCGTCTCATCGACTTTGAATGCCGCGAGCAGCGCCGTCTCCCACCTCCGGCTTTCGATCCCATAGAGCATGGTGGTCGAAGCGAGTGAGCGCGACATGACACTCGCCCCTGTCAGCGCGTTGACCACGAAGCTGACAGGCTGGTGCCACGTGCGGATGCGGCCGGCTTCGGGATGATGATGCGCGAGCCAGGCGATCTTGGCCGCCATATGCGTCGTATCGAGGACGAGGCCGCAACGTTCGGCGATCAGTTTGGCATCGACTCCCTCGACCTCTTCCTCAGCACGCCGGTCCATCCAGATGATGGCCGGGCCAAGCGCAGTGCCGTCGGAATCGACCGGCACGCAGCCGTCGAGCTGGCCGCAAATGGCGATGGACCGGATATCGGCACTGGTGAGTCCCGCCCGGTCCAGCGCGGTGCCGATCGCTGGCTTCAGCCCATTCAGCCAGTCGCGGGGATTTTCCTCCGCCCAGCCGGGGCGAGGGTAGCTGGGCCGATAGGGGCTGTCGCCACTGCCAAGGATTTCGAAATTCTCGCCGAGGATGACGGCCTTGAGGCTCTGCGTGCCGATATCGAGGCCGAGCCAGGGCACCGCGACTAGGCCGCCTCGCAGTCGGCCAAAACGTCGCCGAGCTGCGACAGCAGCGAACCCTTTCGGGGATTGTAGGACCCGTCGAACACGGCCGTGCCGATGGTGAAGGCGTCGGCCCCCGCCGCCGAAACGGCGCGGATGCGCTCCTGTGAGGTGATGGATCCGGCAACGATCAAATAGCCATCTCCAAGGCCGCGGCGCGCGGCGCGAACGAGGTCCAATGGATCGGCCTCCGTGGCGCGGAAAGCAAGCAGATCCGCTCCCGCGCACCCGGCCCTGCGAAAACTCTCGCAATGCGCGGTGACATCGGCTGGCTTGCCGCCGAGTTTGGTCGGGTGACCCGAGGGAAAGCCGGGAAACGGGAAATATTGGGTGTGGGTACCCGTCAGGATTTCAGTGATCCGCGCAACGTCGGTGCCGCCAAGCAGCCGGTCGACGCCCAGGTCCTTGGCGACGCGCGCCGAGCGGAGGCAAGCCTCCGCAGTCTCCGATACAACTTCCATATAGGATGTTGCGCCCATGGCGCGGATGAGATCGGTGAGGGCGTGGAGCATCTTCGGTTCGACGCCCACGTCCTTGAAACCGATATGGCGGAGCCCGAGCGGCGCGATCTGCGTCAGCACATCCATGCAGTCTTCGACCGTCTTGTCGCCCCGCGTCAGCATAAAGATGAAGTCCATGTCGTGGCTCCGCAGTCAGATCGTGTGGGACAAGAGTTCGAGCCGGCCGCTCGCCGCCATCACGTCGAGGACGCTGTAGCGGTTTCGGATCTCGCGACCGTGGACGAGTGCCTCTTCATAGAAGCGGCGTGTCAGATGGATTGCTTCGGGCGTCGTCGGCGCACCGGCAGCGGTCAGCACGGCTTCGAGCCGCTCGGCCGAAATATGCGACTTGGCGAGGCGTGAAGACATCTCGGTCCATCGCGTCGCGATCTGGTGATTGAGCTCATCGGCCCTTTTTGCGTCGAGACGCTTGGCCGCGAATTCCGGCCAGATCGACCGGCCGAGCTCATCGCCGAACCGTGCCATGATCTCGGCCTCGCTCACAGTATCTGGAACCAGCAGCGGCCGCGTCTCGAGCATCGCCTGCTGAAGCCGTGCGACCGAAAGCGTCGTGACTCCCACCTGCTCGCCATGAAACACCGAGGGCCGATCCACCGGCCCGAGCATGTCGAGATAGTGGCTGACCAGATGCTCGGCTTGGCTGGCGGGTGCGCTCGAACCCACAATCGCTGTGCCGAATCCCGAGAGCACCAGCGTCCGGGTCAGGACGCGCATGGCCTCGAGGCTGCCCAGCACCAGGTCCTGCGCCATGTCGAGCAGCAGCGGCTCGTCACCCTCGAGCAACGAGAAGGGCAATTGCCGGTATGACGTGCCGAGCAGGAGATGCGACAGCAGCCAATCGGTCTGTGCCGTCGTGCGGCAGACGCTGTCGCCGAGCCCCGCGCGGATCATCCTCTTGGGCGCGGCGGCGAGAATGACGAGATCGAAGAAGGCCCCGGCAGGCGCCTGCGCCGGCAGCGTCAGCTTGTGTCCATGCTGGGTGATCGAGGCGGTGAGCGACGTATAGCCGTTCATCGACGGCGCGGTGGCGAACACCGCATAGGGTTTGCCATCCCGCGCACTTGCATATTTGGTGAGGTCGTTGATCGTACCCGAGCCTACAGCGATCAGGGCGTCGGCCTGCGCCGAGGCAGCGCGGATATTCTCGACGGTCTCGCCGTCGGCCGCAGGCTCGCGCGGCAGCACGATGCTCTCGATGGTGAAATGCCGGTGCAATGCCGCCTCGATACGCGCGCCGAGCACCTGATGCGTCGTCGTATCGCTGACCACTGCGAGCCGCTTGCCGAAACCCAGGCCACGCACGAATTCGCCTTCGGAGCCAGCCAGCGTATCGGCGATCACCAACGATCTGGTATTTACTCCGGTGGGCTCGCCCGTTTCGGGATCGAGATAACGCCCCTCCATCAGGGCTGTGAGCGGATCGTCCGGGACAGGTACGGGCGAGGGAGAGGGAGAGGAGACGAGCATCGGCTAGACTCTCCCGGCCGCAAGGCAGGCAGCGGACCGGCACCTCAGAGCAGCCTCAAAGCCGCTCTTCAGGTTCGCCGCAACGATGGAAATCTCGAATCGCACAATCGCCTAAGTGGTAAGTCGTAATATGACTTTACTAGCCGCTTTTGCCGCATCCCGCAACTGTTCTCGCGGTGTTTCGGCTTCAGATTCTGAAGCCGATCAGCGTTTCCGCAAGTTCAGCGAAGCCTCGTGCCGAAGGCGACTTGGTCACATAAGCTGGGAGATGGGCGATCCGGCCTTCGAAGTTGTGCACATTGGCGACACCAACCGCATTGGGGAAGAAGCCGAACATTGGCGCGTCGTTGGGGCTGTCGCCGACAAAGATCACTTGCTCGCGCTGGGCCGCGCCATCGATGCCGAAAGCGCGTTGCAGCAGATCGAGGCTGCAACTGAGTTTGTCGTGACTGCCGAACCAGGCATTGACGTGGATCGACGACACCTTCGCGGTCGCGCCCTCTTGCTCGAACGCCGCGACGATCTGCTCGATTTCGGCTTCGGGAAGCGGCGGCACGTCTTCGCAAAAATCGATCGCCACATCGACTGCGCGATAAGCCTGGTCGGCGGCAAGCGCCGTGCCCGGAACGTCGCGCAAGATCTGTTGGGCAATTCGGTCGAGCCGTTGCCGGTCCACCTGCCAGAGCCCATTGGGCCGCAGAAAGCGCCGTTCGGTCTTGTGCAGTTTGTCGTCGTGACGGAACCAGAACGCGCCGTTCTCGCCCACCACCGCGTCGACCGGCCATTGCCGCGCAATGAGATCGCACCAGCCCGCGGGCCGGCCCGTCACCGGAATAACCAGCAGCCCCGCTTCTCGCATCCGCTCAAGCGCGCCATAGGCCAAGGCCGGCAGGCGTCCATGCTCAGTCAGCGTGTCGTCGATATCGGTGAGGATAGCGACCGCCTTGCGGGCCACATCCCGCCCCAACTTTTCCAGAGGTCTGATTTCCGCACCCGACATACATATGATGACTTATGACTCATAGCATGACCGCGAGCCGGTGAACAGCGGGGCAGATCAGAAAGCCAGTTCTATGGTCGTGGCCGGAAGAGGGGCGGCTTAACCGCGAAAGCTCGCCTCGAACTCGCGGTATCGGGCAGCGGGCAGGGCAAGCATGTTGAAATGATATTTGCCACTTGCGGTATCGGTTGGCTCCAGCGCGCGAACGTGTGGGAAGGGCCGCTTCATGATTCGGCAATTGATGTAGTCGCGTGTCTCGAGTTGCTCGGTCATCTTCTCGCAGCGCACGCGGTCGCGTTCGTTGCCGGCGCGCATCTCGACAATCACATAGGGGTGGAGCTTGCGCAGCAGGGTGTCGCCGCCCTGCAGCACCTTGAGCTCAAATCCCTCGACATCGACCCTGAGCAGGTGGACCTTGGCAATCGCGCGGTCCCGCACATATTGATCGAGCGGAACCATAGGTAGTTCCCAGTCGCCGTCCTTGGTCGGCTTGATGCTCCAGCCGCCGAGATTGAATTCCGCATCCTTGAGTATATCAGCCGATTCACGTGCCTTGATGAGCCACGACTTCTTGGGCGCAGTGCAGCCAAGATAGCCAAAGACCCGGTGCATTCATGCTGATTCCCGAGGGCTGCAAAGCCTTGCGTTGACGTCCTAACAAGAATTGGAGGCCCAGCGGGCTTTCCGGTCAGATTGCCGGCGCGCGCGCAGCCGAAAGATTGTGGAGATAACGCGGGTCGCGTGCAAAGTAGCGGCGGAAGAGCGGCAGGTATGCCGCCCCCAGAGCCGGTGCCGCGCCTCCCAGATGTCCTTTGCTCACCTGGGGCCGGTCGAACGTCAGAGCCGGAAACTCCGCGACACACTCCTTGACCCGCTTGTGGAGCCGCTCAAGCACACTGCCCGGCATGACCCCGTCGATCACCGCAACGTCGTATTCGAGAACGGCCTTGGTGTTCAGCAGCGTCGCGGCGAGTGCGGGAGCCGCTTCCTCGATCCACTCGGTCACGTGTGGTTCCCACTGGTCCCACGGCCAGAACATCGGCGTCGTCGGCGGCAGACTGATACCGGCTTTCTCGAGGCGTTTGCCAAGCGCATAGACGGAGGCGACGAGGTGGGGGAAGGTCGGCTTGCCGTCGCGGCCCGTGATCAGCATCGAGCCCAGATTGGCCGAATTGCCGGTCGGACCTTCCCACAAGGTCCCTTCGGCGATAATGCCGGCGCCGACAAACGTACTGACCAGGAGATAGGCGAAATTGGCCGGTCGTGGACGGGGCTGCATGCCGTACTCGGCCCAGCAGGCGGCATTGCCGTCATTGAACACAACAACCGGGTAGGGAATGACCTTCGCCGCCTCGATCTCGATGTCGATATCTCGCCAGAGCCTGCGCATGTCCTCGGAAAAGGTCACCAGGTCGATGTTCCGGCCGATTCCGTAAGGGGCAGCGATGCCCACGGCAAAGAGGCGGGTTCGTTGTGTCGCTGACAGCTTCTCCGCCAGCTGCCGCACTACCGTTGCAAGCTCGTTGAAGATCGTGCGCGCATCTGGAAAGGCATAGTCGCGGCGATATTGCGCAATAACCTCGCCGGCGATATTGACCAGCACCGCTTCGACATGGCGCCAGCCGATCTCGACCCCGATGGCGTAGGCGCCTTCGCGATTGAGGAAATAGGGCGTCGCCGGTTGGCCACGCCGTCCGCGAATGACCTCGCCGGCGCGCATCAGGTTGGCGCTCTGCAGATCCTCGATAACGGCGGCGACAGTCTGCGGAGCCAGTTGCGAGCGCCGCGACAATTCGGCGGCCGAAGACCCCGGGAAGAACGTCGCAAGAGTGAGGATGACGCGCTGGTTGGTCAGCCGCACGCCGGACGGCTGCACGCCGACGCCAACCGGGTCGAACTCATTGTGTCTTGTGGTAGTCATGACTCGCCAGAGTGCGGAATCTACAACTCTTCTAAGGAAAACCGCGCCGAAGGGAACCCCATTCGGCGCGGCCTGAAGCTCAAAACACCTGCTATCGCCCGCTTTCGCCCTAAACGGCTTGCGGATTGTCGTTACGACTTAACCGAACATCACATCCAGATCGAGTATTCCGATTAGCCGATCCTGATAGCTGATCATTGCCGAGACCCGCCCGGCTGATCCGGTATCCGCCCGCTGGTCCGGCACGGCCATCAGCTCGCCCGGATGGGCCTGGATGATGTCGGAGACCGCATCGACCAGGATTCCGACCACGCGGTCGGTCAAGGCCAGCACCAGCACCACGCTGCCGGCCGTTGGCTCGATCGGCGGTCCGCCGAGCAGCTTGCTCAGGTCGAACACCTCGACCACCGTGCCGCGGATATCGAGCACGCCGCGGGCGGAGCTGATCCGCCCCGGCAGCACCGTCGTCGGCTGCCAGGACCGGATTTCGCGGACCGTCATGATGGGCAGGCAATAGCCGGTTCCGCCGCAACTGAATGCGACGAACTGCCCCGCAGTCGCGTCGACGACGACGGGTTCATTGTCGTGGGCAAACGCGGTGGCTTGCATCAGAACTCGCTCCAGTCCTGAGACACCGCCGCATTGCCGTTGGTGAGGTAGCGCTTGGCCGCCGCAGCGGCCTTGGGCTTGGCCGGCTTGCCCGGAGCCTCCCTGCGCATCGCGGCCGGCTCAGACGCGGCCTCGCCCGTCTGGAAGGTGCCCACGATATTGTCGAGCTCATTGGCCTGCGTCTCGGTCTGCTCAATCGCGGCGTTGGTTTCTTCGACCAGCGCGGCATTGTGCTGGGTCGCTTCGTCCATCTGCCGCACGGCGGTATTGACCTCCGAGATCGCCGAAGCCTGGTCGCCGCTGGCGCGCGCAATCGACTCCATCGACTTTGCGCTCTCGCGGACCATCTCGAGCATGGCGGCAAGCTTGTTGGCCGCATCTTCGACCAGTCGCGAGCCCGATCGGACCTCGTCGCTGCTCTGCTGAATCAGCACCTTGACTTCGCTTGAGGCATTGGCCGCGCTCTGGGCGAGACGCCGCACTTCGACGGCAACCACGGCAAAGCCCTTGCCCGCTTCGCCCGCGCGCGCGGCTTCCACCGAAGCGTTGAGCGCCAGCAGGTTGGTCTGGAACGCGATGTCGTCGATCAGGCCGATGATATTTGAGATCTTGGCCGAGGATGTCGAAATGCGCTCCATCGCGCCCGTGGCTTCGCGCATGACCTTGCCGCCCTCTTCTGCGGCATTGGACGCAACCATCGCCTTCTGGCTGGCATCGGACGCGTTCTTCGCGTTGGCGGCAACGGTCGAGGAGAGCTGCTCCATGGCGGCCGATGTCTCTTCGATCGTCGCGGCCTGCTTGGTCGTACGCTCGCTGAGGTCGTTTGCACCGGCGAGGATTTCGGATGTCGCGGACTTGACGCCGCGCGACGCCTGCCGCAGGCGCGAGACGGTATCTGCAAACCGCTCGGCCGTCGTGTTGAGCGCTTCGCGGATCTTGTCGAGATCGCTTTCGAATGGAGTATCGAGCCGGCCGGTCAGGTCGCCATCGGCGAGCGACTGCAATTGCTGGCCGATGAGCGCAGTGGCGCGCTTGCGACCGGTCACGTCCGTCGCGTACTTGACCACCTTGTAGGGCTTGCCGTTGAGGTCGCGGATCGGGTTATAGGTCGCCTGGATCCAGACTTCCCTGCCGCCCTTGCCGATGCGGCGATATTCGGCGGCCTGGAATTCGCCTGCCTTCAGCGCCGACCAGAACTGGGTATATTCGGAGGTCGCTGCGTAACTGGGGTCGACGAACATGCGGTGGTGGTGGCCCTTGATCTCGTCGAGCGAGTAGCCGAGCGCGCCGCAGAAGTTCTGATTGGCGGTGAGGATTGTCCCATCGATCGTGAATTCGATCACAGCCTGCGACTTTGATATCGCGGCAAGCTGGCCGGCATGGTCGGCGGCGGTCATCTTCGCAGCAGTAGTGTCGGTTGCGATCTTGACGACCTTTACCACCTTGCCGGTTTTGTCGACCACTGGGTTGTATGATGCCTGGATCCAAACTTCCTTTCCGCCCTTTCCGAAGCGGCGAAACTCGGCGGCCTGGAATTCGCCGCGACGCAGCGCTTCCCAGAAGCCCGAATAGGCCTGCGAGGTGGCCTCTGCAGGGTCAACAAACATGCGATGATGCTTACCGGCAATTTCCTCAAGGCTATAACCCATCGCCCCGAGGAAATTGGCGTTCGCGACGATGATCGTCCCGTCGGGTTCAAACTCGATAATGGCTTGCGAGCGGGAGAACGCGTCGAGCGTCTCCTGAGCATGCTTCTTGTCATTCTTTCCGGCTGACCAGAACCCGACCATGTGCGTTTCCTTCTGGATGTGATCTTCATTCGCCGCAGTTCCGACAGTCATCGGCAACGTAGCGACGCTCCCAGGAAAAAGTACCGATTGCGAATTAAGTTAAGGTTACGCGTTTGTTCGGAGCCCGGGGAAAACACTTAAGTATCAGGCTTTTGGGCGGCAGAAAGTCGCACCTTGGGTGCCGCTGCACTTGGACTTGCACGCCGGCTGAAACACGGCGCGGCGATGGTTTTCGCACACATATTCAATATGTTGACTGTGGGTCGGCGCTGAGGAATCATTACTCGCATCGCCGGGTCTGCGAACGGCCCTCACATGACGGGAGATAACATTCGGAAGGTAACGCAATTAGTCATTTCTACGCGGCGCCCGCCCAGTTGGCGTCGCCGGAGCTCGGTCTTGAACTCGATACTGGCTGGTGCCACCCGATTGGCTTCGGAGCACTGTGCTTTGCGAAAGCCGAAGCTCACGCTATGCCCGGTCGGCAATCCGGGAGGTCTGGGCGATGGCAAAGGTAGCGTTTCTAGGGCTGGGTGTGATGGGGTTTCCAATGGCCCGGCACCTCGGGCTCAATGGCCATGACGTCACCGTCTACAATCGCACAGCCGAGAAGGCCGACACATGGGTCGCCGCCCATGGCGGACGGGCCGCGGCTACCCCGGCCGAGGCTGCCAAAGGGCAGGACATAGTCTTTGCCTGCGTGGGTAATGACGAGGATCTGCGCGAAGTAACGCTCGGCTCCGAGGGGGCTTTCGCCGGGATGGGTGCGAGCGCGGTCTTTGTTGACCACACGACGGCTTCGGCCCAGGTCGCGCGCGCGCTTTATGCAGAAGCCATGAAGCGCGGCTTCGCTTTTCTCGACGCCCCAGTTTCCGGCGGTCAAGCCGGCGCTGAGAACGGCCAGCTGACCGTCATGGTTGGCGGCGATGAGGCGGCCTTCGTCAGGGCCGAACCGGTCATCATGAGCTTTGCCCGCGCCTGTCGGCTGCTGGGACCCTCGGGATCCGGTCAGCTGGCCAAGATGATGAACCAGATTTGCATCGCCGGTGCAGTCCAGGGTCTTGCCGAAGCCGTTCATTTCGGCAAATCCGCCGGGCTCGATGTCGCCGCTGTCATCGAGGTGATTTCCAAGGGCGCGGCGCAATCCTGGCAGATGGAGAACCGCTACAAGACCATGCTCGCCGGCAAGTATGATTTCGGCTTCGCTGTAGACTGGATGCGCAAAGATCTGGGCATTGTGCTCGACGAAGCCGCACAGAACGGCGCGACGTTGCCGCTGACGGCGCTGGTTGATCAGTTCTATGCAGAAGTGCAAGCCATGGGTGGCAGGCGCTGGGATACATCGAGCCTCTTGGCGAGGCTCGAGCGCTAGCGATTTGTGCCTCAGGAATGCCCGTCTCCAGCCCCATGCGGGCCCTGATTTCGTGCCCATTGGCGTTGCACCTTGCGTGTCTGCACGGGGAGAGCTTGCTACCTCCGCCCACGAGGATGCCTTGGAGAGGACTGCATTGACCGGATTGCGATGGAGTATGTTAGTCGCATTCGCTTTGCCATCGGCCATTGCGCCATTCGCCGCCTATGCCGGCGAACATCTTTCGCCTGTAACGGCGTTCCATCACGTCCCGGACGCCCGGGCAGCGCAACGCGCTGCCGGTGAGGCGGGCCGCGTCTTCGGCGGACGCGAAGTCGCCGAAGGCCAATATCCGTTCCAGGTTGCGCTGCTGCGCACGGAGGGTCTGACCGATGATCCCGAGTCCCAGTACAAGTCGCAGTTTTGCGGCGGCACACTGATTGCACCCAATTGGGTGCTCACGGCCGCTCACTGCCTGATGGACGAGGACACTCCGCTCGACCCCGACGCGGTGACTATCCTCACCGGTTCCACCGATCTTGAAGCCGGGAGCCGTGCTGCCGCGAAGGCGATCTTCGTTCACGAACTCTTCGACGAAACCTCGATGGATCATGACGCGGCCCTGATCGAGCTCGCGGCTCCGGTGGCAACGACGCCCGTGGCCATAGGCTTCGACGTCGAGCTTGCGGGCCCCGCCATCGTTACCGGCTGGGGTCTCACCGAAGCCGGCCAATATCCCCGCCACCTCCTCGCGTCTGACATCGATCTGGTCGCCGACGACATCTGCGGTGCTGGCATAAAGGCCCTCTACGCCGCCGATCTCAAGCTCGCGGTCAACGACCTTGCCGGGCGCTATCGAATCGGTGCCGGTGACGCGCAACGCCTCGGCGATGCGCTGGCCGAGGAGATCGGCGACCCGCTGACCGACACCATGGTCTGCGCCGGTGTCAAATCGGGGTCACGAGACACATGTTATGGCGATAGCGGCGGTCCGCTCTTCGCGCTGCGCGGGGGCAAGTTCGTGCAGTTGGGCATCGTGAGCTGGGGCGAGGGGGCCGCAGATGCGGACATCAAATGCGGTCACGCGGAAGTCTATGGCGTCTATAGTCGCGTTTCTAGTTTCAAGGACTGGATCGAGGCCCATGTCGGTGGCACTTGATCCCAAATCTGGTCCGGCCGCCCGCCCTGACGGCCTCAAAAGTTGACGCCCGGCCCAAAGCCAGCTTCATTTCAGGCAACAAGACTTTCAAGGAGAGGGAATGCACATGAATCTCAAGACACTGACTGCAATCATGCTGATGTTGAGCGCCGCGACGCTGGCGGGGCCGGCTCTGGCCCAATCCAGCCCGCCCGGCAAGGGCACCGGCGCCGAGGCAAGCCGCGACGCTCCGGCGACACTGCCCGTGGCCAAAGCCAAACCCCTGCCGAAAGTGTCGAGCGATGGCTCGGCTCGTGCCCTGGGCGAGGAGCCCTCTGTCGAATCCTATGGCACCGTAACGCTCAACCGTGACGGCTCGGTCACTGAGAGCGAAGCTTCCGATTCCATGCGGGCCATCCTCGGCGCTGAAGCCGCCGCCCCGGGCGGCGGTACGCCCGCCTCGCTCACCGTCGGCCCCGATGACCGCAAGCAGATCACCGACTCCTCGAGCTATCCCTATTCTGCGGTCGGCTGGCTCTTCGCCCAGGACCAGAAGGACGGTTGGTCGACCTGTTCGGCGACCCTGATCGGTCCGAAGACCGTGATCACTGCCGCCCATTGCGTCTATGACCACGGCACCGGCGGCTGGGTGAAGCAACTGCTCTTTATCCCGGGCGCTACCGACGCGGAAAGTGCCCCCTTCGGCGTCTTCGATTGGGACGGCGTCCACGTCCTCAAGGGTTACATCGAAAACTACGACGGCGAGAACTACGGCTCGGCCATGCCCTGGGACATGGCGATCATCAACCTGATCGAGTCTCCCGGCGATACGCTCGGCTGGATGGGCTTCATGGTCGACAAAGCGGGCGCCTGGAAGGCCGGAAATATCGGTTATCCGGCTGACAAGCCCGATGGCACCATGTGGGAATCGAGCTGCAAGATCGTGGCGGAGAACTATGCCGATCTCTATGGCGCCGAGGGTCTGCTGTTCTGGCACACCTGCGACACGTATTCCGGTTCTTCGGGCAGCTCGATCTTCGAAGTCGGCGAAGACGGCCTGCCCTATGTCCGCGGCATCAATGTCGCCGAGGACGATCAGCGCAACTACGCCACCGATATCAACGACGTCAATTTCGACTGGATCCAAAGCTACTATCAGTGAGCTGATCCGGACGCTGTGAACGAGAAGGCCCCATGCGCGCATGGGGCCTTTTCTGTTTTGGGGGCTATTCGTTGTCCCAGCAGGTATCGCGCCCTTTTCGCGCATCGGTGAAGGGGGGCGGCGCGCCACCGGGATCGGCATAGGCATCGCCTGCCGACCGCACTTCGAGCGGCACCATCACGACCGCGGCGCGTGGCGCCGTCGAAGTCTTGCTTGCAACCGGCGTCGGCCCGCGGGTCGATTCGCCCGCACCGAGATCGGCGATCATTCCCATGAGGCTGTCGTCGCCCGCATCCCGTGTCCGCGTGATGGCTGGCTGCGACAGATAGCTGAGGTCGGTCGTGACATCCTTGGGGTTCTCGTTGAGCACCACAATGATCCGCTCGCTGCCAAGGTCGGTCTGGTTGAGTCCCGCCAGCGGCGCGAACAAATGGTCGCCCGCCGCCAGGTGCACCTTGCACAACTGGGTGATGGCATAGCCGTGATCGACATAGAGCACGTTGAGGTCCATCGGTTTGCCCGACTTGTTGTTGAGCTCGATATGCAGCCAGTCGCCCTGGGTGACGATGGGCGTGTTCTCGAGCGCCATGTCCTCGACCGTGTCGGATCCCGCCCTTTGCAGCCCGAAGCCCAGTTCGAACGCGGTGGGCTTGTAGGTATTGGCCTCGGCCAGCCGTGACAGCCCCGTTGCACGAAACACCGTGATCAGGTTCTTGGTCAGCGTCTCCTCAAAGCTCTCTGCAAGCCCGGCATCGTCGATCGCGAGGGCCGGTGTCCGTGTCTCGGCCCGCAACGACACCTCGCCGCTGGAGGGCAAGAGCCAGAGGGCAGGGCCGGCGTCCACCGCCGCCGATTGTTCGCGCGGGTCGCTGCTCATGGCCGCGATGTCGGTATCGGACAAGACCGCCAGCCGCACATCGGCCGGCGCGCCCGGCTCGACCACCCGCATCCTCAGCGGCAACTCGCGATCTGCCTGTTCGGTTCGCGCCAGGATGGAATCGAGCGCCGCATTGACGCGCGCGACTTCATCCGCGTTGCCGCTGGCGGGATCGGGGCGCGCGACGCTGAGCGAAAAGGCGTAGTTCTGCTCGGCAAGCCGCACGAAGGACCCGCCGGGAATATCGGCGGTCTTGATCAAGGGATGGGTGTCGCCGGCGACAGGCACAAGCTTGGAGCGGAGCGTTTCTGCACTCGCGACCTCCATCAGGCCAATCGCCTCGCTGTCGGCGGCCGCCGGATTGGGCAGCAAGAGCAGGCGCGTGCCCTTGCCCAGCCCATGCAATTGTCCGGCAGTGATGCCGATCGAATTGTCGGCGGAGTCGATCGTGGTCGCCCATTGCTTGGCGGCCGCGACCTCGGTGCTGCCGAATACCGGCGCATCGAGTTTGCCTTCGAACAATGGCGTCGGTTTCAGTGTATTGCGCGCTGCATATTCTTGCATAACGCTTTGAGCCAATTGACGGTAGGACTGCCCCGGGTTCTTCGCCAGCGCCGTAAAGATCGTATAGGTGAAGACACCATATTTGATTTCCTTGGTGCTGCCGTCGGCCTGCTCGACGGGGAAGTTCTTTTCGGGCGTCGTCTCGGTCGATTGCGCGGCAAAGAAGGCGACAAGCCCACCTTTGGGGGCATCGGCCTCTGTATCATTCTCTCCCGCCGCGGCCGTCATCGGCGCGACGCGTTCTGCGGTCTCGTCGTCGCGCGGCGGTGGGAAGGCGCTGTCCGGGATGCCGAGATCTGCAGGCTCGACCTTGCGCTCGACCAGATCGTCCTCGTTGAGTGCCCCGCGCGTCACCGTGCCAGAATGGCAATTGTCAAAGATAGCCCAAACGAAAGCGCCCTTGGCGCGGATGGCGGTGACCGCCGCCGCGATCTCGTTGTCGGTCAGCGCATTGGGCATAGCCTTTTCGCCCTGCGGCGCCATCATCACGTCGGAGGGGAGGAAGACCTCGTCCTTGCCGTCGGGTTCGCTGACATCGTCGATGGCCGGCTGGTAGGTGCCGTGTCCGGAAAAATGCAGGTAAACGAAGTCGCCGTCCCTGGCCTCGTCGGCGATCTTCTGCATGCCGGCAAGAATCGCTGCATGCGTCGGATTTTGAAGGCCCGGCACCGTCGCCAGCACCTCGATATTTTCCGGCCGGAACTTCACCGGCGCGCTGTTGACCAGATAGTCGTGGACCAGAATCGCGTCATTGGCGGGCCCCTTGAGCCAGTATTTCTCAGCCAAGTTGGGGTATTCGGTCGCTGCCACCAGCAGCGCATAGTTCTCTCCCGCCTGGGCCGGAGGCGCGACCATCGCCCCTAGAAAGCAAACCGGCGCCAGCGCCAGGAGAAGCTTCATGCGGCGATGCAACCCAGCGAGTCCGCTCATCCGTCACTCCCTCAAAAATCCGAAAATTCCCAAGCACTTGAGCCTGCAGAGCATAATGGCGGCTTGAGGCCGGAAGACAAGCACTGCCGCGATCAATAGCGGCTGAACTCCGGCCGGTTCGCGCTATTAGCGGCTCGAGGGTCTGACGTCCGCAGGCCGCCATTCCTTGGCCACGGCACCATTTACGCACCTCCTGTTGACATTCCGTTCTAGTGTGCTACATATCTAACACACTAACTCGGACGGACCCCATGAACCCCTTCAACGAAACCCAGCCGATCTTCGTCCAGATCCGGCAAAGGATTGCCAACATGATCCTCAGCGAAACCGCCAAAGACGGCGAGGCTCTCCCCTCCGTCCGTTCCATCGCCGCCGACCTCTCGGTCAACCCGCTCACCGTCACTCGCGCCTATGACGCGCTCGTCGATCTTGGCGTGGTCGAGAGCAAACGGGGCATGGGCATGTTCGTGGCAACCGGCGCCCGGTCAAAGCTCCTCACCCATGAGCGCGAGACGTTTCTCACCGAGGAATGGCCGCGCATCCGCGCCCAGATCGAAGCTCTTGAGCTCGACCTCAAGGCGCTGCTCAACGAAGGCGTCAGTAAATGAACGACACCGCGATTGTTTCCGCACGCGGCCTCAGGAAGCGTTTCGGCAAGTCCGAAATCCTCCATGGCCTCGACTTCGACATTCCGCCCGGACGCATCTATGGCCTGATCGGCCACAACGGCGCCGGCAAGACCACTACGCTCAACGCCGTGCTCGGTCTGACCTCGTATGAGGGCACCGTGCGTGTCCTCGGCCAGGACCCCTATGCCAAACGCGCCGAGCTCATGAAGAATGTCGCGTTCATTTCGGACGTCGCGAGCCTGCCGCGCTTCATGCGGGTCCGCGAACTCTTCGCGCTCCTGACCAATATCCACCCCAACTTCAGTCAGGAGAAGGCTCAGGGCTTCCTTGAGGGCACCGACGTCAAGCCGGGTGCGCTGATCGGACATCTCAGCAAGGGCATGATCGCCCAGCTGCACCTCGCGGTGGTGATGGCGATCGACGCCAAGCTCCTCGTACTCGATGAGCCCACGCTCGGACTCGATATCACCTATCGCAAGCGCTTCTATCGCCGGCTGCTCGAAGACTACATGACGGAAGAGCGCACGCTTCTCATCACCACACACCAGGTCGACGAGATCGAATTCATGCTCTCCGACATCATGTTCATCCGCGACGGCGACCTGATCCTGCACATGCAGATGGAGACCGTATCGACCCGCTTCGCGCAGGTTGTGGTCGCGCCGGACAAGCTCGAGGCTGCCAAGAGCCTCAAACCCATCTTCTCGGAAACCCGCTTCGGCCAGACCGTCATGGTCTTCGACGGCGCCGATCGCGAAACGCTCGCCGGCCTCGGAACCGTCACAACCCCCACGCTGAGCGATCTCTTCGTCGCGCTGATGCAGCGCGAGACGGGAGCTACAAAATGACGGCCATCAAATCGTGGACTGCGCTGCTCAATCGCGAATATCTCGAGCACCGCATGGCCTTCGTCTATTTCCCCATCGGCATCCTGGTGCTGCTGGGATTGTCGGCAGTCTCGGCGGTCACCTTCAACCGCACCCACATCGTGCTCGACGTCGCGACCCCGTCGACGCTCAAGATCTTTGAGCTGGGCTATCTCGCCCTGGCGCTGCTGTGGCTGGTCTATCTGGCGGTCGCGCTGTTCTTCTATTTCGGCGACGCGTTTGCCGCCGACAAGCGGAACAACGCGATGTTCTTCTGGAAGTCGATGCCGGTTAGCGACCTGAAGATGCTGGTCTCGAAGTTCCTCGCCGGTGTCCTGCTGTTTCCGGCGATCCTGTTCCTCGTGACCATGGTCTCCGGCCTGCTCCACTTCGTAGTGATCAACCTCGCGGTTTTCGTCCTGCCGAGTCTCATCATCCCGCCGCCGCTGACCGTGCTGGTGAGCTTTTTCAACATCTCGGTCTTCGTGGTGGTCTACACAGTGCTGGCCCTGCTCTGGTTTGCGCCGTTCCTGGCATGGGTCGGGGGACTGTCAGCGGTATTCGGGCGCTGGAGCCTGGTGCTTGCCTTCCTGATCCCGGGGCTTCTGGCCATCGTTGAAAACGTTGCGCTCTTCGGCTACGGCCCGCGCGGCGGCTATGTCTGGGGCTATCTTGGCCAGCGGCTGAACTTCGGCTTCGACGAAACGGACCTCATGCCTCTGCTGGTCAGCCAGGGTCCGTTTGCGCTCGGTGGTTTTACAAACCGTCTGTTGGGGCACATCGACTGGACCAATATGGGCATCGGTCTCGTCTTCACGGCCGCGGCGCTTTGGGCCGCAAGCGAATACCGCAGGCGTCGCATCGCCTGATCAAATATCGGGTGTAACCCCCATTCGCCCGGTTGCGGGCTCCGCCGATAGCGGGGCCCGTTGTCGTTCCGGAACGAACAGTTCCTTCGGTCTCGACGAACCAATGCCGGTTTCGACGGTGGGCGAGACCCACTATATGCTCGGCAGTCCACCGGAGTGCCTGAGATGATCTTTCCCGTCGAATCCCAGTCCAAAGTCCGCTCGGCCCCGGCTCTGCCGCTGACAACCAGGCTCGGCCCGGTGCACATCGCAGTGACCGACAAGGCGCGGGCGCTGCCGGTCTGGCGCGACGTGGTCGGTCTCGAACTTATCGCCGAGACGGGTAATGAACTGCATCTGGGTGCCGGCGGCAAAGTGCTGATCGTGCTCGAGACCGGCGCCTTGCGGCCGGTCGTGCCGCGGACGGCCGGGCTCTATCATGTGGCCATCCACGTCCCAAAGCGTGCCGAACTCGCCCAGTTCACTGTCCGCGCGCTGCAACAGGGTGTCCGGATCGCCCCGACCGACCATCTGGTCTCCGAGGCTATCTATCTGTGGGATGCCGACGGCAACGGCATCGAAATCACCTTCGAGACGCCCTGGCGCGGAACGCTGGGCGACCCCGAATCCGGCAATTACGCGACGACCACCGATGGCAGGCAGCACTCGGGGCGCGAGCCGATCGATGTGCAGCAATTGCTCTCCGAGCTCGGACCGGCTCCGAAACTCGAAACCGTGCTGCCCGCGGGGACGCGGATTGGACATGTGCATGTCCATGTCTCCAACCTTGCCAAGGCCATGCAGTTCTATCGCGACGGCCTGGGCTTCGGTGGATTGTTCCTGATCCGCTCGTTCGGTATGGGCGATGTCGGGCTCGACTACACGCCCCACACGATCGCATTCAACATCTGGTCAGGACCTAACGCGCTCCAGGCACCGGCCGGTTCGGCGGGACTGCGCTGGTTCGCAATCGTCGTACCGGATGCCAGGACCATCGACGACGTTCGCGCACGCCTCGCTGCCACTGGCTTCGCTTTCGCCGAGATTGCGGGTGGCATCGAAGCGCGCGATCCCTCGGGCAACCTGGTGAAGATTCTCCTCGCCTAGATTTCCTTCATCGGCGGCAGGGCAGGGGTGATGTCGAGCGCGAGCTCGTCCGCCCCGAGCAGCCGCGCCGCGACCTCCGGCGTCTCGGTAACGATCTGGACCCCCGAGACTGTGTCGATCTTGGTATCCTTCATGCCCTTGCGCACGGCAACGACATGTTCCGGATTGATGTAGACCGGACCGTCCGGGCTGATGAACTTGACCAGTTTCATTGAGGTTCGTTCTCCAAAAGATCGTGGGCCACCAGCGCGCCCTTGTGGCCGATGACGATGGCGGCAAGGCCATGCGCCTGTTCGGCGGCTTGGAGGGGCGTGGCACCACCGAGGCGTGCGGCGAGATAGGCGCCATTGAAACTGTCTCCGGCGCCGGTGGGATCGACGCTTTTCGCACCGGGCTTCGGCGCAACCCAACCCCGCGCCTCGCGCGACGCAACAAAAGCCGGTTCGGCTCCGTTCTTGACCACGACTTCTTCAGCGCCCCAGCTCAGATAGCGCTCGGCAACGGCCTCGGGTGAAGCGTCGCCATAGAGCGCCTGCTCGTCCGGGAAAGTCGGCAGCACGATATCGGCGAGAGTGGCGGCCGCATAGAGCGTCGAGCCCATGACGCGCCTGTTGGTCCATAGCAGCGGCCGCTCATTGGGATCGAACGCGACCCGCCCGCCCGCCTGACGCGCCAGATGCACCGCCTGCATCAGCTTGCCACGCGAGCGCGGGCCGAGAATGGCCATGCTGATGCCCGAGAAATAGACGAGATCGGCGCCGGTGAGTGATGTCTTGAGCGCGTCGGGTCGTTCGGCCATTGAGCGCGCCGCCGACTGGCCGCGCCAATAGGTGAAGTGGCGATCGCCCTCCGCCTGGTGGATGAGATAAAGGCCGGGGCGCCGGCCTTCGATCGTCTGGATATGGGCGGTACCGATGCCATGGGCATCGAAGAAATCGACCATCTGCCGGGAATAGAGATCGTCGCCCAGCGCGGTCACGTAGTCGATGGCCCAGTCGTCGCCGAGCCGCGCCCGCGCATACCAGGCGGTGTTGAGCGTATCGCCGGCAAAACCCAGCCGATAGGAGCCGTCCTCACCGCCCGACATCTCGATCATGCATTCGCCGACGCTGACGAACCGTCTCATGCGCTGTCCCTGAACAACAGAGGGGCGGCCGAAGCCGCCCCCGGATAACAAGCGGTTGTTGCCGCGTCTACTTCTTGATGGTGATGCGGCCTTCTACCTTGGCCGCAACGGACTTGGCGGCCTCGATATAGTTGATCACATCGGTCGCCACCAAATGCGCGGCCTCGGCGGGAACCAGAACAGTACCCTTGCCGAAGGCTGTATAGCCGTCGCCACCGCCCAACATGTAGTCATTGGTCGCGACCTTGTATCTGGCCGCCGGATCGAGCGGGGTGCCATTGACCATGACCGAGACCACGCGGGCGCCGGGCGCCTTGGTGGCATCGACATCGATCACAAGGCCCGAGACCTGCGGGAACCGTCCGGCACCGGCCTCAATCTGGCTGAAGCCGTTCTCGAGCGCCGCCAGCAGATCCGCGCCGGTGATCTCGGTGACCACGGTCTTGTTGCCGAAGGGCAGTTCGGTGAACACGTCCTTGCGGGTGAGCACGGTTCCCGCCGGATAGACCTTGTCGCCACGGATGCCGCCGCCATTGGTGACGGCAACGTCGGCACCGTTGGCGCCCTTCATCGCATCGGCGATGAGATCGCCCCAGGCCGATTCCTCGCCGCGCACGACCGCACGCTGCGAGTTGAGCTCATTTGCGGTGCTGCCGATTTCGACATCGAGTTCAGCGGAGAGCTTGGTCTTCAGATTGTCGATGATCGCGGTGGTTTCCGGGTCGGGCTCCACCGTGGCCGTGTCGGTGATGCGGAAGCCCGGCGTCCAGGTCACGGTGCGCTTCTTGTCGCCCTCAGCCGGCGTCACCACGACATTGAGATCGACGACCGGAACATAGTTGGCTTCCGTCGAGGTCTCGACATAGGCGCTGATGCCGTCATAGCCCACGCGCAGATCGTGGTCGTGGCCGGACACGATCAGGTCGAACTTGTGGCTGTCCTGCAGCGCATAATCCTGCGCGTGGCCCGCATGGACCACGCCGATGACGATATCGGCGCCGGCTTCGCGCGCATGCTGTGCGGCATCGAGCGCGCTGGCGACGGTGGGGTCGATGATCCAGTCCTTGGTGGTCGAGAGTTCGACCGTCTCGTCGAGCTGCACCGGCACCAGTGCGACCTTGAGGTCGGCGCCGAAGGTCCTGACCACGGTCTCGTAGCCAAGGCCCGCGACCGGCTTGCCGTCCGGCCCCTTGATGTTGATCGCGGCCCAGGGGGCTTTCGAGTCCCCGACGCGCTGCATGAAGATTTCGGGACCGAAATCGAACTCGTGATTGCCCGGAACGGCGAGATCGAACGGCACCACATTGGTCAGTTCGATCGTATTGGCGCCGTAGTCGAGGCCCGAGAGCAGCGAGGGCGAGAACATGTCGCCATCGAACACATAGAGCGTGTTCGGATTGGCCGCCTTTTCGGCCTTGACCAAGGCGTTGAGCCGGGCGAAGCCGCCACGCACCTTGCCGCCGTCGAAGGCGTAAATGTCGCCGACCCCGACGACGGTGATCTTGATATCCTCGGCCATCGCCGGAATGGCGACCGCGGCGCTGGCAGAAATGCCGAGCAGGGCGGCTGCTGTCAGCCGCATGAATTTGGATTGCATTGAAGTCTCCCTGGAGGTTGTGACCTTAGGAACCCGGCGAGGGACGTGACGCAGCGCCGCTCGCGCTGCCCGAGACTATGACAATCCGGTCGCAGGTTTCCAGACGAATGAGCTACACACTTGCGATTGCGGCATTGCGACAGCGAAGAAGACGAGCGGAGACGCCGGGCCGCCCACGGCGCCCGGGTTTGATCTTGTCGCGGCCAGAAGGCCGCGAACGGAGAGCGCGAAGCGCCTCCGGAAGGGTAG
>JBEBGE010000083.1:0-10554 GCA_040081595.1 Devosia sp.
ACCGACGTCGTCAAGGAAGGCGACAAGGTCTGGGTCAAGCTTCTGGGCTTCGACGAGCGCGGCAAGGTCCGCCTGTCGATGAAGATCGTCGACCAGGAGACGGGCAAGGAGCTGGCTCCGGCGGGCGAGTAATCGCCCGCGAAAACAGGCCGGTGGCCTGTTTTCAGGAGACAGCGCCCGGAGAGCTACGCTCGCAGGGCACGAAGACTCGATATCGCAGTACGGAGGCCCGGGATCACTCCCGGGCCTTTGTCTTGGCCACCCGCTTCCAAACCCCCATATTCGCGGCATGGACACCGCTCCGACCTCCGTCTGGTCCCGTCTGACCTCGCTCCCCCTCGGCTATTTCACCGTCCGCTACGATGGCCGCCGTTATGGCGTTTCGCGCACCGTCCACGCCAATGGCCGTTCGATGAAGCTCTATGCCGAGGAACTCGGCGGCCCCGGCCGCATCAGTCTCAACATCTACGCCCCGCCCTCGGGCGAGCCGGCCCTCAGGCCCTGCGAAATGCCCATCGACAAGGTGACCCGCTTCGTCCTCGAGGCCGTGCCGGAATAGAGTCGCCAAGAGCCTGTGCCCGTCGCGCCTTGGTCATTTGCGGGGTGGGGCGGGGTGGGAGCCGCTCTTGCAGGCGGAATTGCCCACCCACCCGACCTCACACCGGACATTGCCAGTTCAAGCCCCGCGTTTCACACTCTCCAAAAGCGGAGAATGATCATGAATGTCCTTTTCATCGGCGGGACCGGCCAGATCTCGCTCCCCTGCGTCAAGCTCGCGCTCAAGGCCGGGCACAAGGTCACCGTCTTCAATCGCGGCCAGCGCGATGAGGCGCTCCCCAAGGGCGTCACTGTCGTCACCGGCGACATGAAGGACGCCAAGGCCTATGGCCAGCTCGGCAAGAAGGACTGGGATGTCGTCGCCCAGTTCATGGTCTTTCTGCCCGCTGAGATGCAGCAGGACATCAAGACCTTTTCCGGCAGCACCGGCCAATACATCTTCATCTCGTCGGCTTCGGTCTATCAGCACACGATCGATGAATATGTCATCACCGAAAAAACCCCCGCCAACAATCCGTACTGGCTTTACAGCCAGAACAAGATCAAGTGCGAGAACCTGATGAAGGCGGCCAAAAAGCTGCCCTGGACCAATGTGCGGCCCAGTCACACCGTGCGCACGGGCCTTCCCACCCTGCTCAACGAGGGCGACGTCGTTGCCCATCGCATGCTGGCGGGCAAGCCCATCCTCGTTGCCGGCGACGGCAATGCGCCCTGGACGCTGACGCGCTCGGAAGATTTCGCCAAGCCCTTCGTCAAGCTCTTCGGCAAGAAGCGCGCCCTCTACGAGGATTTCCACATTACCGGCGATGCTGCCTTCACCTGGGACAATATCTACGCGGCCATTGGCCGTGGCCTCGGCGTGACGCCCAGGCTCGTCCATGTCGCGACCGAGACCATCCTCAAATTCGCGCCGGACTGGGACGGCCCATTGCTTGGCGACAAGGCCTGGACGACGCTGTTCGACAATTCCAAGGTCAAGAAAGTCGCCGGCGATTTCCGCTGCGAGACCGATCTCGACAAGATCCTCAGCCAGTCCATCCGCCATTTCAACGCGCGGCGCGAGGCGGGTGTGCCCTATGACCGGGGCGCCGAACCGATGATCGAAAAGATCATCGCCGCCGCAACCGCGCTCGCACCCTGATGCCCAAGGCAGTCGAGACCGTCGACGAGCTCATGGCCAAACGCGGCCATCCGCTCGCCGCCGAAATCAACGCGCTGCGCGCGCTCATCGTCAAGGCCTCTCCAGCGATCGCCGAGCGCGTCAAATGGAACGGCCCGAGTTATTATCTCGTCGCCAATCCCAAGCGCGACATGGGCAATATCGTCCTCGCGCGCACGGCGCATGTGATGTTGGTGCTGGTGTTCTACAACGGCGCCATGCTTGAGCATTCTTTGCTCACCGGCACCTACAAAGACCGCCGCCTGCTCCAACTCGACGACATGGCCGCGATCAAAAAGCACGCAAAAGCCATCACCACCATCGTCCGCGACTGGGTGAAGCTGCACGAATAAAACGCCGTTCCAGTTGCGGACCGGGAAAAGGGCCGGGGAATCCCCGGCCCTCCAATCTGCGATCAGTTCAGCGGTACGAGATAGGCATAGAACATGCCCGGGTCTTCCGTTCCGCCCATTTTGGAGAACTTGGCTTCGCCCACATAAAGCGTCTTGCCCACAATGCTCACCGCGGTCGGCGTATCGTAGCCGGTCTTGATCACCGCCACGTCGGCCTTGTCGCCCGCAATGGTCAGGGCGCTCACCTGGCCGGCGCCGTTCTCGGCCACATAGAGCTTGCCGTCGGGCCCAAAGCGCATCCCGTCCGGTCCCTTGAGCGGCGCTGAGGTCGCGATCTCCGTCAGCGCGCCCGAAGCGATCCTGAACAGCTTGCCGTTGAAGACATTGTTCACATAGACCGCCCCGTCACTGGCGACCGAAATGCCATCGACACCCTGCAGCGCCGCATCGGCCAACCAGGGCTCGAGTGCGGTTGCACCGGGCTTGAGTGCGAGGATCCGCGCGCCGAACGTATCGGCCACCAGGATCGTGCCGTCGGCGGTCGCCGTGAAGTCGTTGCAGAAGCTTCCCTCGGGCAGGGGATAGGTGCCCTTGAGCGCGCCATCGGCCAGCGCAAAGCTGCGCGCGATCGAGGGCTTGCCCGGCTGCTGGCTGAACAGCGCCGGGTCCGAATAACAGACCCAGAGCAGGCCCGACTTCTCGTCGGCGAATACGCCGATCACATTGGGCGGCCCCTCGGTCTGTGCCCCGATGAACGGCGAAGTCGCGGTCGCACCCGGCGCGGCCTTGAACACCAGGCCCTGCGCGAAGCTGCCGGCATAGAGCGTACCGTCCGCGGTATTCGTGATGCTCTCGGGGAACACCATCTTGTCCCCGATCTGGATTTTGTCCTGCCCGATGGCTCCGCCCGCCAGAAGCAGCGCGGCCGAAAGTCCAAGTAGCAATGTCGTTGATCTCATGTGAGACTCCTCCCTGTAGCCGGCCAGACTTGCAGGAGAACGCCCAAGGAAGGCGAATATTGCACATTGGGATCGCCTCAGACGGCGGCCGACTTGCCTGCAAAAGCGGCAGTTTTCGCAATCGCGAGGGCCATGTTGTCGGCCAGCGTCAGCCCGCTCACCTTGAGGCGCGGCCGGAAATCGTGGTCGCCATCCTCGAGCCAGAACAGAGCGATCCTCTTGCTCAGCCTGTAGCCCTGGACTTCTTGGCGCGTTCCGAACGGGTCTCGTGTTCCCTGGCAGATCAGCGTTTTGGTTTTGAGCGCCTCAAGGTGCCCGGTCCTCAGCTTTTCCGTCTGCCCCGGCGGGTGGAACGGGTAGCCGAGGCAGACCAGCCCCGCGACCCCGGCCTCATCGGCAATCATGCTGGCAACGCGCCCGCCCATGCTCTTGCCGCCAATGAGCAGTGGGGTCTTGGCCATGAGCGCTTCGATCGCGGCGCGAAATTCGTCCATCAGCGTTTCGGCTTTGGGTGGCGGCTTGCGCTGGCCTTGCCGCCGCGCCGCCATATAGGCAAATTCGAACCGCGCCACGCGGACCCCGGCCTTGCCCACACCCTCGGCAAACCCGTTCATCCACGCGCTGTCCATCGGTGCCCCCGCGCCATGCGCGAGCAGCAGCGTCACGGCGGCGGACTTTGGTCCATCGTAGAGGAACGGAATAATCACCCAAAGCGCTTCCAGGAATGGTGTCGCGCGGTTTTCCGTTTCGGAAGCGCCACCTGAATATCGCTAGGCCGGCCAAGTGGGTCGGTCAAGCTACTCGGCGGCGTGCAGCGCTGCGTGGGTCGGGATCTGGTCGGCGAGCCGCTCCATCTGGAACGGCCGCGTTGGCGCCATGGCGACTCGGTTGCGCCCAGCCTGCTTGGCCTTGTAGAGTGCCACATCGGCACTGGCGAGCAGATCGCCCACCGTGCTCGCCGTATAGGGCACGGCCGCGACACCGAACGAGGCCGAAATCTGCGCCCCGTGCGTTTGCGACAAGTTCTCGATCCGCGTCCGCAGCATCTCCGCCTTGTCGGCGGCCCGCTCGAGATTGCAGTCGGGCAGGATCACCACCAGTTCTTCCCCGCCAAAACGGCAGACGACATCGGTCTCGCGCAACGCGCCCACCAGCGTCAGCGCCGTATCGCGCAGCACCGAATCGCCGAAGGCGTGGCCATGCTCGTCGTTGAGCAGCTTGAAATGGTCGAGATCGACCATCACCACAGACACTTCGCGATTCTCGCGCTCGGCCAGCCGCACGAAGCGGGCGAGCGTATCTTCCATATAGCGGCGGTTATAGAGCCCGGTCAGCGGGTCGCGCAGCGCCTGGTTCCTCAGCTTCTCGCGCAGCGCCATATTGGCGAGCGCCAGACTCATGCCGTCGGCCAGCGCCGAGGCGAGTCCCTGCACGCCCTGCAACCGCTCCTCGGCATCCGGCCCCGTCGCCGAAAGCTGGAACAGGCCCATGATCTCGCCGCGCGCGATCATCGGGATTTCGAGCACGGCTTCGTCACCGTGATGATGCTCGCAGCACAGTTTCGAGCCTGCGGGCTGGTTGAAATGCGGCTTGCCGCGCTTGAGCGCCCAGCACTGGTCGGGTGAAATCGTTTCGGGCAGCACTTCGTCGGTAAGCTGCGCCCACGAGGTCGAGAGCACCAGCCGGTCGCGTGAATTGTTGAACACATAGAGCGCGCCTGAAAACCCGGGCACCAGCTCGGACGCCGTGGCCTTGAGCACGGCATTGGCGTCCGTATAGTCGGTGGCGCTCTGCAGCACGTCCGCCATTTCGAACAGCCGCGCCACCTGTTCGCGCGACGTGTCGGCCGAACGAAGCGCGGCGCTGCGGCCATTGGCCTCCCGCGCGCTCGAGCGGAACGCATAGAACATGCCGCTCATGGCAAGAAGGCCACTCAGGACCTGCAGCCCCAGGACCAGCATCGTGCCAACGCGCACCCGGTCCTCGTACATCGCAAATTCGATGCTCGCCGTCGCCAGCGCCGCATCGGCCGCCACCGCGACCTCATCGACCAGCCCGCTTGTCCCTCGCGAGGTGAGCAGTGTCATTGCCTCCGCCGACTTGCCATCGACGGCAAGCGCCGCGGTCTCCGTCCAGGTCGCGATGAGGCTGTCGGTTGCCGCCGACACATCCGGTCCGAGCGTATCGAGCGTCGTCGCGCGTGTGGCGCGCAACTGGTCGAGCGCGCGAAAATGCCCGCTCAGCGTCGCCTTGTCGCCGCCGGCGAAATGCGCGGCCCCGGCATCGGCATCGGTAAGGGTCTGCAGCGCCGCGCGCAGCTCCTGGCTCTGGGCCCGCAACACCGTCAGCGATTGCTGTTGCGCGCTCACATAGGAAAATCCCGCCACCGCAATGGCGACCATCGCGAACACGCACGAAATGATCGCCGGCGGAAGCAGGCGCCCGCGCAGGCCGACAAGCGGCATCAGATCGTTCACGATTTTGCTCATCAACGACGTCACGTCTCGAGCCTCGCGCGGTTGCACCAACATGCCATTATGTCGAAATGGCTCGTGGCGCGGCGGTCCATTGAAGAATGGGCTTAGGCGAGGGTGAACGCCGATGGTTGCATCCGGCCTTTCTTTATGGACGCAAATTCAGTCGAATGCCGCCTAACCCGGCGAAACAAAAACTCCGCCGGGGCCCGTCGAGTGCGATTTCCGCCATACGACCATCTGCATCAACAGGAGACCGACCCCATGCGATATATCTGTCTGGTGCATTTCGAACCCCGCCTGCTCGACACCATGCCCGCCGCCGAGCGCGAGGCTTTTGACCGGCGCTCCATGGGCTACGACAAGGAACTGGAGGAGAAGGGTCACTATGTCATCGCCGAGGCGATCCAGGGCGGCGACAGCGCCGTCTTGGTGCGCAAGCGCGACGGGAAGCTCTCGACCACCGATGGCCCCTATATGGAAACTAAGGAGCAGATGGCCGGCTTCGTCCTCATCGAGGCACGCGACATGAACGAGGCGGTGCGCCTCGCCTCCGGCATCCCGCTCGCCGAGCTCGGCACCATCGAGGTCCGCCCCATCTACCAGATTCCCGGTTCCGGCGCTTGACGCCCATCGAGACCATCTACCGCGCCGAACGCGGGCGCGTGCTGGCGAGCCTCATCCGCCTGCTCGGCGATTTCGACAGCGCCGAGGAGGCACTTCACGACGCCTTTCTCGCGGCGTCCCGGCAATGGCCTGAGACCGGCATCCCCGACAATCCGCGCGCCTGGCTGGTCTCGGCGGGGCGATTCAAGGCCATCGACCGCATCCGCCGCCGCCAGCGATTCCGGACGCTCTCCGCTGAGCTTCCATCGGACAGCGAGGACAATGTGCAACCCGAAATCGAGACCATCGCCGATGACACCCTGCGGCTGGTCTTTGTCTGCTGCCATCCGGTCTTGCCGCCCGACGCCCAGATCGCGCTCACCCTGCGCGAGATCGGCGGCCTCACCACCGAAGAGGTCGCCGCCGCCTTCCTCGCCACCCCATCCGCGATTGCCCAGCGCATCGTCCGTGCCAAGCAGAAGATCCGCGATGCGAACCTGCCCTATGAAGTGCCGCCGCCCGCCGAGCTTCCCCAGCGGCTCGATGCCGTTCTCCACACGCTCTACCTGATCTTCAACGAAGGTTACGATGCGAGCCGTGGCGACAGCCTCATCCGTCGCGAACTCTGCGACGAGGCCACCCGCCTCGCGCGGCTCCTGCGCGAGCTTCTGCCGGGCCCCGATATCGACGGCCTGCTCGCGCTCTTTCTCCTCCACCAGTCCCGCGCCGCCACCCGCACCGATGCGGCAGGCAATATCGTCCTGCTTGAAGATCAGGACCGCGCCTTCTGGAATCGCGACCTCATCGCCGAAGGTACCGCGCTCGCCGAACTGGCCTTTGCCCGCCCGCCGGTCGGCGTCTATACCATCCAGGCGCTGATCGCCGCGGTCCATGCCGGCGCCATCGAGGCATCGGCGACCGATTGGGCCGAAATCGTCGCCCTCTACGATCTGCTGCTCCGCGCCGATCCCTCGCCGGTCGTGACGCTCAATCGCGCCGTGGCCCTCGCCATGCGCGACGGCCCTGAGGCAGGACTGCCTATCATCGCGCAACTGGCCGGGGGCGAACTCAGGGGCTATCGCTTCGCCCATGCCGCCCACGCCGATCTTTTGCGCCGCCTCGACCGCAAGCAGGAGGCGCGAACGGCTTACCAGCACGCGCTCGAGCTCACTTCCCAGGAACCGGAACAGCGTTTCATCGAACGCCGCATTGCCGAACTGTAGCTCCCTCCCGCTTGTCGGGACGTCGAGCCGGCCGCAGGCAAATTCGCGCCAGTGGCGTGAATTCAGGTGAGAAGGCCATGAGCGCTATGCGCGAATGGCGTCGGGACCGGCGAAGCCTGGTGGGTAGGAGCCGCTTGCACGCGGTTAGGCCTTGGCCCGCCCCTCCGGCAGCACCCGATGCGGCGGCTGATGTCCGTCGACGAAGGCGCGGATGTTGACGATCACCGTGTCGCCCATCTCAAGACGTGCTTCGAGCGTCGCCGACGCCATATGCGCGGTCAGCACGATCCTGTTCTTTCGCGCCAGCTCGAGCAGCCGCGGATTGATGCCGTTGCGGTTCTCGAACACATCGAGCGCCGCACCACTCAGGTGCCCGCTCTCGATCGCATCGATCAGCGCTGTCTCCTCGATCAACTCGGGCCGCGAAACATTGACCACGAACGCGTCCTGCCGCATCAGCCCGATCCGTCCGCGATCGACAATATGCGTCGTGTCGCGCGTCAGCGGCGTATGCAGCGACACGATATCGACCTGGCCGATCATCTCGTCGAGCGAGTGATGAAAGGTCGCGCCCAGTTGATCCTCGAGCGCCGGCGGCCGCCGGTTGCGCGAGAAATAGTGGATCGCGAGCCCGAACGTCTTGGCGCGCGCCGCAACCGCGCTGCCGATCCGGCCCATGCCGACGATCCCGAGCGCCTTGCCGCGCAGCCGCCGCCCCAGCATCCAGGTCGGCGACCAGCCCGGCCAGGTGCCGTCCCGCGGCAAAACCATCGCGCCTTCGACCAGCCGTCGCGGCAGCGCCAGCATCAGCATGGTCGCCATATCGGCGGTATCCTCGGTGAGGACCGACGGCGTATTGGTCACCGTCAGGCCCGCCGCATAGGCCGCCTCGATGTCGATATTGTCGAAGCCGTTGCCGAATTGGGCGATCAGCTTCACCGATTTGGGCAGCCGTGCGATCAGCGCCGCGTCGATCCGGTCGGTAATCGAGGAGACCAGCACCGCCGAGCCCTCGAGCGCCGCGGCAAGGCCGTCGGCGGAATAGGGCTTGTCCTCGGGGTTCAGCAGCACGTCGAACAGCGCTTCCATGCGTTTTTCGACCGGCTGGGGAAGGCGGCGCGTCACCAGGATTTTCGGCAGGGCTTTGCCTTCGCCAGCGACCACGCGTCAGACCTTTCAATGACCATTAAGGTCTATCGCCTAACGATAGCGGATCGCGCGCAAAAGTGGCTAGAGCGCTTCCAGGAAAAGTGTGATGCGATTTTCCGGTTCGGAAGGGCGACAGAACAAGGCCCTGGAGCATTCGTTCCGACTTGATCGGAATGTGAAATGCTCCGGCGGTTTTGCGCTTTTGCGGCGCGAGCGCGACCCGTCAACCTGAAGCGCGATTGCTCAAGCCCAAATCATGCCCATCCCCGGTTCCGCCGACTTCGCCCGTTTCCTTCGCCCGATTCTCTTCGCCCTGCTGGCGGCCTTTCCCGCCGCCGCTCCGAGCCTTGTGATCGCCGCCGAAACCCCAAGCGGCCTGCCATTGCCGCGCTTTGTCACCACCCGCTCGACCCCGATAAATGTCCGCGTCGGCCCGGGCCTCAAATATGATGTGCTCTGGGTCTATAAAGTCGCCGGCACTCCGGTCGAAATCATCCAGGAATTCGATGTCTGGCGGAAGATTCGCGATTTCGATGGCTCGGAAGGCTGGGTCCACCAGAACATGCTGACCGGTGGCCGCGCCGGCTATGTCGGCAACTGGCTGACCGATCCCCAGGTCCCCCTGCGCGTCTCCGCCGCCCCCGATTCTGGCATCGCCGCCTGGCTGGTGCCGGGCTTCCCGGTCAGGATTTCGAGCTGCGACGGGGGCTGGTGCGCGGTTTCCGCTACCGACCACCCCGAATCCGGCCGCCCCGCAACCTATAGCGGCTATATGCCCGAAACCGCGCTCTGGGGCGTCTACAAGGGCGAGAGCTTCGACTAAGGGGCAGTCAGCCCAGCCAGTGCGCCGGCACCCGGAGCGCCTTCGCGATAAGTCCGGCGTCCTCCTCCTCCTCGCCTTCAAGCGCCAGACGGACAAGTTCGTCATAGTCAGCACGCGCCAAAACCATCAATTCGTCGCCGCTGGGAGTGGTGAAAGTCTGGATCGGCTTGTTCATTGCTATCGTCCTTTGGTCCGGCCCCTGCGGTAGCTCGTCGACTCGCGCTTGCCGACATAGATCGCAAGGATCGTCGTCTGATCCTCGTCGAATACGACGCGATAGCGGCCCACACGCAGCCGGTAATAGGGGCTGCCCTGCAGCCGCGCCGGGGGTAAAGTTAGTTATCGCAAGAGGCTCCGCCTAGCGGAGGCCGTCTTCTTTCTTCACCCGCACCACCACGTCCACATGGGTCACTTTCATGCCCTTGGGCGGCTCCGGCAGGTTCTGGATGACAATGGCCGAGGCGGGGATATCGATCACCCGCTGCTCGTCTTCGAGATAGAAATGGTGGTGGTCCGAGGTGTCCGTGTCGAAATACGACCGTGACGCATCGACCGCCACTTCCCGCAGCAGCCCGGCGGTGCGGAACTGGTGCAGCGTGTTGTAGATCGTCGCCAGCGACACGTTGACCTTGGCGCCATTGGCTTCGGCATGAAGCTGCTCGGCGCTCACATGCCGGTGCGATCCGCCGAACAGGATTTCCGCCAGCGCAATCCGCTGCCGCGTCGGCCGAAGGCCAGCCATGCGCAGCACGGCCGTGAGGCATGGCCGGCGCGACGGCACGGGGCGGCTGAAAAGGCGCGATTCCTGCATAGGGTCCGACTGGCGTCCGAAAACCTTGAGATTTCGGGTAAACATATAGCTTCGCGGGGTTTGGGGCACAAGCGCCAGCAATGTCGCGGGTCCTCGACGCCGCTGCAGCACCGCCCCTTGGTACCGCCCGGCGACCCCTGCCGCGACGGCCAGCCACCCCTCCGAAGGACGGCTTCGCTTGACCCTATGGGCAAGCGCCACTACACGTCACGCGCGGGAGCGCTTTCAGGAAAAGTCGAAGACTATTCCGCTTCGAAAGCGCGACCGGACAAACAGAACGACCGCTCGTTCCGATTCTGCCGGAACGCGAAGCGGTCCAGCCATTGCATCGGGACCACCTAATGGCGGAACGCCAGAACGCCTACGCCTATGACGAGCTTCTGGCCTGCGGGCGTGGCGAGCTTTTCGGCATCGGCAATGCCCAACTTCCCCTCCCGCC
>JBEBGE010000125.1:0-2667 GCA_040081595.1 Devosia sp.
TATGTGCCGTTCCTGTCTATCGGCCTTCTCAAGTGAGTTACTTCGGGGTCACGCATCATCATCCGCCGCGTCGTTACTGGGCATGATGCCAACGGTAAGTCGATCGTCGTCCATGACGGTCCGCCGCCGCGGTCGAAACAGATTCAACACACCCCAGGTTTCGCAATGACCGTGGCGTGGGCAACCCCTGCAGGTGCGCCCGCAAGCCCTCACGGTCCGACACCGTTCCTGCAGTCGGTCGTGCCTGGCCCGGGCGAGAGCATGCTGCATATCGCGACGTTTCCGCCCGATGCCGTGATGCAAAGCCCGTCGTTCAATCCCGCGGCAACGGTGCAGGAGCACGCAGCGCAAGCGCCGGGGCTGGTCAACTATCTTGAGCAAGACAATCCTGGCACGCACAAGACACCGACGGTCGACTACGCCATTCTAAGCGGCGAGATTTGTCTCGAACTGGACGATGGCAAGCTCATACATCTGCGTCAGCACGATTTGGTTGTACAGAACGCTACTCGGCACGCATTGCGCAACCCCGTGCCCCAGTCGGCCACGCTGGCTTTCGTCCTTTTCGGGCAGGTAAAGGCTGAAGGTTGTTAGACAGCGTCGGCGGCTTTGCGCGCCGATGAGCTAGTCGAATCTGATCGAGTCAAGGGCACATAACCTTACCTGCGATCCGGTTGCTTTATAGGCGTCAATCTCGCCCCGCCCGGGAGGGCGAGAGTTTCTACTATTTCTCGGCCGCGGGCTGATCCAGCACTTTGCGCCACCGAACGAGATCTTCCCGAATAAGTGCTGCAAAGGCTTGGGGAGTCGTCGGCGCGGGTTCCAAACCGACCGCTTTCAGTCGCTCGCGCATTTCCACGGTGGTCATGACTTCGACGATGCCAGCATTGATCGACGCAACGATTGACGGCGGGGCTCTCGCCGGAAGCACGATGCCGGTCCAAATGTCTACGTTATATTCAGGAACCGTTTCCGCGACTGCCGGTAGATCCGGAAATGCATGGTAGCGCTTTTGACCAGTACCCGCCAGAAGGCGAAGCTTGCCTTCGTTGACCAGACTGAGAACTGGCGCCGCGGGATTGATCGTCAGCTGCACGCGGTTTGTCATCAAGTCTGGCAGCAATGGAGAGATACCTCGATAGGCAACGGGAACCATCGTGATGTCGGCGAGCTTCATAAGTAGGCGGCCGGAGAGATCTTGCGGCGAGCCCGGGCCTGCCGTTCCGAAGTTGAGCGTGCCAGGGTTTGCCTTCGCGTGTGCGATCAACTCAGCCACAGACTTGATTGGCAGCTGCTCTGCGACGACAACGACATTCAATGCACTGATCAGATTCGATACTGGCGCGAAGTCGCGCAGCGTGTCGTACTTTCCAGTCCCCATGAGAGGGTTGAAAATCAGAACATTGTTGGGGCCAGCGAGCCACGTGTATCCGTCAGGTTCCGCACGGGCGACTTGATCAGCGCCGATCGCGCCTGCCGCACCACCGACGTTCTCGACGACGAACGATGCGTTCCACTTCTTCGTCAGCGCCTCAGCTAGAAACCGCGCAGATATGTCCGGACTGCCTCCCGGTGGAAACGGCACAACGATCTTGATGGTTCGATCAGGGAAGCGGGCCTGCTGAGCAATTACTGAGCACGGGATAGCGAGAGCGAATGCAAGTGCTACGACGGCCTTGCGCCACATAGTTTTCCTCCCCTGTAAGCGCCGGTTGGTACAGCGCTTTGAACTTCCGTAGTAAGCATTTCGCCCAACCTGTTAGCTCGACAGCCTAACAGGCAGCTGACATTTTCTCCAGCTAACAAGTTAGTGCGGAAATGCTTCCCGGGCAGCGCAGGAGCCGAGGTTCGATTGCGCTCTCGGACGAGTGAACGCTTCCGCCACACCGCTGTGCCGGAAGTGGTGTAGACTACCGCCTCCGCAGGTTTTCCGCGCCACCGAGGAGCACTAGAGTATGCAGCCGTTGTGAGGTATCACACGGTTTCGCACCATCCTCCTGAGGACCGCCCCTGCCTTGGCACTGAGGTATCGCGGCTCAGGCGCAATCGAGTAAGCCAATGCAGACCTTTCAAATGCCGGCAATGCCGGCCCCTGCGCACATCACGCTGAATTCCAAGACGACTGCCTTGATGATGCTCGACTACGTTGAGCACATCAGCGCCATCCAGCCGAAAATCAGGAACCTGATTCTCCCGCCGATGGTTCCGTTCATGCAGCGGGTCCGCAATGCGGGTCTCGTCGTCGCATACGGTACGCGAGAACAGAATATGACCCACTGGCTGAAGGAGGTCGCACCGGTCGATGGCGACATCAAGATCGTAAGCTCAGCCCAGGACAGATTCTACAACACCGATCTCGACAATCTGCTGAAGGCGAAGAGCATCACTACGCTGATCATGGTGGGCTGGAAGATCAGCGGCTCGATAACCTACACATCGGTCGGAGCCATGATACGCGACTACACCGTCGTCGTTCCGGTGGATACGACCACGGCTACGACCGACTACGAGACAGCCATCGGCTTTTACAATGTTTTGAACTCAGGCAATGCCAACCTGACGAACGAGTGCCCGCACCGGTCCATCCCGATCAGTCATTCCGATCGATCCCGATCAACGTTTCCAGGCGATCCCGATCAGGCTTTCCGACTGATCCCGATCAGGCGT
>JBEBGE010000084.1:0-10104 GCA_040081595.1 Devosia sp.
GCGGCGACAGCCGCGCGGCCCGCTCGAACGCTGTGATCGCCTCTTCAGGTTGGCCGGAATAGACCAGCCCATAGCCGCGCCGCATCCACGCCCAGGCATGGTTGGGGTCGAGCTCCAGCGCCCGGCTCGCGAAATTGAGCGCCTGGCTCACATCGCCGCCCAGTTGCATCATCGCCGAGGCCAGCGCCGTCAGAGCCGTCGGATCGTCGCTGACCGTTTGCGTTGCGAGTTCGATCAGTTGCTCGCCCGCCTCACGCTCGCCCGCGATGTCCGAAGTCCAGCTATAGGCAACCTGCTGGCCACGCGCCCATGCACCCAGTGCCGCGGCCAGTCCATAGCGCGGTTCGAGCTGGAGGGCCCGGTCGAGATAGTCGATCGCCTGCGGGTTCTCGGCCATCCGGTGCGCCCACAGGTGCGGCAGCGCGCGCATCACGAGGTCATAGGCCGCCAGCGTGTCGGGGCGCTTGGAGCGCGCGCGCTCGACTTCGGCGCGGCGGATCGAGGGATGAAGCGCGCTCGCCACCTCCGCCGCCACCTTGTCCTGCAGATCGAAGAGATCGCTGACCGCGCCGTCGACCTTGGTCGACCAGATGTGGTTGCCGGTCTCGCTCTCGACCAGTTGCGAGGTGATGCGGACCCGCTCGCCCACGCGGCGTACGCTGCCCTCGACGACGTAGCGCACGCCCAGTTCGCGCCCCACCTGGCGCACATCCACGGAGCGGCCCTTGTAGGCAAAGGCGGAATTCCGCGCAATAACGAAGAAATCCCTGATCCGCGACAGCGTTGCGGTGATTTCCTCGACCACCGCGTCGGCGAAATAGTTCTGGTCGGCTTCACCCGATAGGTTGTCGAAGGGGAGGACCACCACCGACGGCCGCGCCGAGGTCGGCGCCGGTGGCGGCTCGAGCGCGGGCTGCGGGATCACCCCTTGGGGGTGCCAGACATAGAGGCGCACCGTGCGCGACACGTTCTTGAGTTCGGTCGGGCCGAGATCGACGAATTTGAGGTCGCCCCGCCCGTCGAGATACTGGTGCATCCATTTGGTGATTGCCATGCCGCCCGGCGGGCTCAGCGCCTGGACCCGCACCGACAGGTTGACGCCCGAGCCATAGAGGTCGTCGCCCGCGACCAGCACATCGGCGAGAACGATCCCGGCGCGCACCGTGAAGATGTCGCCGCCCGGCGCCTTGAGCTTGCGCTCGTTGAGCTCGCGCTGGACGTCCGCGACCCATTCGACCGCCGCTACAACGCTCTGGAATTCGGCGAGCAGCCCGTCGCCCATGGTCTTGAAGACCTTGCCGCCGTAGCGGCCTATGGTGCGCGCAACCAGCCGGTCGTAGACCCTCTGCACGAGGCGCAGGGTCTGCCGTTCATTGATCTCTGTCAGCCGGGTGAACCCGACGACATCGATCGAAACTATCGGGACCAACCTGCGGTCTGGTTGTGGCATTGGGACCCGCCCTCCGGCGTCACGCCGGGCTTATAGCACCGCCGCGCCGGGCGGCAACCGGTTGCGCCCAACTGCCGGCATGGTGCCCCGACCGGTCAGTAAACCGTGGTCAGGACTTCGATTTCGCGCGGCTGTCCGGCCTGAATTTGAAATTCGCGGTTGAACACCGTCTCGCCGCGCTTGGCCAGGACGAGGTAATCGCCCTCCTGCAGCGCCGTCGAGGGAAACGCCCCGATGTCGGAGAAAACCGTGGCCCCGTCTGCCGTCTTCACCGTCCAGTCGACATCGGCGATGGCTTCCCCGCCCGCTTCGCTGACCAGCCGGAACGAGACCTGCGCCGCTTTGTGATAGAGCGTCGCGTCGGTCAACTGCCCCGGCTCGACCTTGAGGTCCGCCCGCACCACCGCGTTAATCGTCCCGAAATAGGAGATCACGTGATAGGTGCCGGCGTTCAGCGTCACGATGTCGTTGGCGCTGAGGTCCTCTGCGACCAGGGTGCGGTCGGATTCGGACGCGCCGGCGGTATAGATGTCGAAGCGCAGAAGGTTGATCGGGATCGGCACATCGCCGCTGATCGCCGCATTGAGCCTCAAGCCACCCGCTTCAAGCACCACGGCCTTGGTATTCTGGCCCTCGACGACGCTGAGCGTATCGGTCGCCTGCGCCCGCCCATAAGCCACATGAACCACATAGGTGCCCGGCGGCAGGTCGACCCGAGCCACGGCCGCATCGGATTTCGCCGCCAGCGCCAATTGCCCCGAATTGTCGGTCTTGGTGTCGAAGATGCGCCAGACGAGCCCCTCGGCAATGGTGCCGGAGCCTTCGGTCACCTGCGCGGTCAGCGTCACCGGCTGCGGATCGAGCACCGTTGCAATCGCCTCGGTTGCCGTCGCGGGCGTGATCGGCGTCGCCGTGACCGTGCGAGTCGGCGGCTCTTCGCCGATCTCGGCAGGCGCTGTGGCCTCGAGTTCGACCGGCGCATCGGGCTCGAGAACCTGCGCCTGCTGCCGGAAGCTGGGCAAAGGAGCCGGCCACGGTGTCGCAGCCAGGCTCTGGCTGACGAGCGCGCCGATAAGCACCGCGCCCGCAATCGCCGAGAATGCCTTCAAAACCAAACCGCTACCCCCCGCCGCACCTGGTTCGCGGCATCCTGCCAGGCGACGCACCACTACTCTTGGATTGGGGAAAAGCTGTGTCATAAGGGCGGGAGTGTCGCAAGGACCCAACCATGCCCAAGAACCAAGCCCTGCTGGACTATCTGAAGACTCGCCGCTCCGTCGGCACGGGCTTCCTGAACGCACCGGGCCCCACGCCGGAGGAACTGACCGAAATCCTTACCATTGGCACACGGGTTCCCGATCACGGCAAGTTCGTGCCCTGGCGCCTGGTGGTCATCGAGGGCGATGAGCGCAAGAAGGCCGGCGAAGCGCTTGCCGCCATCCGCAGGTCGCGCAATCCGGCGCTCGATGAAGCCTCGCTCGACATCGAGCGCAACCAGTTCCTGCCCGCGCCGGTCCATATCGGCGTCATCCTCTCGCCCAAGCCCAATCCCAAGGCGCCCGAGATGGAGCAGCTCCTTTCGGCCGGCAATGTCTGCTTCAACCTCAGCCACGCGGCCTTTGCCATGGGCTACGCCGCCAACTGGACCAACCGCTGGTATGGCTTTGACACCGAGGCCCAGCAGATTCTCGGCGCGCGCGGCGGCGAGCGCTTCGTCGGCTTTGTCCATATTGGCACCGCAACGATTGCCCCCGAGGATCGCGAGCGCCCGCCGCTCGACGAGGTGGTGACTCGCTGGCGCGGTTAACCGTGCGTTAACGGCTGTTAGCGTTTCATTAACGCTGCCTTTCACCTTGGATTCGCCATGGGCGTCCAGCCGATCTCCGTGCCGCAAAGTCTAGCCGTGGTGCTCAACAGCGCCGGGGACAAGAGCGGCGTCGATTTCGACTATCTGCTGCAGACCGCTATCCGGGAATCCAGCCTCGACGCCGATGCCAAGGCTCCCAATTCATCGGCTGTCGGGCTGTTCCAGTTCCTCGACAGCACCTGGCTGCAGGTGCTCAAGGAAGAGGGGCCGCGGCTGGGCTATGACGAACAGGCCGCCGCCATCACCCGCGACGCCTCCGGCGACTATGTTATTGCCGACAAGGCCAAGCGCGCCGAGATCCTCAAGCTCCGTGAAGACCCGCAGATGGCGGCCGACCTCGCCGCGGCTTTCACCCGCTCGAACGGCGCCTATCTGCTCGACAAATTCGGCCGCATGCCGAGCCCTGGCGAGCTCTACATCGCCCATTTCCTCGGACCGCAGGGCGCCGAGAAACTCTTCAACGCCGGCCTCGCCGATCCCGATCAGGTTGCCGCCAAGCTCTTCCCGCGCCAGGCCAAGGCCAACCGCGCGATCTTTTACGATGGCGACCATGCGCGCACCATCAAGGAGGTCTATCGCGCCCTCGTCGCCAAGCACGACGGCGCGACCTCCGACCCAAGCTTTGTCACCCAGCAGATCGCCAATGGCTCCGATCCGGCGCGCTGGCCCATCGACGCCGTGCCCTCGCGCTTCGGGCCGGGCGATATGAACTTCAACACCCTGTTCACGACCGAGACGCCGCTCTCGGCGCCGCAGCCCATGATTGCGACCGATGCGCTCGATGCACTCGCCGGCGTCCACCCTGTTGAGATAGAGGCACTGGGATACGCGCCACTTCCCGCACCCATGCCACTTCTCGCCGAAGACGGAACAGTTTGGACCGGTCAGGACCTCGCACCGGCAATGGACGACGCCATCCCCGCGCCCCGCATCCTCATGACCAACCCGCCGGTCGAGCCAGCCAGTACCTTCCTCACCCAGCTCCTCGGCCGCCGCTAGGCGCTACCAGGAACCGAAGATCCGCGCAGCGAAAAGTGCGAAGCGGTTTTCCGGTTCGGAAGCGCGACAATCAGAGACAGAGAGCGTCCGTTCCGATTCTGTTGGAACGGGAAACGCTCTCAGCCGGTTAAGGACTCCCCAACAAACAGGGTGAACCGTTCCTTAAGCTTGGCCCACTAGCCTCACCTTCGGTTGCGTCGGAGTCGCTGATGGTCGCCTATGGGGATTTCGTGTCGCTGAGCCGGTCCGGCGACAGCGAAGAGCGGGGGCAGGCGGCCCATATCGCCGCCAAAGCCTATCTCGCCCATACCGGGCCCGCCGACGAACACGCCGCCCTCTATGCCGCGCTGATCGGCTTTCTCGACGATCCGTCCGTTCGCGTCCGCGCGGCTCTCGCTTACGGCCTGCTGCATGCCCACGAAGCGCCGCGCCCGATCCTGCTCTCGCTGCTGCAGGACAGCGCGGTCATTGCCAAGGCGGTCGCGCAATATTCGCCTGCCCTGATCGATGCCGACCTTATCGGGCTCATCCGCACCACCGATCTCGTCATGCTGACCGCCGTGGCCCTGCGCGAGACCATCAGCGCTCGCGTCGCCGAGGCCCTGATCGCCCGCAACGAGCGCGCCATCACGCTGCGCATCCTGCCGCGTTCCGATGTCCCGGTACCTCGAGCGCTTCTCGATCGTCTGGCGGCGGAGGAGGGGGTTACCGATGCCGAATATCGCGGCGTCCTTCTGGGCCGCGGCGACCTCTCGGCGGCCTCGCGCATCCTTCTCGTCGAGGCTACCGCCAATGCCCTGCGCGGCGCCCGGATCGTCAAGGGCGCCATTGCCGCGCCGCGTCTCGAACGTCTCTTGCGCGACGCCACCGACACAGCGCTCACCTCGATCGGGGAGGGCGAAGCCGCCGAGGGCACCTCGGTTTTCGCGCAGGATCTCGTCACCAGCGACCGGCTCTCGATCCGAGTCATGCTGCATGCATTGGTCAATGGCCATGTGCTGTTCTTTGCCGAATGTGTCGCCGCTCTCGCGGAGGTGCCGCGCGACAAGGTCTTCGCCCTGCTCGAAACCGGCGGTCGTCCGGCGCTGCACGCCATGCTGTCGCGTTGTGGCCTGTCGGAGCCGGCGCGCAACCTCCTGGGCCGCCTGATCGTCCATGCCCGCTCGGCCGATCTCGCCGACGACGTCACCGCCCGCCATTTCGTCGTGACCGTCCTGACCGAGGAACTGATCGTCGAGCATGACGGCGTCATCCCGGCCGAACTCGAGGAGGCCTTCGCCTATCTGAGCGAACAGAATGTCTCGTTGGCCCGCCGTGCCGCCCGCGGCGTCATGTCGGCCTTTGCCAGCGATGCCGAGACGCGCCTCGTGCCGGGCATCGACCGCGAAGAACGCATCGCGCTGCCGGCTGCCTAGCGGGAGCGCTTTCAGAAAAGGTGTGACGCGGCTTTTCGGTTCGAAAGCGCGACCAGGCAAGAACTAATACCGGAACTGCTCGCTGAGGACGCGCTCTTCGAGCCCCGTGCCGGGATCGAACAGCAATGTCACCTGGTGGCTGCGGTCCTCGCGCACCTCGACCTCGAGCACGTTCTTGAACTCGACATTGTCGGCCACCGCGCTCACCGGGCGCTTTTCAGCTTCATGCGTGCGGAAGATCACCACCGCACGGTTGTTGAGGATCGCCCCGCGCCAGCGCCGCGGCCGGAACGGCGAGATCGGCGTCAGCGCCAGCAGCGGCGCGTCGATCGGCAGGATCGGCCCGTGCGCCGAGAGGTTATAGGCGGTCGAGCCCGCCGGTGTTGAGAGCAGGATGCCGTCGCAGATCAACTCTTCCATCTGCATCTTGCCGTCGACGACGATCTCGACCTTGACCGCCTGATAGGTCGTGCGGAACAGCGACACCTCGTTCAACGCCAGCGCAGTAAACCGCTCGCCCGCCGCGTCGCGCACGCTCATCGTCAGCGGATAAATATGGGTCGGCTTGGCGGCACTCACCCGGTCGATGAGATTGTCGTCGGAATAGTCGTTCATCAAAAAGCCGACCGAGCCGCAATTCATCCCGAACACCGGGACGCGCCGCTCCATCACCTTGTGGAGGGACTGCAGCATCAACCCGTCGCCGCCTAGTGCCACCACCACCTCGGCGACGTCGGCGCCCGCATCGCCATAGCGGGCCATGAGCCGCTCCAGCGCCGCATTGGCCTCGGCAGTGCCGCTTGAGACGAAGTGCAGGCGGTCGGGATTGAAATTGGGCACGGGGGCAGGGTTCCTGGAGCGTTCCAGGATAAGTGTGCAGCACTTATCCGGTTTGGAAGCGCGACAAAACAAAGACATTGAGCATTCGTTCCGATTCTATCGGAACGTGAAATGCTCTTGCGTCCAGGCCTGCCTATCATGGGCCCAAACCGCGTGCCAGCCTGCCGCCTTGCCCGCGAAACGGCCGGGTGCTAGCAGACGGCAACCGCAAGGGGCGAAGCCGGTATAGCTCAGTTGGTAGAGCACCTGATTTGTAATCAGGGGGTCGCGGGTTCAATTCCTGCTGCCGGCACCAGCATATCCTCATGGATGCGGGACAGGATGAGCCGCTGGCGAGTTCGGGAGATCCGATTGCGAGCAGATTTTTGGAACCGTTACCTCAGTGACCTCGGGGGCTGTCTGAACGGCATAGTAATCTTCGCCATTCTGGTCCTAGTCTTCTTTGGGTTTGTCATTTGGACCTTGGTTCACTGACCTTGCTGCCGTTTCGACAGGCTGTCGCTTTGGGAATTCTCGGGAGAGCTGCGCTCGAAAGGCCGCGACCCATCAGGATCGAACCGGTAATCGCCCCTCAACCCGATCGCTCAAATTCTGACTGTCCTTGGAACCGTGCGGTGATTTCCCTGGCCTGCAAGTTCGAAGGATCGGCCGTGTTTTCGACACGCGGCCCCGGCATAGCGTTGTGCGAGGACAGATTGCTTTGGCGTATTCAAACCATCTCCCTCAAGGAAGACGAAGTGGCATCCGAACCCGCTGTCACTCCGGCGCATTCGGCTCCGGAATCGACACCTTCCGGTTGCGCTCTGTTTCGGCGCTAGAGTCGGCGACCCGCGCCGCCGCGCTGCACCAGGCGGATGATGAGAAGCAGGATCACGGCGCCGATTGTGGCGTTCACGATCGCAGCCAGCAGGCTCGGTCCAAGGACAAGGCCAATGCGGGGCAATATCCAGCTGCCGATGAAGGCACCCACGATGCCAACGGCCAGGTCGGTGATAAGGCCCATGCCGCGGCCCTTGACGATTTGACCGGCAAGCCAGCCCGCCACCAATCCGACGACGAGGATGACTAGAATGCTCTGCGTTTCCATTTCTGATCCTTGCGGTGTTGGCGCCTCACAGGGCGCCGGCGTCGGGAAAGGCAGGGCTGTGTCCCCGTGCGCGTATCACGCGTCTATCTCGGCCAGGACACGAACAACACTGACAAGGCAACAAGTACCACGAGGCTGAACCACACGATGGCCTGGTTTCGCCTGCTGCGCGCCGATCGGGTCGTCACTTGCCCGCCAGAGGCGGCACCGCGAATCCCGGTACGATCGAAGGGACTGTCAGCGGCGCGCGCGCCCATTCCTTCCGGAAGTTGGGAAATCCCTCGGCTTCGGCATTGAGTCCCTTGGCGAGCAGCGATCGGGCCCGCTTGCGGAATTCCACTACCTTGGTGATCTCGGTCATCTGAACATTCCTTGCGGTCCCGTGCGCCAGTTGATGGGGCATTCGCCGGCAGGGCACTTCACGACTCTGGTGTCACGCTCTGGTCGTCGGGCGAGTCGAGGCGCGAGCTGAAGATCAGCCTGTCGCCGCTTCGGGCCGAATTCTTGATCGAGCGGACCTGATAAAAGCTCGTCTTCTTCCACTCGTCGACGCGCCTGGCCTCGGCCAGCGCTTCGCCTTCGTCGAGCGCCTCGATGCGAAGCACTTCACGTCGAAACCCGCGCGAACCATCGGACTGCGGGTAATACTGATCCATTACATAGTGGAGTTGTGCCACGGCACTGACTTTCCTTTTTAGCATGGTGAGGCAACTGACATTGGGGTGGGCGAGGCCTGCATCTAGAGTCCTCCTCGCACCAGCAGGTCGCGTTGCAGCCAGCCGCGAATGAAATGGTAGCGATCGCCGCTGGTCGCGAAGTTGATCTCGTCCAGCAGTTTGGTCGCAAAGGCCGCGGCCTGATCCAGCGACGCCCGCTCGGCCTTGGGCAACTGGCGCCACTTGCGGATGCATTCGCGCTCGGCCTCGGCTTTGGACATCGCCTGTGCGCTTTCTCCCGAGAGTGTCAGTTGATCACCCCCGGTTGGCCGGCATAGTCCGCCTCGTTTCGGGGAGGGAATAGGCTGCCGTCACAGAGGGTACGGACAACCATGATCTGCGCCACACGATTGAATGTAGTGGCTTCGAGCGTCGACATTAGGTCGTCGCCTCGGCCGCAGGGATGAAACCGAGAAGGCCAGCGCGAACGCGCTGCTTCAGTGACAGGCCGGACTCCCGTGCCGGGAGATCGTCACTGTCGTGCACTTCGGCGGACCACAGCTCTGCGGCCCGTTCCTGCGCGGCATGATGGGAAAAGAGCAGGTGAGCCCGATGATGCGCGAAACTGTTGCGCTGAGCCTTGCGGCTATCGCTGTACATTTTGAACTTTCGGAGTCCGCCCGGTCCCCTCTGGAGAGGGATAGTTGATCCTCCCCGGGGCGGTCTGAAACGGAGAGAAACTGCGGGGGAAGCGCTTCGCTTCAACCGCATCGTAGATATAGGCGCCCGGGACCCATTCACCTAACGCAATCTTTCGGAGCGGCTGAAGCCGGGCGCTCCCTGGACCTCAGTCCGGCCCACTCACTTTGCTGCTATTTGAGGAGTGCCGTCACGATCAGAAGCATCGTGCCCAATGCCATCATGACGAGGCCGAAGGCGCCGAAAAGGTGGCGTTTGTCGTCCTCTGTCGCCTCCTTTTCCGTGAAGGCTTTGCGGATCAGACCGAGCAGGGGGAGCGAATAAGGGAGCCCGTAACGGATCATCAGGACGGTGCCTATGGCGTTGAGGGCGTATCCCACAACCATTGCAATCGTCACGTCCACGCCAAGTCCCTCAGGTTTGGCTGACCCTACCACCCTGTGGCGTCATGGCACGAATCGATTCCACCGGTTGGATCGGGCGGAACGAAACGGGGCCGCCTATGGCAGCCCCGGAGAGTATCGCGTTCAAACCGAGATCAGAAGCGGCGGCCGTTGGCCAGGGTCTTGACCTCGGCCTGGGCCTTGGCCTTGTCGAGGCTGTACTTGGCGACGACCTGTGTCAGCGGATCGTCTTCGCTTTTGAGAGCGCCGGTTTGGGTCTCGGAGAACTTGTCCCGCCGGGTCCGCCGCTGGCGAGCAGCACAATCGTAGTCATCTCTCCCGTCCCCTTTTGAGGGGTACGGTCAGGGTGCGAACCACTCACACCGCGCCAGCCTCTCCCACCCACCAGCCGAAGGCTGGTGGGCTTCGATCCGTGCCGCAGGCAAGATCGCTCCAGTGGGGCGATTTTAGGTGACTTCGAGGGACAAGAAATCGCTCCGGTGGAGCGGTTTCCCCGAGAAGGTATGAGAGCTGCGCTCGAGTGGCAGGGGAACCGCTGGAACGATGCAGGTCAGGTGGGCTGGAACCGCTGGCACCGGTCTTGTGGCCGGGTTCCTCCTCCCGCGAACGCGGGGGAGGGGAACCAACCGAAGGTTGGTGGAGGGGGCGGCCCAAGCACCGGCGCAAGCGGACGCCCCCTCCGTCTTG
>JBEBGE010000035.1:0-34842 GCA_040081595.1 Devosia sp.
CGTAGCTCAGCGGGAGAGCATCGCCTTCACACGGCGGGGGTCACAGGTTCAATCCCTGTCGCACCCACCATCCCTTCCCAGTTCAGCGCATGGCAGGATCTGAACCGCCCCGAGCGGTGCCGGACTATTTCACCAGTTCGGGCAGGCCGCGATAGGCGGCGAGGCTTTCGGGATTGGCGAGGGCAGTGTCATTGCCGAGCAGCCGGCCGTGGATGATGTCGCGCACGGCGGCTTCGGAAATCTTGCCGGAACGGGTGCGGGGAATGTCGGGCACGGCGATGATGCGCGCGGGCACGTGGCGGGGGGTTGCGCCCGAGCGGATGCCGGCGCGGATCCGGGCTTCGAGTTCAGCCGTCAGTGCGATGCCTGGACGGAGCCTCACAAACAGCAGCACACGCTGGTCGCCGTCCCAGTCCTGGCCGACGGCGACGGATTCGAGCACTTCGTCGAAGGCTTCGACCTGGCGGTAGATTTCGGCCGTGCCGATGCGGACGCCGCCGGGATTGAGGGTGGTGTCGGAGCGGCCAAGGACGACGAAGCCGCCCGATGGGCGCTTCTCGACCAGATCGCCATGCGCCCAATAAGGCGGGAAGCGGGTGAAATAGGCGCGCTCATAGGCGGCGCCATCGGGATCGTTCCAGAAGCCGACGGGCATCGACAGATGGGCGTTGCAGCAGACCAATTCCCCGGGGCTGCCTTCGATCGGCGTGCCGTCGGGCGCGAGCACGGCGATGTCCATGCCCAACATAGGCCCCTGCAATTCGCCGCGACGGACCGGCCAGACCGGCACGCCACCCATGAAGCAGCCGCAAATATCGGTGCCGCCCGAGATCGAGGCGAGATGCACGTTCTCTTTCCAGTCGCGATATACGTAGTCGAAGGTCTGCGGGAGGAGCGGCGAGCCTGTCGACAGGATCGTACGCAGGCTCTGAAGTGAATGGGTGGCCCTGGGAACGAGCCCGGCCTTGCCGCATGCATCGAGGAATTTGGCAGAGGTGCCGAAAGCGGTGATCGACTCGCGGTCGATCAGGTCAGCCAACCGGCTGAGATCCGGATAGCCGGGATTGCCGTCATAGGTGACGATGGTGAGACCGGAGGCTAGGCCCGTGACCAGCCAATTCCACATCATCCAGCCGCAGGTGGAATAATAGAACAGCGTATCACCCGGGCTCAGATCGCAATGCAGCAAGTGTTCCTTGCGGTGCTGCAACAGCAGCCCGCCGGCGCCATGAACGATGCATTTGGGTTTGCCCGTGGTGCCGGACGAAAAGACAATCACCATCGGCGCGTCGAAAGGCAGCTGCTCGAATGCGATCTCGCCGGGCTCGCGGGGTTCCAGCCAATCCTGCCAGCTGATGGCGGGTTTGGAGAAGACGCCGCCGGGGACCGAGCCCAGAAGAACGATGCGTTCGATGGAGGCAGCGGCGGCGACGGCTCCAATGGTTGCCGTGATGTCGATGGTCTTGCCGCCGTAGCGATAGGAGGGTACCGCGAGGAGCAGCTTGGGCTCTATCTGGCAGAGCCGGTCGCTGGCGCCGGTGGAACCGAAATCGGGCGAGCAGGATGCCCAGATGGCGCCAACCGCCGAGGTCGCGAGATAAGCGACGATGGACTCGAGGTCGTTGGTGACAATGGCGGCGACGCGGTCGCCAGGGCCGATGCCTTCGGCGCGCAAGGCCTGCGTCGCCTGCGAGACGAGTGCGTAGAGACTGCGTCGCGTGAGAAGGCGACGGACGCCGTCTTCGCGATGGGCGATGATGGCGAGCCGGTCGTCGGGACCGGCAAGCAGGTTCTCGGCGTAGTTGAGCCGCGCCTCGGGAAAGAAGCGGGCCTTGCGCAGATCGCTATGCAATTCGACGATGCGCCGTCCCTTGTTCCCGACAATGCCGAGGGCATCCCAGAGATAGTCGTGGAACTGCGCGGGCTGGCCGACCGACCAGGCATGAAGGCCCGCATAGTCGCTGGCGCCGAAGGCGGCGCGCCGCGAGAATTCGGCCAGATGGCTGGCGGCGACGCGCGTCGGGTCCGGACGCCAGAGGATTTCGCCGATGCCGCCGCCAAGCTCAGGCATTTTCAACCGCCACGGCAATTCCCATCCCGCCACCGATGCAAAGGGTCGCCACGCCGCGCCGCGCGGCCCTGTGCCGCATCTCATGCAGCAGCGTCACCAATACACGCGCGCCCGATGCGCCGATCGGGTGCCCCAGCGCGATGGCGCCGCCATTGACGTTGACGCGGTCGGAATCCAGACCCAATTCACCCATCACCGCCAATGACTGGGCGGCGAAGGCCTCGTTGATTTCCCACAGGTCGATGTCCCCTATTGTCCAGCCGGCGCGCGCAAGCGCGAGGCGGGTGGCTGGAATGGGGCCAAGACCCATGACCTGCGGGTCAACGCCCGCATGCGCCCAAGCGGCGATCCGGGCGAGGGGCCTCAGTTTGCGGCGTGCGGCCTCGGCTTCCGACATCAGCACCAGCGCGGCCGCTCCATCGTTGATGCCGGAGGCATTGCCCGCGGTGACGCTGCCCTGCGGGTCGAAGGCCGGCTTCAGTGCCGCCATGATTTCAAGCGTTGCGTCGTGGCGAACATATTCGTCAGCGGCCAGGGTCTCGATGCCGCGGCGACTCTTGATCTCAACCGGCGCGATCTCGGCGGCGAAGCTACCCGCTTTCTGCGCTGCGGAGGCACGTTGCTGCGAGGTGAGCGCGAAAGCGTCCTGTGCGGCGCGGGTCAGCTGATATTGCCGCGCGACATTTTCGGCGGTCATGCCCATCGGATAGCCATAGAAAGCGTCGGAGAGGCCGTCGCTCATTACCGTGTCGCGCAATGCGAGGTCGCCGAGCTTCTTGCCGCCCCGCAGCGTCGTGACATGCGGGGCGCTGCTCATCGATTCCTGTCCGCCGGCGACGACGATCCCGGCGCTGCCGGTCATGATCTGCTGAGCGCCGAGCACGACTGCGCGCAGCCCGGAACCACAGACCTGATTGACGAGTGCGGCGGGTGCGCTGTCGGCGATGCCGGCGAGGCGTGCGGCCTGCCGTGCGGGGTTCATGCCGGCGCCGGCCGTCAGCACCTGGCCGAGAATGGTTTCGCTAACCTCGTCGCCCGCGATACCGGCGTCGGCAAGCGCAGCGCGGATGGCGACGGCGCCCAGCTGATGCGCGGCAAGATTCGCCAATGTGCCGGACAATGAACCGATCGGTGTACGCCGCGCAGCGACAATGACGACGGCAGGGAGGTTCACAGCTGCGCCTCCGTGAAGGCCTTGAGCCAGCCGAGCCCTGCTGCTGTCCCCGTGCGCGGCCGGTACTCGGCGCCGATCCAGCCGTCATAGCCTGCGGCGCGAAGCTGCGGCAGGAGCCAGCGATAGTCGATTTCGCCCTCATCGGGTTCGCCGCGATCACGCACTGCTGCAATCTGGACATGGCCGATCTGGAGCAGGTTGCATTTGAATCTTGCGAGCAGGTCGCCGCCCTCGATCTGCACGTGGTAGCAGTCGAACATGATCTTGAGCCTGGCGATGCCGACGGCCTCGACCAGCTGGGCCGCGTGCTCGAGTGTGCGCAGGAAATAGCCCGGCGCGTCGCGGTGATTGAGTGGCTCGATGAGGAGGCCGATGTCGCGATTGCCGATACGGCTATCGGCATAGCGGAGATTTGCAGAGAAGGTCGCCTCCGCCGCTTCGCCTTCAGCTTTGCCGGCCATGACATGGACGTTTCTCGCGCCGCTCGCAGCCGCGTAGTCGATGGCCTGATCGATCACGGCCCGCGCCTCGGTCTCGCGGCCGGGAATTGCCGCGAGGCCGAAATCGGCACGCTCGCGACTGCCGACTTCGGTATTGAGAGCGAGCAGCGGCAGGTCGTGCTGGTCGAGCGCGGCGCGGAATGCGTTGGGATCGGTGGCATAGGGCCAATGGCATTCGATGGCGGAAAAGCCGGCCGTCGCGGCCGCATGCACCGCGTCGAGCAGCGTCAGCTCGCGAAAGAGAAAGCCCAGATTTGCCGAAAACTTCATGTCACCTCAGGCAGCCAAACGGGCATCCACGCAGTTCAGCCGATCCGGATACTTAGCCGCGCCACCGGATCGCGTGGCGTCAGATCGTTTTCTTTTCGAGGGCCGAAACACGAATCGGGCACTCAGTCCCATTCGAGACCAAAGGCCTGGACCAGATCGCGGATTTGCGCCTCGCTCAAAAGGCTGGGATTGGCGCCACGGGTGAGGAAGGCGAGACGCGCAGTCTCCTCGAGCTCTTCGATCGCGTAGATGGCGGCCTCGAGATCCTTGCCGGCAACGACCGGGCCGTGATTGGCGAGAACGACGGCCGTCCTGCGACCGGCGAGGCTTCGCACGGCGTCGCCCATGGCCGGGTCGCCCGGCCGGAAATAGGGGAGGAGCTTCACCTTGCCCAGCCGCATGATCGAATAGGCGGTCAAGGGCGGCAGCATCGAATCGGGGTCGACATCGGGCAGGGTCGAGAGCGCCACCGAATGGGTCGAGTGCAGGTGGACCACGGCGCCGGCCTTGTCCCCGCGCGTCTCGTAGAAGGCGGTGTGCAGAGCCATTTCCTTGGTTGGGGCGTCGCCGCCGGTGAGTGTGCCTGAGGCATCGAGGCGGCTGAGACGGGCCGGATCGAGCGACCCCAGCGAGGCGCCGGTCGGTGTCACCAGCAGCCCGCCATCGTCGAGACGGGCCGAGATATTGCCCGAGGAGCCGAAGGTCAGGCCGCGGTCGAACAGCGATTTGGCGAGGGTGCAGATCTGCTCGCGGAGCTGTGCCTCGTTGCTCATTCACATTCCCAGTTGCATCGCCGCGCGGGCGAAGAAATCCTCGCTCCCGAAATTACCTGACTTGAGGGCGAAGGCCAGCGATTGTCCGACCGCCTTGGTCGCGGGCACGCCAGGATCGATCTCTGGACCGATTTCGAGCGCGGCGATGCCGAGACCCTCGATGATGGCGCCTGAGGTTTCCCCGCCCGCGGTCACAAGTCGGGTGACGCCGGAGCCGACCAGCCGCTTAGCGGTTTCGGCCATCATGGATTCCATCCGGGCGGCGATGGTCTCGCGGCCATACCTCTCCTGCGCCACCCGAACCGTCGCGGGATCGGCGGAGGAATAGAGCAGGGGCAGGCCTTCGTTGTGCGCGAGGGCGAATGACGCCGCGACATCGGCGGTCATTGTGCCGGCCATCACCGCGCCGGCGGTGATTTCGAGCGCCGCGTGGCGTTGCCTGTGATGGGCAACCTGGGCCCGCGTCGCGACCGAGCACGAGCCTGAGAGAATCGCGGCCGGTCCGGCAACGCCTTTCCAGGGCTTCGCGGCCAGGGCCAGCTTGCCATTGGCCTTGAATACTCCCGGCAAGCCCAGGGCAATGCCCGATCCGCCGGTGATGAGAGGCAGATGTGCCGTAGCCGCACCGATCTCGATCAGGTCGCGGTCGTCGACAACGTCCACGATAATCAGGCGAGGGCCTTCCTGATCGAGCGCTGCGCGGATCGCGTCTCGGCCCTTGGCGACGATGTTGGCGGCGATATGGCCGACGCTCGTGCGGCTTTGACGTGCAAGCCAGCGTCGAAGGTCGGGGTCGGTCATCGGCGTCAGGGGGTGGTTCTCCATGCCGCTTTCGCTGAGCAGGTGATCACCGACGAAGAGGTGACCTTGGTAGATCGAGCGCTTAAGAGACGGATAGGCGGGACAGACGATGACCCGGTTGGCGCCGAGCACATCGGCCAGCGCGTCGGCGACCGGACCGATATTGCCCTCGGGGGTCGAATCGAAGGTCGAGCAGTACTTGAAGAGGATTTGCAGGGCACCCTGTGCGCGTAACCAGTTCAGCGCGGCCAGCGATTTCTCGACGGCCTCGGCGGCGGGAATGGTGCGGGACTTGAGCGCCACGATGCCGGCCTCGACATCGGCGCTGGCCGGTCCTGAAGGCACGCCGGAATAGAGCACCGTTCGCATGCCGCCCTTGGCGAGGACATTGGCGAGGTCGGTCGAGCCGGTGAAGTCGTCGCCGATGCAGCCGAGAAGGATAGGCCGCCTCCAGGGGTCAGGCCGGCTTCTGCCAGCTCAGGAGCGTGCCGCCGGTCTTGACCTCGCGGTCGCCGGATGTCGCCGGCAGCGGATATTCGGCCTCGTTGATGACGAATCCCTTCTTGCTGGCGAAGTCGATCCGGGGCGGGCAGAAGATGTCGTAGAGCGAGGATTCGGGGCCGTCTTCGCCGATGTCCTGGCTGGTGTGGATGGCGCGGGCCGGGATGATGATTACCGAGGGTGTTGCCATCGGGCTGTGATCGTCCGGCCACCAGTTCTTGATGTCCGAACCCCAGTTGAAGCGGGTGTGATGAACCCAGGTGCCGTTGAGGGTGAGCGAGGCCTGCTCGAAATCGTCGTGCCAATGCGGGCTCAGCGCCGTGGTGTCACGGCGGGTCTTGTAGTGGACGAAGAGGTTGACCAGCATATTGGTCGAACGGAAGACGCGCGGCTGGATGCGCTCGCCCTTGGGGTCGGCGTAATCCGCGAGCTTGTAATGGCGCAGGCGATAGCCGTCATAGGGCTCGGGCCAGAGATCGGGCGGCGCAAGTTCCGCAGCGCCATCGGCGTAGGTCTTGTTGTTGACCGCGAGCCCCATCAGATCGGCGGAAGCCCTCGAGACGATACGGGCAATGACGCCCTTGGTCTTGACGGTGATGCGGTTGTCGCCGGGCGGTAGGATGGTGAGGGAGTCGGGGCCTGCCTCGAGTTTGGCCCCGCCGGCCTCGATGGTGGCGCTGACGCCGTCGGGCGGCAGGATCAGCATCGACTCTTCGGGTTCGCCTTTGCGTTCGAGCACTGCGCCCGGCTCGACCTCGGAGACGCACACCGCAAAATTGCCGCCGCGGGTGACCCAGGTGCGAAAATGCGGTCCCACAAGTTGCGGATCGGTATCGTGGAATACGACTTTGGTCGAAGGCCGCACCGTCAAATCGCTCACTGAACTCTGCTCCTGAACCGGCAATTGGGACAATTGGCAAGGGTCCGGACAAAAGGGCCCCGTGCGGCGGCTAGGGCCCCGCGGCCCTGCTTGTCGGCCCGTTACAGGCGGCGAGGCCAATTGATTTGGGGCTTATTTCAGCGCGCGAAATACGGTCTGCCGGGCCGGCGCGGGCACCTGTGCGGGGGTAAGGATAAGCTGGCCCGCCCAACGGCGGCGGGTTGGCAGATCGGTCGCGCGAAGCGTAGTCTGATTTGTACCAAACGGAGTGGCCACAAGGCCGCCCACCGAGTGGCGATGTTCGGGAGACGTTGCCGCAACCCGCCTTCGGGCGTTGGGAGGACAGAATGAGCATGCTGCTGGACGAACGCGTACCGGCCACCTCGGCGCGGGTCGTTGACCTGCCCGACGCAGGCGCACATGACCGCATTCGCACCAATTCGCGGCGTGGACTGACCGACGAGACACGGCGTTCCTACCCGCCTGTCGAGGCGGTGCATCGTGCGTTCGATGTGCTGCGCGCCGTCAACCGGCTGCGCATCGCCTCGGTCAACGGCATATTCGAAGAGACCGGCATGCCGAAATCGACCATCGTGCGAATGCTCGAAACGCTGATGGCCGAGGGCTATGTGGCGCGCGACAATATGTGCGGCGGCTACCGGATTACCGGGAGGGTCAATGAGCTGGCGGCCGGTTATGACGGCATCTCGCAGATCATCGAGGTGGCCCGGCCCTTTGCGATCGACCTGACGCGCCGCATCAAATGGCCCATCGGGCTCGGCATCATCGACGGTGACGCGATCGCCATCGATTTCTGGACCGGCACGATCAGCCCGTGGGCACACACCAATACGGTGCTCGGCCTTCGTCCCGATCTTCGGACCTCGGCGATGGGGCGAGCTTATCTCGCCTTTTGCTCGAGCGAGGAGCTCGAGGTGCATCTGGCGCGGTTCCGCGCCGACCCGGCGAATGAGTTCACCGATGCGGACGAGCGGCGGCTGCAATTGCTTCTGAGCCATGTGCGCGCCGATGGCTATGCCATGCGCGATCCGCGAACCAAGCCCTACCGGACCAGTACGCTCGCCATGCCGATCCGCGAGGGCGCCCAGGCCCGCGCGGCGATCAGCATCAGCTTTTTCAAGACGGCCATCCCGGCCGGCGAGATTGCGGAGCGCATCGTTGCGCCGCTGCGTGAGACGACGGCCAAGATCGAAGCCGCGCTGGCAACGCTCGCCGCCCAGTCCGGCCCGGCGGGACACCGCGATCGGGTCGAAATGGCGTTCTGAGAAGCGCCCCCGGCGCTACTTGTCGTCTAAGTTGGGATTGGTCGTGGGCGTGCCGCCTTCGAACCAGGTATCGAACTTGCGATAGGTGAGCTGCCAGCCCTCGACCGGATCGAGGATCAGGTGGTCGGTCATATAGGCGATCTGGATCGGCGGGTGGGTCGGCAGGACCGGCTTGCCGTCGGCGCCATAAAGCATCAGGAACCAGTGGCAGGTGGCTGTGCCCGGCGCGGTCAGCGTCGCCTCGAAATTGTGGACGGAATGAACTACCGTGCGTGCGCCACGATCCTCGCGCCACTTGTAGAATGCCCGGATCTTTTCGCGCCCCTCATAGGATGCCGCCGGTCCGACGAAGATGCCGTCGGGGGTGAAGTAGTTCGGCGCGTTGTGGCCCCAGTTGCAGTCGACGTCATGCCAATAGTCGATGACGAGGGCGTGGAGCTCGTGGGTCAGAGCGAGGCGATCGGGCGAGATCTTCATGTCTTTTGTTCCGGTTGGCGCGTGAGTTTTGACTAGCGCAGGGTGGGCGCCTCCGCGATGGAAACCGGCGGCGCGCGTGGCTCAATTTCATTGGCGGAAATGGTGTCCGCGCGGCTCAGACCGGTGGCGCAAATTCCTTGAGTGCGTCCAGTGCGGCCTTTCGCATGAAGCCGTGATCGCTGAGCGCCATGAAGGCGCTCGCCCCCAGCGCGCCCATGGCTTCGGCGTCCTTGCGGTCGGGGCAGAGCATGATGATGGGGAGATTCACCGCCCGCGCCGCCGCCATGATCGGGGCCACGACCTTGTGGGTTTCGGGCGAGGTCATCGAAGGCGCCTCAAGCGCAGCCGTCAGGTCGCCGCGGCCGATGAAGATGGCGTCGATGCCGGCGACGCGGACGATCTCGTCGATCTCGTCGAGCGCCTTCACATCCTCGATCATGGCGATGCAGCAGACTTCCGAGTCCTGCTGATCCATGTGGTCTTTGAAGGAGGCGCCACCGAAGCTGCCGGCGCGCGTGGTGTTCGCAAAACCGCGCTTGCCGCCGCGATAGCGGCAGGCCTGAGCGATGGCACGGGCTTTCTCAGCCGTATCGACATGGGGGACGAGGACGCCGGACGCGCCGCAATCGAGCACCGAGAGGATGTTGGCGTCGCACGGGTCACCGACGCGAACGATGCCCGCGATGTTGGAGGCGCGGGCGGCGAGGATCATCATGTCGAGCGCGTCGCGGCCGAGCGGGGCATGTTCCTGGTCGAAAACGACGAAATCGAAGCCGATGAGGCCGAGGATTTCGGTGGCGTGCGTAGTCGGCGTCTTGATGAAGGTGCCGAGCAGGTGCTCCCGGGCCCTCAGGCGCTTGCGGAAATTCCGGTAGGCGGGGCGGGGCTGCACGGCGAAGGTCCTCGACTTGGATGTCAGGCAGGGTAGGGTCCGGAAGGCGTTACCGCCCGGGCCATATCGGGCTATTTCTACAGCCGAAATGGCGAAGGCGGCAGCTTGGCTTTGCGGGGCTTCAAGCGCAATTGCCTGAGGCCAAAGGGAGAAAGACAATGGCTGCCAAGGCCGGCAAGGTCATTATCAGTTGCGCCATCACCGGCGCGGTGCACACGCCCTCGATGTCTTCGGCCCTGCCCTACAAGCCAGCCGATATCGCGGCGCAGTCGATCGCGGCGGCCGAAGCGGGTGCGGCGATCCTCCATCTTCACGCACGCGACGCCGAGACAGGCCAGCCGACCGGGGATCCTGCGGTGTTCCGGCAGTTCCTTCCGGCGATCAAGGACGGCACCGATGCTGTCATCAACATCACCACTGGCGGCAGCATGACCATGAGTGTTGCCGACCGGCTGGTGGCGCCGATCGATCTCAGGCCCGAAATGTGCTCGCTCAATATGGGCTCGATGAATTTCGGAATTTTCGGCATGGCCGACCGCCATTCGGAATGGAAGTTCGATTGGGAGGAGCCCTATCTCAGGCGCACCGACGACCATATCTTCCGCAATACGTTCCGCGATGTCGGCTCGATCGTTGAAGCGCTGGGGGTCAGGCATGACGTGCGGTTCGAGCATGAATGTTATGATGTGGGGCATCTCTACAATCTCGCCTATTTCGTTGATCGCGGGGTGATCAAGGCGCCGTTCTTCGTGCAGATGATCTTTGGGATCCTGGGCGGCATCGGCGCGGATATGCGCAACCTGATGTTCATGAAGGAAACCGCCGACCGGTTGTTCGGCGACAGCTATATGTGGAGTGTATTGGCGGCCGGTCGTCACCAGATTCCCTATGCGACGCAGGCGGCGATGATGGGCGGCAGTGTCCGCGTCGGGCTGGAGGACAGCCTCTATATCGGTCGCGGGAAACTTGCGTCGAGCAATGCGGAGCAAGTCATCAAGATTCGCGGCATCATCGAAGAGCTCGGCTTTGAAATCGCATCGCCCGCCGATGTGCGTCAAATGCTCGGGCTCAAGGGGCCGGATCGTGTCGGGTTCTAGCGGCGCAAGGGGGAGGAAAGCTTGAGCCAGCCGACAATCCCGCCGCCGCGGACTGAAGTCACCAATTTCCCGGTCGACCACGACTGGCTCGCCAAGGCCGAGCCCGAGGAGGCGATCGACCCGGACCTTCCCATCGTCGACTCGCATCTTCATCTGGGCGAAGGACCCGGCGGCCGCTATCTCGTGCCCGATCTGATGCGCGACGTGCGCGACGGGCACAACATCATCGGCACCGTCAATATCGAGGGGAACCACTTCTTTCGTACCTATGGGCGCCCCGAGTTGCGCGCAGCCGGCGAGACCGAAATCATCGTTTCGATGACCGAAGGCCGCGCGGTTGGCACGACGCGGATCTGCGCGGGGATCGTGGGCTATGCGGATCTGTTCGCGGGGGCCGCGGTCGAGGAACTGCTCGACCTTCATGCCGAGATCGGACGCGGGCGGTTCGTGGGCATCCGCCAGCTCACCATCTGGGACGATTCTGAGGCGGTGCGCTTCTATCAATGGCCACCTAAACGCGCCCTGTCGGCGGGGATGATGGCGGAGGCGAAATTCCGCGAGGGCTTTGCGCGGCTCGGTCCCCGGCATCTGGCCTTCGATGTCACGGCCTATCACACGCAGCTGGGCGAGTGCTTCGAACTCGCGCGAGCCTTTCCCGATACGAAGATTATCATCGATCATCTGGGCTGCGTGCTGCGCGTCGGTCCCTATGCCGGACGCAATGACGAGATCTTCGCGAACTGGAAGACCAACCTGACGCGGTTGGCAGAGCTGGACAATGTCTTCATCAAGATCGGCGGTCTCGGCATGCGCATGTATGGCTACGATTTCCGCTCGCGGACGAGGCCGCCGACCTCGGTCGAGCTGGCGCAGCTGTGGCGGCCGTTCGTTACGACCGGCATTGAGCTGTTCGGCGCGGACCGGGCGATGATGGAAAGCAATTTCCCCGTCGACAAAGGCTATTTCAGCTATCGCACCTGCTGGAATGCGCTGAAGCGGCTGACGGCCGGCGCGAGCGAGAGCGAGAAATCGGCCCTGTTTTCGGGGACAGCCATCCAGGCCTATGGCCTCGCGCTCTAGCGCGCGCCGTTAAGCGAAATAGAACTTGAGCGCCGTGCGATCGATCTGGCGGCGGAGCGCCGGGTCGGGGACGATCTCGTAGTAATCGGCGAGCACCTTGTCATAGGTGAGCTTGCCCTCGTGTCCGGCAAAGGGCCAGTCGCTGCCCCAGAGGCAGCGCTCGCCGCCGCCAACGCGGAGCAATTGGGCGGCGTAGGCATTGCCGTCCTCGACGCTTTGCGCGCGGAAGCGTCCCGAGACCTTGGCCCAGGTATTGCCGCGCTCGATGGCCGCCAAGATCGCCTTGAATCCGGGGTCGTTAATGCCCTCGGGCGAAACGACGTGCCCCATATGATCGATGACGAGGCGGGCACCGGAAGCCTCGACCGCGGCGATTGATTCCGCATAGCGGTGCTTTTTTTCGACCAGATGCACGTGCCATCCGATCTCGGCGACGCGGCGCAGGAACGCCGGATAGTCGCCCTTGTCGAGATCCGGCAGATCGTCATGGAGCGAACGCATCAGACGTACGCCCACAAAGCCCTCGGCCTTGAGCTGTTCCATCGCGGCGAGGCCGGTGTTGGGTGCGAGAATTGCGGTGGCGCGAAGGCGCCGATGCCTCTTCAGTGCCGCGCCGATGTAGTCGCGAAATTCGCCATGAAGGCTTGCCGCCGCGACCACACCGAACACTACGCCGAACTTGTCATGCGTAGCGATCAAGTCCTCAACCGTCGCGTCAGTCGGCGGTGAATGCCATGCCGTCGGCGTTAGCGGATGGTCGCGCATCCAGAGGTGGAAATGGGCATCGACAAGGGGCGCTTCGTTGGTCATCTCAGGCCGGTTTGTCGATGAATTTGGCGATCTCGGCAAGGGTTGCGATGCGGCCGCGCTCCGGCCGGTCGAGCAGAATGTAGTGGGTAGTGTTCCTGGGCGCCCAGACCTTGATCTCGGGCGAGTGGACAAGGTCGCGCTTCAGTGCCTCCACATCCTCGTCGCGGCACCAGGTGTCGTATTCGGGGTTGATGATCATGACCCTCGCATAGACCTGGCTGGCATGAACCAGCTTGTTGCCGAGTCCCATGTGGAAGCTGTCCTCGAGCATGCCGTTGGGGCTTCGATATGAGGGGGGATCGCGATCCATGGTGGTGGGGTCGCCGTCGATCAGCGCCTGCTCGAAGGCCTTGAGCATGGCTGGGTCGCGCCAGGCATCCTTGTCCGCGATCGGAATCTGGTTGTCCCAGCCTTTGCGGAGCATATCGATCCGGTTGTAGTAGTAGTTGCCGTATTTCTTCTGGTTGAAATGCCCCGGATTGTCCGGATCGTCCCAGAAGGAGCCGTGGCCGATCTCGGGATGATCGCCCGCACCGCCATAGAGCGTGTTGTAGAGGATGATGTTGTCGACCTTCTCGGGCCAGATCGCCGAATACATCAATGCCAGGATACCGCCCGTGCCCCAGCCGAAAATGCCGACCTTGGCCGCACCGGCTTCCTTGCGGAGTGCGTTGGCGGCGGCATCGATGTCGCGGGTGATGGTGAGGCCGCGGACAATGGGCGGGCCTTCGGTTCGCGGCTGATCCATCTCCGCCGGACGGTCGGATTTGCCGAAGCCGCGAGCATCGACGATGTAGCAGGTGTGGCCCAGACGCGCGAGGTCTTCCGAGAAGGAGCCGTTGGGCACCGGCAGGTCGAATTCGCTGATGCCGGGGATGCGGGTGCCATGCATCAGGATCATCGGCACCTTGCGCGGCCCTTCGAACTCCTCGTCGGTGACGCTGCGGATGGCGATGTTGACGTCGTCGACCGTCTTGACCTTGAAATCCTTGCGAACGATGCGTGCCAAGGCCTGTCCCTCATGTTCCGAGTGTGCAAGGCGACACTAGCCGAAAGGGCCCCACCCGCCAAAGCGCTGGCAGTCGCGAGGAACCGATTTTCGCCGCATGAAATAGCGCGGGAAAGCATTGGCCGGTTGACGGGGCCGTGCTTATCGCCAAGCTCAGAACTTTCGGCCGGAGACAGTGATGCGCGACACACTCGCCGAAGTGGCAATCGTGGGAACCGGGCTGGTGGGTTGCGGCTGGGCCGTGGTCTTCGCGCTCGGAGGCGCCAATGTGCGCCTTTACGACGCGAGCGAAGCGCAGCGGAAAGACGCGTTGCAGCGGATTGGCATGATGCTCGCCGATTTGGAGGCGGCGGCCCTTGCCGAAAATATCGATGCGGCCAGGGCGCGGGTGCGCATCGCCGACACGCTCGCGGAAGCACTGGATGGCGTCGACTATGTGCAGGAAAGCGTTTTCGAACGCGTCGACGTCAAGACCGATGTTGCCAACCAGATCGGCGCTTTGATTTCTCCCGAGGTGGTGGTCGGCAGTTCCAGTTCAGGGCTGCCGGCCTCCAGCTTCACCAAGGACGCAAAGAACCGGGAGCGATTCCTCATCGCGCATCCGGTCAATCCGCCGCATCTGGTGCCGGTCGTCGAGCTGGTGCCGGCGCCCTGGACCGATCCTGAAATTGTGCCATGGCTGCGCAAAATGCTGGTGCGGGTCGGCAAGACCCCCATCGAGGTCAAGCGCGAGATCGATGGCTTCATCCTCAACCGCCTGCAATGGGCGCTGGTCAATGAAGCATGGGCGTTGTTTGAAGAAGGCTATGCCAGCGCCGCCGACATCGATGCGACGATCTCGCAGGGTCTTGGACTGCGATGGGCGTTCATGGGGCCGTTCGAGACCATCGACCTCAATGCGCCGGGCGGCGTTGCGGACTACGCGCAGCGCTTCTCGGCGTCTATTCATCAGATCATGAGCCAGCGCGCGTCTCCCAGGCAATGGCCGGCGGAGTTGATTGACCGCGTAACTGCCGAGCGGCGCGCGACACTGCCGCTCGATCAGCTCGCCGCTCGCAGCCAGTGGCGCGACCGGCGGCTCATGCATCTCGTGGCGCATTTGCGGGAGCAATCGAAAGCAGAATAGGTTAGTGGACCGCCGCTATGCCTGGCGCACGATCGGGCAGGCGGCAGGAGGAGACTAGAAATGGCGAGCAAGCTCAAGGCATATGAAGCGGCGGCACCGGCCGCGATCGCCGAGGGCATGGTGCCGGGCGCGGTGGCGATCGTGGGCAATTCCAAGGGCGTTCTGCACCAATCCGCTTTCGGGCCGAGCAACCGGCCGGATGGGCGCGCGCATACGCTCGACGACGTCTTCATGCTGGCCTCGATGACCAAGGCGATCACCAGCGTCGCCGGTGCGCAATTGCTCGAGCAGGGCCGCTTCAGTCTCGATCAGCCCGCCGAGGAGATTCTGCCCGAAATCGCGACGCATCAGGTGATCACCGGCTACACTGCCGAGGACAAGCCGATCCTCAGGTCCGCGCGCGGCAAGGTGACGATGCGGCAATTGTTCACCCACACCTCGGGCCACAGTTCGGATGTGTGGAATGCCAATACGCTCAAGTATGCGAAGGTGATGAACCTGCCGCCGATCCCATCCTGCAAGATCGAGGCGTTCAACCTGCCACTTGCCTTCGATCCGGGCACGGGTTGGGAATATGGCGTGGCGACCGATTTCCTGGGCAAGATCATCGAGAAGCTCTCGGGGATGCGGCTTGAGCAATATTTCAAGTCGCAGATCTTCGATCGCTGCGGCATGCAATGGACGAGCTTCATCATGGGTCCGCGCCAGCTTGCCGAGGAAGTGCCGGTGCGCGGCAAGGTCAAGCGCGGCGAGTTCAATGTGCTCGAGTTCAAGATCTCGCAGGAACCGGAAATGTACATGGCCGGCGCCGGCCTCTACGGTACGGCGGGCGACTATTTCAAATTTCTCAGGATGCTGCTCAACAAAGGTGACGCGCCGAACGGGCGGGTGCTGGAGCCCGAGACCGTCGCGCTGATGTTCCGCAATCATATCGGCGACATCAAGCTGCCGGTGATGCGCACGGTCATCCCGCCGGTCAGCGCCGATCTCGATCTCGACCAGCCACATGGCAATAAATGGAGCCTTTGCGGGATGACCAACATGGTCGACATGCCGGGCCGTCGCCGCGCCGGCAGCCAGTTCTGGGGCGGGCTGGGTTCGAGCTATTTCTGGGTCGATCCGACAAGCGATCTGGCGGGGCTGGCGCTGTTCTCGTATTTCCCGTTCGCCGACCAGGACGGGCTCGACCTGTTCGCGACGCTGGAGCGCGACAGCTACGCCAATTTCGTCGGACGCTAGGCCGCCGCCCGGCGGCCCACGACGGTCGAGAGCAAGCGCTCTTCGGTCGCCTCGCCGGTGCCGAATTCGCCGACGATCCTGCCTTCGGAAAACGTCAGCACACGAGTCGAGAGCGCGAGGATTTCCGGCATTTCGGACGAGATCAGAATGATTGACATGCCGCTTTCGGCGAGGCGCGCGATGAGCGCGTGAATTTCGGCCTTGGCGCCGACATCGATGCCGCGTGTCGGTTCATCGAGGATCAGCAGCGAGGGATTGACCGCGAGCCACTTGGCCAGGGCGATCTTCTGCTGGTTGCCGCCGCTCAGAGTGTTGACGAGGGTGTCGGCGCTCGCGGCGCGAATATCGAGCTTGGTTTTGAATTCTTCATAGACGTTCATGTCGCGCTTGCGGTCGGGCAGACGCATCAGTCCCGAGCGGCGCATGAGCACCATGGTCAGGTTGTTGATCCCGGTGAGGCCGAGGATCAGCCCCTTGCCCTTACGGTCCTCGGGGACGAGGCCCATGCCGAGATCGACCGCGTCGCGGGCCGAACGGATATTGACTTCGCGGCCCTGCCAGAAGATGCGGCCGCCGGTGCGGCGGCGCACGCCGAATACAACCTCGGCGGTCTCGGTGCGGCCGGCGCCAATGAGGCCATAGAGCCCGAGCACTTCGCCTGAATGGACGGCAAAGCTCACGTCCTTGACGAAGCCGGGAGATTCGAGCGCCTCGACGCGCAGCAATTCGCTGCCGCGCTCGCGTGCCTCGACGCGGGCGGCGACGGCGATGTCGCGGCCGATCATCAGGCGCGTCACTTCCTGTTCGTTGGTTTCGGCGGTCTTGAGCGTGCCGCGCATTGAGCCGTCGCGCAGAACGGTTACGCGGTCGGAAAGTGCAAAGACCTCCGACATCTTGTGCGAGATATAGATGATGGCGACGCCCTGCGCCTTGAGGCGGGCAATGGTCGCAAAGAGTGCATTGGTTTCCGAGAGCGTCAGCGAGGCGGTCGGTTCGTCGAAGATCACCACCGAGCTCTTGAACGCCGTGGCGCGCGCAATCTCGACCATCTGCTGGTGGGCGAACGAGAGTTCGGAGACCTTCGAGCGCGGATCGATGCGGCTGAATTCGGAACCCGCGGTTTCAAGCGTGGCACGGGCCTTCTGTACCATGTCGCGATGGCGAACGAGGCCGAAGCGGCGCTTGGGCAGGTTGCCGAGAAAGATATTGGCGGCGACCGTCATCTCGGGCACCAGCGAGATTTCCTGGTGGATGAGGAGGATGCCCTCGCGGCGCGCCTCGCGGGCATTGCGATAGGTGGCGGGGGCGCCGTTGAAAATGATCTCGCCGTCATCGGCGCGGTAGTCGCCGGCGAGGATGCGCATCAGCGTCGATTTGCCGGCGCCGTTCTCGCCGCACAGGGCATGGACCTCGCCCGGCCGCACGTCGAAATCGACCTGCTGCAAGGCTTTGACGCCGGGGAATGACTTGGTCATTCCCCGGACGCTCAAAATGGGGGGCGGCGCGGTGCCGTCCCCGATATTTGCATCTGCTGCCATCAGAGACCCGGACGCGGATAGTCGGCGTAGTTCTGCGGCGTTGCAACCGGTGTCTGCAGATAGGAGTAGCGCGGCACTTCGATGCCGGCCGCGACGCGGATGGCGATCTTGAAGGAGAACTCCGCGTCGGCTTCCGGCAGCTGCAGCACGGTTGCCGAGTACTTGCCGTCCTTGACGAGGTCGTAGCTCGTCCCGACGGCGTTGGGATCGGCGAACTTCACATGGCCAGGTTCGAGCGTTCCGGCTTTCTCGGCGGCTTCCACCGCGAGATAGGCGCCAGTGCCGGTGTAGCCGTCCGAAGTGATCACGCCGTCAATGTCCTTGCCGAAGCGGGTGATGAAGTTTTCCATCAGCGACTGGCCGGTGCCGACGGACCAGGTTCCGACCTGGGTGTCGAGCAGCTTGATGTCGGGGTACTTGGCCGCGACGTCACGGAACGCCTGGGCACGCATCTCCGCCGGTGCGAAACCGGCCGTGCCCATGATCTGGACCACGTTACCTTTGCCGCCCATGGCGTCGATGAGAGCCTGGGCTGCCTGGGTTCCCTGCAGCGTATCGTTCGGGCCGGCATGGGCTTTCACATATTGCTGGCCGCTGGGATCGACGTCCGCAACCACGGTCACCACCGGGATGCCGGCATCAGAGGCCTGCTTCAGCGCCGGCACGATGCCGGCGGCGCTCAGGGCCCAGACGACGATGGCGTCGGGCTGCTGGGCAATCAGTTCGGGCAGTTGCTGGGTCTGGCGGCCCGGATCGTCCTCGGCATCGACGATGACGAGTTCGATGCCCAGTTCGTCGGCCATCTTGTGCAGCTGGGCGACATATTGAGCGACATAGAGATTGCCGCCGGCGCCGCCGCGGAACGAGAAGCCGATCTTCAGATCGCTGATCGGCTTTTTGGGCGTGCCTTCAAGCCAATCCTGCGCCTGTGCCGTCACCGGCATCGCAAGACTCAGCCCCAGAGTGGCCAGACCTGCCAGGGCGAGGCTCTTGAAAAGTTTCATTGTTTAGTCCTCCCAATGGTTGACCGGTCTTTCGGAGCCTCGCATCCTGGACCGGCCGGCGGATGCGAAGCGGTACTCATTGTACCGTGGTTCTATTCGGCGACGTCTGGCTCTCCCGATCTCAAGCGGTCGAGGATGAGGGCGACGATCAGCGACAGGCCGAGTGCGATGAGGAACCAGCGCACGTCGATCTTCATGAGGGTCATGCCGTTGCGGAGCACCGTCAGCGACAGCGCGGCCGCAACCGTGCCGGCGACAGTGCCGGCGCCACCCGCGAGGCGGGTGCCTCCCAGGACCACCGCGATGATGGCCCAGAGTTCGTAGTCCTTGGCATAGGTGGGCGAGCCTGCGCCAAGGCTCGCGACCAGCAGGACGCCGCAGAGACCGGCAAAGAGACCCGAATACGCGAAATTGATGAGGACATGGCGCTCGACATTGACTCCGGCGTCGAGTGCCGCCTGGCGATGGCCGCCGATGGCGTAGGTGTGAACGCCATGCACCGTGAAGCGCAGCATGAGGCTCGTCGCAATGGCAAGCAGCAGGAAGATGATGACGCTCGAACTCAGGCCGAGGAGCTTGAGCGAGCCGAAATCGACGAAAGAGGTATCGGGTGCGACCTTGGTGGTCACGCCGAAGAGGAGATAGGTCGCGCCGTGGAGCGCGGTGCCGACCGCGATGGTGACGATAATGGAGTTGAGCTTCAGCCGCTCGACGATCAGGCCATTGATGACGCCGCAGAGCGTGCTGCAGGCGAGGGTGACAGCGACCGCGCCAACGGGGCCGACAAAGGGCTGGACGGCGACGGTGAGGCAGGTTCCGAGGGCGGCGATAGCGCCAACCGACAGGTCGATATTGCCGCTGATGGCGAGTGGGGTGAGGCCGATGGCGAGCATGCCCACCAGCACGGTCTGTCCGAGGATCACCGAGATGTTGAACGGGCTCAGGAAAAACGGGCTCTGGAAAGCGAAGAAGACCACAAGGAGCGTCAGCAAAGGCCATGCCGGGGAGCGGCCCGTCGCCTTCCAGACAGCGCCGAGGTAGCGGCGGAAGCCGGTACTTTCGACGGGATGGGTCGCGGGTTCGGCCACGCTCATGCCAGCAGTCTCCGCCTGCGCGCGATCGAATCGAGCCAGACGGCAAGGACGATCACGGTGCCGCTCACCAGCCACTGGGCTTGGATTGGCATGCCGACCATCACCAGCGTGTTGTTGACCGAGGCGAGGACGATCACGCCGATGACCGTGCGGCCGATGCCGCCGACACCGCCACCGAGGCTGGTGCCGCCGAGGAAGATCGCGGAGAGGGCCATGATCTCCATACCGACACCGCTATCGGCCTGGGCTTGCATGGCGCGCGAGGCGATGATGAGTCCGCCGAGGCCGGTACAAAGCGCCGAGATCATGAAGCTCCAGAAGATGATCGCCTTGGCGTCGATCGAGGAATAAACGCTCGCTTTTTCGCTGCCGCCCACGGCGCGGATCGAGCGGCCGAAATTGGTGGCGCCAATCACCCAGGCGCCGGTTGCGGCGACGGTCAGGAACATCCAGACGGGGAAGGGGATCCCCAGGATGTAACCACGACCGATGAAGGCGAACCAGGATGCGTCCGGGTTCTTGACCAATTGCACGCCGGAAATACCGATGACATTGGCGACGCCCTGGAGGGCGGCGAACATGCCCAGCGTGGTCACCAGCGAACTGAGGCGCAGATAGGCAACGAGGTAGCCATTGATTGCGCCGCAGATGGCCGCAGTTGCAAGCGAGCCGAGAATGGCGATGCCCGGTCCGAATGCGTCGTGAAGCGCGATGACGACCACCACCGAGAGCGATGCCATGGATCCGATCGAGACATCGAGACGGCCGCAGAGGACCACAAAGGTTACCCCCACCGCCATGAGTCCGAGGGCGCTGAACTGGCGCAACACCAGCAGGATATTGCCTAGGCTCAGGATCTGCGGGGTAATGATCGCGGTCGAACAGATGAGGACGATGAGGAGCGCAACAACCGGAAATCGCCAGAAGAGCTGACGGACATGCACAAGCACGGCGCCAATCCCAAGCGGGGCCGCTGCTGGTCGCTCGCCTGGCTGATCCGTTGACACGCCCTAGACTCCTCCTTCGGCAGCTTCGTGCGTCTGCCTTTGTATCATCCGGCGCTTTCGCGTGAAGCGATGCCGAAATTGACTTCCGGCGCCGCACTCAGATTGACCATCGGCGATGACCGCACGGTCGGCATCAGGCGTCGCCCGACTATCCTTTTGAAATGTTTCAAGAGGATCGTCAAGCTGGCGTTTGGACCGGCCTGCCCTTCGCGGCGGCGCCTCCAGGTTGGCGGCGCTGCCGGGTTCGTGGGGCGACGTTGGATTGGCACCGGGACTGGTGCAATGTGGTTCGGGGTCAGTTTCAGCCAACGGAAAAGGCCACGGCCGGTTGCGTTAACGGAGCGGGGTGGTTCTATCGAAGCGCAATTGCGCGGGGGCAGTTCAAGTGGTGTGCAAGGGAGACGCAGAAGCATGGCGAAGACGCAACGTGAGCCCGTGGCGACGCGCGCCGCCTTTCTGCGCTTTGTGCCATTGACCGTGCGGTGGAAGGATCTCGACTCCTTCGGGCACGTGAACAATGCCGAAATCTACAGTTACTTCGATACCGCGATCGTGTCGTTCCTTCTCGAGATCGGCGCCTTCGCGGTCAGGGAGGGACCGTTTGTCGCAATGGTGGTCGAAAGCGGAGCGCGCTTTCACCGCGAGGTGAAGTTCGGGGCTTCGATCAGCGTCGGGCTCGCCATCACCGAGATTGGAACATCCTCGGTGCGCTATCGCATCGGCGTGTTCCAGGGCGCGGACGATCTAGCCTCGGCTGATGGCTTTTTCGTCCACGTGTTCGTTGGCCGAGAGAGCCGGCGGCCGGCGCCGATCCTGCCCGAAATCCGCAAGGCGTTCGAAGCGCTGCTCGTCAAGGGCGTGGACGGCTAGCGGAAATCGTGGCATCGCGCGCCGCCGCCTGATACGGAGCGGTCCGGTGCAAGCAGAGGCGGACTTCAGGACATGCATATTCTGGTTATCGGGGCGGCCGGGATGGTCGGGCGAAAGTTGCTCGCCGCTTTGGTCAAGGCCGGCAAAGTCGGCGGCAAGCCGATCGACAGGCTGACGCTGGCCGACGTTGTCGCGCCATCGGCGCCCGAAGGCTTTGCTGGCGCGGTCGAAGCGCTTGCTGCGGACCTTGCCTCCCCCGGGGTCGCCGCATCGCTCGCGGCCAAACGTGCCGACCTGATCTTTCACCTGGCGGCAATTGTCTCGGGCGAGGCGGAGGCCGATTTCGAAAAGGGCTACCGCATCAATCTTGATGGCACGCGGTTTCTGCTCGAAGCCATCCGGCTCGAGAGCGCAAAAGCGCCCTACAAGCCGCGTCTGGTGTTCACATCGTCGATCGCCGTTTTCGGCGCGCCGTACCCCGAGGCCATCGGCGATGAGTTCTTCACGACGCCCTTGACCTCCTACGGCACCCAGAAGGCGATCGGTGAATTGCTGCTCAACGACTATTCGCGGCGCGGCTTTGTCGATGGCGTCGGCATCAGGCTGCCTACCATTGTGGTGCGGCCGGGCAAGCCCAATGCCGCGGCGTCGGGATTCTTTTCAAGCATCCTGCGCGAACCGCTGAGCGGGATGGAGGCCGTCCTGCCCGTGAGCCGCGATGCGCGGCACTGGTTCGCGAGCCCCCGCGCGGCGGTGGGGTTTCTGATCCGCGCGGCCGAGATCGACACCTCCTTGCTCGGCTGGCGGCGGACGCTTTCGGTGCCGGGCCTTTCGGCCACTGTGGGCGATGAGATCGAGGCGCTGCGTCGCGTCGCCGGCGAGAAGGCGGTCAAGCTCATCCGCGAAGTCCCGGACGCGACGATCACCAGGATCGTCGCCGGCTGGCCGCGGAACTTCGACACCAGGCGTGCGCTGTCGCTGGGTTTTGTCGCGGAAACCAGCTTCGACGAAATCATCCGCGCCCATATCGACGACGAACTCGGTGGCAGGATCGGCGCCTGACAGGTGTCTGCCGCAGGTCGAGTGAGCCACCGCCATTGTCTGCGAGGGGCGCGGTCGCGACTTGACCCACCCAGGAAATCGCTGCGTTTGTCTTTTCAGCGTCAATTACAGGGCCTAATGTCCGAGAGACTGCGAGAGGCGATCTCTCGGTCGTTTGGACATTTGACTTTGCTTGAGGCGCGTTTTGCCGTGGGGGATTTCAACATGAAGAAGATTTTGATTATCGCCGCATTTCTTGCCGCGTCGGTTCTGCCGGCGGCCGCAGCAACAGACTATCGGGGAATCCGATGCGAGGATCCCGAAGTGATCAAGTTCATCCTTGAGATCCTGCCAAAGATGAAGATGGAGGACGGGTCGTATTTTTCGCGCGTACTGGGCAATAATTCCAAGCTCACCGCGACAACGATCGGGTCCACCAAAACCGGGTTCACCTGCAAGGTTTCGATTGCCCTGAGCTATGCGGGAAACTCGCGGACCATCCGGGGCCGGTTTATCTACAAGGAATCCCCGGGTGGCCAAGCCTCGGCAAAGTGGATCGCGGGTTACTGAGTCCCGCCGAACTTCGGCGGCTCAGCCAATTCAAATCAAAGGCTGCGCTCATCGAGCGCGGTCTTCGCCGTTTCATCCGACCCCCGATTCCGCGCATCCCAGCCATGTCCGGCGCGACTTGACTTCGTAAGTACATTTATTATACGCGCACTTATCATAAGTACACTTAGGATAAGCTTGTGCAGCCCGAACTCAAGAAAGAGGCCTCGATTGGCTATGCCATCCATGAAGTGGCGCGGCTCTTCCGCCGCCGATTCGAGGACGAGGCCAAGGTGCACGGCCTTACCCTCCCGCAATGGCGGGCGCTGGCCGAGATCCATCGCAACGACGCCATTTCGCAGGTCGCACTCGCGGCGCTGATCGACACTGATCCGATGACCCTGAGCGGGGTTCTCGACCGGCTCGAGAAGCGCGGGCTGATCGAACGTTTTGCCGATCCCGCGGACAGCCGCGCCAAGCTCGCCAAGCTCCGCCCCGCCGGAGTGGAGCTGGTGATGATGGCGCGCAATGTCGGGCGTCAGGTCTATGAACACGCCATGCAGGGCGTCAGCGAACACGACCGCAAGGTTCTCGCGTCGAGCCTCACCTGCATTCGCGACAACCTCCTCAACCTACCCGCCGATCTCAAGGAAGAAGCGTAATATGAACGCGCGTGCCAACCCGCCCAAGCCGGGCGAAGCCACTGTCGTCACCCTGCCGAGCGCGGCCGCTGAAGCTCCCGCCGCGGCCCCGCTGCACCGGGCAAGAAGCGTTCGCGCCGCTGGCTGCTGCTGGTGTCGGTGCCGGTGGTGCTCGCTGGTGTCGGTGGATATTTCTGGTTGAGCGGCGGACGCTACGTCGACACCGACAACGCCTATGTGCAGCAGGCCAAGGTCGCGCTCAGTGCCGACGTGGCGGGCCGCGTCGCCGAGGTCGACGTCATCGACAACCAGGTCGTGAAGGCGGGCGACGTGCTGTTCACGCTCGACCCCGAGCCCTACCGGATCGCGCTGTCGCAGGCCGAAGCTGCGCTCGCCGCGGCGCGGGTCAATGTCGAGCAGTTGCGCGTGGCCTACGGCACCGCCAATGCGCAACTGACCGCGGCACAATCGACACTTGCCATCCGGCAGGATGCCTTTGACCGTAAGCAGGCACTCGTCACCCAGGGCTCGGCTTCTGACGCCGCGCTCGACGATGTGAAACTTGCGCTCCAGGCCGCGCAGACCCAGGTCAATCTCGCCGAGCAGCAGTTGGCCAGCGCCACAGCCGCGCTCTCGGGCGATCCGCAGATCGTGACGGACGATCACCCGGCGGTGCGTGCCGCGCTTGCCGCGCGTGACGCCGCTGCGCGCAATCTCGAAAAGACCACGGTCCTCGCACCCGCCGATGGCGTGGTCAGCCAGGTCGCTAGCCTCAACGTGGGCCAGTTCATCGCAACCGGTACGACCATTGCGAGCCTTATCGAGACGGGCAACACCTGGATCGAAGCCAATTTCAAGGAGACGCAGCTTGCAACGCTGACACCCGGCCTGCCGGTCGATGTGACCATCGATGCCTATCCGGGGGTGCGGTTTACCGGCCACCTCGTCTCGATCGGCGCGGCCACCGGGGCACAGTTCGCCTTGATCCCTGCCCAGAACGCCACCGGCAACTGGGTCAAGGTCACCCAGCGCATACCGGTGCGGATCAGCGTTGATGACGCCGAGGGCAAGGTGCTGCGTGCCGGCATGAGCGCGGTCGTTGCCGTCGACACCAAGCCCGCGGGCTGAGGAGTAGGCCGATGGCCGTGGCCGCCGCCGTTTCTCAGCCGACGCTTGTCGTCAAGAACAAGGGCTTGCTGACTGCCGCCATCATGCTCGCCATGGTGATGCAGGTGCTCGACACCACCATCGCCAATGTGGCGCTGCCGCACATGCGCGCCTCGCTCTCGGCATCGCAGGACGAGATCAGTTGGGTGCTGACCTCCTACATCGTCGCCGCTGCCATCGCGACGCCGCTCTCGGGCTGGCTTGCCGACCGGCTGACGCGGCGCAACCTGCTCTTGATCGGCGTCTTCGGTTTTACGATTGCCTCGCTCCTTTGCGGCATCGCGACGAGCCTGCCGGAGATGGTGCTGTTCCGTGTTGCACAGGGCATTTTCGGCGCGACGCTGGCGCCGCTGGCGCAGGCCATCATGCTCGACATCAATCCGCGCGAGAAGATGGGACAAGCCATGGCCATTTTCGGCGCCGGCATCATGGTCGCGCCGATCATCGGGCCGACACTTGGCGGCTGGCTTACCGAAAATTTCGATTGGCGCTCGGTCTTCCTCGTCAACCTGCCGGTGGGCATCCTCGCGCTCACAGCGTTGTTCTTCTTCATGCCGAAGGAAACGCCGAAGACCCGGCCCTTCGATTTCTTCGGGTTCTCGATGCTCGCCATCGCGGTTGCGGCGACGCAGATGATCTTCGATCGCGGCAGCGGAGCCGGTTGGTTTGAGTCGTTCGAGATCTGGCTCTATCTCGGAACGGCGCTCTCGTGCCTTTGGATGTTCGTCATCCATTGCGCCACGGCCGAACATCCCTTCATCGACCTCAGGATGTTCCTCGACCGCAATTTCGTGTCGGGGCTGTTCTTCATCGCCATGATCGGCATTACCACTTTTTCCGGTCTCGCCCTGTTGCCGCCCATGCTGCAAGGCCTGATGGGCTATCCGGTGATCGCGACGGGCGTCGTCATGGCGCCGCGCGGCGTCGGGACGCTGCTTTCGATGATCCTTGTCGGTCGCCTCGTCGGCAAGGTCGATGCGCGCATTCTGGTGATTGCGGGGATTGCGGTTTCGGCGGGTTCGCTCTGGGCGATGACCGGGTTCGACGTTGTCATGGACCAGGGACCGATCGCATGGTCGGGCCTGTTCCAGGGGCTGGGGCTCGGCCTCGTATTCGTGCCACTCAACACGCTTGCCTTCGCGACGATCAGCTCCAGGCTTAGGATTGACGCCGTGGCGATCTTCAGTCTCGTCCGCAATGTCGGGCAGGGGGTCGGTATCTCGCTGGTGATGACGGTGCTGGCTCGGATGATCCAGGTCAACACGTCGGAGCTCGCGGGCGGCGTGTCCCTCAATTCCGGCGCGATCAGGGATATTCCCGGGATGCTGCAAGGCTCGCTGAGCGTGATTTCATCGATTTCGGGGTTGGTGTCGCAGCAGGCGGCGATGATCGCTTATCTCGACGATTTCTGGCTGATGGCTATCGTCACGCTGCTCTCGGCACCGCTGGTACTGCTTCTGCGCAACCCCAAGGCGCCGGTCCGGCCCGACCCGGCGCACGCGGTGTCGGAATAGTTAGGCAGGGCCAGCTTGCCTAAGCGGTTTGGCCTACCTACCTTTCGATTTCCATGACCATGCAAGCCCCAGCCAGCGGCGCGAAGCCCCGCGCCAGCAAAAATGCCTTCCGCCCCCGGGGCGGGGCGGCCAATGCCGCCGAGGAGAACAAGCTTGAGGCCACCTGGCCCGAGATGCTGGCCCCGATGCGCTACATCTATGCTCGCTATTGGGAGGAGGCGAAGGGGCTGCTGGCGGGTGTTGCCTTTGTCGTTCTCGTCTCCTCGATCGCAGGCGTAGCCGGTCCATACCTCTTTTCCCGGCTGATTGACCTGATGCAGGCCGGCACCTGGGGCGAAGCCATCCTCTGGGGCTTTGTCGGCTATGGCGTGCTGTTCGGGCTGAGCCAGGCGCTCAACGGCATCGTCAACTACGCCGCGATGATGAGCGCCGAGAATTTGAACTTCATTGCCGGCACAGCCTTCTTCCAGCGGCTGCTCAAAAAGACCGTCAACTTCTTCATCGATTACAATCCGGCCGAGATCCAGCAGGCCAAGTCGCGGGGGCAGAATGCGGTCTATACGCTGGTGCAGCTCGGGCTGATCGTCCTCATCCCCGGTCTCATCCAGATCGCCATGACGCTTCTCGTTCTGGGTGCGTCGATCAATCTCGAGATCGTTGTGATCGTCCTCGTCTATGGCGCGGCCTTCATCACCTTCACCTTCTTTGCCAATCGCTGGACGCGGCCGTTCCTCGACGATGCGATCAAGGCGGACCAGGCCAACTCGAAATTTGTCGGCAACTCCATCAATGCGATGGAGACGCTGCGCTATTTTGGCGGTGACCAATGGATTGCCGGACGCTTCGCCGAACAGGCGCGCGAAGTGCGCGACAGCTGGGGCAAGTTCGCCAATCGCCGCATTCTCTACGCCCTGGTGTTCGGCGCAATGCTGGCGGCGCAGATCGGCGTCACCTATTTCGTCCTTCTACCGCGCTACCGGTTGGGTGAGCTCAGCGTCGGCGATGTGGTGCTGTTCAATGCTCTGCTGATGCAGCTCAACGCGCCGTTCCAGATGATCGGATCGTCGATCGATGATCTGCTGCGCTCCTACTCGCGCTTCGTGCCCTTCGCCAAGATGTGGGGCGCGCCCGAGGAGGCCGATGTTCCGGCGGGCGAGAATTTCCGCCTCGCCAATGGCACGATCGCATTCGAGCAGGTCGGCTTTGGCTATCGCGATGAACGGGTGGTCAATGCTGTGAGCTTCGTCGCGTCGCGCGGGCGGCTCAACTTCCTCACCGGCGAGACGGGGTCGGGCAAGACGACACTGTTCAAGCTCGCGCTCAAGTCGCTGGAGCCCAAGTCCGGCCGGGTACTGGTCGACGGCGTGCCGCTCAGCGAGATCGCGCGTTCGGACTATTACTCGGTCATCGGTGTCGTGCCGCAGGAGATCATGCTGCTCAACGATACGCTGACCGCCAATATCGTCCTCGGGCGGCCGCTCAACGAAGCGCGGCTTCGCCGGGCGGTGGAACGGGCCTCCATTGCCCGCTTCATCGATGGGCTGCCGGAGAAATTCGAGACCAGGATCGGGGAGCGCGGTCTCAAGCTTTCCGGCGGCGAACGGCAGCGCGTGGCCATTGCCCGGGCGCTCTATGGCGACCCGCAAATCCTCTTCCTCGACGAGGCGAGTTCGGCGCTCGATGAGCGCACCGAGGCCGCGATCATGGGCGAGGTCCGGGCGCTCGCGGACGAAATGACGATCCTCGCTATCACCCACCGGCGGACCGTCATCCGGGCGGGGGACGCGGTGGTCGAATTGACGGCCGAAGGGGTCAAGGAACGGATCGCGGTCTGAGGGCTTGCCAAATCGAAATCCGTCCCCCAATCTACACGCATCTTCAACAGCGCAAAGGAGGTGATCCAATGTCACATCAGAAATCGTCGGTTTCGAGAGGTTTTGGGTCGTTGCGCTTCCATACGGAGCAGCCTCTGTAGTCGCCGCAGCGGCCTTGGAAGTTAAGTCTCCAAAGGCCGAATGAACCCGCGAAATCGGGAAAGGGTCGCCAATCTGGCGGCCCTTTCTTTTTTGCTCTATGAGGCAGCGCCATGAACGCCCTGACCCAGACCGCGCCCGCGACCAAGCTCCTGCCCTATCAATCGCGCCGGACCTTTGCGATCATTTCGCATCCGGACGCGGGCAAGACGACGCTGACAGAGAAGCTGCTTGCGGCCTCGGGCGCGATCCAGCAGGCGGGCGCCGTGCGCGGCCGCGCCAATCAGCGCGCCACCCGTTCGGACTGGATGGAGATCGAACAGCAGCGCGGCATTTCGATCTCGTCGTCGGTGATGACGTTCGAGCATGAGGGGTTGACCTTCAATCTCCTCGATACGCCGGGGCACTCCGATTTCTCCGAGGACACCTACAGGACGCTGACCGCGGTCGATGCGGCGGTGATGGTGATCGACGTCGCCAAGGGTATCGAGAGCCAGACGCTCAAGCTGTTCGAAGTCTGCCGGCTGCGCGACATCCCGATCATCACGTTTGCCAACAAGGTGGACCGCGAGGGCAAGGACCCGATCGCCATTCTCGACGAAATCGCCGATACGCTGGCGCTCGATGTCACCCCGGTGGTCTGGCCGCTGGGGCAGGGGGTGGATTTCAAGGGCATTGTCGATCTGATGGGCGGACAGGTTCTCTCGCCCGCGGGCGAGGTGCTCAAGGTATTCGCCAATCCCGACGAGCTCCTGAAAGACACGGGCCTCACCGGCGACCCGGTGATCAAGGCCTCGCTCGAGTCTTTCGAGCTCGCGCGCATCGGCTATCCCCAGTTCGATCTCGAGACCTATCGTGCCGGGCACCTGACCCCGGTGATCTTCGGCTCGGCGCTCAAAGCGGTTTCAGTGCCGCAGCTTCTGCGTTCGCTCGGCGCCTGGGCGCCTGAGCCGCGGCCGCAACCGGCGGAGCCCCATGCCATCAATCCCAACGAGCCCAGGGTGACCGGCTTCGTATTCAAGGTGCAGGCCAACATGGATGCCAATCACCGCGATCGCGTGGCATTTCTCCGCATGGCGTCGGGCACGTTCAAGCGTGGCATGAAATTGAAGAATGTCCGCACCGGCAAGGAACTGACCGTCGCCAATCCGATGTTCTTTTTCGGGCACAACCGCGAACTCGCCGACGAGGCGGTGGCCGGCGATATCGTGGGCATTCCCAATCACGGCACGCTGTCGGTGGGCGATACGCTGACGGAGGGTGCGGCGATCAGGGTCACGGGCATCCCGAACTTCGCGCCGGAAATCATCCGCCGCGTGCGTCTGACCGATCCGATCAAGGCCAAACAATTGTCGAAGGCGCTGAGCGACCTTGCCGAAGAGGGCGTGGCGCAGGTGTTTCGCCGCATGGTGGGCGCCGATTACATCGTGGGCGTTGTCGGCCAGTTGCAGCTTGAGGTGCTGCAGGCGCGCATCCTCAAGGAATATAGCGTGCCCATTTCTTTCGAGAGTATCAATTTCGAGATGGCCCGCTGGGTCCGCTCAGATGACAAGAAGGCGCTGGACGAGTTCATTACCAAACAGAAACTTGAGTTCGCCGAGGACAAGGATGGTGACCCGGTCTATCTGGCGCAATCGGCCTGGTGGCTCGGCCGTGCCCAGCGCGACAATCCCAAGGTCGAATTCCTCAGCACCAAAGAACGGCACTAGCGCCGCAAACGGAGACGTCAATGACCATCACCCGCCACCAGCCCGGCAAGCGCATGAGCCAGGCCGTCGTTCACGGCAATACCGTCTATCTCGCCGGCCAGGTCGCCGAGGACTACAACGGCACGATAGAAAAGCAGACGACGGAAGTTCTTGCCGCCATCGACAAGCTGCTTGCGGCGTCCGGCACCTCCAAGTCCAAGGTGCTGAGCTGCCAGGTCATCCTCAACAACATCGCCGACTTCGCCGCCATGAACTCGGTCTATGATGGCTGGATCGACCCTGCTAATCCGCCGGCCCGCGCCTGCATCGAAGCGCGTCTCGCGCATCCCTCGCTCAAGGTCGAAATCATCGCGGTGGCCGCACTGGACTAACGTATGAAGGTGCGGGGCCTCCTTCCTCATTGTCATTCCCGCGAAGGCGGGAATCCAGGAGCCCTGGCCGCCAGGCGAAGAGTTTTTGGCCGTTGGATTCCCGCTTTCGCGGGAATGACATCATGGTTTTGGAGAGAGCCGACATGAACACCAGAACATTGGGCAAGACCGGCTATCAAGTTTCCGAAATCGGCCTCGGCTGCTGGCAGCTGGGCGGCGATTTTGGCCCGATGGGCGAGGAGACGGCGCGCGAGATCCTCAAGACCGCCCGTTCGCTCGATGTCAATTTCTGGGACACGGCCGACGTCTATGGCGGTGGCCAGTCGGAAAGCCGGATCGGTGCCTTCAAGGACAAGAAGGACGTTCTGGTCGTCACCAAGCTCGGCCGCGGTCCACAATTCGAGGGGATGACGAAATACAACCGCGGCCGCGTCAAGGAGAGCCTCGCAGGCTCGATCAAGCGGCTCGGCGTGGAAACGCTCGACCTGGCGCAGTTGCACTGCATCCCGATCGACGTGTTGCGCGACGGCGAGATTTTCACCTTCATGGACGACATGCAGGCGGAGGGCCTGGTGCGCTTCTGGGGTGCCAGCGTGCAGACAGTCGAGGAGGGAATGCTGGCGTTGCGTTCGCCCCATTGCGCGAGCCTCCAGACGATCTTCAACCTGTTCCGGCAGGATGCGGTCGACAGCCTCCTGCCCGCCGCCGAGAAGGCCAATGTCGGCATTATCGTGCGCCTGCCGCTGGCCTCGGGCCTGCTCTCGGGCAAGATGAGCAAGACCACAACCTTCTCCGCTGGCGACCACCGCAGCTACAATCGCGACGGCCAGGCTTTCTATGTTGGCGAGACGTTTTCGGGGCTGCCCTTCGATATGGGCGTGACGCTGGCCGGGCAGGTCCGGCAAATGGCGCCCAAGGGGATGAGCCTGCCGCATCTGGCGCTGCGCTGGATTCTCGACCAGAAGGCCGTTTCGACGGTCATCGCCGGCGTGTCGCGGCCCGATCAGCTCAAGGACAACGTCGCGGCTTCGCGGATGGACCCCTTGTCCGAGAGCCTCCACCAGAAGCTCAAGGACTTCTATCTCGAAAAGATCCGGCCGGAGGTAAGGGGCGGGATCTAGACGGGGCACCGGTCACACCCCTGTCACCGCCCTTCCAAACCCTTCGTCCAGCACCTAAATTGGATCACCCTCCTACCGAGTGAGCCCAATGTCCGTGCATGCCGCTTTCGATCTCGTCCGCGACGAGACGATTCCCGAGATTGCCTCCCAAGTTCGCCTCTACCGGCACAACAAGACCGGCGCCGAGGTGCTGAGCTTCGTCAATGAGGACGAGAACAAGGTCTTCGGCGTCACCTTCAAGACGCCGCCGGAGGATTCGACGGGCGTTGCCCATATCCTCGAACATTCGGTCCTCTGCGGCAGCCGGAAGTATCCGGTCCGGAAACCCTTCGTCGAACTGCTCAAGGGTTCGATGCATACTTTCCTCAATGCCATGACCTTTGCCGACAAGACCGCCTATCCGGTGGCGTCGCAGAACCTCCAGGACTTCTACAATCTCGTCGACGTCTATCTCGATGCGGTGTTCTTCCCGTTGATCACCGAGGATACGTTCCGCCAGGAGGGCTGGTACTACGAAGCTGACGGCACGCAGATGCCGCTCGAGTTCAAGGGTGTGGTCTTCAACGAGATGAAGGGCGCGTATTCGTCGCCGGCCGCTTTGCTGGGCAAGGTCAGCCAGCAGTCGCTCTATCCCGACAATGCCTATGGCGTGAATTCCGGCGGCGACCCCAAGGCCATTCCCGACCTGACCTATAGCTATTTCAAGAACTTCCATAAGCGGTTCTACCATCCGTCCAATGCCAGAATCGTGTTCTACGGCGATGATCCCGCCGACAAGCGCCTCGAGCTGCTCGATCAGGTGCTGGGCCAGTTCGACGCGGCGCCGGTCGATGCCGATGTCGCGCTGCAGCCGCGCTGGTCGGAGCCGCGGCATATCGAGGGCAGCTTTGCGGCCACCGAGGCCGAGCCCGGCAAGAAGACCGCCATGGTCGCCATCAACTGGCTGCTCGACGAGTTGCATGATCCGGAGACGGTCATGGCGCTCAACGTGCTTGAGCATATTCTCGTCGGCAATCCAGCCTCGCCGCTCCGCAAGGCGCTGACCGATTCCGGGCTGGGTGAAGGCCTAACCGGCTCGGGTCTCGCCGATGATTTCCGTCAACCCTATTTCACCGTTGGACTCAAGGGCATCGCCGACGACGGCGCGCCCGCGGTCGAGAAGCTGGTGCTCGAGACGCTCGAGAGACTGAGCCGCGAAGGCATCGACAAGCAGACCGTCGAAGCGTCGATGAACTCATTCGAGTTCGCGCTTCGGGAAAACAATACCGGCTCCTTCCCGCGCGGCATGGCGCTGATGTTCCGCGCCTTGCGCAATTGGCTTCATGGCGGCGATCCCTTCGAGGCGCTGAGCTTTGAGAGACCGCTCAAGGCGCTCAAGGCGCATGTTGCCGAAGGCGGCATGTTCGAGCGGCTGATCGGCGAGCGGCTTGTCGCCAACACGCACCGTACCACGGTCCTGCTCACTGCCGATACGGAGCTTGCCGAACGCGAGGCGGCCGAGGAACGCGCCCGCCTCGATGCGGCGGCAGCCGGCATGAACGACAAGCAGCGCGGCGAGATGGTTGAGATCACAGCCAAGCTCAAGGCGCTGCAGGACGCGACGGATACGCCCGAAGCGCTTTCGAAAATCCCGACGCTCGGTCTCAAGGATCTCGACCGGATCAACAAGCCGATCCCGATCGAGCGCGGTACGCTGGCCGGCGCGCGGCTCTTCACCCACGAATTGCCGACCAATGGCGTGATCTATCTCGATCTGGGCTTCGATCTGCGCCGCGTACCGGCGCATCTGGTGCCCTATCTGTCGCTGTTCTCTCGCGCTCTGTTCCAGACCGGCACCGCCAAGGAAGATTTCGTCTCGCTCACCCAGCGCATCGGCCGGTCCACCGGCGGCGTCGGCGCGACGCGCTCGGTGTCGATGATGCGTGACACCAAGACCCCGTCGGCGTGGCTTTTTGTCCGCGGCAAGGCCGTGCCGGACAATGCCGGAGAACTGCTCGCGATCATCAGCGACGTGCTCGGGTCTGCCCGGCTCGACAATCGCGAGCGGCTCAAGCAGATGGCGCTCGAAGAAAAGGCCGGATTTGAATCTTCGCTCTCGGGGCGCGGCAATGGCATTGTCGCGTCGCGGCTCTCAGCAGCGTTCAATCCGGCCTCGTGGTTCAACGAGGCGTCGGGCGGCGTCAGCTATCTTTTCTTCCTGCGCGAGGTGGTGAAGAGCATCGACAGCGAAGCAGGCTGGGAGAAGCTCAAGTCAGCCCTCTATGCACTGCGCGACATCCTCATTGATCGCAATTCGATGGTGGTCAATGTCACCTCCGATGCGCCGATCTGGGCCGGCTTCAGGCCACAGCTCGAATCGTTCCTCAACACTCTTCCGCAGGGCAAGGCCGTCCGAGAGTCGTGGCCGCTGCCCGCGGCGAAGAATGAAGGCCTGACTTTCCCGGGCCAGGTCAACTTCGTGGCCAAAGGCGCCAATCTCTACGATCTTGGTTACACGCACACGGGCGCAACCTCGGTCGTCCTGCGTCACCTGGGCACCACCTATATCTGGGACAAGGTGCGTGTGCAGGGCGGTGCTTATGGCGGCAGCGCCGGGTTCGATCCGCTGTCGGGGGCCTTCAGTTACACCTCCTATCGCGACCCGAATCTGCTCGGTACGCTGGCCGCCTATGACGCGGCTCCCGCATTTCTCAAGCAGGGCGTGGGTGGACAGGACCTGGTGCGTTCGATCATTGGCGCCATCGGCGCGATCGACACCTATCGTCTGCCCGACGCGAAAGGCTTCACCTCGCTGATGTGGGAATTGCTCGATCTCGACGAAGCCCATCGCCAGCAGCGGCGTGAGGAAGTGCTCAATGCCAGCGCCGCCGACTTCGTCCGGCTCGGCGAGGTGCTGGAGAAGGTGGCCCAGGTGGGCAAAGTCGTGGTCCTCGGCTCCGACACCGCCATCGCCGAAGCCAATGTCGAGCGCGGTGGATTTCTGGAGGTAACTAAGGTGCTGTAGCGATTAGGGGCGGAGCAATTGCGCACCGCCAAGCCTCTGATCCCACGACAGGAACCACCGGTCCAACCCCACTTATCCGCATCCTCTCAACTTGGGCTATGGTCTCCCCACCTCTCCGGCGCGAGATGCGAATGGGGCATCGCGGAGGGGGTCCGGGCTGGAAGGGAGCCATCTCTTCCAGGGTCGGCCGGCGCTCTTTTTCCGCAGGGCTCCGGTCTGGCCTAAAAACCGGTCGCGATGGGCGGGGCGATAG
>JBEBGE010000036.1:0-34530 GCA_040081595.1 Devosia sp.
GCCGACGACGGTCGCGGTCGAGACGCCGCTTCAGGACGACGTTCGCGAACTTGTCTCCCTGCTGAACGCACACCTGTTGCCGAGTTCGCCCATCGAGTTCCAGTGGAAGATGACCGTGGACGAGATGGCAGGGGAAGACACGACCGTATTCGTCGCCCGCACCGAAGACGGCCGCGCGGTCGGCATGGGCGCGCTGAAGATGGCCGGGGACGGCCTTGCTGAGGTCAAGCGCATGTTCACCCGCCCGGAAGTCCGCGGGCAGCGGGTCGGTTCGGCTCTGCTCGCAGCGATCACCGATCTTGCCAGGCAGAAGGGCGTCGCCAAATTGCTGCTGGAAACCGGCACTGGGCCAGCCTTTGCGGCAGCATACCGGCTCTATGAAAATTCCGGATTCGCTGTGCGTGGCGCCTTCTTCGACTATCCCGAGAGCGAATGGTCGCGCTTCTACGAAAAATCGCTGCGTCCGGCTGCGTCGGCCTGAGGTTGCGATAAAGCCGGGGCCGCTATAGGAACGGCCAACCGGAAACTCCGCGAGCCCGCCTTTGACCGACCTGACCCGACTGACGCTTGCCGCCGCCCGTAAGGGTTTGGCCGAAAAGAGCTTTTCTTCGATGGAGCTGACCGACGCCTATGTTTCGGCGATCGAGGCGGCCAACCCCAAGCTCAACGCTTATGTCGCGGTCACACAGGATCAGGCGCGCAGCATGGCCAAGGCCAGCGATGCCAAGCTTGCTTCCGGGCAGGGCGGCCCGCTCGAAGGCATTCCGCTTGGCATCAAGGACCTGTTCGGCACCAAGGGCGTTCACACCCAGGCGGCGAGCCACATCCTCGACGGCTTCAAGCCGGAATACGAGAGTTCCGTCACCGCAAATCTCTGGCGCGACGGCGCGGTGATGCTGGGCAAGCTCAACATGGACGAGTTCGCCATGGGCTCGTCCAATGAGACATCTTTCTACGGTCCGGTCATCAACCCGTGGCGGTCGAACGGCTCAAACGCCCAACTCGTGCCGGGTGGGTCCTCCGGCGGCTCGGCCGCAGCGGTGACGGCCTGGCTTTGCGCCGCGGCGACCGCAACCGATACCGGCGGCTCGATCCGCCAGCCGGCGGCCTTTACCGGCACGGTGGGCATCAAGCCGACATATGGGCGCTGCTCGCGCTGGGGCATCGTCGCTTTTGCCTCCTCGCTCGATCAGGCCGGCCCAATTGCCCGCACGGTCGAGGATGCGGCGATCATGTTGACCTCGATGTCCGGGTTCGATCCAAAGGACTCGACCAGCGCGGATTTGGCGGTGCCCGATTTCGCGGCTGCGGTCGAGCGCGGGGTCAAGGGGCTGACCATCGGCATTCCCAGGGAATACCGCATGGATGGCATGCCGTGGGAGATCGAAACCCTCTGGCAGCAGGGCATTGCCTGGCTCAAGGCCGAGGGCGCTACGGTGCGGGACATTTCGCTGCCGCACACCAAATATGCGCTGCCGGCCTACTACATCGTGGCCCCTGCCGAGGCCTCGTCCAATCTCGCCCGCTACGACGGCGTGAAATACGGACTGCGGGTGACCGGCAAGGACATCACCGACATGTACGAGCTGACCCGCGCCAAAGGTTTTGGCGCGGAAGTGCGGCGACGGCTGATGATCGGCACCTATGTGCTATCCGCCGGCTATTACGACGCCTATTATGTGCGGGCGCAGCAGGTCCGGACCCTCATCAAACGTGATTTCGAGACCGTGTTCGCCGACGGAGTGGATGCGATCCTCACCCCTGCGACGCCCAGTGCCGCATTCGGGGTGGGTGACGAGGACATGAATGCCGACCCGGTGAAGATGTATCTCAACGACGTTTTCACCGTTACCGTGAACATGGCGGGCCTGCCCGGGATCGCGGTTCCGGCGGGCAAGGACGCGACGGGCCTGCCGCTGGGTCTGCAACTCATCGGCAAGCCGTTCGACGAAGAAACGCTGTTTGCGGCGGGCCGGGTCATCGAACGCTCGGCCGGGCTCGATTTTTCGCCGCAGAAATGGTGGTGACCATGACTGACGATATCTTCTCGACCGCCGAATTCCGCGACGTCCCCAAGGATATGAGCAAGCCTCTCCAGGCGCTGTGGTGGATCCGCAAGGGCGAATTCCGCGTCGGCCCGGAATGGGAACAGGCGCACGTGATCGTCCAGGCCATGGAAGGCACGATGGAATTCGACTGGGTCCATGCCTTGCTGCACTGGATCGAGGCCGACATGGGAAATGCCGATTACTGGTACCGCCGCGCCGGCAAAAAGCGCTCGGCACCCAATGTCAAAGCGGAGTGGGACGTCATCGCCTCGGCATTGAGCGGCGTGACCAAGCACTAGGCTCGGCAACTATATCACTGCTATATACATTTTGTATAGCAGTGCTATATGTCCCCCAACTCAGTCGGTGCCGCTCGCGGCGATGAAGGGATGTTGGGAATGCGATCCAAGGGTAATGAACTTGTCGTGGTAACCGGAACATCGAGCGGCATCGGCCGGGCGACGGCGAAGCGGCTTGCGGATGACGGGTTTCATGTGCTGGCCGGCATACGGCGCGCGGAAGATGCCGAAAAAGCAGCCGGCAAGAATATCGAGCCGGTCATTCTGGACGTTACGCAAAGCGACACGATCGAGGCGCTCACCACGCGCATCGCGACGGACCCGCAGCGTCGTCCATTGAGGGCCGTGGTCAACAATGCGGGTATTGCAGTGAACGCGCCTGTGGAGATGGCGCCGCTCGAAGAATGGCGCCGCCAGCTGGAAGTGGGCGTCATCGGCCAGATCGCGATGATCCAGGCGCTGGTCCCGATACTGCTCCAGAGCGGCGGCCGGATCGTCAATATCGGATCGGTCGGCGGCAGAATCGCCATGGCCGGTTTCGGGCCGTATTCAGCGGCCAAGTTCGCGCTAGAGGCGGTCACCGACAGCCTGCGTCGCGAGATGGAGCCGTTCGGGCTGAAAGTGGTCATGATCACGCCGGGTGCCGTCAGCACGGGCCTCTCCGCACACGGCACAGCGACCGCCAACCGGCTCGCTGCTTTGATGACGCCCGAGCAGCACGAACGGCACGATGGGCTGGTCGATGCGGTCATCGGCCTCGCCGATGCGTGGTCCAGGGATGGCATCCGCCCAGAGCGTGTCGCTGCCATCGTCTCGCGGGCCGTCCTCGCCCTCCGGCCGCGCACGCGCTACACAGCAGGGCCCGATGCCGCCTTGCTCACCGGCATGATCCGCTTTCTGCCCGATCGCCTGCTCGACGGCATGCTGCGCCGCCATATGAAGCTGCAATGAGTACCCGCGACGATATCCTGGCTGCCGCCCTCGAAGTGCTCGAGGACGGCGGGATCGCGCAGTTTTCGACGCGCATCGTCTGTGCGCGGGCGAAGGTGACAGCGCCCACGCTGTACCACCATTTCGGCAGCGCCGACGGCTTGCTGAGCGCCGTGATCGCGCTCGCCTTCCAGCAGTTCCTCGCGAGCAAACGAGCGGCCGTGCAATCGAGCGACCCACAGACGGCCCTGCGCGAAGGCTGGGACGACTATGTGCGCTTCGCCGCGGCACGCCCCAAGCTTTACGCGGCGATGGCGGCGCGGCTGCTAGGAGGCGCCGAGATCGAGGCCGCCGCGCAGGGCAATGCCGCGCTGCGCGCGATGGTCGAAGCACTCGACAAGCGGCTGGCGCTGCCGGTCGAGTCCGGTGCCCAGCTTGTCTGGGCCTCGGCAAATGCGGCCGCGCAGCTCTACACGGACGCCTATGCGAAGAATGGGCTGGAGCCCGAACCTGCGGTTATCGAGGGCATGCGCGAGGCGATGCTGCGTGTGCTGCTCACCCGATGACGACACTAAGCAGGTCGTCGTAGTCGTCGAACAAGTAATCCGGGTTATGTCCAGCCAGGGCCTGGCGGGAATTGTAGCCGAAGGTGATGGCGCCCGCCGCAAGGCCGGCCTCGCGCGCCGCGTCGATGTCGCGGATTTCGTCGCCGATTGCGAGCGTCTGGGAGTGATCGGCACCCAGCCCCCTTAGCACTGAGCGAAACTTGCTGGCCTTGCCCCAGAGCGAGGACCCGCAGGCGTAGCGGTCGATGAGATCTGACGCAGGGCCAAGAACGGCCCGAACCGCGGCTTCGGCGTTGGAGCTGACCAGAGCCAGCCGCACTCCGCCCCGATGCAGCGCCGCAAGCGTCGCCCCAGCGCCCGGGAACAGGGGAATGGCCGAAATGCCCTCGACCGCAAGCCCGCGCATATAGTTGGCGATAGCTGGCAGTTTCCACATCGGCACGCCCAGTCGATTGAGCGCCTCGCGGCTCGAATGCTCGCGCAGGCTTTCGATCTCCTCGGGCTTGACCCGATTGAGCCCGAATTTGTCGGCCGTCTGGTCGAGGACCGAGCAGAACCACGGAAAGCTGTCGGCCAGGGTGCCGTCAAAATCGAAAATGACGAGGGAATAGGCCGGCATGCGGATCAGCTCTTCAAACGATAGACCGAGATGTGCGAGCGGGATTCCGCCGTGAAGGGAGCGCCAAGCCAGTCTGCGTGTCGCGACTCCAATTTGAAACCTGTGATTTCTGCCATGAGGTCGAGTTCGGCTGGCCAGACATAGCGATGCGGCGAACGAAAAAGCGTTGCATCATGGCCCTCGCCGAACCGGAAATGGTGAGAGATCACGATCTGGTTGAGCGTGTCGATGGTGTCGAGGCCGATATAGCCCGGTTGCGTGGAAAACACTGCCGCTTCGGCCCCGGGCGGCAGGCGCCGAAGGTCCGGCACCCACAACTCGATGACAAAACGTCCGCCCGGCAAGAGGTGCTTTTTCGCGTTGGCGAACGAGGCGATCTGTTCGGCCTGCGTCAGCACGTTCGAGATGCCGTTGAAGAGCAAAAGGATGAGCGAAAAGCGGCCAGGTAAGGTGGCGCTGGTCATGTCGCCGAGCACCACCGGCATGGTCTCCGCGTCGATCTTGGACCGCAATTCGTCGATCATCGGCTGGGAGAATTCGATCCCCGAAACGCGCAGCCCTCGTTCGGCCAGCGGGATGGCAACGCGGCCGGTTCCGATGGCGAACTCGAGTACCGGACCGCCCTCGGCCAATTTGACCAGGTAGTCGCTCGTCTGTTTCAGCAGGACCGGATCGAACATCCCGGTGCCCGGCGTGTCGTAGCTCTTGGCCGCCTCGACGTCCCAGATGTCTTTATGATCCATGGCTTTACCTCGTTGGGGCGGCGGGCCGACGCTTTAGCACCTGCCCGCCGCAACTTGCAGCCGTCTAGCGGTTGTCCGCCTGCGCCCGCACCAGTTCGAGCCCCCGCCGCGTGATGCGGTAGGGCCCGCCCTCACGCGAGGCGATGGTGTGCCGGCGTTTGAGCTTTTTGAACAACAATATGTCCAGCCCGGGCAGCATGAAGCCGTCGCGGTTGATGCAGGCGACCCTTTCGATGCGGCCGCGTTTGTCTTTGAGCGGTTCGATGACCCCGCCCTGGGCCAGCACGTGGAGCACGCGCTGTTCGTCTCTAGAAATGTCCATTTGGAGTGATGACCCGGAAACAAAGCCGAGCGACCGCCCGCATCGCGCTGGGCGGCGCCTGTTCCCAATGACCTCATCCGAAAAGGGATGAGGCCCTAGCAGGTTTCCACAATGCTAGTCATAGTTCGTACTCCGGGCGGACGCACTAGAGCGCGTCCGCTGAACCTGCGATGAATAGCCCAGTCGCAAAACACCGGAAAGTCCCGGTTGAAAGCGAGGGGCCGGGTGTGCCACCTAGGTCACACCACTTATTCCGAGATTGCCGAATTGGCCAAAACCCCCGCCGACTGCACGACCAAGGACGACGTGCGCGCCGAACTGGATCGCATCGACCAGGCGCTACTGACACTGTTCGCGGAACGGCACCGCTACGTAACGCGCATGGCCGAAATCAAGACCGATCCGCACGAGGCCCATGACCCAGTTCGCATCGCGGCGATCCTTTCCAAACAGCGTAAGCGCGCCGAGGAACTGGGCCTCGACGAGGACCAGGCGGAGTTGATCTGGAAGACGCTGATCGACTGGAATGTAAATTACGAAAAGGGCATTATCGTCGCGCGCCGACGCGCGGAGTAGGTCGCAAATGTCCCGCACAAAATCGCTCAATACCTTGATCCGCAAGGCCCTTCCCTCAGAGGTTGAAACCCTTGCCGATATCGCCTTCGTCGCCTGGGAGCGCGACCTGTTGCCGTTTCTCAACGGACCGGCGGCATCGCGCAGCGCCGAGCGACATCGCCTGAGCCAGGCCGTGCATGAGGGGCTCGACCGCATCATCGTCGCCGAAATCAACGGCGTCGCCGTCGGCTGGTGCCAGCGAGCGCGGGGCAGGGCCTACCTCACCTTCCTTTTTGTCACCCCGCTGCTGCAGAATCAGGGAGTAGGGACGGCGCTTCTGCGGCGCATGGAATCGCTGCTCGAACTCGAGGGTGCCGAACATATCCAGCTCGATACGCTCGCCGACAATGTGCGGGCCGTGAACTTCTACCAGCACCAGGGCTACTCGATCCTGGCACTCAAGACTCAAGGCCCGCCGGGCCGGGAAATGCACATGGGCGTCAGGCTCGAAAAGCAGCTCAGTCCGTGGCGCGGACCCATCGCAGACATCGAATAACGGAAGACCAAGTGCCCCTCATCGATACGCGTACGCCGAACCCCAAGAGCTTCATCAAGGGCCAGACCGGCGATTGGGAAGTGATCATCGGCATGGAAGTCCATGCGCAGGTGACATCCGAGAGCAAGCTGTTCTCGGGGTCATCGACCGAGTTCGGCTCACCCCCCAATTCCAACGTGAGCTTCGTCGACGCGGCCATGCCCGGCATGCTGCCGGTGATCAACGAGGAATGCGTGCGGCAGGCCGTGCGCACCGGCCTCGGGCTCAAGGCTGCGATCAACAAGCGGTCGATCTTCGATCGGAAGAACTACTTCTATCCCGACCTGCCGCAGGGCTATCAGATCAGCCAGTACAAGGACCCCATCGTGGGGGAGGGCAAGGTGCTGTTGTCGATGGGCGAGGGGGAGGTCATCGAGATCGGTATCGAGCGGCTGCATCTCGAACAGGATGCCGGCAAGTCGATCCACGACCAGCACCCAAACATGAGCTTCGTCGATCTCAACCGCTCGGGCGTGGCGCTGATGGAGATTGTGTCGAAGCCCGACCTTCGATCTTCGGACGAGGCCAAGGCTTATCTTTCCAAGCTCCGCACGATCCTGCGCTATCTCGGCACCTGCGACGGCAATATGGAACAGGGTTCCATGCGCGCCGACGTCAACGTCTCGGTGCGCAAGCCCGGCGGCGAGTTCGGTACCCGCTGCGAGATCAAGAATGTGAACTCGATCCGCTTCGCCGGGCAGGCCATCGAATTCGAAGCTCGCCGCCAGATCGACATTCTAGAGGACGGCGGTTCCATTGATCAGGAGACCCGGCTCTACGATCCCAAGACCGGCGAGACGCGCGGAATGCGGTCCAAGGAAGAGGCGCATGACTACCGCTACTTCCCCGACCCCGACCTGTTGCCGCTCGAATTCGACCAGGCCTACATCGACGAGTTGGCGCAGCGTCTGCCGGAACTGCCCGACGACAAGCTGGCGCGGTTCATTCGCGACTACGGCGTGACGCCCTATGACGCGATGGTGCTGACGCTCGAGCGCGAAACGGCGGACTATTATGAAGCGGCGGTGGCGTTCGGAGGAACCAAGCGCGACGGCAAGGCCGTGGCCAACCTCGTCACCGGCGACATCGCAGCCTATGCCAACAGCCAGGGACTCAGCGCCTTCGAGACCCATATCAAGCCCAGCCAGATCGCCGGCATCGTCGATCTCGTCGCCAGCGGGACGATTTCGTCCAAGGGGGCCAAGGATGTGCTCCAGGTGATCATCGCCGAGGAGCCCGAGGGCGATCCGGCAGAGATCGTCGAACGGCGCGGCATGAAGCAGGTGACGGATCTCGGCGCCATCGAGAAGGTGGTCGACGAGATCATCGCCGCCAATCCCGATCAGGTGGCCAAGGTTCTGGCTAAGCCGACGCTGATTGGCTGGTTTGTCGGTCAGGCTATGAAGGCCTCGGGCGGCAAGGCCAACCCGCAAGCGCTGAACGAGATCCTGAAAAAGAAGCTGGGGCTGTGATCGGGGCGGGCGGCCGCGGTCTCCGCTCGCTGCCCACGGCCATCTGGGCGCTCGGTCTCGTTTCGATGCTGATGGACGTCTCGTCCGAGATGATCCACGCGCTGTTGCCGGTCTATCTGGTCACCGGGCTGGGCGCGACGGCGCTGACCGTGGGGGTCATCGAAGGCATCGCCGAAGCCACAGCGGCGATCACCAAGGTCTTCTCCGGCGCGCTCTCGGACTGGCTGGGGAAGCGCAAGAACCTCGCGTTGCTGGGTTATGGCCTCGCGGCAGTCACCAAGCCGGTCTTTGCGATCGCGACGTCAATCGGGTGGCTCGTCGCGGCACGGTTTGTCGACAGGATCGGCAAAGGGATGCGCGGTGCGCCGCGCGACGCACTGATCGCTGACATCTCGCGGCCCGAGCAGCGCGGCGCGGCCTTCGGTCTGCGCCAGAGCCTCGATACGATCGGCGCGGTGCTGGGGCCGGCTTTGGCAGTGCTTCTCATGTGGGCGACGGCCGACAGCTTCCGCACCGTTTTCGCGTTGGCAGTGATCCCGGCGGTCGCCTGCGTGCTCGTCCTCTTCTTCTTCGTGAAGGAGCCCGAGCGCCCCGCGGACTTGCGGCAGGTCAGGGCGCCCTTGTCGCTCACGGAGCTCGGCCGGCTCGGCCCGGCCTATTGGACGGTGACGGGGATCGCGACGCTCTTCACGCTTGCCCGTTTTTCCGAGGCCTTCTTGCTGCTGCGCGCGCAGGAGATGGGACTCGCCATTGCCCTTGTGCCGCTCGTCCTTGTCGGGATGAACGTCGCCTATACACTGGCGGCCTATCCGGCAGGCGCGCTGGGAGACCGCGTCAACAAGATCAGTGTGCTGGCGCTGGGGTTTGTCCTCCTGATTGCGGCGGATGGACTGCTGGTGGTGGACGGAGCATGGGCGCTCGGCGCAGGCGTGCTGCTCTGGGGTCTGCATATGGGTTTCACACAGGGCCTGTTTGCCAGCCTTGTCGCGGAGACGGCGCCTCCGGAACTGCGTGGCACCGGGTTTGGCATGTTCAACATGCTGGGCGGGGTGGCGCTGCTTGTGGCGAGCATTCTTGCCGGGCTGTTGTGGGATCGCTTCGGCGCCGGGGCGACGTTCGCAGCCGGTGCCGGGATCACGGCGCTCTGCCTTGCCGGGTTGTTGGTGATCCGCCGGGCGATGCCGGGGCTCGGCGCCCCGGATGGCTCGAGCTAGGCGGGTCTAGCAACGGCGCGCCTGACAAGCCGGCCGTCGATGAACACCAGCCCTACAAAGATCAGGACGATGCCGGCGATGTGCACCGGCACGAAGCCTTCGTGCAGTACCAACACGCCCAGGATAATCGCCGAGATGGGGGTGATGAACGTGTTCAGCGACAGATTGGTCGCGCCGACCCTCGGCAGGAGCCAATAGACGAGCAGGAAGGAGAAACTGGTGGAGAAGATTCCGATGCCGAGCAGCGCAGCCCAGGTCTCAGTGCGGGTGATGACCGGAACGCCGCTGAAGATGAGCGCAATCGGCACCATGAGCAGCGCCGCCGCCGTCAGCGAACTGGTCGCCACAGCCGCGGAATCGATGTCCTTGAAGCGGCGGGCGTAGTTGAGAGTGAGCGCGTAGCACAATGTTGCGCCCAGCGCCGCGAGCAGCGCGACGATCTCGGCCGAGCCGGTGCCGAAAGAGGGCGAGGCGAGGAGAACGGCGCCGCCGAAGCCAATAAGGACACCCGTAACCTTGTTCCAGGTGGCGCGCTCTCCGCCAGGCCAAAGCTGAGAGACGATGACGGTGGTCATCGGCGTCATGCCGTTGACGACCCCGATGATCGAACTCGCGACATGCTGTTCGGCATAGGGAAAGAGCGCGAAGGGGATGGCGTAGTTGAGGATGCCGAGGACCACGAGCTGCGCATAGATCATCGGATCGCGCGGCAGTGTGCGGCGCATTGCCAACATATAGACCCAGCAGATCGCCGCGCCGACGGTGACGCGTCCCGCCGATACCCATAGCGGGCTGATCTCGCGGATCAGCACCGCATTGAACAGGAACGAGCAACCCCAGACCGCCCCGAGCGAAACAATCAGTATCCAGTAGCGCAAAGGCATGGGCGAACTCCGCTTCCCCGGCGTTCTATGCCCCGTCCGGAGTCGGGTCGAACCGATTTTGACGATGGACCCGATCAAATCGGGTGATACGCAGCTTCACTGGAGCGGAAACGCGACTTCCCCACGCGCCAGCATTGCCAGAGCCCTGGGGTAGGCCTCGTGCTCGGCTTCGAGCACACGCTCCGCAAGACGCTCGGGCGTATCGCCCGGCCGTACGGGTACGCGCGATTGAAGAATGATCGGGCCCTCGTCCATTCGCGGGGTGACGAAATGCACCGTGCAGCCGTGCTCGCTTACTCCTGCCGCCAGCGCCTGCTCGTGAGTGTCGAGGCCCTTGAAGGCCGGCAGCAACGACGGATGGATATTGATGAGGCGTCCGGCCCAGTGGGTCGTGAACTCCGCTGTCAACAAGCGCATGAAGCCCGCAAGGCAGACAATATCGGGCTGCCAGCCGGCAAGAACGTCTTCTATCGCGGCGTCGAAGGACGCGCGGTCAGTATAGTCCCGATGGGAGAGGGCCTTGATCGCAATCCCGGCCGCCGCCGCGACCGAAAGCCCCGCAGCATCGGGCTTGTTCGAGAAGACACCAACGATTTCGGCCGGATAGCGTGGGTCTTTCGCAGACTCGATCAGCGCCTGCATATTGGAACCGCGCCCCGAGATCAGGATCGCGACGCGCTTGCGCTTGCGCGGCTCGCTCAAAGCGCCAGCTTGCCGTCGAAGGTCACCGGATCGCCGCTGCGCTCGGTCAGCGTCCCGACGATCGCGGCTTTTTCGCCCTGCGCGTTAAGATGAGCGACCAGCGTCTCGGCCTCCGCGGGAGCGATGGCGCAGAGCATGCCGACGCCGCAATTGAAGGTGCGGAGCATTTCGCGTTCGCTCATGCCGCCAGCGCGGGCCAGCCAGCCAAAGACCTTAGGCACGGACACAGCCCCCAGGTCGACATGGGCGGCGAGGCTGTCGGGCAGGACGCGCGGGATATTGTCGATGAAGCCGCCGCCGGTAATGTGGGCCAGCGCCTTGATCCCGATTCCGGCCTTGAGCGCCGAAAGGATCGGCTTCACATAGATGCGGGTCGGGGTCAGCAGCGCGCCCGCGAGCGTCCGGCCCGGGTCGAAGGGCGCCGGCAAGTACCAATCGATACCGGTGATCTCGACGATTCGTCGCACGAGCGAAAAGCCGTTCGAATGAACGCCAGACGAGGCGATGGCGACGAGGCTGTCGCCGGCCTTGAGATCGTCGCGCGGCAGGAGCGTCCCGCGTTCGGCGGCGCCCACGGCAAAGCCCGCGAGATCATAATCCTTGTCGTGATACATGCCCGGCATTTCGGCGGTCTCGCCACCGATGAGGGCGCAGCCGGCGATACGGCAGCCCTCAGCGATGCCTTCGACGATCGCTGTCCCGGTTGCGACGTCGAGGCGGCCGGTGGCGAAATAATCGAGAAAGAACAAGGGCTCGGCGCCCTGGACGACGATGTCGTTCACGCACATGGCGACCAGATCGATGCCGATGGTCGTGTGACTGCCCGTATCGATGGCAATCTTAAGCTTGGTGCCGACACCATCATTGGCTGCGACCAGCACCGGATCGATGAATCCCGCGGCCTTGAGATCGAAAAGCCCGCCGAAACCGCCGATCTCGGCATCGGCTCCGGGCCGCCGTGTTGAGCGCACGGCCGGCTTGATCGCCTCGACCAGCGCGTTGCCTGCGTCGATGTCGACGCCAGCATGCTTGTATGAAAGCCCGTTTGGTGGCAGATTCTGCAAGTCGGACATGGCTTTGCTGCCGTCTCTCCGAGGGGCAAGAGTCAAACGCGCTGATAGCCGCTCGACCCCGCTGACGCAAGGGCGCCCAGAGCCACATGACTCTCAGAAACCAAGTTCTCGTCTGGGTAGGTTTTGCGGCCGTCGTCATCTTCGCGATCTGGCTGTTCCGGCCGATCCTGCTGCCGTTCGTCATCGGCATCGCGCTCGCTTACCTGCTCAATCCGGTGGTCAAGTTCGTGCAAAGGCTCGGCGTCAATCGCGGCTGGTCAACCGCGATCGTGCTCCTTGGGGTGCTGGCGCTGATCGTCGGCATCTTCCTGCTGGTGATGCCAGTGATCATCCAGCAGGTCGGCGGGCTCGTCCTCCGCCTGCCGGGCTATGTCGCGGATCTGCAGGCGCTGGCCGAAAAGACGGCGCCGCAACTGGTCGAGTGGCTGGGCCCCGAACGCGCCGCCCAGCTCGAAACCAGTCTCACCCAGATGCTGGGTTCGGGCGTCGAGTTTGTCGCCGGGCTGACCGCGCAAATCGCCCAGAGCAGCCTGACGGTGCTCAACACCATCGCGATCATTATCATCACGCCGGTCGTGGCGTTCTACTTGCTGCTCGACTGGGACGCGATGGGCAAGGGGCTCGACGACCTGTTGCCGCGCGAGCATCGCCGTGAAATCCGTTCGCTGATTGACCAGATCGACCTGGCGATGGCGGGCGTCGTGCGCGGCCAAGGTGGTGTGATCCTCGTCGACTGCATCTTCTACGGGACTGCCTTGTCGCTGGTCGGGCTCAATTTCGGCCTGGTTATTGGCTTGATCATCGGGCTGCTGAGCTTCATCCCGTTCCTGGGGTTCATCACCGGCCTGGTGCTCTCGATGGGCATCGCGCTGGTGCAGTTCTCACCCAATTGGGTGCCGATCGTGCTGGTTCTGGCGGTGTTTGTCGTCGGCCAGTTTCTTGAAGGCAACGTCCTCTATCCCAAGCTTGTCGGGCAAAGCATAAATATCAACCCGGTCTGGCTGATGTTCTCGCTCTTTGCCTTTTCGCTGCTCTTTGGTTTTGTCGGACTGGTGCTGGCGGTGCCGCTGGCGGCGATTTCGGCGGTGCTCACCCGCTATTCCGTCAGGCGCTACCGGGAGAGCACGCTGTACCAGGGAACCGGGCGCCACCCCCGCATGCCGGGCGGCGAGCCGGAAGTCCCGTCCGAAGACGCGACGCGCCAGGTGGCGCCGGACAAATGACCGGTTCTCAAAGGCGCGGCACGGGGGGCTCGCAGCTCCCTTTCGACTATGCGCATGACCCGTCCCACCACGCAGAGGACTTCATCGAGGGCGACGGAAACAGGCTGGCACTCGGCCATATCCATGCATTTCCCGACTGGCCCGGACCGCTGACGCTGATCCTGGGCCCCGCGAAATCGGGCAAATCGCACCTTGCCCGCATCTGGGTCAGCCGCAGCGGCGCCGGAATGCCTGAGCCCGAGGCGCTTGAAAACCTCGCGGCGTCGGCCGGGCGGGTGCCTTTGCTGCTCGAGGATGTCGATCGGCTCGGCTACGACGAGGCGGCGCTGTTCCACCTGCTTAACCAGTCCATGAGAGATCAGCGTCCGGTGCTGATGACAGCGCGGGAAACCGTTGCCAACTGGCCGTTTCAGACCGATGATTTGAAGTCGCGGGCGCGACTCGCGGCGCTCTATACACTCACCCTGAGCGATGACATCCAATTGTCGCAGATGTTCGTGAAGTTGTTCAGAGACCGTCAGGTCGCGGTCGATCCCAAGGTGATCGCCTATCTGGTGGCGCGCATGGAGCGCTCGCCGGAAGAAGCGGTAGCCCTGGCGGATTTGATGGACCGCATCGCTTTGGGGCACGGCACCGCGTTGACCCGAGCAATCGCCGCAGAGGCCCTTGCCGAGCGCGGCAACACGCAGCTCGAACTCGATCTGGAAGGCGACGACGATGAATGAGCTGGCGGAAATCCGGACCGAGGGGCAGCCCAGCCCCGATATCGAGGCTTTGCGCTCGAGCCCGGCCCGTTTCGTCAATCGCGAGGTAAGCTGGCTGCAGTTCAACATGCGCGTTCTCGAAGAGGCGGGGAACGTCAACCATCCGCTGCTCGAGCGCATGCGGTTCGTTTCAATCTCCGCCAGCAATCTCGATGAGTTCTTCATGGTTCGCGTCGCGGGGCTGAAGGGCCAATTGCGCGCCGGGATCACCAAGCAGAGCGCCGACGGCCTTTCGCCAGCCGAGCAACTTGAGGAAATCGCAACGCTCGCCCAGCACCTGCATCTCGAACAGCAGGACCATTGGCAGATGCTGCGCGAGGAGCTGTTCGCTAAGGACGTGGTCATCCATGAGGCCGACGACCTGTCGCCAGACCAGGTGAAATACCTGCAGCGCTTGTTTCGGGAGGAAATCTTCCCGGTGCTGACGCCGATCGCGGTCGATCCGGCGCATCCATTCCCATTCATCCCGAACCTGGGCTTCACCCTTGCCTTCGAGCTGACGCGCCCCGGCTCGACCCAGACGCTCACGGCGCTCGTGCGCGTGCCCTCAAACCTCGATCGATTCATTTCGCTGCCGCCGGCACTTGTGTCGGAGGGCCGGATCGAGGTCGTGACCATCGATACGCTCATCAATATGTTCTTTCACAGGATGTTTCCTGGATACGAGGTTGCCGGGTCCGGCGCCTTCCGGGTCATTCGCGACAGTGAAATCGAAATCGACGACGAAGCGGCCGACCTCGTCATCGAATTCGAAAGCGCGTTGCGCCAGCGCCGCCGCGGTCAGGTCATCCGCCTCGAAATCGAGCGCAAGATGCCGCGCGCTTTGCGCCGCCAGATTACCGAGCGCCTCGGCGCGACCGATGGCGACACCTTCGAGGTCGAGGGATTTCTCGGCCTCGCCGACGCCGCCAAGATCTGCGACATCGACCGCCCCGATCTCAAGTTCGCGCCTTACCTGCCTCGCTACCCGGAGCGGGTACGCGACTATAATGGCGATATCTTCGCCGCGATCCGCGCCAAGGACCTGCTGGTTCACCACCCGTTTGAGAGCTTCGACGTGGTGGCGCAGTTCCTGATGCAGGCCGCGCGCGATCCCGACGTTGTCTCGATCAAGCAGACGCTTTACCGGACTTCGCGCGACAGCCCCATCGTCAAGGCTCTGGTGCTCGCGGCCGAGTCCGGCAAGTCGGTGACTGCGCTGGTCGAACTCAAGGCGCGCTTTGACGAGGAAGCCAATATTCGCTGGGCGCGCGATCTTGAGCGCGCCGGCGCGCAGGTGGTGTTCGGCTTCATTGAGTTGAAGACCCACGCCAAGATGAGCCAGGTCGTGCGGCGCGAGCAGGGCAAACTGGTGAGCTATTGTCATCTGGGGACCGGCAATTACCACCCGATCACCGCCAAGATTTACACCGACCTGAGCTACTTCACTACCGACACCTCGATCACGCGCGACGTGGCACGGGTGTTCAATTTCATCACCGGCTATGCGCGTCCGACCGAGCTCGAAGCAATCGCCGCATCACCGGTCAATCTGCGTTCGACGCTGCTTGACTGCATTGCCCGGGAGGTTCGCCATGCCGAGCGCGGCGAGCCGGCGACGATCTGGCTAAAGATGAATGCGCTGGTCGATCCCGAGATTATCGATGCGCTCTACGACGCGAGCCAAAAGGGCGTAAAGATCGAGTTGATCGTGCGCGGTATCTGCTGCCTGAGGCCGGGGATCCCGGGGTTCTCGGAAAATATCCGGGTAAAGTCGGTGGTTGGGCGGTTCCTCGAGCACTCCCGCATCTTCGCCTTCGGGCAGGGCCAGCCGCTGCCCTCGCGGACGGCGAAAGTCTATATTTCCTCGGCGGATTTGATGCAGCGCAACCTGGATTGGCGCGTCGAGGTGATGGTTCCCATCGTGAACAAGACGGTGCATAAGCAGATTCTTGACCGCATGCTGGTGACCTATCTCAAGGACAACCAGCAAAGCTGGGAGGTTCTGCCGGACGGGTCTTCGCACCGCGTACGGCTCAAGGAGGGCGAGGAACCCGTCAACGCCCACGACTATTTCATGACCAACGCCAGCCTTTCTGGCCGCGGCAGCGCGCTGAAACGCGACAACGAAGAGACCGACGATTGAACCAATATTGGGGTCTGGACGCCGACCCGGAAGCGCAAGGCCGCATCAAGGGAGCGCGTCCGGTCGCCGTTCTCGATATCGGCTCCAACTCGGTGCGCCTGGTTGTCTATGAGCGCCATGCCCGCTCGCTTACGCCCCTTTACAACGAGAAATCCGCTTGTGCGCTCGGCCGCGGCCTCGCCCAGACGGGCCGGCTCGCCTACGAGAATATCGACCGTGCGCTGACGGCCATCCAGCGTTTCGCATTGGTCGCCAAGCTGATGAAAGTGGGCAACGTCTATGTGCTTGCGACTTCGGCCGTGCGCGATGCGACCAACTCAAAGGTCTTTGTCGACGCCGTCGAGGAGACAATGGGCGCCAAGGTCGAGGTGTTGAGCGGCGAGGAAGAGGCGCATTACGCGACCCTGGGCGTCATCGCCGGCATCCCCGATTTCGCCGGCGTAGTCGGCGATCTCGGCGGTGGCAGTCTCGAACTCTCGGCCATGGTTTCGGGTCACGAGTCGATCGGGGAGACCCATGAACTCGGCGTCATCCGGCTGCAGGACGATTCCGGCCGCGAGATGAAGAAAGCCCAGAATCTCGTGCGCCAGCGTCTGCAGAAGTCCAAACTGGCCAGGAGCGCGGCGGGTGGACAGTTCTGTGCCATTGGCGGCACCTGGCGGTCGCTTGCCAAGATGCACCAGGTGCTGAGTGGCTATCCGATGCACATGGTCCAGCACTATGTGGCCAGCGCCTCCGATATGTTGAAGTTCTGCGACGATATCGTCGACGCAGTAAGTTCGAGCCGTCCGATGCCGGGAAACGATACGGTCAGTTCGTCCCGTCGCGACCTCGTGCCTTTCGGCGCAGTTGTGCTGGGCGAGTTGCTGCGGCTTGGCAAGTTCGAGAGTGTTGTGTTTTCGGCGCTCGGTGTGCGCGAGGGCTACCTCTATGGGTTGCTGCCGGAAGACGAGAAATCGATCGATCCGCTGCTCCAGGGCGCCGAGGAAATATCGGTGCTGCGCTCGCGCTCGCCCGCTCACGCGCTGGACCTGATCGCGTTCTCCGGCGGGTTTCTGAACGCCATCGGCGTCCGCGAGACGCCCGAGGAGAAGCGCCTGCGGCAAGTGGCCTGCTACCTCAGCGATATCGGCTGGCGCGGCCACCCCGACTATCGTGGCGAGCAGAGCGTCGATCTTGTCGCCTATGGCTCCTTGACCGGCGTCGACCATCCTGGCCGCGCCTTCCTCGCCGAGGTGTTGGCGGTACGCTACATGGGGCTCAAGCATAAAAGCCTCAGCCAGTCGCTGCTTGCGCTTGCGGGGCCTGCCGCGAACATGAAAGCGCGGCTATTGGGTGCGGCTTTCCGCGTGGCCTATCCGATGTCCGCGGCCATGCCCGGCATTCTGCCGCGCGCAAGGTTTTCGCTGGACTACGGAACATTGCGGCTCGAACTGCCCGCCGACCTCGCCTTTCTTGCCGGCGAGCATCTCGAAGCGCGGCTCGATCAACTGGCCGGGGTCGCGGGCATCAAGAAGGCCGAAATCGCGGCGGTTTGAAGCTTATTTGATCTCGATCTCAATGACGCCCTTGCGGGTTGCCGCAAGGCCGATTTTGCCGTGCTTTATCGCCAGTGCCTTCTCGCCGAAGAGCTTCCGCCGCCAACCCTTGAGTGCGGGGACATCCGCCTCGTCGTCGAGCACCAGCGCGTCGATGTCGTCGGACGTCGCCAGGATCCGCGCCGCAACGCCATGCTCTTCGCTCACGGCCTTGAGCAGCACCCGGACCAGATCGCCCACCGCGCCCTTGGGCGAGGGGCCGCGATAGCGCTCCGCGGCCGGCGGCAGTTCCTTTTTGTCCATAGCCTCGACGCGCTTCATCAGCGCGATGATCTCTGCAGCGGCAGCGGAACGGCCATAGCCGCGCTGCACGGCACGGAGCTTTTCGAAGACCTCGGGCGATGTCGGCCGCTGCATGGCGAGTTCGATCAATGCATCGTCTTTCAGCACGCGGCTGCGCGGCTGGTCGCTGTCCTGCGCGCGCTTCTCCCGCCAAGCGGCAAGTAGTTTCAGTGCCGCGAGGTCGCGCGGCTTGCCCAGCTTGGTCTTGAACCGCTCCCAGGCATTCTCGGGTTGCACAACATAGGTGTCGATCGAGCGCAGGATCTCAAGTTCGTCCTCGACCCAATCCCAGCGATGCGTCTCGGTCACCTGCTCCCGAAGCTTGAGGTATATGTCGCGAAGATGGGTCACGTCCGCGAGGGCATAGAGCCGCTGCTTTTCGGTGAGCGGCCGGTGCGACCAGTCGGTGAAGCGCGAGGACTTGTCGAGTTCGACGCCAGTCACCGCGCGGACGAGATTGTCGTAGGAGACGCTGTCGCCGAAGCCGCAGACCGAGCCCGCGATCTGGGTATCGAAGATGTTCTTGGGCACCGTTCCCGTCAGTTTGACGAAGATTTCGATATCCTGACGCGCGGCGTGGAAGACTTTGACCACTTTGTCGCTGGCGAGGAGATGAAAGAACGGCTTGAGGCTCAGCCCATCGGCCAGGGGATCGACCAGGATGGCCTCTTCGGGCGTGGCTGCCTGCAACAGACAGAGCTTGGGCCAGTACGTTGTTTCCCGCAGGAACTCAGTGTCGACGGTCACGAATTCGAAGTGTTCGGCACGCTTGCAGAACGCAGCGAGCGCGTCGGTCGAGGTAATCAGCTCCATGGGCCGGTCTTCAACTCAAACTGCGGTCCCGGGACACCAGGACTCTGGGTAACATCGCTCTTAACAGGGCAGGCGAAGCCAAACCAGACCGATTTCCTCGGCGCCGCCCGACTCGGCCGAAAACTTGACATTGCAGGGCTTTGGTGCGCTTTTCCGGCCGCCAAAACCGCCCGAATCCACTGGAAAAGAGACTGAGATGCACCGCTATCGCACCCACACCTGCGCTGCCCTTTCGACGGCGGACGTCGGCAATACCGTGCGGCTGTCCGGCTGGGTGCACAGGGTCCGGGACCATGGCGGCCTTTTGTTTATCGACCTCCGCGACCATTACGGCATGACGCAGCTGGTGATCGACCCCGATTCCGCGTCCTTCGCAGCCGCTGAAAAGGTGCGCTCGGAGTGGGTGATCCGGGTCGACGGCGAGGTCAAGGCCCGTACCCCGGAAACGGTCAATGCCAAGCAGCCGACCGGCGCGGTCGAAGTCTTCATCCGCGAGCTCGAAGTGCTGGGCGAGGCCAAGGAGTTGCCGCTGCCGGTGTTCGGCGAGCCGGACTACCCAGAGGACATCCGTCTCCGCTACCGATTCATTGATTTGAGGCGCGAAACGCTCCACGCCAACCTCGTGAAGCGGTCCAGGATCATCGCGGCGATGCGCCGCCGCATGGCCGATATCGGCTTTTCCGAATACTCGACGCCGATCCTTACGGCCTCCTCGCCGGAAGGGGCGCGCGATTTCCTCGTGCCCAGCCGCATCCATGCCGGCAAGTTCTTCGCCCTGCCGCAGGCGCCACAGCAATACAAGCAGTTGCTGATGGTCGCCGGCTTCGACCGCTATTTCCAGATCGCGCCGTGCTTCCGCGATGAAGACCCGCGCGCCGACCGTCTGCCGGGCGAATTCTACCAGCTCGATCTCGAGATGAGCTTCGTCACGCAAGAGGAAATCTGGGACACGATGGAGCCGGTGCTGCGCGGCCTCTTTGAGGAGTTCGGCGACGGCAAGCCCGTGACCCAGAAATTCCCGCGCATTCCCCACGAAGTAGCGTTGCGCAAATACGGGTCCGACAAGCCGGACCTGCGCAACCCTATCGAGATGCAGGATGTCACGAAGCATTTCAAAGGCTCGGGCTTTGGCGTCTTCGCCAACCAGATAGAGAAAGACGACAAGGTCGAGGTCTGGGCTATTCCGGCCACGACAGGTGGTAGTCGCGCGTTCTGCGACCGCATGAACGGCTGGGCCCAGTCCGAGGGCCAGCCGGGACTTGCCTACGTGTTCTGGCGCAAGGAAGGCGAGAGTCTCGAGGGCGCCGGGCCGGTCGCCAAGAACATCGGCCCCGAGCGAACCGAGGCCATTCGCACCCAGCTCGGCCTCAAGGACGGCGACGCAGTGTTCTTCGTCCTCGGCCGTCCCGAAAAGATGTACCGCTTCGCCGGCGAAGCCCGCAACAAGGTCGGGCTCGACCTGAACTTAACCCGGCTCGACCGCTTCGAGTTCTGCTGGATCGTCGATTTCCCGTTCTACGAGTGGAACGAGGACGAGAAGCGCCTCGACTTCGCGCACAACCCCTTCTCAATGCCGCAGGGCGGGATGGAAGGCCTGAGGACGGGCGACCCGCTGACGCTCAAGGCCTATCAATACGATGTGGTCTGCAACGGTTTCGAACTGGCATCCGGTTCGATACGGAACCAGGAGCCGGAGACCATGATCGCCGCCTTCGAAAAGGTGGGCCTCAGCCGGCAGGACGTGGAGGACCAGTTCGGCGGGCTCTATCGCGCCTTCCAATATGGCGCGCCGCCGCATGGCGGCATGGCGGCCGGCGTCGACCGGATCGTCATGCTTCTCTGCGGCCAGCAGAACCTGCGCGAGATCACGCTGTTCCCGATGAACCAGCAGGCGGAAGATCTGTTGATGGGGGCGCCGAGCCCGGCCAGCGCCAAGCAGCTCCGTGAACTGCATTTGCGGCTCAACGTCCAGGAAAAGTGAAGTTCCCGTGCGGCATGAAGGGATGGTTAAGGATCATTAACCATCCCTTAAACAGCCCCGGCTAAGCCTGATGCCACCTCGGGGGAGTCGGGCCGGACGTGAAGTCCAGATACGCACAAATCGTCACCGTGCTCGGCGCGCTCCTGGCCTTTGCCCCGGTGTTCGGCGTCGACTACCTGCTCGACAACTATGTCCGGGCCAAGGAACGCGCGAGCTTGCAGCGCGCCCTAGAGAACAAGGCCGGCCGTATCCAGGCTTCGGCTTATGAAGCCATTGGGGCGCTACGCGCCATTCTCGCCGACAGCCCATCGCTTTGTACCCCAACCTTCATTGCAAACGTCCACAAACAGATGGAGCAGGGCCTCAACCTGAAGCAGGTGCTGGTCGAGAACGCCGATGGTGTCCAGTACTGCGATGCGTTCTCGGCGCCTGTGAACTACGCCGCGCTTTCCAATAGTCTCACCATTCCGGGGCGCACCGAGACTGTAACGGTTGTGAGCTTTGCCGGGCTCAAGATGCCGGCGCTGAAGCTCACCCAGGCCTTCGGCACGACACGATTGGTCTCGGCATTTGTGCCGGTCTTTCCAGGTGACATCGACACTCTGCTGGGCGGTCTCGCGGGTTCGGCCATGGTGCGGATTTCGCTGACCAACGGCACTCAGATCATCTCCGCGGGTGACACCGCCAATTATGACAATCGCGGCGATACAGAATACATCGCTTCGGAGGCCTTCGCCGGCGAATTGCCGATCCGCGCCGAAGCGGCGGTGCCCTTCGCAATGGTGCGCGCCAGCTATAGCGACCTCGATGTGATTTTCACACTGTTCGCCTGCTTACTGAGTGGGGTGCTGCTGGTGGTGGCGCTGCAATATGTCCGGCGCTCGCAACTGCCCGCCTTCGATCTCGAACGCGCCATCAACGCCGGCGAAATCAAGCCCTACTACCAGCCGGTGATCAATCTGAAGACCGGTATGCTCGCCGGTTGCGAGGTGCTCTGCCGCTGGGAAAAGAAGAACGGCGAAGTCGTGCCGCCCGGGGCCTTCATCGACTATGCGGAAGTGACCGGCCTCGCCAACGCGATGACGCTGGGCCTTATGCAGCAGGTCAAAGCCGATCTCGGAGAGCTTTGCCAGCAGATGCCGGACATCAAGGTTTCGATCAATCTATTCGAGGGCCACTTCCGCGACGGCACGATTGTCGACGACGTGCACGCGATCTTCGGCGGATCGCAGATTTCCTTCCGGCAATTGCTGTTCGAAATTACCGAACGCCGGCCGCTCGAGGATTCGACCCAGGCCGCGAGCGTCATCGCATCCCTTCACGCGCTCGGCGCGCGGCTGGCTATGGACGATGTCGGCACGGGACACTCCAACCTAGCCTATATGCAGACGCTGGGTGTCGACGTGATCAAGATCGACCGCATCTTCGTCGACATGATCAAGCCGGACACCCAGCAGGTGCCGGTGCTCGACGGGCTGATTTCGATGTGCCGGGATCTCGGTACCGAGATCATCGCCGAGGGCGTCGAGACCGAGGCGCAGGCGCTCTATCTGAAAGCCCGCGGCGTGATCATGGCGCAGGGGTTCCTGTTTGCCCCCGCCCTCAAGGTCGCCGCGTTCCGTCAATTGGCGCGGGCACTCAACGGCCAAGCCAAGGGCACGGCGCTCGCAGCACTGGCAAGCGCCGCCTAACCACGCCGCCAGACTGGACTTTTCATCTATTCGGAATAGTCCTAGCAACCCAAAGGGGGGCAGGAACAGTCATGCCGACGGACCAGAACGAGCAGCTCAAGGCGCGTCGCGAAGCGGCGCTGCATTTCCATGAGTTCCCGCGCCCCGGCAAGCTGGAGATTCAGGCCACCAAGCCGCTGGGCAACCAGCGCGACCTCTCACTCGCCTATTCGCCGGGGGTGGCAGCACCGTGCGAGGCGATCGCCGAGGACCCCGAGGCGGTGACCCGCTACACCTCGCGCGGCAACCTCGTGGGCGTCGTCTCGAACGGCACGGCCGTGCTTGGCCTTGGCGCCATCGGCGCTCTGGCGTCGAAGCCCGTGATGGAGGGCAAGGCCGTGCTCTTCAAGAAATTCGCCGGCATCGACGTCTTCGATATCGAAATCGAGGAACGCGACCCGCAGAAATTCATCGAAGTCGTTGCGCCGCTCTGGCCGACTTTCGGCGGCATCAATCTCGAAGACATCAAGGCGCCGGACTGCTTTGAGATCGAAGAGAATCTCCGCGCGCGCATGCCCATTCCGGTCTTTCACGACGACCAGCACGGCACCGCCATCATCGTCGGCGCCGCCGTCCTCAATGGGCTCGAACTGGCCAAGAAGAACATCGCCGATGTGAAGATCTGCACATCGGGGGCAGGGGCCGCCGCCATCGCCTGCCTCAACATGCTGCTGCTGCTTGGGGCGAAACTCGAAAACATCTGGGTCGCCGACAAAGACGGGCTGCTGACCCACAAGCGCACCGACGTTCAGGACAAGTGGCGCGCGCGCTTCTGCCAGAAGAGCGAGGCCACGACGCTGGGCGAAGTCTTCGAGGGAGCCGACATCTTCCTCGGCCTTTCTGCGGCCGGGGCGCTCAAGCCCGACATGCTTAAGCGCATGGCCAAGAACCCGCTTGTCCTCGCGCTCGCCAACCCCAATCCCGAAATCATGCCCGAGGAGGCGAAGGCCGCGCGGCCCGACGCCATGGTCTGCACCGGCCGCTCGGACTACCCCAACCAGGTCAATAACGTCCTCTGCTTCCCCTTCATCTTCCGCGGTGCGCTCGACGTGGTGGCAACCACCATCAACGAGGAGATGAAGCTCGCCGCCGCCCACGCCATCGCCAGGCTGGCACATGATCCCGGGCTTGAGGTGTCTCCCACCGGCCAGCCGGCGGTCTATGGGCCCGAGCACATCATCCCCAATCCCTTCGACCAGCGACTGATCCTCCGCATTGCGCCGGCGGTCGCCAAGGCGGCAATGGAGTCAGGCGTCGCCAAGCGCCCAATCGTCGATTTCGATGCCTATCTCGACGGGCTTAACCGCTTCGTCTTCCGTTCCGGACTGGTGATGAAACCGGTCATGGACCGCGCCCATGGGCAGGGCAAACGCATTGTCTTCTCCGACGGCGAGGAGGAGCGTGTGCTGCGCGCCGCGCAGGTGCTCATCGAAGACCGCATCGCGCGGCCCATTCTGATCGGCCGCCCGCAGGTCATCGAGAGCCGGATCAAGCGTTTCGGACTGACCCTGGTGGCGGGCCGCGACTTCGAAAACGTCAACCCAGAGGACGATCCGCGCTATCGCGACTATGTCGCGCTGTTTCATTCGCTGGTCGGCCGCAGCGGGGTGACGCCCGAAACGGCCCGGACCATCGTGCGCACCAATACCACGACCATCGCGGCGCTGGCGGTGAAACGCGGTGACGCCGATGCGATGATCTGCGGATTGCAGGGCCGCTACATCAAGCACGTTCGCGACATCCGTTCGGTGATCGGCATGCAAGATGGCGTCAAGGATGTCTCGGCACTATCGATGCTGATCATGCCGCGCGGCGCGTTCTTCCTGACCGACACCTATGTGAACATCGACCCGACCGCGGACGAACTCGTTGCCATCGCGCTGCAGGCGCGCAGCCATCTGAAGCGCTTCAATATCGAGGCCAGGGCCGCGCTCCTCAGCTATTCGAATTTCGGTTCGCGCGACGGCGGCACGGCGTTCAAGATGCGCGAAGTCTATCGCAAGCTCAAAATCCTCGCCCCCGACCTGATCGTTGAGGGCGAAATGCAGGGCGACCTCGCGCTCAACGGAGAGCTGCGCGAGCGCTATGTGCCCGACAGCGTGCTCAGGGGCGAGGCGAACCTGCTGATCTTTCCGAACCTCGAATCCGCCAACCTTTCGATGACGCTCCTCAAGGAGATGACCGGCGCGCTCGCGGTCGGCCCGATCCTGATGGGCCCGAGATCGCCGGCGCATATTCTCGCCCCGTCGACCACCAGCCGCGGCGTCGTCAATATGGCGGCGATCGCTGCGAGCGAAGCCGTCGAAGCGGAAAGCTGAGCCTTACTGGAACGCCGTCTCGGCAAATGAGCGCAGTTTCCGGGAATGCAGCTTCTCGGGCGGCTGGTCGCGAAGAATCTCCATCGCCCGCAACCCGATCAGCAAGTGCCGGTTGACCTGCGTGCGGTAGAAGTCCGAGGCCATACCGGGAAGCTTGAGTTCGCCATGGAGCGGCTTGTCGGAGACGCAGAGCAGGGTGCCGTAGGGGACGCGGAAGCGGAAGCCATTGGCGGCAATCGTTGCCGACTCCATATCGAGAGCCACAGCACGCGACTGGCTGAGCTGCTTGGTGATCTCGTTCTGGTCGCGCAATTCCCAATTGCGGTTGTCGAAGGTGGCGACTGTTCCCGTTCGCATGATGCGCTTGGTTTCGATGCCTTCGAGCTTGGTGATCTGGCCAACCGCCTGTTCGAGCGCGACCTGAACTTCTGCCAGTGCGGGGATCGGGACCGTTACCGGCACGTCCGCGTCGAGCACGTGATCCTCGCGCAGATACGCATGGGCTAGAACATAGTCGCCGAGCTCCTGCGAATTGCGAAGGCCGGCGCAATGGCCCAGCATGATCCACGCATGCGGCCTGAGCACCGCGATATGGTCGGTGATGGTTTTGGCGTTTGAGGGGCCGACGCCGATATTGACGAAGGTGATGCCGCGCGCACCCTTCATCTTCAGGTGATAGGCGGGCATCTGCGGTGCCCGCGTGGCGCGGGTGCCCTTTTTGCCGCCGCCGAGGCGCTTGTTGGAGGTGACGTGGCCACCCGGCTCGACAAAGGAGTCGTAGTCGGGGTGGCCGGCTTCCATATGCTCGAGCGCGATGCGGCAGAACTCGTCGATGTAGAAGGCGTAGTTCGTGAAGATCACGAAGTTCTGGAAGTGCTCGGCATCAGTACCGGTGTAGTGCGCCAGCCGGTAGAGCGAATAGTCGACGCGGGGCGCGGTGAAATGGGCCAGCGGATAGGGCCCACCCACCGGCGGAACAAAGGTGCCGTTGGCGATCTCGTCGTCGGTGTCCTGCAGGTCCGGTACGTCGAACAGGTCGCGCAGGGGAATAGGGAGCGCATTGATCGCCTCGCCATCCAAACGGTCTGTAGGCCCCAGAGCGAAGTGGATCGGTATGCGGGTCGTCGACTCGCCGACTTCGATGGCGCCGCCATGGTTTCGCAGGATCACGCCGAACTGCTCGAGCAGGTAGTTCTTGAACAGGTCGGGCGCGGTGATCGTCGTGCGATAGACGCCGGGGGTATGGAGGTACCCATAGGCGAGCATGGAATCGGTCTTGCCGTAGCTGCGGGAAGTCACCTGGACTTCCGGATAGAAGGCGCGGACGCGGCCCTTGGGGACAACGCCTTTCGACAGCCCGATCAGGTGGTTGCGTACGAACGCGATGTTGCGGTGGTAGATTTCCGCGAGATAGTCCCAGGCGGCTTCGGGATCGGTGAAGGCGCGCTGAGCCGCGGGCTCAGGAGAGATGGTATCCATTGAATCCTGCTGCAATTCCGGGACTTCCAGAGGAGGTCCGGCTTTGCGCCCGTGTCTTAGGGCGTTTGGCCCGTCTGGGCAACATGGAGTCGACGATCAGAGGGATCGCCGCCTCCCATTTCCTGTTTTCCCATCGCTTTTGCAGAAAACCGGAACCCCGCTTTTCGAGCGATGCTTGAGATGAAATCTGGTCCAGAATTATCACCAAACGGTGAGTGGGGCTTTTCTTGCCCGATTGAAGGTCCATTTATCAGTCGTTCGCTGGAATTCTGCAGACGACCCATGCACCGGTGAACGGCGAGATGCGTCTGCCGCAGCCCCCAAGCCCTCAACAGTGCGGCGGGTGCGTCTCCAGGGCCACAGCCAGGGAAACCGGCTGTGGCCCTCTTATTTTGCCCATGTGACAGGCCGGTGACTCTCACGCCGGATAGCGCTTCCTGAGTGAGGCGTTGGAGAGCTTCACAAGCTGCTCGAGCACCTTCAGGTCGATGTTATCGAGCCGTTTCACATAGAGGCAGCCCTTGCCCATCCGGTGCTTGCCGAGCTTTGCGAGGAGAACCTGCTGTTCCTTCACGACTTCGGGAAAATAGCCGCCGTTGAGATAGATCGAGAATTCCGCCTTGCGCGGCGAGAACCCGGCGAGGCAGGAGTCGCCCTCGTGACCGGAGTCGTATTTGTAGTGATAGCGGCCAAAGCCGATAATGCTCGGCCCCCACATTTTGGGTGGGTGGCCGGTGATCCGCTCCATCATTTCGATCAGGACGGCGCTGTCGGCCCGCTTCTGGGGATCTTCGACTTTGGCGAGAAACTCCCCCACGGTCACATCGGTCGGTCTGGTCTTGGTCTCTGCCATTCAAGCCTCCTACTTGCCAAACATAGTGACGAAACGGGCTTTCATCGTCAAAAGCCGATATTGCATTGGCCGCGGCGGTGCGGCATCAATGCGCTCCCTGAATCGATGAGACAGCTTTCCTCATGACCACCTCGCTTTATGCCGCATCCTCCGGCACCTTCCTCCGTATGCTCGGCAACCTCGAAGTCATCTTCGGCAAGGCCGAGGCCTACGCGGTCGAGCGCAAATTCAATCCGGACAATCTCGCGAGCCTGCGCCTCGCCCCAGACATGCATCCGCTGTGGTTCCAGGTGCAGAGTGCGACCGATCGCGCCAAGCTCTTTGCCGCGCGGGTCAGCGGGCAGGATGCGCCGTCATGGCCCGACACCGAACGCACCTGGGCTGAGGTCAAGGCGCGCCTGGCCACGGGGATCAGCTATCAGAAGGCCATCAAGCCGGAGCAGCTGGACGGGCAGGAAGCCAAGATCATCCCGCTGCGCGTTAATGGCGAGCCGGTCGAGTGGAGCGCCGAGAAGTATCTTCTCCAGAACGCGCTCCCCAATTTCTACTTTCACGTGACTACGGCTTACGATCTATTGCGGCACGCGGGCGTACCGCTTGGCAAGCGCGACTTCACGGGTTGATGGGCAACTAGGAGTAGCGCTCCTCAAGCCAGGGGTCGCCGCGGTTGTGATAGCCGCGGACCTCCCAGAAGCCGGGATGGTCTTTGGTGGCGAATTCAATTCGCCTTAGCCACTTGGCTGACTTCCAGAAATAGAGGTGCGGCACGACGAGCCGCACCGGCCCTCCGTGCTCGAGCGGTATGGGCTCGCCTTCCCAGCTATGAGCGAGCAGGGCGTCCGGGGACGCGAAATCGGCGATCGTCAGGTTCGTGGTGTAACCGTCATTGGAGGTCAGCAGCACATGCGTTGCGTCTGGCTTCGGCTGCGAGGCCTCCATGACGTCGTGGGTTGACACGCCATCCCAGTGGTTGTCGTAGCGCGACCAGGTTGTGACGCAGTGGATGTCGCTCAGCTTCTTCGACTGTGGCGCCGACGAGAAGTCGTGCCAGTTCCAGCTCACCGGGTGCTGGATCGCCCCCGCGATGTCGAGCCGCCACGTGTCCTTGCGCACATTCGGCGTCTGACCCAGATCGAGCACCGGCCAGTTGCGGACGAGGTGCTGGCCCGGCGGCAGCCGCGCATCATCCTGCCTTGCCGTTGTGCCGGTCAGGAACTTGCCCAGTTCAGCCCATTTCGACTTGGTTCTGGTCAGCTTTGAATCTTCGGGCGTATCAGCCATCGGCAGCGCTCCAATGCTTGCCAGCATGGGTGCGTGCGGACGGATGTCAAGACGACGAAATTGAACAGGGCGGCATTGCGCCGGGCCTGTGCGATAACGACCTCTGTGGTGACAACGCGTTCCCCAAGGAGAACCAAGATGCTGACCGAGCAAGATCGCAACGCCATCGAGGGTTTGTTCGAACGGCTCGCAACAGCCGAGGAGACGGGCGGACCGCGCGACGATGAAGCTGAGGCGCTGATCCGGCAGCGGATCGCCCGCCAGCCTGCGGCTCCTTACTACCTCGCTCAGACCGTCGTGGTGCAGCAGCAGGCCCTGAAGGAGGCCGAGCGCAAGATCGCCGACCTCGAAGCTCGTATCGGTGAGAGCGAAAGCAGCCCCTCCCGCCGGCGTGGTCCTTGGGACCGTCCCGAGCCGGCCTATAACTCCGGCTATGGCAATGGTGGATTTCTCGCCGGCGCGGCGCAGACCGCGCTCGGTGTGGCTGGTGGTGTGCTGCTGGGCAGCATGATTGGCTCGATCTTTTCGGCTGGCTCGGCCCAGGCGGCCGATGCGCCCGCTGATCAAGGCGAGGACAACAGTACCGATGCCGATGCCGACAACGACGCCGGGGGCGACGACTTCGGAGGTCTTGATGGTGGCGACGGCGGTTTCGATATGGGCGGCGACTTCTAGGTCAGCGGGCTACCATTTCTCGTAGAAGGCGAGGCCGCCAGCCTCGAGCACGTAGTGCATGTTGGAATAGGGGAATGTGAGCCCCGCTGTGTGGAAGAACATGGCGTTCCGTACGCCTGGGTGCCGGGCGCCATGTAGCACCCTGTCGGCGACGCTCTGCGCGAGCCTGAGGCTGCGACCTTCACTCATCGGCTTCCAGAGAACACCTGGAGCAAACTGATTGGTCTGGCCGACCACGCCGCAAACCGATCGCGGATATTTGCCGCTGTTGAGCCGGTTCATTACCACCGTGCCAACGGCCAACATGCCTTCGGCGCTTGACCGGTTGGACTCGAAATACATGACCCGGGTCATGCATTGCTTCGGGCTGAGGAAGCTGAACGGCGACATGACCGCGCAGCCAGCCAGCATCGGCGCCGTTACCGCGAGCGCGGCAAGGAGGGACAGAATGCGAAACACGCGGGCGCTCCGGTACGCAGAACAAGTGGGGCGACAGCCAAAGCCTAGCCGCGTGCCGTTAAGATCGAGTTGCAGACGCAGGGCGCGCGCCCCATATCCGGCGTGACCGGGGAGAACTGATGGACGAGACCGACCAGAGACTTGAGCGCCAGTTCGACCGCATAGGCCGTCAGGTGCCGCAGGCCAGCGGGTTTCTCGCCTGGGTGCGCGAGCCGCGCGCCCGGCTGATCCGGATTCCGCTCGGTATCCTGCTGGTCCTAGGGGGCATCTTCAGCATCCTGCCGGTGCTGGGGCTTTGGATGCTTCCACTGGGCCTGCTGATGCTGGCGATTGACATTCCGCCCCTGCGCCGGCCCGTCGCCAACACAGTCGTGCGCGGCCAGAGGTGGTTTAGCAATTTGCGTCGCAAGTGGCGCGATCGCGGCAAGAGCTGATTTCAGCCGCGGCTGAGCTCGATCTCGGCAACGACCCGTTCATACTGCTCGGTATCACCTCGAACGCGGTATTGCAGGGTTCCGCGCCCCTCGTAGGGCAGGAGGCCAACGACCTTGCAGATGGTCTCGCCGCGCGCAAAGGCGCGCCCGCCGCCCGCAAGTCTCAGTTTTTCCCCGACATGATAGCGGTGTGTCGGCTGGGCGGCGACCGCCCGCTGCGCCCGGGGGGTCGGCGGCGTCAGCTCGAAATCGGTGCTCTCAATGGTCGGCGAGGCGGGCTCGCTGCGGCGTCGCGGCCCGGCCTTGCGGGTGGGCGTGATGGCGATGTCCTTGAGAATACTCACTTCGGCACTGTCCTTCGCGTCATTGGTCCCGCAGCCTGCAAATCGACCGTCGGGCGCGCGGGCGAGTTTGCCGCGAAATGCCATCCTAGCACGGTATCGCCTCCAATTGGGGATTACTTGCGGTCCGCCCTTGTGCTTGCGGCAGATCAACGGCGAAGGCAGCCCGTGTGCTAGGGTGAGTCTGCGGAGGAATGGACCATGTCGAGGCTGCTGTTCATCATTGGCGCGTTTCTGGTCCTGGCCGGGGTAACACCGGCAAAAGCGCAGGAGACCGGGCTCGGCGAGGAGTTGTTTCACCGTTGCAGCGTCTGCCACGAAGTCGGCCCCGAGGCCCGTAACCGGGTCGGTCCGACGCTCAATGACGTGTTCGGCAGGCAGGCCGGGAACTTGCCCGACTTCAACTATAGCCCCGAAATGGTTGCGGCCGGAGAGGCTGGCCTGATCTGGACGCCCCAGACCATGAGCCAATACCTGGCCTCGCCCAGGGGCATGATCCACGGGGTCGCCATGGGCTTTCGCGGCTTCAACAACTCCAACGATATTGCCGACGTGGTCGCCTATCTTCAGACCTTCACCACACCCGAGGGGCTCGAGATCGAGGCCGGCAAGGTGCTGGTTTCGGCCTATTGCGGGGGCTGCCACGCCATCGGCAGGGAGGGCGAGAGCGCCCATCTCCAAGCGCCGCCCTTCCGCCAGTTGCATGAGCGCTATGACGTTGAATTGCTGAGCGAGGCGCTGGTCGAAGGGCTGGTGAGCGGTCACCCCGACATGCCTGAGTTCGAATTCGATCCCGACCAGGCGGCGGCGATCGTCGCCTACCTCAAGTCGCTCGAGTAGGGAGCCGCATTAGTTCCAGCGGGTAGGATTGGCCCCGGACATCGAGACCACTCGATAACCGGTATGGCCAAGCGGCCGGATGGCGCTCGTGAGGTTATCCAGCACCAGATCCTTGCCATTGGCCTTGACCACGAGGATCGCATGACCCTCGCCCTCGCGGGTTTTGACATAGGCGATGCGGAGCGAACTCGCCGGCAGTCCGGCCTTGATCAGTGCTGCGCGCTTGGCCAGCACATAGTCCTCGCAATCGCCGCTCTGGGCACTGGCGGACCAGACGTCGCTACCTTTGTCGTATTCCGGCCGGATCGAGCGGTTGATCTTGGCATTGATGCGCTTGAGTAACGCCATAATGTCGGCGTTGACCGAGATCGATGAGGCGCCCCCGCCGCGGCATTGCTCCGGCGACTTGAGGCACATGAGCTGGTAGCCGAGCGGCGCATGACCAGTCGCTGCATGAGCCTGAACGGGCGCAAACTCCGCGGTCGCAAGCGTCGCGGCCAGGAGCATCGCCGAAAGGTTTCGAATGCCGGACATGAGGGCTTCCCCGAATAGTCTCGGGGAAGTCTGCCGGGGGTGCTTTGCGCGATTGCGCGCAAAACCGATAAAATTCTAGGCAAATTGCGCGGTTTGCACCTGCTCGGGTGACTTTGGCGGCGGGAAGGCGAGAGCCATCCCGGCGGCGGCGAGCCCGATCACCGCGGACGAGACGTAGAGCCAGTGATAGGAGCCAAAATTATCAAAGATCGCGCCGCCCGCGATCGGCCCCAACGCCATGCCGAAGCTCGAAACCATGGTCGCGGCGCCGAGCACGGTGCCCATGATGCGCTGGCCGAAATACTCGCGCGCCAACACCGAATAGAGCGGCATGACGCCGCCATAGACCAGCCCCAGCGCCACGGCGAGGATGTAGAAGTGCTGGAGTTCCGAAACGTAGATGTAGGAGTAGATGCCGGCGGCCTGAAGCGCGAGGCCGCCAACGATCACCCGGCGCGGGCCGAAGCGGTCGGAGAGGAGGCCGAAGAACACCCGACCGAAAAGGCCCGCGAGGCCCTCGACCCCGTAGACGCTCGCCGCAGCCAATGGCGCGATGCCGCAGAAGGCGGCGTAGGCGACGGTGTTGAAGATCGGGCCCGAATGGGCGCCGCAGCAGAAAAAGAACGTCGCCGCGAGCACGATGAATTGCGGCGTCCTGAGCGCCGCCAGCGCGGTGGCAAAGAGCGTCTTTGGCTGGGCGACGGTTGCGGCGCTCAGCGGGGCGGGTACATCGGGGGGAAGCGGCGCGCGGCGGACGAGCAGGCTTGTCGGTACGAGAATGACCAGCGCGCCGACGGCAATGGCGAGCATGGCATAGCGCCAGCCATAGGATTGGGTGAGGACCACCGCGAGCGGGGTCAGCACCATGGGTGCAATGCCGCCGCCGACCGAGACCAGCGACACCGCAAGCCCGCGGTTCTTGTCGAACCAGCCGACCGTGGCCGAGATCAGCGGCGCAAAGAATGCGCTGCCCGCGGCGCCCACCAGCCCGCCATAGGCGATCTGGAACACAAGGAGATTGGGCGCCTGGCTGGCGATGATCAGCCCGCCGCCGAGCAGGATGGAGGCGATGACCAGCACCGGCCGCGCGCCGATCCGGTCGCTGATGGCGCCCCAGGCGAAGCCGGCGATCCCCATGGTGATGAAGCCGATGGTCATGGCGCCCGCGATGCCGGCGCGTGCCCAGCCGGTATCGTCGGCCATGGGCTGCTGGTAGACGGGCAGAGCAAAGAGCGCCCCCATCGCCACACAGGTGATCACCGCGCCGGCGGCAACGACAACCCAGCCGTAATTCCTCGTCATTTCAGCACTCCCTCGGGATCGGTTATGCCATCTCGACGAATTGGGAGGCAAGGAATCGACAGGCGGGACTGAGTTGATGCGTCGGGTCAGCCGCCCGGTTTCGGGCCGGTCGTGCGGCCGAGAACGTTTTCCCGGAACGCCTCGGTGGTGTTGGTGAGGGGGAAGGGCTCGGCGGGGACGGGGACGCCGAGGAAAGCACAGAGCGGTGCCCAGCCCTCGCTCACCTGATAGACCAGCAGCCGCTCGGGCGGGATCGTCGCGATGATCTCGCGATTGGCGGCTTCGAGCACCGCCGTCACATGCGCCTTGTCGGTGATGTTGCCCGAAAAGATCTTGCCGCGAATGACGGCGGTTCCGAACGAGTCCGGATTGGAGTCCGGCCCCATGGTCTTGAAGATGGTCTCCTTGGCGCTCTCGAACCACCTGGAGGGATCGCGCGTCGTGAGGATGATCCTGGCTTTGGGAAAATGCGCGGCCAGCTCGCGCCAGAAATAGGCCGTGGGCCAATCGACCGCCGACACGTAACCGGCGTAGACCTCGTCCCAATCGACCGGCACGCCGCGCGCCGCGCCCCGGAACCAGGCCTTCTGCTGGTCGTTGGAGTTGACATCGGCCATGTGGTGGCACGGCTCGAAGCCGAGCATTTCCAGCGCCAGATTGAGCGAATAGGTGCCGGTGCGCCCGAAGCCGGCACCGATGACGGACAAGGCCATGGAGATTTTCCTCTGTTCGCCGCCAGACTAGGCGGGTTCGGCGCGGCTGGCGAGTGCGGAGAGGCGATGACGACACCGGCGCCTTTGACCTCGCTCAATCCGGACGGGGCGCGATGTGGTCTGGTCCGCTGAGGAGGCAGGCCCATGCTCGAATATTCGGTGACGGCGAGACGCCGGGACGCAACCGGCAGCAGCGCGGGGACCCGCGATGTGGAGCTCGATCTCGATACCAGCCTCGCGGGGCGTCCCGAGGCGCTCAATCCGGCCGAATTGCTGCTGGCGGCGCTTGCGGCCTGCATGATCAAGGGCGTCGAACGCGCCGCGCCGATGATCCGGTTCGATTTTCGCGGCGTCGAGGTGCGGCTCCACGCGGTGCGCCAGGACGCGCCGCCCAAGATCGTTTCCATCGACTACGAACTGATCGTCGACAGCGACGAGCCCGACCACAAGCTGGAACTGCTGCACACCAACGTGCGCAAATACGGCACGGTTTCGAACACGCTGGCGGCTGCGACGAGCCTGAATGGCGTCGTCAGGCGCGGCGGCTGAAGAGGCGGCCGGCCAAACTCGCGGCAGCCGGAGACGCCGGGCCGCCCACGGCGCCCGGGTTTGATCTTGCCGCGGCCATGGGGCCGCGAACGGAGAGCGCGAAGCGCCTCCGGAAAAGGTAGTGGCGAAGCGAGACGCTCCGCGCTCTCCGCGATGGGGATGTCGGCACCAGCCAGGAAGCGCTCCATCGGATACAGGAGCGGTCCCGTTGCAA
>JBEBGE010000085.1:0-9945 GCA_040081595.1 Devosia sp.
GTGGTGGAGGTGGCGGAGGTGGCGGAGCCTCCGCAACGATCGGAGCGGTTTCGGCTTCCGCCACTTCGATCGACCTGCAGCGGCCATAGCCGGGGATGCGAAAATCGTCGCGGAGCGGACGTTCGGATTTGAGATAGGGGAAGTCGGAGAGGATCGGCGGCTTGCGTTTGTCGCCTTCATTCAGCACGGCCGCCTGCGCGTGGTCGGGAATGATTCCAACGGCACAGGTGTCGGCCATTTCCGTGCAGCCGCCGACCTCGTCGCACATGCGCACCCCGCCATGGTAGAGCAGGACGTGGGTTTCGCGCGTCTCGGGATCGATGCCGAAATCGAAGGCTGTGCCTCGCACGCCGATGGTGCCGGTCGGGGTCTGGATCTCATAGGCGTTCTTGGGGCTGTTGCCGGTGACGAACCGGAAGGTCCCCGAGAGGGCATTGATAACGAACTTGCTCGCCGTCTGATCGTTGCGCATCAGGTATTCGGCGATCACCAGGCTCGAGCCGGGTCCGACAACGAGGTGCGTGTTGTCATTGAAGACCACCTGAACCTGCCCATCGGGGCCGGTGATGACAGTCTGTCCCATGAACAGGGCGTCGCCCGGTTCGAGAACCAGCGTCTGGCCTGAAAGGTCGGCGCTGGCCTGCTGGATGACGGCGACGGCACTACCGGCCGGCTCCATGGCTGCAGCCGAGCCTGCGGCGGTCACGGCTGCGAGGATAAATCCCAACCCAAGTCCAGTTCGCATTCCCAGCGCCCCAACGGACTATTGACGGTCTATTTACCTAACATCCACGGCGCTGGCTGAACATCGGCTGAACGGGTTGTGGTGAACGGGCGGGCGGCCTACCAGGCGACGTCCAGCCGCTCCAGCCCATGGAAATGATACACATTGTTGTAGCGCGGGGCGGAGGCTAGCCGTAGCCCCGGCAGGCGCCTGAACAAGGCTGAAAGCGCCACCTGCAGCTCGATCCGCGCCAGCGGAGCACCGATGCAGAAATGGATGCCGGCGCCGAAGCTTACATTCTGACCGTCGGCGCGGAAGGGGTCAAACCGGTTGGCATCCTGGAAGCGGCTCGGGTCGCGGTTGGCGGCGCCCAGCATCAGGCCGATGGTTTCGCCCTGCTTCAGCGGTATTCCGTCGAATTCGGTGTCAGTGAGGGCATAGCGGGTAAACATGTGGAGCGGCGCGTCGTAGCGGAGACACTCTTCCACGGTGGCTTCGGTCTGAGCATCGCCGGCGAAGAGTGTCTGGGGGTCGAGACCGCTTTCGAGGATGGTTTTGACGGCATTGCCGGTGGTGTGGACCGTCGCCTCGTGACCGGCATTTAGCAGGAGGATGGCGGTCGAGATCACCTCGTCGTCGCTCAGCCGCTCGCCGTCGACCACCGAGGTCAGCATGTGGGTGAGGAGGTCTTCCCTGGGCGCTTTGCGGCGCTCGGCGATGACAGTCCCGAGGTAGTCCATGAACTCGACAGAGGCCTGGTTGGCGTCGAGCTCGGTCTCGTAGGTGACGCCGAACATATACATCTGGACCATGCGGTTGGACCAGTTGAGGAGCTGCGGCGCCATTTCGGCAGGAAGCCCGATCATCTCGGCGATAACCACGGCCGGGATCGGCGCCGCGAAAGCCCTGATGAGCTCGGTGCCGCCCTCGGGCTCCAGCCGGTCGATGATCTCGTTGGCCAGCCGCTCGATGCGCGGCCGGAGCTGCTCGACATGGCGCGAGACGAATGCGCGGTTGACCAGCACCCTCAGCCGCGTGTGGGCGGGGGGCTCGAGCGCCAGCAGCGAATGCTTCTCGGTGAGGTCAAAGGCGGCGGTGTGAGGCTTGGGCGGGGCCCAGCCCAAAGCCTCGCGGCTCATCACATGCAGGATCTGCCGGCCGAAGCGCTTGTCGCGCAACAGGGCGTTGACCTCCTTGAAGCCGGTGAAGCACCAGTGGCCGTAGTCCTCCCAGACAAAGGTCGGGCTCTGCTCGTGCAGCGCAGTGTAAAAGCCGTAAGGGTCGCCATAGAAGGCAGCGTCGCGCGGCCTCGCGGCGGCGCGGCGGCTTTGTGCATAGATTGCGAATGGCCTTCCGGCCCCGACAACGGGCTCAGAAATCGAAGAAATCCCGCACGTCGCTGGTCCGCGTCCGCCACATCTTCATCAAATCGGCAAAGAGCGCAGCCGGAATGCCGTCGCCGGTGCCGACGGTCATGTTGAGCCAAGGGTCGTCGGTCTTGTCGAGATAAACGAAGCCATAGAGCGTGTCGTAGTTCCACTCATTGGCCTTTTCGGGGGTGCTGCCCTTGTCGAGGTCCATGCCGTAGGCGAACAGCAGCGTCTCGCAATTGGTCTTGTCGTCGTCACAGTTGAAGAAGTCGACATAGGAGGTCGAGCCGTCGATCAGCAGCTTGATCGATTTGTTGCCGTTCGTACCGGTCTCGAGCGTACCCTCGTACCCGAGTTCGCCAATAGCGGCGAGGACGCCTTCCGGATCGTGGGCGCTGATCGTTTCCGCAGCGAGGGCGGGCAGGGTGGAGGCGGCGAGCGCCAGGCCGGCCAGGGCCAGTTTCAGAGTGTTCATGGGGTCCCCTCGCTTTTGGAATGTCCCAAATTGCTAGGCGCGGTCGGCTGGGCCGTCAAGCCGCGGCGGAGCCGGAATAGGGGCTTGGGGCGTAGCCTGGACCTGGGATCGAGCAACGGTTCCGATCGGATCGGAACCACCGCTCGGTCTCGTTGTTTGGTCGCGCTTTCGAACCGAAAAAGTCTCGCAACCCTTCCTGAAAGCGCTCTAGAAAGGGCGCCAAATCGGGCGTACGACCGCCCCGAATCGGAGTGATGACTTGACCGAACTGACTTTGGCCGAAGCCACCCAGAACATCTATTCGGCGCTTCTGGCCGACAACAAGGATATCGACCTGCATATTTCGGCGCTGAAGGCCGTGCTGGCCCGCGAGGGACGCAAGGAGGCGGTGTTCGAGCCGACCAAGCTCGCCCAGAACAACCGCTCGGGCCGGAAGGCCATGCAGTCCTATTTCCGCCAGCGCGGTGTGGCGGTGGTGTTTTCGGGCGGCTGAGACGCCGACCGGCCTATATTTTCGTCAGGTTGATGCCGACATAGACGGCGAGAACCAGAAACAGGAACAGGTCCGAGACCATGGCCCAGTTCTCGTTGGTGCTGCGCCCGCGGGTCAGCGCATGCTGGGCTCCGGCGAATCCGTAGAACAGCCCACCGCACATTGCCGCCGCAAGGGTCCAGACCGGGAGCGGCAGGCTGAGGACCCCGGTCGCGCCGATGGCGAGATTGCCGAATCCCAGTTCGCGCACGAGTCTGTGCGCAGCAGGGTCCTTGATCTGCAGGGTTTCGGAGGTGAAGCGGGGCGTATAGACCTGCAGGATTCCGGCCAGCGCGAGGCGGATGCCGACACCCCAGAAGACAAACCATTTGCCGGTGAGAGCGATCCAGGAGGCGTCCGCGTGAAACGCCAGCGCCTCGGTGAGCACTGATCCAATTGGCAGGACCAGCATCAGGGCGATGATCATCAGATAGTACATGGAGGAGCGCTCCCTGGATTAGATTTGGCCGCGCTGTGGCTTCGTGGCGGCACTGCGATAATGCGCAGAAGTTGCAGGACCCCTTACATTGAGCACCTGCCAAGGGGCCCGTCGAGCGATGTTTGCGCAGGCTCTCCGCTTGTAGGTCAGCCTCGTCGCGCGGGTCATTCCCCCCAGATTTCGCCGAAACCAGGTGAAACAAACCGCCGATGGCCTGCCACAATATTGGTTCGCCTGGCGGCGCCAAAACCGCTGGTGGCCAGACTCGTGCAAAAGCTTAACTGATGCGTTCTCAGCACTGGAAAATGACGCTATCGTCATCAACAATAACGGGCGCTTGGATCGGCAATTGACAACTGTATCGCGAGGAATCGGCGCGGCGGCTCGTGACTTGCCGACCCGATTCTGGGACTGGCTGCGCAGCGCCGCGTTCAGGCGCGAGGCTTTCTGGTTTCTCGTCCTCGTTTCCTGGCTACCAATCGTCGCCGGATTTGCGGCATTCCTCGATCATTTCACGCCATGGGCCGCTCCCTATGGCGTCGGGGGACCGAGACTTGCTCAGCCGATAGGCTGGGTCTTTTTCGCCGTTGCCATCGGCATCGGGGCTGGCGCGGTTGTCCTCAGGGATTGGTGGCTACTGCTTTGTGTGCCGGTGGCTTTGGTCGCCTCGATGCTCAATGAACCTTTGTTCGGCATTCTGTCCGCGGACAACACCTACCTGCTCTATCTCGAAGCATTTGTGCTTTCGCTGGTCGTCTACGCCGTCAAAAGCCGCCTTCGGTCCCTGCATCTTACGGTGTTTGCCAGTCTGCTCGCACTCGACCTGATCGGGACGGTGTTCCTATCCGGCGCTTTTTTCACGATCGGCCATCTCTTCATGGCCTATGCACTCTCATTCTTCGACCTCATCCTGTTCGCCGCCGTGCTGGTCTTTGTGAGGGTGGCGGCGCTGGCGGTCGTCCAGAACTGGAAGTTGCTGGCCGGCAAACCGGCACGCGAACTCCTTTGGTCGTTCACACGGACCACAATCCTGTGGGCCCCGATGCTACTGATCTTCCTGCTTTTCAACAGCCTTTACGGCTTTGTTGGCGCCCAGATCGAACGCCATGTCGTCTATGCGATGTTGACGGAGATCGGACAGCCGTTGGCCGAACCGCCTCCGACACTCGAAGAAGCCATCGGAATCTACGTCAACGTCAAGGCTGCGGCTTACGACACCGCCGTCCAAGCGAAGCTGGCCGACGGGACGGCTGTCGCCCAAGCCCAAGCGGGCGCTACGATCGATGAATCCGCTCGCATCATCGCCGACGTGTTTCCCGGGCGGCTACCGGGGACCGAAACGCAGCCCTGCGACTGGCTGCCACCCGATATTTTCTGCCTGGTCATGAACGGCATCAAGTCGATCGTGAACTCCGCCTACGTCTCGGTGAAGAACCGCCTGCTTTCCAAGCTGACCACCGAGGCGGAGAAAACCAAGGCAGAGGCAATCCGCGTCAGCGGCGAGGGTGCCGATTGGGCCGGCGCGTTCATCAGCACCAAGATCGGCGAAGTGCGATCGGCCATGATACTGGCCATCGCCAAGACGTTCACAGCGATGCGCCAGATCGCCCTGCTGATCACCATCTACAGCCTGATCATGCTGGTGAAGAGCTATTTGCTGGTGTTTTCGCGCGTGTGGTTCAGGCAGGGCAGCGCCAACTACGCGCAAGTTGCCATGGGGACGGTCAAGCCGAGCCATGGCAGCATCCGCAATGTGGGCCAAGTCTACAAGGTTCTTAGGGGCGCTAAGACAAACTTCTACCTGTCGCGGCGCTACAAGGCGTCGAACGCCCCGCCGGCAACCCGTATTCCGCGCTGGCGCATGGCGCCGATCTCGAGGCTGAGGAACCGGAGTTACCTGCTCAACTACATTGACGTTGCGCAGACCCAGGGTACGGCAGAGTTCCACACGGGCGCCCCTTCGGAATTCGTCGAATGGGACTTGGCCAAGGGCGAGGATGTGCTCTTTAACTTCCGGGACTTCGTCGCGATGGAAGAGGGACTCGGTATGAGGACGGAGATCAGCCTGAGCGCCTCCACGATGATCTTTGGTCAGGTCATCTTCAGGCGGGCCGTGGGGCCGGGAAAGCTGATCCTTCGCACCTCGTCAAGTGCAATTGTCGGTCGAGGGGGAAAGGCCAATCATAGCCTTTCGGCCGCGGGTCTGATCGCGTGGAGTCCATCCGGCTCGTTCCAGATTGCCGCAAGCATCCGCTGGTTGGACTGGTGGGATACGTTTTTTAGCGACCATCATCTGCAAAAGGCCCCTGGCGATCCCATCGTCTACGACACTTCAAACGCCGCTGCTGGCAGGCTCCGGACGAGCATCGGGAGCCTTATCAAGTACTTCGTCCTGCCATTCTAGTCCAAAGGCGGCGGTTTCGGTCCCGTCTTCCGCCCGTTAGCCACATCCCTGTTCCCTCCCTTGTCCCCTGCCATAGTCCCGCCTATCTCTGGCTTTACCGCGCCTTAACGGGGCGTCGGCTCACCTCGGCCATTCGCGCTGAGTCGCGATCTTCAATCCCCAGGGGCATTACATGAGAGACCTTCTCGACACCTACACCAACTACCTTGTGCCCACGGTCGTCGAGCAGACCAATCGGGGCGAGCGCGCCTTCGACATCTATTCCCGGCTGCTCAAGGAGCGGATCATCTTCGTGACCGGGCCTATCGAGGACAACATGGCGTCGCTGGTCATTGCCCAGCTGCTGTTCCTCGAATCCGAGAACCCGAAAAAGGAAATCAACCTCTATATCAACTCACCGGGTGGGGTCGTGACCTCGGGCCTGGCCATGTACGACACGATGCAGTTCATCCGGCCGCCGGTTGCAACGCTCTGCGTCGGGCAGGCGGCTTCGGCCGCGTCGCTGCTCCTTTGCGCCGGTCAGAAGGGCATGCGCGCGGCGCTGCCCAATTCCTCGGTCATGGTCCACCAGCCGTCCGGCGGCTATCAGGGCCAGGCGACCGATATCCTGATCCATGCCCAGTTCACCGAGCGGCTGAAGCGCCGGCTGAACGAAATCTACGTCAAGCATACCGGCCAGGATTACGACAAGGTTCACTCGGCGCTGGAGCGCGATAACTTCATGACCGTTGAACAGGCCAAGGAATTCGGGCTGATCGACAATATCTTCGAAAAGCGTGCCGTTCCCGAGGGAAGCTGAGCCCATTTGTTGCTAAAATGGCGGCGTTAAGGTTGCCGCCAGAACCGCACGGGACTGTGACAAGCCGGTCATTGTCCCTCGCCGGACCCACCGCTAAGGTCGGCCCGGCAACTTATTGTTTATGTCTCGCGCGTTAGCTTGAGTTTACGTGTGGGATTTCGCGGGGGCGATGGCCTCCCAGGAGTGACTGATGTCCAAAGAGACTTCCAACGGCGAATCCAGCAAAAACACGCTCTACTGCTCGTTTTGCGGGAAATCCCAGCACGAAGTTCGCAAGCTGATCGCCGGCCCGACCGTGTTCATCTGCGATGAATGCGTCGAGCTGTGCATGGACATCATCCGCGAGGAAAACAAAACCTCGACGCTGAAGTCCAATGACGGCGTGCCGACCCCGCAGGAAATCTACAAGGTTCTGGACGATTATGTGATCGGGCAGGCCCGCGCCAAGCGGAACCTGTCGGTGGCGGTCCACAACCACTACAAGCGCCTGCACCACGCGACCAAGAACCAGGACGTCGAGCTGTCGAAGTCCAACATCCTGCTCGTCGGCCCCACCGGCACGGGCAAGACCCTGCTCGCGCAGACGCTGGCCCGCATCCTCGATGTGCCGTTCACAATGGCGGATGCAACGACGTTGACCGAAGCCGGCTATGTCGGCGAGGACGTCGAGAACATCATCCTCAAGCTTCTCCAGGCCGCCGACTACAATGTCGAGAAGGCCCAGCGCGGCATCGTCTATATCGACGAAGTCGACAAGATTTCCCGCAAGTCGGACAACCCCTCGATCACCCGCGACGTCAGCGGCGAGGGCGTGCAGCAGGCCTTGCTCAAGATCATGGAAGGCACGATTGCCTCCGTGCCCCCGCAGGGCGGCCGCAAGCACCCGCAGCAGGAATTCCTGCAGGTGGATACGACCAATATCCTGTTCATCTGCGGCGGCGCCTTCGCAGGCCTCGAGCGGATCATCGCGGCCCGGTCGGAAGGCTCGGGCATTGGCTTTTCGGCGGTGGTCAAGGACCCGCAGGATCGCCGCGTCGGCGACATCCTCAAGGACGTAGCACCTGAAGATCTGGTCAAGTTCGGCCTGATCCCGGAATTTATCGGCCGCCTGCCGGTGATCGCGACGCTCGAAGACCTCGACGAACCGGCCCTGATGCAGATCCTGACCGAGCCCAAGAACGCGCTGGTGCGTCAGTATCAGCGGCTCTTCGCCATGGAAGAAACCGATCTCACCTTCCACGAGGACGCGCTCAAGGCCATCGCCAAGCACGCCATCGAACGCAAGACCGGCGCACGCGGCCTCCGCTCGATCATGGAAGGCATCCTCCTCGACACGATGTTCGACCTGCCCTCTCTTGACGGCGTCGAGGAAGTGGTGATCAGCGAGGACGTCGTGAACAACAAGGACGCCCGCCCACTCTACATCTATTCCGAGCGCAAGAAGGAAGAAGCGCAGGCCTCCAGCGCCTGAGTTTCAGCGCAGGTTTGAGTTTGAAGCGCCGGGCCCAAGGGTCCGGCGTTTTCGTTTGGTTCACCGACTTGAACTAGAGGCCAGTTGAGAATATTCTTACAATTCTCTGATCGATGGAGGAAAAGTATGAATTCGCGAAACACTGCCAAACTCTCGAGCAAGTTTCAAATTTCCATCCCCAAGGCTGTTCGCGATAAGCAGGGTTGGAGGTCCGGCCAGGAGTTTGCCTTTGTCCCTCGGGACGGGGGTGTAGTGCTGGTCCCGGTGCCGACGATGGACGAACTCCACGGCATGTATAAGGGCGCAGACACCTCAGATATCCGCGACCACACCGACAGATACTGATGCGGCTGGTCGATACCTCTGCCTGGATAGAATGGGTTAGCCGGACCGAACTCGATCGCCAGATCGTTCCCTTGCTGCCGGCCAGGACAGAGTGGCTGGTTCCTACGATCGTGCAGTTCGAACTTTCAAAGTGGGTCGCCAGAAATTCGGCCGGCCAGCAACGGGGCGAACCGATGATCGCTTTCTCAAACGGCTGCGTAGTTGCCCCGCTCAGCACGGAGATCGCGCTGGCCGCTGCGGCTATCGGCCAGCGCCATCAACTCGCGGTCGCTGACTCGATTGTCTACGCGACCGCTCGGGCCTTCGGCGCCGATCTGCTGACCTGCGACGCTCATTTCGAGGGCATGGCCCATGTGCTGTTCATAGACAAGCGCACACAATAGCCGATTGCTTGTAGCGCGCTGGTGCTTTCAGCCAAGCTGTGCGCCGGTGAAGTGACGCAGGTAGAGGGACAGCAGATCCCTTCGGGCCTTGTCAGAGGCGTCCAGACCTTTCGCTTCGAGTACCGCGTCTGCAAAGGCCGACGGAGATGCAAAAGCCCCTTCAGTGCGTCGTGCCCGGCCATGTTCGCAGAAGCCCAGTTCGACGCAGGTACGTTCCAGTAACGAAGTGGTTGCCGTCTCAAGCTCCGATGCACTTCGCCTGAAAGCACTCACGGTCAGTCCCCCGATCCGGCAGGCCTCGAACGATGCCTACCTCCTCCGCCCCATGATCTTTCTTCCAAACACGCTCGCCGCCAAATCGACCAGCAGCCGAGCGCTCATTCCCGCGTGATCCAAGAACGGGTTGAGCTCGACGATATCCATCGAGCCGACCAGCCCGGAATCGTGGAGCATTTCCATCACCAGATGGGCTTCGCGATAGGTGAGGCCGCCGGGGACCGTGGTGCCGACCGCCGGGGCGAGGGAAGGGTCCATCGCATCGACGTCGAGGCTGAGGTGCAGGTGCCCTTCGGCTTCCGCGACCCGCTCGATCAGGCGCTTGATCGGCAGCGTTGCGCCCTGTTCGTCGATCATGCGCATGTCGATGACCTCGACGCCGCGCGCTTCAAGCAGTGCCCGCTCGCCGGGATCGATTGAACGAGTGCCGAAAAGCGTGACGTCGGCGGGGTCGATTTCGGCGCGCCAGGGGCCGCCGAAGGCATCGTCGAATTCGTCCTCGCCGCAGAGCAGGGCCAGCGCCATGCCGTGGAGATTGCCCGAGGGTGAGATGGCCGGGGTGTTGAAATCGCCATGGGCGTCGAACCAGAGGACGAAGAGTTCCCGGTCCTGTTCCGCGCACCATTTGGCGACGCCCGAGACCGAGCCCATGGAAATCGAATGATCGCCACCCAGGAACACGGGCAGGGCGCCGCTTTTGAGCGCGGCGTAACCCTTGGCGCTGGCC
>JBEBGE010000126.1:0-2586 GCA_040081595.1 Devosia sp.
ACGCAGATCGATCCGGCGGCCGAATATATCGAGACCAAGAGCGGCTGGGTGGGTGGCCTCGGCCTTCCGATCTGGGCGGGCTATGTGGCGGGCGGGATTCTCGCGGGTGTCGCGGCATGGTTCATCGGGCGCATTTCCCTGGGGCTTCGCAGCGATTACCTCGCGATCGCGACGGTGGGCATGTCGGAGATCATCCGCGCCTTCGTCAAGAACATGGACTGGCTGACCAAAGGCACGCTGACGGTGACGCCGATCCCCTGGCCGGTGCCGCTGCCGGGCGCGTATCAGGATCGCGGCGTCGATATCAGCACTTCGTTCGTCTATGGGCAGGGCGGGTTCCTGCTGGTGTCGCTGACGATCCTGATTGTTGCGGTGTTCCTCGTGGAACGCGCCTATGGCGGGCCGTGGGGGCGGATGATGCGCGCGGTGCGCGACAATCACATCGCGGCGGCCTCGATGGGCAAGGATGTCAAGGCGCGGCAGCTCGAGATCTTCGTTTTCGGCGCCGTGCTGATGGGGATCGGCGGCGCGGTGCTGAGTTCGTTCAACCAGCTGTTCGATCCCGGCGGGTACATTCCGATCAACCACACATTCCTCATCTGGGTGATGGTGATCGTGGGCGGCATGGGCAACTCCTACGGCGCGGTGCTGGGCGGGTTCGCGGTTTACCTGCTGTGGGCGATGTCGGAGCCGGTGAGCGCGACGCTGTTCGGCTATATCAGCAATGTGACGACGCAGATCGGCTGGGGACCGATCCCCGAGATCGATGTCAGGGCGGCGCAGATGCGCGTGTTCGTCCTCGGCTTCGTGATCTGGCTGTCGCTGCGCTTTGCGCCCAAGGGGCTGTTGCCCGAAGTCATCCGCCGCGACCGCTAAAGCACGCCGCGTTTTGACAGGATCAAGACGATTGCTCTAGTCTTTTGTTACCGCATCGCTTTTGCGGAAAACCGGAAGCCCACTGTTCGCTGGCGCGGACCTTCGGTTCTGCACGATGCTCTATGCTATCGAGAGCTCTCGCGTGTCGGCGGGCAGCCCGTCGACATCGCCAAGGCTGGGGCAGAGAAGATCGTTGTTCCACTCTTCGGGCGGAACGCCGAGCGCGGCAAAGGTGGCCTCGATCAGTTCGCGATTGACCAGGATTCCGTCCTTGCGTCCAGTCGCGAGCGAACGGATGTGGGGACGCTCCGCCGGCGGCCGGCCGCCGACAAATGCGGCGATCTGGCGCGCCGCGTCGGGCTCCCGGATATAGTTGATGACCAGTAGCCGCTCCGTGGTCTCTGCGAAATAGCGCAGCACGGCAGCGTGGTGGTGGTTGCGCTCGACAATCCAGCTACTCACGGCCTCTATCGTCGGGCGGTGCGCGTGATAGTCCGGCCGGGTACCCTTGCTGCGCTGGTGGCGGTAGTGCTCGAGGCGGCTGTCGAGCCAATCGCCGAGGTCGCGCGTGTTGAGGATGAAGAGCGCCTTGGGAAAGCGCCGGTCGAGCCGGGCAAAGTCGTCCGGCCGGCCATCCGAGAAGGCCTGATAGGGCCAATGGATCAGCGGGTGGTTGCTGCTGCGCCAGAGCGTTCGGTGGATCGACACGAGCCCGGCCTGGGCAAAGACCGCGTCGATGGACTTGGTCGCGGTCTTGTTGAAGCCGATGGCGAAGATCTTGCGATAGGTGGGGTCGAGGCCGAGCTTTGAGAGCAGGGTCCGGCCGATGTTGTAGATGTGGCCAAATGTGAGCATGGAGGACTAGGCGATGCTGGCGAGCAGGGCGCGGATGGGCCGCTTGAGATCACGCTTGGGTACGGGCTTCAACTGCGCGAATTCGGGCATGGCGAGCACCCTGGCCGCGACCGGCGATGGGTGGGCGCTCGGCCACATGCCGGCGACAAGTGTCGCGGCCATGGCGCCTGCCCAGGCGCAATCCTCGAGGCTGGCGCCGGGCAGCTTCGAGGCGAGTGCGGCGGCGACGCGCAGGTAGAGGTTCACTGCACTGCGCTTCAATGCGATGATGCGGCTCTCGGAGACGTTTTGCTCGAGGACGCCGGCAAGAACGGCAAGCATGGCGCAAAAGCGCGGTCGTGCCACGAAGCCATCCACACTCGCGGCAGCGATAGCGTCGAGATCGCCCGACGCGCATCTGGCAAGGCCCTGCTCCAGGTCGGCGACGAAACCTTCGAGTTCATCTAGGAAGAGGCTGATCAGGACCTCTTCGCGGCTCTCGAAATAGCGATAGACGTTGGATTTGGTGAAACCGGCGCGGGCGGCGATGGCGTTGAGCCCGGCTCCCGCCGGTCCCTCGGCATCGAAGAGTTCGGCGGCTGCACGCAGGATCGCCTCGCGGCGCAACTGCTGCTCCTCGGGCTTGCGGGCGCGCCTAAAGGGTAGAACCTCGTTCATGCACTCAGTTTAAGCCGCCTTTGCGAGCACAGGGAAGTGCAGGCCCGTCAGCTCTTCGGACATCGTCCACAGGCGCGACGCGTCGGCGAGGTTGCGGGCGCGGCCGTTGATCCGCGCAGGGGCGGGCGGGCCGGTCATTTCGATGAAGCCCGAGGGACCGTAATAGCCGCCGGGCGTAACGTCCGGCGGCTATTACGG
>JBEBGE010000127.1:0-2529 GCA_040081595.1 Devosia sp.
GTTGCGGGCGCGGCCGTTGATCCGCGCAGGGGCGGGCGGGCCGGTCATTTCGATGAAGCCCGAGGGACCGTAATAGCCGCCGGGCGTAACGTCCGGCGCGGTGGCCGCATAAATCTGCGGCAAGGCGCCGCTCGCCGCATCCTGGCCGAAGAGGCCGATGAGGATCCTGCCGCCAAAGGCAACTAGACGCCGCCCGCCCGAAGCGGGGCCGTTGGCGATGAGATCGGTGTCGGCGGTTCCCGGGTGGGCGGCAAGGCTTGTAAGACCCCATCCGCCCTGATCGCTGCGCCGCTGCAGTTCCAGCGCGAACAGTAGGTTGGCGAGCTTGGACTGACCATAGGCCCTGCTGGGATTGTAGTGCCGCTGAAGCTGAAGGTCGTCGAAACGCATGCGCCCGAGCCAGCGATGGGCGAGCGAGGAGACGGTGACGACCCGCGGATGTGGAGCTGCACGCAGCAAGGGCAGCAATTGCTCGGTGAGCGCAAAATGGCCGAGGTGATTGGTGCCGAACTGGCGCTCGAAGCCGTCCTCGGTGGTCATGCGCTTGGGCAGCATCATGACGCCGGCATTGTTGACGAGGATGTCGAGGCTCTTGTGCGCGGCGGAGAAGCGGCGGGCGAAGTCCGCGATGGATTTGAGGCTCGCCACGTCGAGCGTCTCATAGCTGACATTGGCGCGCGGAAAAGCCGCGCGGATGCGGGCCAGGGCGTCGGTGCCCCTCTGCTCGTTGCGACCGGTCAGCACCACATTGGCGTTGGCCCCGGCCAGCGCCAGAGCGGTCTCATAGCCGAGACCTCCGGTGGCGCCGGTGATGACGGCGAGCTTACCGGTCTGGTCGGGGATGTCTTTGAGGGTGAAGGGCATGGGGTTCCGGCCTTAAGAGAACGATAGTCTCTAATTAAGAGACTGATGTTCTCTTGTCAATGGAGGCCTGGAAATGAAGGGGCCCGGGAGATCCCGGGCCTCTCGAAGCTTGGGTGGCGGACCCGGAGAGTCCGCCAGATAGCTCACATCAGCGGGCCGACTTCGACGAACTTGCCGTCCTTGACGGTCATTTCGACAACCGAGCCGGCCACGTCGCCGGCGGCATCGAATTCCACCGGGCCCGAAGCGCCCTGGTAGTCGATATCGGTGCCGGCCGCGATCAGGTCGGCGGCCTTCTTCCACTCGCCGGGAAGGATCACTTCGCCCGGAGCGGTGGCGACGTCGCGCAGGGCCTGGCTGATGCCGTCCTTGCTGCCGCCGGTCTTCTGCAGAGCCAGCGCCATCAGGAAGGTGGCGTCATAGGTCTGCTGCTGGAAGGTCGAGCCGGTGGTCATGCCACCCGCCGCGGCCGAAGCGTTGAAGGCGTCGGTGCCCGCGCCAGTCGGCTCGGAGGGACGCATGGCGACCATGCCGTCCAGCGCGCCCGGGGCGAAGCCTTCGAGCAGGACGTTGTCGACCATGCCGTCGGCGCCGTAGTAGGCGGTGAAGTCGCCGCTCTCGACGGCCTGCTGCAGCACGGTCTTGCCCGAGCCGTTGGCATAGGCGAGAACGAGGAGGTTCGACGCACCTGCCGCGGCAAGCTGGCCGAGTTCGGCACGGTATTCGGCCTTGCCCTCTTCATGGGCGACGCTGGCGAGAACCTTGCCGCCGGCAGCGGTGTAGGCCGCCGAGAAGTTGTCGGCGAGACCCTTGCCGTAGTCGTTGTTCACATAGGTAATGCCCAGTTCCTTGACGCCGCGCGCGAACAGCGACTTGGCGAAGACTTCCGAGTTGTAGGCGTCGGACGGGGAGGTGCGGAACACCAGGTCCTTGTCCTCGAGCGTGGTGATGGTGGCCGCGGTCGCCGACGGCGAAATCTGCAGCACGCCATTGGGAACGGTGACGTTGTTGGCGATGGCCGCGGTGACGCCCGAGCACATGCCGCCGACGATGCCCACGGCGCCGTCATTGATCACCTGGGTAGCAGCGGCAGTGGCCATGTCGGCGGTGACGCAGTTGTCGTCGCCGGTCTGGATCACGAGGTTGCCGCCATTGACGCCGCCCTGGTCGTTGATGTTCTTGGCAGCGAGTTCGGCCGCCGCCAGCATGGGCGGGGAAAGCGTGTCGAGCGGGCCGGTGAAGCCGAGCACAACGCCGATCTTGGTGTCGGCCGCGATCGCCGAGGCACTTGCTGCGAGCAGCAGGGCACCAGCGGTGAGGCCCACAATCTTGGTCAGTCTGTTCATGATGTCCCTCTGTAATATTGCCTGGCGGCAGCGCCCTTCATGGGCGTCTTTGAGCCGGGCAATAAGGTGTCGGGGGCGCATGAGGGCGCCCCGCTGGCGGCGATATTGCATAATTGGTGAGCATGAGTCATCCGGATTTGATCTTCTGGTCAAACTCGCGACCGAGTTGCTTAATCGGGGAGGGGGCCGCATAGAAAGGGCCGAAATTCCCTTGTGCGGCGCGGCTATGGCACTTCGACACGCGGTTTTTGCCCTCCTTGCACTGGGCATCCTGGCGGCGCCCGCGGCAGGGCAGGACAATGTTGCCGCGCCCGACCCG
>JBEBGE010000037.1:0-33630 GCA_040081595.1 Devosia sp.
CAACGCGCTGCGCCTCAAGCCGAACGACACCCAGGCCTTCTTCGGTCTCGCCCTGAACACCAAGTACGCAGCCCGTGACAATCTGCTGGGGACCATGGGGGCCATGCATAGCGGCAAGGGCGTCGGCGGCATCGACTATGAGTCGCTGTGCTTCGCGCTCGCCAAAGTGTTCGACGACCTGGGCGAGCCGTCGCGAGCCATGGAATACGCAATCGAGGCAAACGGGCTGATCTCGCGACCCTTCGATCTCGGAGCCGAGCAGCGGAACCTGGATGATCTTCGGCGCATGGCGACCGCGGACGCCTTCAGTCGCTTGCCAATCGGCGACCCTTCGCCCAAGCCGCCCCTGCTGATCGTAGGGATGAACCGCTCGGGCACCACCCTCGTCGAGTCCATCCTATCGCGGCACCCGTCGGTTCTGGCACAGGGTGAAGTTGGCGATTGGCCCCAGCTTGAAGGGCGTTTGCTCAATCGGATGCGCGCGGCGGGTCGGCCGGCCGGGCGCAACGCGGCGCTGACGGCGCTAAACCGCGAATGGATGAACCAGCGTGCCGGCGAACTCAGGGCCTTGACCGATGGCCGGGCCTCCGGCTCATACTCGATCGCGATCGACAAGTTCCCCGACAACGCTCTGCGTCTCGGCTTGGTCTCACGGGTGTTCCCCAACGCGCGGATCGTGCATGTGCGGCGTCACCCGCTTGATGTGGGCCTCTCGAACTACTTCCGCCGCTTCACAACCGGGCAGGGCTTTGCCTTCCGTATGGACTGGATCGGGGCCAAGGTTCGCCTCGTCGCCGACAGCATGGCCCTGTGGAAGAAGGCGCTGGACCTGCCCATCCTCGACGTGAGCTATGAACGGCTGGTGGCCGATCCCGAGGGCGAGTCCCGTCGCCTCATCGCGTTTGCTGGGCTCGAATGGGACGATGCCTGTCTCACCCCCTCCAAGACCCAACGCAGCGTTCTGACAGCCAGCCAGTGGCAGGTGCGCCAACCGATCTACACCGGCTCGGTCAGCCGCTGGCGGCGATATGAGCCTTGGCTCGCGCCGATGATCGAGGCGATGGGCGGAATGGAGTGGATCGAACAGGAGATGGCCGATCAGGCCAGCCTTTCGAGCCTCTCGGCCAACAGGTCGTAATAGCCTTCGGCATCGCCGTAGCGCAGGAAAGTCGCGTTCTTGGGCCGGTCGGTGACGCCCCAATAGTCGACGACGGTCATGCCGCGGGTCAATTCGCTGCTACACTCGATCTCGATGTTGACGAGCCGGCCTTTGAACAGTTCGGGCTTGAGCAGATAGGCAATGACGCATGGGTCGTGCAGTGGGCCGCCCTCCCAGCCGTATTTTTCCTCATCGAACCGCTCGAAAAACTCAAGCATTTCGGCGGTGGCGACGCCGGTCCGGTTGCCAAGATTGCGGAACCGCTCGATCCGCACCTTGGTTGTGAGCATGGTGTGGCTCACGTCGAGCGGCACTACAGTGATTGGCACACCCGACCGGAACACCAGATCGGCGGCCTCGGGATCGACATAGATATTGAACTCGGCTGCCGGGGTGGTGTTGCCACCCTCGAAACATCCGCCGCCCATCAGGACGATCTGCTTGATGCGCGGGACGATTGCCGGAGCCTTGACGAAGGCCATGCCCAGATTGGTCAATGGCCCGAGCGCGCAAAGCGTCACGGTGCCGGCCGGCTCGCGCATCAGCGTCTCGATGATGAAGTCCACGCCGTGCTGGTCCTGCAGCTTGGCCTTGGGCTCGGGCAGGTCCGGGCCATCGAGGCCGGACTTGCCGTGGACATACTCGGCAGTGACGAGGTCGCGGCGCATCGGACGGACCGAGCCGGCATAGACGGGAGTCTCAGGTTTTCCCGCAAGTTCAACAACTTTGAGCGCGTTCTTGGCATTCTGCGCGAGCCCGACATTGCCGGCCACGGCGACGATGCCGAGGATTTCGAGTTCCTCGGGAGAAGCGAGCGCGAGAAGGATCGCGACGGCGTCGTCCTGACCAGGATCGGTATCGATGATGATCTTTTCGCGCATGGGTTGGCCCCTTTTGTAGGCGGTCTCGGAATCGCGGGGACCATAGAGCGCCCACAAGATTTGGCAAATCCCGGACGCTGGCAGGAGGCTCTATAGTGCCGGCGCACCTCACAAGCCCGCCATGCTCGCCGGTCGCCTTGACCCCGCCCGCCCGCAATCGCATGTCTTGGCCTCAAAAGGGGCAAGGAAACATGGCAGCCGAGGCAATCACACAGGCGGGCGAGGCGGCGGCCGGGGGTATCGACCTCGTTCAGGTGCTGGCGCTTCTGGCGGCAGGGGTCGTTGCAGTCCCGCTGTTCAAGCGACTTGGGCTTGGATCGGTGCTGGGCTATCTCGCAGCCGGCCTTGCCATCGGCCCTTTCGGTCTGGGGCTTATCCGCAGCACCGAGGCGGTTCTGCATGTCTCGGAACTTGGCGTCGTGCTGTTCCTGTTCATTGTCGGGCTCGAAATGGAGCCGAGGCGCCTGTGGGCCATGCGCCGCCAGATTTTCGGGCTGGGGGTGATGCAGGTCGTCTTCTGTGGGGCGCTGCTGACCGGGGCAGGGGTCCTGCTGGGGCTCTCCCCGGCCGTGGCATTCGTTGCCGGCATGGGGTTCGTCCTGACCTCGACGGCAATTGTCATGCAGATCCTGACCGAGCGGGGCGATCTGGCAACGCCGGGCGGCCAGCGAATCGTCGCGATCCTTCTGCTCGAGGATCTGGCGATTGTACCGCTCCTCGCGATCGTTGCGCTGATCTCGCCGCGCACCTGGACCGATATCGCAACGGCAACCCCGATCTGGCTCAGCATACTCGTCGCCATCGGCTGTGTCGCCGCGCTCAATCTCATCGGGCGCTGGGTGCTGAATCCGTTCTTCCGGATTCTGGCCAACTCGCAGGCGCGCGAAGTGATGACCGCCGCAGCGCTACTGGTCGTGCTCGGCGCGGCGCTGCTGTTCCAGTTGGGTGGGCTGTCGATGGCGATGGGCGCGTTCCTTGCCGGGGTCCTGCTCTCCACCTCGACCTTCCGGCACCAACTCGCAGCCGATATCGAACCCTTCCGCGGCATCCTTTTGGGCCTGTTCTTCCTCGCGGTGGGGATGTCGCTCGATCTGGGCGTCGTCGCCTCGAATTGGTGGATCATTGCCGTGAGCGTCGCGACCTATATGGCGGTGAAGGGTGGGGCGATCTACGTCCTTGCCCGCATCCTCAAGTCGCCGACGCCCGAAGCCCTGGAGCGGGCGCTGCTGATGGCGCAGGGAGGCGAATTCGCCTTCGTGCTGTTCACGACGGCGGCGGCTTCCGGGCTGATCGACCCCAGCCAGCAGGCGATCTTTTCGGCAATGGTTATCATCTCAATGGTGCTGACGCCGCTGACGATCCTCGCGCTCAAGCTTCTGCCGGCCCCGGCGCAGTCGATGGAGGGCGTCGAGGCGCCGGATGGGCTTACTGGCGATGTGCTGGTCGTCGGCTTTGGCCGGTTCGGCCAGATCGCAAGCCAGGCGCTGCTCGCCAAGGGCCACAAGATCTCAACAATCGACACCGATACGGACATGATCCGCGCCGCCGGCCAATTCGGCTTCAAGGTCTATTATGGCGATGGCACGCGGCTCGATATTCTCCGCGCCGCCGGGATCGAAAAGGTCGATGTGGTTATTATCGCCGTCGACAAGAAGGATGCCGCGACCCGCATCGCCGAGCTCATTCACGCGGAGTTCCCCATGGTCAAGGTCATGGCACGTGCCTTCGATCGCGGCCACGCAATGGAACTGATCAAGGCCGGCGTCGATTTCCAGATCCGGGAGATGTTCGAATCCGCACTCGCGCTGGGCGGCGAAACGCTGAGACTGCTCGGCTCGGACGAGGACGAGGTGGCCCAGTTGCTCGGGGCGGTGCGAAGCCGCGATGCGCAGCGATTCGCGGCGCAGTTGGTCGGCGGCCTCCAGGCAGGGCGCGATCTGCTGCTTTCCAATGCCGGCCAGCAAGCGCGCGAAAGTGGAGCTGTGGCTGGTCCCTCTGAGCCGGTGATGCTGGAGAAATCGCCCGGCTCCGCCAGCAGCTAACGCATCATTGCTACGCGGCTAGCCCGTTTTGGTGGCTTCCAACTGCCCGTTTTTGATGCAATGCTGCATGCACTAGAGGGGACTACATCGTCATGCTGATCGGATTGCGTCATGTCGCAAAAGCCTATCGTATTGGACGCCCCCAAGCCGGAGCCGCGTGCGCTCACTGCTGAAGCTCTCCAGTCCGAAATCCTTGAAAAGCTGACCTATTCGGTCGGCAAAGACCCCATTGTCGCGCGTCCGCATGACTGGCTGAAGGCAACGATCCTCGCCGTACGCGATCGGATCATCGACCGGTGGTTCGAATCCAGCCGCGAGACGTGGCGGGAGTCCGAAAAGCGCGTTTATTACCTCAGCCTCGAATTCCTGATCGGCCGGCTGATGCGCGATGCGATGACCAATGTCGGGGTCATCGAGCCGGTGCGGCAGGCGCTCAAGGGGCTCAATGTCGATCTGGGCGAGCTGATCAACCTCGAGCCAGACGCGGCCTTGGGCAATGGCGGTCTCGGCCGGCTCGCCGCCTGCTTCATGGACTCGATGGCGACGCTGAATATTGCCGCCTATGGCTATGGTATCCGCTACGCCAACGGCATGTTCCGGCAGGAAATGAGCGAGGGCTGGCAGGTCGAGCTGCCCGAAGACTGGCTGGCGCACGGCAATCCGTGGGAATTCGAGCGCCGCGAATCCAGCTACGAAGTCGGCTTTGGCGGGCAGGTGGTGCCGGTGACGGAACCCGACGGTTCCATCCGGCTCGAGTGGCGTCCGGCCGAGCATGTACTGGCCGTCGCCTTCGATACGCCGATCGTAGGCTGGCGCAGCGCGCGCGTGAATACACTCCGCCTCTGGAGCGCGCAGCCGATCGACCCGATCCTGCTCGACAAGTTCAATTCCGGCGACCATATCGGCGCGCTCGAGGAGAGCTCCCGCGCGGAATCGATCACCCGCGTGCTTTATCCCGCGGACTCGACACCTTCCGGCCAGGAACTCCGGCTGCGCCAGGAGTTCTTCTTCTCCTCCGCCTCGCTGCAGGACATCGTGCGGCGGCACATGCAGCAATATGGCGACATGGGCTCGATCGCCGACAAGATTGCGATCCAGCTCAACGACACGCATCCGGCGATTTCGATCGCGGAGTTGATGCGCATCCTTATCGACATCCACGGGCTCAAGTGGGCGCCGGCCTGGAAGCTGACGCGCGGCGTCTTCGGCTACACCAACCATACGCTGCTGCCCGAAGCGCTCGAGACCTGGCCGGTATCCTTGCTTGAACGGATGCTGCCGCGGCAGATGCAGATCATCTACGCCATCAACGCCGATGTGCTCGCCGAGGCGCGCAAGGTGGGTGGCTTCACCGACCAGCAGATCGCCAATGTGTCGCTGATCGACGAAAGCGGCTCGCGGCGTGTGCGCATGGGGCAATTGGCATTCGTGGGCTCGCATTCGGTCAATGGTGTGTCGGCGCTCCATACCGAGCTGATGAAGAAGACGGTGTTCGCCGATCTCAACCGGCTCTATCCGCAGCGCATCAACAACAAGACCAATGGGGTGACGCCACGGCGCTGGCTGATGGAATGCAATCCCGGCCTCACCAAGCTCATCAGCGAGCGGATCGGCCCCGAATTCCAGGACAACATGGATTTGCTGACGCTGCTCGACAAGCACGCGGACGATCCGAACTTCCAGGGGCAATTCGCAGCGGTCAAACGCGCGAACAAGGTGCACCTCGCTGAAGTGATCAAGGAGAGGGTCGGCATCACCGTCTCTCCCGACGCGCTGTTCGACGTCCAGGTCAAGCGCATCCACGAATACAAGCGGCAGTTGCTCAACATCATCGAAGCGGTGGCGCAGTATCAGGCGATGAAGGCGCATCCGGAAACCGAATGGGTGCCGCGCGTCAAGGTTTTCGCCGGCAAGGCGGCGCCGAGCTACTGGAACGCCAAGCTGATCATCAAGCTCATCAACGACGTGGGCAAGCTCATCAATGACGACCCTTCGGTGCGGGGATTGCTCAAGGTTGTGTTCCTGCCCAACTACAATGTCAGCCTCGCCGAAGTGATCATGCCGGCGGCGGACCTGAGCGAGCAGATCTCGACGGCGGGTCTCGAAGCTTCGGGCACCGGCAACATGAAGTTTGCTATAAACGGCGCGCTGACCATCGGTACGCTCGACGGCGCCAATATTGAAATGCGCGATGCCGTGTCACCCGAGAACATGGTGATCTTCGGGTTGACCGCCGAGCAGGTTGCCGAAAAGCGGGTGCGCAGCGAGGTGCCGCGTGCGGCGATCGATGCCTCGCCGGCGCTCAAGGAAGCGCTGGAGATGATCTCCTCGGGGGTGTTCTCGCCGGATGATCCCAATCGCTACCGCGACCTGATCGGAGGGCTCTATGACCATGACTGGTTCATGGTCGCCCGCGATTTTGATGCCTATGCCGCCGCACAGCGGCGCGTCGACAGCATCTGGAAGACCCAGCAGAAATGGTATTCCATGACGATCCGGAATACGGCTCACATGAGCTGGTTCTCTTCGGACCGGACGATCCGGCAATATGCCGGTGAAATCTGGAACGTGCCGATGATTGAGTCTTGAGGGGCGTAGCGGGTGGAGAAGTGGCAGGCCGATCCGCGTGACGTGACGGCAATCGTCAATGGACTGCATGCTAACCCATTTGCCGTACTTGGCCTGCAGGAAGCGGCCGGCGACTGGGTGGCGCGGACATTCATTCCGCATGCCGAGACGGTGACGGCGTTCGCGCAGGACGGGTCCAGTCTCGGGGTTTTGACGCAGCGCGACGAAGCCGGGTTCTTCGAAGGCAAGGTCGCCATCAAGGAGCGCCAGCCGATCCGTTACCACGCCGCCAATACCGGCGGAGAGTGGGATGTGTTCGATCCCTTCAGCTTCGGCCCGGTGCTGGGACCGCTCGACGACTATTATATCGGCGAAGGCACGCATCTGCGGCTCTACGACAAACTCGGCGCCCACGCGATCGAGTTCGAGGGTGTGAGCGGCACGCATTTCGCGGTCTGGGCGCCCAATGCGCGGCGCGTCTCGGTCGTGGGCGGCTTCAACGACTGGGATGGGCGCCGCCATCCGATGCGCAACCGTTTCGAGACCGGCGTGTGGGAAGTGTTCATCCCTTCCGTCGGTCCTGGCACGATCTACAAGTACGAGATCATCGGGCAGGACGGCAAATTGCTGCCGCTCAAGGCCGACCCCTTTGCGCGGCAATCGGAATTGAGACCCAAGACCGCGTCAATTGTTGCCGACCCGACACCGTTCGATTGGAGCGATGCCAAGTACCTCGAGGCCCGCGGCAAAAAGGATTGGCGGCGCAACCCGATCTCAATTTACGAAGTGCATCTGGGCTCATGGCGGAAGCGCCCCGACGGCAATTTCATGAGCTATGAGCAGTTCGGCGAGCAACTCATCCCCTATGCCAAGGATATGGGGTTTACCCATATCGAGCTCCTGCCGATCTCCGAGCATCCGTTCGATCCGAGCTGGGGCTATCAACCGACTGGCATGTTCGCGCCAACCGCGCGGTTTGGCGATCCGGCGGGGTTCAAGCGTTTCGTGGACATGGCGCACAAGGCCGGGCTCGGCATCATCCTCGACTGGGTGCCGGCGCATTTCCCGACCGACGAGCATGGCTTGGCGCGCTTCGACGGCACTGCGCTCTACGAACATTCCGACCCGCGGCAGGGCTATCATCCGGACTGGAACACTGCGATCTACAATTTCGGTCGCAAGGAAGTCTCGGCCTTCCTCACCAACAATGCGCTCTACTGGTTCGAGGAATTCCATATCGACGGGCTGCGCGTCGATGCGGTTGCTTCGATGCTTTACCTCGACTATTCGCGCAAGTCCGGCGAGTGGGTCCCTAACCAGTTTGGCGGCAATCACAATCTTGAAGCGGTGGCGTTCCTCAAGCGCGTCAATGCCGAGGTTTACCGACAGCATGCCGGCGCGTTGATGATCGCCGAGGAGTCGACCGCCTGGAGTGGCGTGTCATCGCCAGTCTACACCGGCGGGCTGGGCTTTGGGTTCAAGTGGAACATGGGGTTCATGAACGACACATTGCGCTACATGTCGCGCAACCCCATCCATCGCCGCTATCACCACAACGACATGACGTTCGCGGCCCTCTATGCCTTCAGCGAAAACTACGTGCTGCCGCTCAGCCATGATGAGGTGGTGCATGGCAAGCTCTCGCTCATCAACAAGATGAGCGGCGACGACTGGCAGCAATTTGCGGCGCTGCGTTCCTACTACGCTTTCATGTGGGGCTGGCCCGGCAAGAAGCTCTTGTTCATGGGCCAGGAATTTGCGCAGCGCGAGGAATGGAGCGAGGCCAAGGGTCTCGACTGGTGGCTGCTCGACGCGGACATGCATGAGGGTGTTCGGCGCCTGGTGGGCGACCTCAATGGCGCCTATCGCGAATTGCCGGCGCTGCATGGCCGCGACAATGAGCCGGAAGGCTTTGAATGGCTCATCGGCAATGACCACAACAATTCCGTGTTCGCCTGGGTGCGGCGTTCGAACGGCGCCAACCCCGTCGTCGTCATCGCCAATTTGACGCCGGTGCCACGGGACAATTACCGCGTGCCCATGCCCAAGGAGGGGGAATGGAGTGAGCGGATCAATACGGATGCCGGCTGGTACGGAGGATCGAACAGCGGCAACCAGGGCAAAGTCTTGGCCAAGAAGAATGAGGGAGCCGGGTGGCCAGCCTATGCGGACTTGTACCTGCCACCCATGGCAACCCTGATCTTGAAATACGACCCGGATTAAGCCGGGCCCCACGGAGGAAGACATGGCAGACTACCGGACTCCATCGCCGCTCGCTCGAGAGGCGATGGCCTATGTGCTGGCCGGCGGACGTGGCACACGGCTCTACGATCTGACCGATCGCCGCGCCAAACCCGCCGTCTATTTCGGCGGCAAGTCGCGTATCATCGACTTCGCGCTTTCAAATGCGCTGAACTCCGGCATCAGGCGCATATCGGTCGCGACGCAATACCAGGCGCACTCGTTGATCCGGCACTTGCAGCGCGGCTGGAACTTCCTGCGCACCGAACGAAACGAGAGTTTCGACGTGCTGCCCGCGAGCCAGCGTGTTTCCGAGACGCAATGGTACGAAGGCACCGCCGACGCCGTGTACCAGAACATGGACATTATCGAGGACTATGGCCCGCGCTATATCGTGCTGCTGGCGGGCGATCACATCTACAAGATGGACTATGAAATCATGCTGCGCCAGCACGTGGACACGGGCGCTGACGTGACCATCGGCTGCCTCGAAGTGCCGCGCATGGAGGCGACCGGGTTCGGCGTGATGCATGTCGACGCGCGCGACCGCATTCTCGACTTCGTCGAAAAACCGAAGGACCCGCCGGGCATTCCCGACAAGCCCGACATGGCGCTCGCCTCGATGGGCATCTATGTGTTCGAGACGCGGTTCCTGATGGAGCAATTGCGCCGCGACGCGGCGACGGAAGGCTCGAGCCGCGATTTCGGCAAGGACATCATTCCCTATATCGTCCAGAACGGCTCGGCCTGGGCCCACCGCTTCCCGCGTTCCTGCGTGCGCTCGGCGAACGAGGAGGTTGCCTATTGGCGCGACGTGGGAACGATCGACGCCTATTGGAAGGCCAATATCGACCTGACCGACGTCAATCCGCAGCTCGATCTCTATGACCGAGACTGGCCGATCTGGACTTATGCCGAGATCACCCCGCCGGCCAAGTTTGTCCACGATTTCGAGGGGCGGCGCGGCTCGGCGGTGAACTCGCTGGTTTCGGGCGACTGTATCGTCTCGGGCGGCTCGCTCGTGCGGACCCTTCTCTCGACGGGCTCGCGCGTTCATTCCTACTCGGAGCTCAACGAAGCGGTCGTACTGCCCTATTGCACGATCGGGCGGGGCGCCAAGCTGCGCAAGGTTGTCATCGATCGCGGCGTGAGTATCCCCGAGGGACTAGTGGTGGGCGTCGATCCCGAATTCGACAGCCGCTGGTTCCGTCGCACCGACGATGGCGTAACGCTCATCACCCAACCCATGATCGACAAGTATCTGGCGACCAAATGATCGAAGTCGTCTCCGTCGCATCGGAGGCCTATCCGCTGATCAAGACGGGCGGCCTGGCCGATGTCACGGGCGCCTTGCCCGCGGCTTTGGCCAAGCACGACGTCGCGATGCGGGTTCTGCTGCCGGGCTATCCCAGCGTCACCGGCGCACTTGAGGGCGGGCGCGTCGTTGCCGAGTTGCCGGACTTTTTCGGCGGCTTCGGGCAATTGGTGGCCGGGCGCGCGGGCGGACTGGACATCATCGCCATCAACGCGCCCCATCTCTACGACCGCCCAGGAAATCCCTATCTCGGTCCCGACCGCAAGGACTGGCCCGACAATGCGCTGCGCTTCGCGGGGCTAAGCTTTGCCGCCTATGAGGTTGGGCGCGGCATCATCGAAGGTTACCGGCCGCAGATCCTTCATTGCCATGACTGGCAGGCGGCGCTGACGCCGGCCTATGTCGCGTTCAACGCGCCGACCCGCGTCAAGACTATCATGACGGTCCACAATATTGCGTTCCAGGGCCGGTTCGGTTGGGACAGCTTCAATTCGCTCAAGCTCGACTACCGCGCCGCTGACGAGGGGGCGATCGAGTATTATGGGGGGATCGGGTTTCTGAAGGCGGGGCTGCTGACCGCAGATGCCCTGACCACCGTCAGCCCCACCTATGCCAACGAGATCAAGACCTCGGCCTATGGCATGGGGCTCGAAGGCCTGCTGCAAGTGCGCGCCACGGCGCTGAGCGGAATCCTAAACGGCATTGACGATCTCGCCTGGGACCCCGCGCACGATCCGTCGCTGCCGCAAAGCTATGGACACAACGGCACCGAATTGCGCGCGGTCAATCGCGCCTCGCTGAATGAGCGCTTTGGTATCGATGGAAGCGAAGGGCCGCTCTTTGCAGTGGTCAGCCGGCTCACCTGGCAGAAGGGTCTCGACATGCTGGTCGAGGTCGCCGACGACTTGGTGGCCGCGGGCGGCAAACTTGTGGTGCTGGGCTCGGGCGACGCCGAAATCGAGAATGGATTGCGTGGCGCGGCGATGCGGCATCCCGGCAAAGTCGGGATCATTACGGGTTATGATGAGCGGCTGAGCCATCTCGTGCAAGGGGGCGCCGACGTGATGCTGGTGCCATCGCGTTTCGAACCCTGCGGGCTGACCCAGCTCTACGGTCTGCGCTATGGTTGCGTTCCGCTGGTGAGCCGGGTAGGCGGGCTTGCCGATACGGTGATCGATGCCAACGAGGCGGCGATCGAGGCGGGGGTTGCGACGGGCATCGTTTTTGCGCCGGCGACGACGGAGGCTTTTCTCGATGCGATCCGGCGCACGATCCGGCTCTATGGACGTCCCAAGATCTGGCGGAAGATGCAGCGCCGGGGCATGAAGTCGGACGTTTCGTGGGACAATAGCGCGACCAAATATGCCGCGCTCTACAAGAGGCTGCTTGGGCTTGGGGACAATGACGACACAGACGATTAGCACCACGCCATTTGCCGATCAGAAGCCGGGCACGTCCGGCCTCAGGAAACGCACCTCGGCTTTCACGGTGCCCAATTACGTCGAGAATTTCGTGCAGTCCGTGTTCGACTCTCTCGATGGCTTCAAGGGCAAGACACTGGTGATCGGCGGCGACGGCCGTTACTTCAACGACCGCGCCATCCAGACCATCATCCGCATCGCCTCGGCCAATGGCTTCGGCAAAGCGATGGTGGGGCAGGGCGGGCTGCTTTCGACGCCCGCGGCGAGCCACGTTATCCGCCATCACAAGGCGTTTGGCGGGCTGATCCTGTCGGCCAGCCACAATCCGGGCGGACCGGAGGGCGATTTCGGCATCAAGTACAATGTCGGCAATGGCGGGCCGGCGCCCGAAAGGATTACCGATGCCGTCTTCGCGCGCAGCAAGGTCATCGACCGGTATCTGACCACCGACGCACCGGATATCGACCTCAGCGTCGTCGGCATGCAGAAGTCGGGCGACATGGCGGTCGAGGTCATCGATCCGGTCGCCGATTATGCAGCGCTCATGCAGACGCTGTTCGACTTCGGCGCACTGAAAGCCATGTTTGCATCAGGGTTCACCATGCGGTTCGATGCGATGCACGCCGTGACCGGTCCCTATGCACATCGCATTCTCGAGGACATGCTCGGGGCGCCCAAGGGCAGTGTGATCAACGGCACACCGTCGCCGGATTTCGGCGGCGGGCACCCCGATCCCAATCTCGTCTATGCCAAGCCACTCTACGATCTGATGATGGGACCGGACGCGCCCGATTTCGGTGCGGCGTCCGACGGCGACGGCGATCGCAATCTGATCATCGGCAAGAAGCGGTTCGTGACGCCGTCCGACTCGCTGGCTTTGCTCGCCGCCAATGCGCCCCTGGCGCCCGGCTATGCCAACGGGCTTGCGGGCATCGCGCGATCGATGCCGACCAGCGCGGCAGCCGACCGGGTTGCCGAAAAGCTCGGCATCGAGATGCACGAGACCCCGACGGGATGGAAGTTCTTCGGCAACCTGCTCGATGCTGGACGCGTGACGATCTGCGGCGAAGAAAGCGCGGGAACCGGCTCCAATCACGTGCGGGAGAAGGACGGGCTATGGGCGGTGCTGCTCTGGCTCAACATTCTCGCCGCGCGACAGCAGGGCGTTGACGAAATCGTCCGCGACCATTGGGCGATCTATGGCCGCAACTACTACACGCGGCACGACTATGACGAGGTGGATGCGGGCAAGGCCAACCAGCTGATGGACGACCTTCGGGCTCGGCTACCCACCATCGCCAGCGGAACGTTCGACGGGCTCAAGGTGAGTTATGCCGATGACTTTTCCTATCACGACCCGGTGGATCAGTCGGTGAGCGGCAAGCAGGGGATAAGGATCGGCTTCTCCGACGGCAGCCGCATCGTCTTCCGGCTCAGTGGAACCGGTACGGTCGGCGCGACGTTGCGTGTCTATATCGAACGCTACGAGCCGCCGCATGGACAGCACGAACTCGATACCCAGACCGCGCTCGCCTTCCTCATCGGTCTGGCAGACAGACTCGCCGGAATCCGCGAACGGACCGGCCGGGACGCTCCCAGCGTCATCACCTGAGGTGATCGGCGAGGCAAATCCCAAGCTTGCGCCGCGTAGCGGCAGCGCGGCAGCGCTCGGCGCGACCGTGACTGTCGAGGGCATAAATTTCGCCGTCTATTCGGCGTCGGCGTCGGCGATCTTCGTCTCACTCTATGACGAGGCGGACCGCGAGATCGGCCGCTTCGAGCTGGATGGGCACGACGACAATATCCATCACGGCCTGATCGTTGGTGCCGGGGCCGGCGCAAAATACGGGTTGCGGGCCGATGGGCCCTACGATCCCGATCGCGGCTTCCATTTCGATCCCGCCAAGCTTCTCGTCGATCCCTATGCGCGGCGGCTCGACCGGGCGTTTGTGCGTTCGCCCCGGCTTCGCCTGTCGCGCTCGGATGCCGAGGACACGGCACCGCTCGTGCCCAAGGCGATCGTGGGGACGACGCAGGTCAATCCGCTGGCAACACCAAGGCGGCGCGCGCCGAACTTGATGTATGAACTCAACGTGCGCGGCTTCACCATGCGGCACCCGTCGGTTCAGGGGCCGCTACGCGGAACGGTCGCGGCGCTTTCGACCAAGCGGGTGATCGACCACCTCAAGTATCTCGGCGTCGATGTGGTTGAGCTGATGCCGGTTGGCGCCTTCATTGATGACGGGCACCTGCCGGCGCTGGGGCTCACCAATGCCTGGGGCTACAACCCGGTAAGCTATTTCGCCATCGATCCGCGGCTTGCACCGCGTGGACCGCAGGAACTCAGGTTCCTGACCGATCTCTATCGCAAGAACGGCATTTCAGTCATCCTGGATGTGGTTTACAACCATACCGGAGAGGGCGACGCGCTGGGTCCCGTTCTGAGCCTTAAGGGGCTCGATGCGATGAGCTATTACCGGCACATCGAAATGGACGGCAAGCAGGTGCTGGTCAATGATGCCGGTACTGGCAATACGTTGCGCTGCGACCACCCGGCGACACAGCGACTGGTCATCGACAGCTTGCGCTACTGGGTCGAGGAGATGGGAGTCTCGGGCTTCCGGTTCGATCTCGCGACGGTTCTGGGGCGCGAGCCCGGGTTCAACCCGGATGCAAAGATGCTGCAGATGATCAAGGCCGATCCGGTGCTGGGCAAGTCGCTGCTGGTGGCCGAACCGTGGGATCCGGGTCCGGGCGGCTACGGCGTGGGCAAGTTCGGCAAGGAATTCCGCGAGTGGAACGACACCTATCGCGACGAGATCCGCGATTTCTGGCGTGGCGAGCCAGGGCATATCGGCGCGCTCGCGGGCAAGGTCGCGGGCTCTGCCGAGATCTACAACTTCGCCGGACGCAAGCCGAGCGCGGGCGTCAATTTCCTCGCCGTGCATGACGGCTTCACCCTCGCCGATCTCGTCTCCTATCGCGACAAGCACAATGAGGCCAATGGCGAGGGCAACCGCGACGGTCACAATAGTAATGGCTCGTGGAATTGCGGCGTCGAGGGACCAACCGAGGACGCCGCGATCAATGCGGCGCGGCGGCGCGATGCCCGGGCCTTGCTCGCGACGCTGTTCGTGTCGCGCGGGGTGCCGCTTATTCAGCAGGGAGACGAATTCGGCCGCACCCAGCAGGGCAACAACAACGCCTATGCCCAGGACAACGAGATCACGTGGGTCGACTGGGAGAAGGCTGACGGTACTCTTGTCGATTTCGTTTCGGCGCTGATGGCGTTCCGCAAGTCGCATCCGGCCCTGACGCGCGACGCATTCCTCACTGGTCAGGCGCGCCACGGCATTCGCGATGTGGTGTGGCTCCACCCAGCGGGTCGCGAAATGCAGAGTGGAGACTGGAACGACGGCACAGCTTCGGTCCTGGGTATGTGGCTTAAGACCGCCAGCGACGAGGTGCTGGTCTGGTTCAACCGCCATGCCGAGGCGATACAGGCGATGCTCCCCATGCTGGGCGAAGGCGACTGGCAGATCGGGTTCTTCTCCGACGACAAGGCCGGTGCAGCGTTCACCGGCAATACGATCCTGCTGCCAGCCCGGAGCGTGGTGGCCCTCGTGCCGGGCGAGCCGGTCGGGCCCGCATCCGGTCCTCAGGAAGTGCCGTCGCAACCGGAGCCTTCACCGCCTCAAGAGCCAGAGGGAGTGCCGCCTTCGGGACCACCGGAGGATGAACCCGCCCCAAAAGAAGCACCTTCCGAGGAACCTCAGGAGATACCGTCGCCTAAGCCTGAGTAATCGGCGCGCGTTCGACAATCACGAAGCCGAGGCTCTTGTAGAGCGACCGCGCGGTGAGATTGTCGACATCGGTCTTGAGATCGACCGAGGCTGCACCGCGCGCGGCATAGAGCGCCAACGCCTCAGAGAGCAGAGCGCTGCCAAGGCCGCGCCGGCGCCAGCGCCGCGCGACAACCAAATCCTTGATGAAATTGTCGGTCCAGGAATGGCTGAAACCGACGATCTCATCGTCTTCGGCCGCGAGATAGCAGAGGTTGGGATCCCATTCGGGCCGTGCAGTCGTCGACGTCCACCATTCGACATAGGTGCGTACGTCGCCGTAGCCTTCGGAATAGGCTTCGTTCATCAGCTTGCGACAAAGGGGCGCGCGCTCGGTTGTCAAAGGCACACGGGTGACGCCCTCAGGCCAGGGCACGGCAATCAACGGCGCCGACAGATCGCGCCGCATCCGGAAATATTCGGTGCTGACCCTATTCAGCCGCGACGGCGGGCTGGAGGGCGCCCGCCCTTTCGATGAAGGCAATCACGTCTTGGAGACCCTCGCGGCGCAGCATGTCGGTGAAGATATAGGGCCGGCCCTCGCGAACGCGGATGGTGTCGGTCTCCATTACCTCGAGGCTGGCATTCACATAGGGGGCAAGGTCGGACTTGTTGATGATCAGCAAGTCCGACTTGGTAATGGCAGGGCCGCCCTTTCTCGGAATCTTCTCGCCCTCGGCGACCGAGATCACATAGAGCGTCACATCGGCGAGGTCAGGCGAAAAGGTCGCCGCGAGATTGTCGCCGCCGGACTCGATCAGCACCACGTCAAGATCGGGGAAACGGCGATTAAGGTCAGCGATCGCCGCGAGGTTGAGCGACACATCTTCGCGGATGGCCGTGTGCGGGCAGCCGCCGGTTTCAACGCCGACAATGCGGTCTTCGGCAATGGCCTGCACGCGATTGAGGATCAGCGCGTCCTCGCGCGTGTAGATATCGTTGGTGACCACCGCCATCGAGTAGCGGTCGCGCATCGCCTTCAGCAGCATTTCGCAGAGCGTGGTCTTGCCGGAACCGACCGGCCCGCCGATGCCGACACGCAGCGGTCCATTGAGCGATTTCATAGATGCCTCATCACAACCAGGACGACGAACCCCAGGCCGATCGCAAGAATGAGCGGCGTATAGAGCTTGCGATCATAGGAGGCGAAGGGCTCGGTGGGAAAGCGCTGCCTCCAGCCGGAAGTGTAGCCCGCGGCGCCGCGCGCCAGAAGCACTATTGCTGCCGCGATGCCGGCGAGATCGAGCCAGAGGCCGCCGCTCGAGTGATCGGCCAGCGACAATGCCAGAACGCCGGCGGCAAGGATGGCCAGCGAGACGAGGAAGGTCAGCGGCTTGGGCGGCATGCGGACAACATCCGGGGTGCCGACCACCGTGCGGGCCAGGAGCCGAGTATCGCGAATGGGCCAATTGAGCCCCATCGACCAGCCCAGATGGGCCAGCCCCGCTGCCAGCAACGGTACAAAGAGCAGCGCTGCGATCAGCATGGCGACGACAGTCATGAGCGGAAGACCCTTACCGGCAATGTCTCGTGGCGCATTTGCGCGATGTCGGTGGCATAAGCGATGGTGCCGATATCGTCGAGGTCGGCTTTCGCCGTTGCACCGGCGAGGGTGCTCACCGCGGTCTCAAGCCCGGCAATGACCTGGAGGCCTGCCGTCTGGCCGAGTGGCACGAGGCGCACCGCGACCGACACCTGCGAGTGAACGGCGGCGGTCAAATAGCCGATGAGTGCATCACTGAGGCCGATACCCTGGGCGGCGGCGAGGGCCCCGACGGCGATGGGGTAGGGACAGGGGTCGGGCAGGCGCGCGAAGACATCCGAGGGCCAGGCGCGCGCGGCGATGGCGAAGGCTTCTCCGGTGAGCGCGGCTTCGCGATGCCGCTCCTCGGCGGCGGTCAAGGCGAAGCAAAGCTCGGAGAGTTCGGCGAGCTTTGCCGATTGTGTCGCCTGGCGATAGGCCTCTGCTAGGAGGATCGCGTCGGTGTGGGCGCCGCCATGAGCGAGGTTTCCGCCGATCCACTCCCGCAAGGTGGCGGCATCGCTGACGCGCTTGTCGGCGATGGCGGTCTCGAGACCCTGCGACCAGGCGAAGGCGCCGACTGGAAATGCCGGCGACAGCCAGGTCAGGAGCTTCTGGAGGGGCGCCGTATCGCTCATCTCAATGCGGGGCGTGATAGGCGCCGTGCATGGGCAGGAACGGCTCGGTCACATCGCGCAGTTCGGCGCCGAGCCCGGCAAGCATAGTCCTCGCCACATGATCGCGCGGCACCAGGATGCGCTTCTTTTCGATCTGCGCCGCCATATGCCGATTGCCGATATGCCAGGCGATCTGCGCCAGGTGCTCGCCGCCGCGGCCGGTGATTTCGAGCAGCGGTTCGGGTGCGGCGACGACTTCTATGACGCGGCCATCCTCGAGCAGCAACCCGCCGAAATGTTCGAGCGTCACCGCGTCGGCGAAGTCGACCATCACTTCCTCGCCCTTGGGTAAGGTGAGCACCTTGCGGCGCAATCGCCGCTGGTCGCTGGTGAGCGTCAATTGTGCAAAGGGCTTGCCCTTGCCGTGATTGGGGGGAAGGGCGGACGTGGCGCGCAGCATCAGGGTGTCTCAACCCGTTCGACACAGCTGAGGAGCGGCGCGGCATCGAGACCTTCGGTGACGTCGTGGAGTGTCGCGTCGCTGCCCTTGCTCCACCAGATGAACTGGCCCGCTTCGTATTTCGCGCCCGAGGCGGCGATCACCGACGCAAAGATCACGTCATCGGTCTGGCCGGTCTCGTCATTGGTCACCGGCATGATAGCGAGGAAGTTCGGTGCCGCATTTACATAGGTGACGACTAGCGGGGCGTGGGATTCGCAATCGTAGGTGACGGCTTTGCGCTCGGCATTGCCGCCGAGGGACAACGTCACGCTGGTCTCGACCGCCGCAAAGGCAGGCGAGGCGGCGATGGCGAAGACCATCGCGGAAAGGATCAGCTTGGGCGGCACGGTAACTCCCCTGTGCTTTGGCGCACAGGATAGCGCGTTGCCACCCAAAGTCATCCCTTAAGCGAGGCGGAACCGGATCCTAAGCGGCACGCCAGCCCATATCGGCTGGAAGCGCCACGCCATTGATGTAGCGGGCCTCGTCGGACGCCAGGAACAGGGTGGCGTTGGCGATGTCGATGGGGTCGAGCATGCCGGGATTGGCGGCATGATACACACCGATCCGGCCAAGAGCCGCCTGGTCGAGCTTGGCGGGATCGACGCTCTGCATGATGTTGGTGTTGACGCCGCCCGAGACGATGGCGTTACAACGCACGCCGAGCTTGGCATATTGATAGGCGGTGCTTTTGGTAAGGCCGATCAGCGCGTGCTTCGACGCTGTATAGGCGGCACCGGCCGAGCCACCGCCAACACCGGCGACCGAAGCGATGTTGACCACGGCACCATGGCCCTGTTTCAGCATCAGGGGTATGGCGCGGCGCATGGCGAACATCGGGCCATCGAGATTGACCGAGAGCACGTGGCGCCAGGTCTCGTTGCTGACATCGGCGACCGACTGGAACAGGTCCATCACGCCGGCATTGTTGACGAGGATGTCGATGCGGCCGAATTCGGAGACGGCCTTGTCGACCATGGCCACTGCATCGGCTTCGACCGCGACGTTGGTCTTGATGCCGACAATGGCGCCGCCGATCTCCTTGACGGCGGCGTCGAGCGCATCGGCATGCCAGTCGGCGGCGACAACCTTGGCGCCTTCGGCGACAAAGAGCTTGGCAATCGCCAGTCCCATGCCCGAGCCGGCACCCGTAACCACGGCAACTTTGTCCTTGAGGCGCATCGCACCCTCCCAATGTTGAGTTGGGGAGGATATCAGCCCGCAAGCCGTCGCGGGCCTTGATCTAAGTCAGGCCGTTCAGAACAGAAAATACCGCTGTGCCATCGGGAGCACCGTCGCCGGCTCGCAGGTGAGCAGTTCGCCGTCGGCGCGGACTTCGTAGGTCTCGGGGTCGACGTCGATCTTCGGGGTCGCCGAATTGTGGATCATCGAGGCCTTGGAGATGTTGCGGGTGTTCTTGACCGGCACCAGCTGCTTGGCGACGCCGAGCCGGGCTCGTAGACCCGCATCGTGCGCGGCCTGAGAGATGAAAGTCACCGAAGAATTGGTCCGCATTTTGCCGTAGGCCGCAAACATCGGACGGTAGTGCATGGGCTGGGGAGTCGGGATGGAGGCATTGGGGTCGCCCATCGGGGCCGCGGCGATCGAGCCGCCGAGCAGCACCATCTCGGGCTTCACGCCGAAGAAGGCGGGGCTCCAGAGCACGAGGTCGGCGCGCTTGCCCACTTCGACCGAGCCGATCTCGGCGCTGAGGCCCTGAGTGATCGCCGGGTTGATGGTGTATTTGGCGACATAGCGTTTGACCCGCACATTGTCGTTGTCGCCGGTCTCGTCCTTGAGTCGTCCGCGCTGCTTTTTCATTTTGTCGGCGGTCTGCCAGCAGCGGATGATGACTTCGCCGACGCGGCCCATGGCCTGGCTGTCCGACGAGATCATCGAGAAGGCGCCCAGATCATGGAGGATATCTTCGGCCGCGATGGTTTCCTTGCGGATGCGGCTTTCGGCGAAGGCCACGTCTTCGGAAATCTGCGGCGAGAGGTGATGGCAGACCATCAGCATGTCGAGATGCTCGGCCAGCGTATTGACCGTGTAGGGGCGCGTGGGATTGGTCGACGACGGCAGCACATTGGGGAGCGATGCCACCTTGATGATATCGGGGGCGTGGCCGCCGCCGGCGCCCTCAGTGTGGAAGGCGTGGATGGTGCGGCCCTTGAAGGCGGCGATGGTGTCCTCAACGAAGCCCGATTCATTGAGCGTATCGGTGTGGATCATCACCTGCACGTCATAGGCGTCGGCGACCGCAAGGCAATTGTCGATGGCGCCGGGTGTGGTGCCCCAGTCCTCATGGAGCTTCAGCGAGCAGACGCCTGAGAGGATCATCTCCTCGATCGGGGCAGGCTTGCTGGCATTGCCCTTGCCGGCGAGCGCGAGGTTCATTGGAAAGGCATCGAAGGCGCCGATCATCTGCTCAGCATGCCATGCGCCCGTGCAGGTGGTGGCGAGCGTGCCATGGGCCGGCCCGGTTCCGCCGCCCAGCATGGTGGTGACGCCGCTCATCAGCGCTTCCTCGATCTGCTGCGGCGCGATGAAATGGATATGGCTGTCGAAGCCGCCGGCGGTGAGGATTTTGCCTTCACCGGCGATCGCTTCGGTCGAGGGGCCAATGATTATGGTGACTCCGGGCTGTGTGTCGGGATTGCCGGCCTTGCCGATGGCGAAGATGCGGCCATCCTTCAAACCCACATCGGCTTTATAGATTCCGGTATGGTCGAGGATCAGCGCATTGGTGATGACGGTATCGACTGCGCCCTCGGCGCGCGTCGCCTGGCTTTGGCCCATGCCGTCGCGGATCACCTTTCCGCCGCCGAACTTCACCTCTTCGCCATAGACGGTGAAATCGCGCTCGACCTCGATGATGAGGTCGGTGTCGGCGAGCCGCACCTTGTCGCCGGTGGTCGGGCCATACATGTCGGCATAGGTGGCACGGGAGATGCGGGCGGGCATTCTGGCTCCTATGAGCGCGTTGGGGTCGTCGAGATCATTGCCGCGGGCCGGCGGCTGTCTTGCGAGTCTTGAGGGCTCTGACCGCGACGATGCATTTCTCGATATAGTCGTCGAGCATGGCGACGATCGGGTTGAGATCGGCCTCGTTCTGCCGGCGCGCGATCAGCGACACGCCGATCGCTTCGAAGGCGCGGATGCCGAGCGGCCGTCCCGCGGCCTTCATCTCGGCTCCACCCTTCTGCAGCGCCGCGAGGATCACGTCATAACTCTTGCCATCGAGCGCGGACTTGAGGTGCATCCAGCTGTCGGTCTTCGTGTCGGTGAGCAGCTGACCGGCCGCTCGGCCGACAATGCCCCTCAGCTCGGGCTCGCGCTCGCTGATGGTCAGGCCCGCCATGAGTTCATGGAGGCGCTTGCGGAATAGCTTCTGGTGTCTTTGGTCCATCAGAGTTTGCCCATGATCTTCTGCTGGAACCCGAAGACCTCGCGTCTGCCGCCGAGCGGCACGAGCTTGACTTCCCGCGTCTGGCCCGGCTCGAACCGCACGGCGGTGCCGGCAGCGATGTCGAGCCGCATGCCCCGCGTCTTGGCGCGATCGAACTTCAGGCCGTTGTTGGTTTCGAAAAAGTGGTAATGCGAGCCGACCTGGATCGGCCGGTCGCCCGAATTGGCGACCTCGATGGTGATCTGTACCGCGCCCGAGTTGAGCTCGATATCGCCGGATTTGGTGAAGACTTCGCCGGGGATCATTGGGGTTACCTGATGGGGTGGTGGACTGTCACGAGCTTGGTGCCGTCGGGGAAGGTGGCCTCGACCTGGACGTCGGGAATCATCTCGGGAATGCCCTCCATGACCTGCTGGCGACTTACAACATGGGCGCCGGCCTCCATCAGGTCCGCGACCGAGCGGCCGTCGCGCGCGCCCTCGACGACATAATCGGTAATCAGCGCGATGGCTTCGGGGTGGTTGAGCTTGACGCCGCGCTCCAGGCGCTTGCGCGCGACGATTGCAGCCATCGAGATCAGCAGCTTGTCCTTTTCCCGCGGGGTCAGGTTCATGCGTCAGGTCCTAGAAATGCCAGAGGCGGGGCACCGCGCCCGTGCTCGAAAGCACAGCGATAATGGGTGCGATAGCGCGGCGCAAGGCAAGCCCGCTTTCCGCCAGAATTCGGACGGTCAGCCGTTCGCCGATCAGGCTCGCGCCGCCTTTCTGCGGCAGGAGGGCCCGAACGGATTCGAGCCGCCGGCCGGCATCGGGTGCGATATGCAGGATCGTGGCAAAGGCCAGGGCTCCGGCGAGGAGGGATGAGCTGTCCCGCTCAAGCGGATCGGCGCTGAGGCGGGTGGCCTCGGCATGAATGAGACGGCCTCCCCGTCTGATGCGCCAATTGTCGAAGAGTCGCGCGCCGCGTGCCGCTTCACCCATTGCCGTGCGTCCCAGCAATACCGCTTCGACGGCGGTGAAACGCGCGTCCTCGGACATATCCACCTCGAGTGATCGGCTGAGACGGGCGCCCTCAAAGAGGATGGTTTCCTGCGGCAGCCAGTCAAAGCTTGCGCCCGCGCCCACGGTGAGGCGGTTTTCGATCCGGGCGTCGCCGCCGAGGCTGCGATAGACCCGCTCGCAGGCGGGGGTCGTTGCCGTGAGGCGCGCGCCGGCTACGGCTTCAAGTTGCCAGCTGATGTGGTCGCCGCCGCAGAGGCCGCCCGCGGTATTCATCAGCACGGCCTGGAGCGAGGCATCATGGGTATGCGGCAGGCGAATCTTGGCACAACCCTCCTGGTAGAGGGTGGCGATCTCGGTGCGTTCGTCGCGAAGGCTGGCGAGAAGGCGCGCCGTGCCGCGGGCGCGCTGAAGCGCTGGTGGATCAGCCCCCTCCTGTCCTCCCCCTTTCTGGGGGAGGAACTTGACTGATGTATCGGTTCTTTCTTTCCCTCCCCCAGAAAGGGGGAGGGTCAGGGTGGGGGTTGACCGCAGGGAGTCAACGGCCACCATCACACCATCAGGTGCCGGCGCACCTCGGGCAAATCGAGGTCCGAAGCCGGCCCCGTGTGCATGATCTCGCCACGATCCATAATGTAGATGTCGTCGGCGATTTCACGGCAAAAGTCCAGAAATTGCTCGACCAGCAGGATGGTCATGCCCTTTTCGTTGCGCAGATACTGAAGTGCCCGGCCGATATCCTTGATGATCGAGGGTTGGATGCCTTCGGTGGGCTCGTCGAGCACCAGGACCTTGGGTCGGGTGACCAGCGCACGCCCGATGGCGAGCTGCTGCTGCTGGCCACCCGAGAGGTCACCGCCGCGCCGGCCCAGCATGGATTCCAGCACGGGGAAGAGGTCGAAGATGTATTCGGGAATATTTCGGTCCGCGTATTTGAGACCGGCATAGGCCGTCTCGAGATTTTCCTTCACCGTCAGCAAGGGGAAGATTTCGCGGCCCTGCGGCACATAGCCGATGCCCATGCGGGCACGGCGATAAGGCGGCGCCTTCTTCAGTACTTCATTGTCGAAGACGATCTCGCCCGACGAGATATTGTTGATGCCGGTCACGGCGCGCAGCGTCGAGGATTTGCCGACGCCATTGCGGCCGAGTACAGCGGTGATCTTGCCGGGCTTGGCTTCGATCGAAATGCCCCTGAGCGCCTGCGCGGCGCCATAGTGGAGATCAATGGACTTGATCGTGAGCGTCGAGGTCATCGTCCCAGATACCTCTCGATCACCACCGGATTGGCGCTTACCTGATCGAGGGTGCCCTCAGCGAGCACCGAGCCTTCGGCGAGGCAGGTGACGCGCGTGCCCAGTTCGCGCACGAAGCTCATGTCGTGCTCGACCACCACGACCGATCGGCTCACTGCGATCTCCTTGAGCAGCTTGGCGGTCTCGACAGTCTCGGAATCGGTCATGCCGGCCACCGGTTCGTCGACGAGAAGCAGCTTGGGGTCCTGCGCCAGAAGCATGCCGATCTCGAGCCATTGCTTCTGGCCATGGCTCAGGCCGGAGGCGAGTTCGCCCTTCCGTCCGGCGAGCCGGATGGTGTCGAGGATTTGTTCGATACGCGCCACGTCGTCATTGGCGGCGGTGTAGGTCAGCGCCGAAAACACGTCGCGGGGCTTTTTCAGCGCGAGAACGATGTTGTCCCAGACCGTATGGCTTTCAAACACGGTGGGCTTCTGGAACTTGCGGCCGATGCCGAGACTGGCGATCGCGGCCTCATCGAGCTTGGTCAGGTCGGTGCGGCCGTCGAAATAGACTTCGCCGTCATCTGGCCTTGTCTTGCCGGTAATGATGTCCATCATCGTGGTCTTGCCGGCGCCGTTGGGACCGATAATCGCCAGCATCTCGTTGGGATTGACGATGATCGAGAGTGCGTTGAGCGCCTTGAATCCGTCGAACGAGACCGAGACGCCGTTGAGATAGAGCATCGTGCCGTCTTTTTCGGGTGGTCCGGCGAGTAAGTTCATTCGGCGGGCTCCGGCTTGGGCGGCAGGGTCGATGCGTCTTCTCCGGCTGCGGCAATGGCGCTTCGGCTCTTGCCCTGCGAGGGCGGGTCGCGGCGCGCAAAGCGTGAGAACAGCCCGACAATGCCCTTGGGCATGAAGAGTGTGACGAAGACGAAGAGACCGCCCAGCGCGAAGAGCCAATAGTCGGGCAGGGCGCCGGTGAAGATTGTCTTGCCGACATTGACGAGGAGCGCGCCGACAATGGGGCCGACGATGGTGCCGCGTCCGCCGACCGCGACCCAGATCACCGCTTCGATCGAATTCTCGGGCGCGAACTCACCGGGATTGATGATGCCGACCTGCGGCACAAAGAGGGCGCCGGCAACGGCCGCGATCAGGGCCGAGACGACGAAAGCGAAGAGTTTCACGTTCTCGGGGCGCCAGCCGAGGAAACGGGTGCGGCTCTCGGCGTCGCGCACGGCGACCATGACCTTGCCGAGCTTGGAATTGACGATGGCTGAGCAGATGAAGACCGCGAGCGCCAGCGCCACCGCCGAGGCCGCGAAGAGCGCGGCGCGCGTCGACTGCGCCTGGATGTTGACGCCGAGGATATCCTTGAAATCGGTCATGCCGTTATTGCCGCCGAAACCGAAATCGTTGCGGAAGAAGGCGAGCAGCAGGGCATAGGTCATGGCCTGCGTAATGATCGAGAGATAAACGCCGGTGACGCGGCTGCGGAACGCGAACCAGCCGAAGACGAAAGCGAGCAGTCCGGGCACCAGCAGCACCATGATGAAGGCGAACCACCACATGTCGAAGCCGTACCAGAACCACGGCAGTTCCTTGTAGTTGAGGAACACCATGAAGTCGGGAAGGACCGGGTTGCCATAGACGCCGCGGGCGCCGATCTGGCGCATCAGGTACATGCCCATGGCGTAGCCGCCCAACGCAAAGAAGGCGGCGTGGCCGAGCGAGAGAATGCCGCAATAGCCCCAGACCAGATCGAGCGCCAAGGCGAGCATCGCATAGGTCAGGTACTTGCCGAACAGCGACACAGCATAGGCCGGGACATGCAGCGGATGGCCGTCGGGCAACAGCAGGTTGGAAGCCGGAACCAGCACGGCGATGAGCGCCAGCGCAACAATGATCCAGATCGCCTTCTTGTCGAGGGCGCGAAAGACGAGCTGCGTAATCATTGTTCGACAGCCCGGCCTCTGAGTGCGAACAGGCCGCGCGGCCGCCGCTGGATAAAGAGGATAATGAGGACGAGGATCAGGATCTTGCCCAACACCGCACCCGTGTAGGGCTCAAGGAATTTGTTGGCGACGCCAAGGCTGAGCGCGCCCACCAGCGTGCCCCACAGATTGCCGACGCCGCCGAAGACCACGACCATGAAGCTATCGATGATGTAACCTTGGCCGAGATTGGGGGAGACATTGTCGATCTGGCTCAGGGCGACGCCCGCCATGCCGGCAATGCCCGAGCCGAGGCCGAAGGTCATGGCATCGACAAAAGGCGTGCGAATGCCCATGGCCGAGGCCATGCGCCGGTTCTGCGTTACCGCGCGCATCTGGAGCCCGAGGGCTGTACGGCGCAGGACCAGTTGCAGGACGATGAAGACGACGATGGCAAAGGCGACAATCCAGAGGCGGCTCCAGGTGATCGAGAGGCCGCCGAGATCAAAGCTGCCCGACATCCAGCTCGGCGCCGAGACGAGCTTGTTGTTGGCGCCGAAGATCGAACGCACCGCCTGCTGCAGGATCAGCGACAATCCCCAGGTGGCGAGCAGGGTTTCAAGCGGCCGGCCATAGAGCCAGCGGATGATGCCGCGTTCGATGGCGATGCCGACGATGGCACTGACGAGGAAGGCGGCAGGTATCGCCATCACGATGGAATAGTCGATAAGGCCGGGGAAGCGGGTGCGGATGATCTCCTGTACAATGAAAGTGGTGTAGGCGCCCAACATGACCATTTCGCCATGCGCCATGTTGATGACGCCCATTACGCCGAAGGTGATGGCGAGGCCGATGGCGGCCAGCAGCAACACGGATCCAAGCGAGATGCCGTACCACACGTTCTGGCCCACATCCCAGACGGCAAGGTTGCGGGTGATGGCGTCGACGCCGGATTGGACGATGGGCTTGAGTTCATCCGGGGCGGTCGCGAGAAATCCCGTCAGAATGGTCAGCGCGTCGCGCGTGCCCTGTTTGGCGATGGCGTCGACGGCGGCACGCTTCTCGTCGAGCGTGGCGTCGGTCTTGAGCACGATCACCGAGCGGGCGAGCTGCATCACCGCCTTGATTTGCGGATCGCCCTCCTGTGCCAAGGCCTGATCGAGCAGATCGAGCATGGCCGGGTCGGCGTTCTTGAGGATGCTTTGGGCGGCGGCGAGCCGGATCGTGCGGTCCTCGCTCAGCAGCGTCATCGTACCGATGGCGGTGCGGATCTTGATGCGCAGCCCGTTATTCACCTTGATCTTTTCGATGTCGGCCTTGGCCACTGTACCGAGATCGGTGCCTTCGAGCGGGTCAATGGTCTTGAAGTCGCTGCCGGCCTTTTCGGTCAGGACGACTTTCTGATCGGCCTTGCGCAAGAACAACGTGCCGTCGGCGAGGGCCTGGAGGATGGGAGGCACGCGCTGGTCGCCGGTGGCGACGAGGGCGTTCATGGCGGCTTCGCGTTCGGGATACCCGCCCTGACCGAGCGCATCGACGAGTTGGGGGAGGCTGGTCTGGGCTTGGGCCGACGGGACGGCGAGGAACAGGGCAGCGGTCAGGAAAGCAATCAGTCTCAAAAGACGGGTGGCCATCATGCTCGCTCGGTCCGTGGTCTATTCGATCGTCGCGGTCTCAAAGCTTGGGAAAGTGAAACACCACTTTAACGAGAGCGCGTCAGGCAGTTGGCGAGGGCGTTGCCGCCCTCGCCGGTATTGGCTCAGGTCACGGCGCCGGAGCGGTCGTGCAGGAATTGGTCGCGGTATCGAAGTGACCGCAGCCAGTGAGCGGATCGGTCCAGTCGGATTCGATCCCCTTGTCTTCCGGCAGAGCATCGGACCAGGCGTCGCCCGGGACGGTGCCCTCGGTCTGCCAAACCACGTCGAACTGGCCGTCGTCCTGAATCTCGCCAATGAGAACCGGCTTGGTCAGGTGGTGGTTCGGGAGCAGCTTGGCGGTACCGCCGGTGAGGTTGGGGACCTCGAGGCCGACAATGGCCTTGAGCACGGCATCGGTATCGGTGGTGCCCGCTGCCTCGACGGCCTTCACCCACAGGTTGAAGCCGATATAGGCCGCTTCCATCGGGTCGTTAGTGGTGCGCTTGTCGTTGCCGATGAACGTGTGCCAGCCATCGATGAAGGCGGTGTTCTCGGGCGTCTCGACGGACTGGAAGTAGTTCCAGGCGGCGAGGTGACCCACAAGGTTGGTCGTATCCATGCCGGCCAGTTCTTCTTCACCCACCGAGAAGGCGACGACCGGGATGTCCTCGGCCGAAATGCCCTGGTTGGCGAGTTCCTTGTAGAACGGCACGTTGGCGTCGCCGTTGATGGTCGAAACCACGGCGGTCTTCTTGCCGGCGGAGCCGAAATCCTTGATCGCGGCAACTTCGGTCTGCCAGTCGGCAAAGCCGAACGGCGTGTAGTTGATCTTGATGTCTTCCGGCGCGACGCCCTTGTCCTTGAGGTACTGCTCGAGGATCTTGTTGGTCGTGCGCGGATAAACGTAGTCGGTGGCTTCCAGAACCCAACGCTTCACCGAGCCGCCTTCTTCGCTCATCAGATAGTCGACTGCGGGAATGGCCTGCTGGTTCGGCGCGGCGCCGGTATAGATCACGTTCTTCTCGGACTCTTCGCCCTCGTACTGCACGGGGTAAAAGAGGATCGAATTCAGCTCCTTGAACACCGGCAGCACGGACTTGCGCGACACCGAGGTCCAACAGCCAAAGACCGCGGCGACGCCGTCGACGGCGATCAGTTCGCGGGCCTTTTCGGCAAAGAGCGGCCAGTCGGACGCTGGATCGACGACGACGGCCTCGAGCTTCTTGCCCAGCAGGCCGCCCTTCTTGTTCTGCTCATCGATGAGGAAGAGCATCGTATCCTTGAGGGTCGTCTCCGAGATCGCCATCGTTCCCGATAGCGAGTGGAGAACACCCACCTTGATCGTGTCCTGCGCGAAGGCGGGCGCGATTGCGCTCGCCAACATCGCAGCGCCCAGGCCGAGTCCGGCCGCTACACGAGTAACTCCTGTCACATTTACCTCCGACAGTTGGTTGTTTGCACCGGTAGGGAAACTGCAAACCCCGTGCCAGCACCGGGCGCCACGGCAAAAGCCCTTGAGTCTCAGGCCGTTGCGGGACGTGCCTCAGGCGCGCGAGCGTGCCTGAGCACCAGAACTTGCCGGTTCGCTGGGCAGGGGGATTAGGATTTGCTTAACTTTTGAGCATGGAGAGGCGTTGCTGCCAATCTGTGCAGCATTTCGGGGAAATCCCGGCGTGACCCTCGCGCCCGCTTGGAGTAAAAAGGGGGCACCGGAAGTTTTTTCCGGCAGAGGTTGTTTGCACCGACGCCTCGGCCCCGTGCCCCCCTGGGACACGGGGCTTTTGATAGGCGCGGGAAGGACTTGCCGCCGCGCAACCTTTCCAGCCGTGTCCCGTTCATCACCCAAGGCCGCCAGACGGCTTGATTCGAACGAACACTGGGCTTGCCGGATCTCCGCCCGGACCGTTTCGAAGACTTCGGCCGATGCCTGTGATGGCTGACGCTCCCTTGTGGGCGACGCCGAGGGGCGCGGGACTTCGGTTCCGCGCCTTTTTTCATGTCCGACGGCCTTTCACTTCGCCTTTGCACGACGGCATTTACCGGCCCTTAGGCGTCCCCGCGGCTACGGAGAAACCGTTCGGCCAGACAGGAATTGTGGCTGCACGCCGCTCCCGATCCTTGATTTCAACCGATCAGAAGCGGTCTCAAACAAAGGAGAAGCAAGTGAGCCTGTCGATGAGAATCCCGGTGGCTCTGGTGGTCACCGCATTGCTGACGATGCCGGCCGGAGCGCTTTCCCTCAAGCTGGGCGGCAACAGCCTTCTCAATCTGGGAGGGTCGAACTCGAACCAGACCAATGCCGCGATCAATGTCGATACCGGCGATCTCACCGGGAACGGTTCCGCCGGTGTCGGGTTGAGTGACACTTCGATCGAACTGTTCGGCAGCCCCGGAAGCGATGACGCGGGCCTGAGCCTTGGAACCGGCGACGACCTGCTTGGCGATCTGTTCGGCACCGGCGGCACCGAGACTTCTGCCTCGGTCGATCTGGGCCTCGACGGCCTGCTCGATCTGTTCGGACCCGCCGGCAATACCAGCCCGTCGGGCGGCGATACCGGCAACGGATCGGGTTCGAGCGGCGTCAAGGTCGCCGCGCTCGGCGATCCGGATGCGACAGCCTGCTTTGTTCCCGACGGCACGCAGATGGACCGGCTGGTGAACCGCCATCGCTACGATGCGGCAACGATATCGAGCTGGCGCGGTGCCAATGCCATCCAGGTCATCGAGGTGGGGCTTTGCCCCGATGCCGCGATGCGGCTCGCCGAGATCGTGGCGGCCAATCGCAACGTGATGGCACTGCAGAGCTATCTGAGCGGGGAATCCACCATTCGCTCGCAACTCGGCGCTCAGGGCCACTCGGTCGAGGATGTCGTAGCGGTCGACCGCAGCGGCGCGACGTTGGTCATCTACGTTATCTGATCAAGTCCGTCCGGACACCCTTGCGCACTGGACGTTGAGCGAGGCGCCGATCCTGCCCGGTCGGTGCCTCGCGCTTTGGTCCAAGCTGCGCTAGCCTTCGTCCCGGAGGCCAGGATGAACGGAGAGGACGAAAGACCGCGTGTGGTCGGCGGCGGCGCCAGGAAGCTGCTCTATGCCGCCGACACGATCCTCAGAATGGGGATTGGCAAATCGGCCAAGGCACTCACTGCCAAGAACACCTGCAAAGCCTGTGCCTATGGCATGGGCGGACAAATGGGCGGGATGACCAATGAGCTGGGTGAGTTCCCCTCGGTCTGCAACAAGTCGGTGCAGGCACAATCGACCGATATCCAGCCCGGCATCCCGCACGACGTGTTCGATCACCCCATTGCGGAGCTGGCGCGGCTGACCGGTCGCGAGATGGAGCGGCTCGGCCGGCTCAACACACCGCTCCATAGAGCCGCCGGCGATGCGCACTACCGCCCCGTCGCCTGGGATTGGGCAATCACCCACGCCGCCGAACGGCTGCGCGCCGCCAAGCCGGATAGAACATTCTTTTACTCCTCCGGCCGTTCCTCCAACGAGGCGGGCTTCGTCTTCCAACTGCTGGCGCGGGCCTGGGGTACCAACAATATCAACAATTGCTCGTATTACTGCCATCAAGCGACGAGCGAGGGGCTGGCGACGACGATCGGTAAGGGTACGGCCAGCGTCGAGTTAGCGGATCTCACCGGCGCCGACCTGATCTTTGTCATCGGCGCCAATCCGGCGTCGAACCATCCGCGCTTCATCCATATGCTGAAGCATTGCCGCGACCGCGGCGGCGACGTGATCGTCATCAATCCCGCGAAAGAACCCGGCCTCGTCAAATTCGCCGTGCCCAAGAGCCCATCCTCGATGCTCAAGGGCGGCGATCTCATCGCCTCGGACTGGCTGCAACCGCGCATCGGCTCCGACATCGCGCTGTTCAAGGGGCTGGCCAAGGCGGTCCTCGAAATGGGCGCGGAGGATCGCGGTTTCATCGACCAGCACACAGTCGGCTTCGATGCCTGGGAGGCCGATCTCAAGGCGACATCCTGGGACACGATTGCCGGTGCCTGCGGCGTGCCGCCCGACGATATCGTTCGCGTTGCCATGACCTATGCGAGCCGCAACAGTGTGGTTTTTGCCTGGGGCATGGGGATGACGCATCATCTCCACGGCACAGCGAATGTCGAGGCCATCGCCGATCTGGCGCTGATGCGCGGCATGCTGGGCAAGCGCTTTGCGGGGCTGTTGCCGTTGCGCGGCCATTCCAATGTCCAGGGCATCGGCACGATCGGGGTCAGGCCGGTGGTCTCCGAGGAGATCTTCTCGGCGATGCAGCAGACCTTCGGCGTCAGCCTGCCGCGCCGGAAGGGCTATGACACGATGGCCGGTCTCGAGGCGGCCACGCGCGGCGAGATCGATGCCGCCGTCATCATGGGCGGCAATCTCTGGGGCGCGACGCCCGACACCGCATTTTCAACGCGCGCCATGGACGCCATCGGCTTCAAACTCTTTCTGACCACGACGCTCAATCGCGGCCATTTGCATGGGCTGGGGGAGGGCGAGGCGCTGGTGTTGCCGGTCACGGCGCGCGACGAGGAATGGTCGCCGACAACGCAGGAGTCCATGTTCAACTTCGTGCGGCTTTCGGATGGCGGCATCGAGCGGCTCGACAATGTGCGGCCCGAGACGGTGATCCTCTGCGACCTCGCGGACAAGCTGATGCCGCGCTCGCGAATTCCCTTCGCCCGCTTCAAGGAACATCGCGAGGTTCGGCAGGCGATTGCCGGCATCATCCCAGGCCTCGAAAAGCTCGCTTCGATCGATGTGGCCAAAAAAGAGTTCCATATCAGGAGCCGCATCCTGCATGAGCCGAAATTCGGCACGGCGGATGGCCGGGCGCGTTTCGTGGTGACGGCCATCCCCGAGTTCGACCGCCACAAGCTCACGCTCGCGACCGTGCGTTCGGAGGGGCAGTTCAACACCATCATCTATGAAGAGCAGGACACCTATCGCTTTGGCGCGCGGCGCGACTCGGTGTTTCTCAATCGCGAGGACATGCAGACCTTCGGTCTCAGCGAGGGCCAGCTGATCACGCTCGCGTCCGATCATGGGCGCATGGAAGGCACGGCGCGGGAGTTCGACCTGCCGCGTGGCTCGGTGCTCGCCTATTATCCCGAGGCCAATGTGCTGTGCGGCACCGCGGTCGATCCGCGCAGCCGCACCCCGGCTTTCAAATCGACACCCGTCCGGATCGAGGCGGGGCTTTGAAGGAGGAAGATCGATGACCAGCTTTCCCAAAGAGACATTCGCCTTCCTCAAGGGTATCGCGGCCAACAACGAGAAAGCCTGGTTCGAAGGCCATCGCGATCTCTATGAGGCGGGCTATGTCGCGCCGGCAAAAGCCTTTGTCGAAGCCATCGGCCCCAGGCTCAGGAAGCTCTCGCCCTCGGTGCAGTTTGAGCCCAGGGTCAACGGCTCGCTCAGCCGCATCAATCGCGACATCCGTTTCTCCAAGGACAAGCGGCCCTACAAGGATCATCTCGATCTCTATTTCTGGCATGGCGACAAGAAACGCTGGGACAGCCCGGGCTTTTGGTTCCGGCTCACGGCCAAGACCGCCTATATGGGCGCGGGCATGTATGGGTTCATGCCCGACCAGCTCGAAAGCTTCCGCCAATCGGTGATCCATCCGCGCTCGGGCAAGGCGCTGATCGCCGCCGTGGCCGCCGTTAGAAAGAAGGGCGCCTACGAGATCGGCGGCAAGACGCGCAAGCTCATGCCGCGCGGCTATGACGCCGATGCCGACCGGCGCGACTACCTGCTGCATGAAGGTCTCTATGCCGGCACCGAGTTCGACGCCGCGGCGGCGCTCGAGCCCGGCTTCATGGATCTCTGCCTCAGGCACTTCGCCAATACCTGGCCGATCGGCAAGTGGCTGATCGAGGAAGTGGCGGGGGACTAGACCACTCGTTGCGATTTCATCGAAACGAGTGGTCCACATCTTTGTTTGTCGCGCTTCCGAACCGGAAAGCCGCGTCGCCCTTTTCATGGAAGCGCTCTGGTTGGCTCACCCGATGGCGATGATGACGTCGCCGCCTTTGGTGCCGGTCTCGACATAGCGGTGGGCGTCGGCGATCTCGGCCAGTTTGTAGGTGCGGTCGATGACGCCATGCAGTGCCTTGGCTTCGAGCAGCTCCTTCAGCACCAGCATGTCCTTGAGCTTGTCCGGCGTCGGCCGGAGGCCGGTGGTTGCGAGCTTGCCGCGCTTGCCCTCGCTGTCGGCGCCGCGCAGCATCGGCACCAGAATCCCAAGCGAGGGCACCGTCGTGAGATAGATGCCGCCCGGCTTCAGT
>JBEBGE010000128.1:0-2489 GCA_040081595.1 Devosia sp.
GCTGCCGGGGCTCAAGGCCCTTTGGGAGATCGTGGACGTCACCATGGTCCGCGATTTGGGTGAAGTGCGCGTCCGCGTGGCCCTTCCGGCGAAGACGCGGTGGGTATATCCTGACTGCCTGAAGCCGGCGCCGATGCACGATCATCAGGAGCGCCGCTGGCGGCATCTCGATACCTGCCAGTACCGCACTGTCGTCGTGGCGCGCGTGCCGCGTTTGAGTTGCCCGGAACATGGCAGCCGCCGGTTTCCGGTCCCGTGGGCGGAGCCGGGGTCGCGGTTCACGGCGCTGTTCGAGGCGCTGGCGATTGTCTGGCTGAAGCAGGCGAGCATCGAGGCCGTGGCGAAGCGGCTGCGCCTGTCGTGGGGCGAGTCCGCCAGCAGCCAGGCGTGCGCGGTCGAGCGCGTGTTGGCACGACGCGTCTTGGTGGCGCCGAAGTACGTCAGCGTGGACAAGACCTCGCTCCAGAGGCGACACGAGTACGTCACGGTTGTGAGCGACCTGGAGAAGCCTCAGGTGCTGCACGTGGCCGACGACCGCGCGCAGGCGAGCCAGGATGAGCTCTGGACCGGCCTGCCGCGCGAGCAACCCAAGAGAATCGAGGCGGTGGCGATGGACATGTGCGTTCCGCACATCCAGTCGGCTTTGCTCAACGTACCGGCGGCGGTGGAGAAAATCGTGTTCGACAAGTTCCACATCGCACAGCTGCTGAACAAGGCCGTCGATCAGATTCGCCGCCGCGAGCGCTTCCGCATGGGGACCTACTTCAACTGCGGCGGGCTGGCCCTCTATCCGAGTAGCCTCGCGCGTGGCCAATGACATCACTCACCCGAATCACTGAATCGCCACAAATCTCCTGAAGAGACTTGCGTGCCAATAAGACTTTGCCCTCTTAAGATGGAGGATGCTCAAATGAGGACGCTCGGCCCGAGGTTGCTTTCAGCGGCTATTTCCCTCGCGTGCTTCCGATTCGTCGCCACGGTTCTTGTTTTGAGTAGCATGTCGCTTTCACACGACGCCTCGGCCGCGACATTGCTCTGGAACGGGCACATGCAGCGCATAGATATTGCTCAAATCCAGACTTCAACCCTCTGTACTCTCTCAGTAGTGCGCGACTCACGCGTACCAGCCTGCGATGGCTACTTGATTCTGTGGGCCGGGGACGGCAACATCGTCTTACACTACGGGGGCACAGTATCCCGCAACCGATTCCCTCCCGAGAAACGAGCTCCTACGTCGGTAGAAGTTGCAAGCTGCAGAACGAGGCGAGAATTCTTGGACATGGGTTCCGGCCCAGTGCCGCCCGAAACCGAGGTCATCATTGAGATAGTCTCGGGTTCAATATTCCACTTAGCCGCCGTTGAATTAATCGCCAATCACCCGCAGCTAGCACTCGACCAGGTTGGCAAGGCATATGTGAACGGTGGATACTCCTTGCCGTTACGTGCAGAGCCGACCGCTCTGCATTACAATCAGGTTGGGGACTCGGTCCAAATCGCAATCAGCGGCGTAGGCTTCGAAGAATTAACTCACATTCAGGGTATGCGCGCGAACGGTCTAAGGCCATTGCTGCTGAATGCGAATGTCGTCGCAGATACGCTCGTGACATGTGCGTTGCCAATCGCCGATGCGGAAATGTTGCAATCCGTGATGCTCAGTAGTGCGGGGGGAGGGCGCGCCGAGTTTGAACTGGACTCCCTGGTAAGCCTGCCATTCTGGCGGCCGACGGAGATACTCGTCTCCATTACCGTCGACGCACCGCCCCAATTGCATCAGACTCTCCAAGACAATGGCGCACAGCAGGTGGATACAAAAGCCCCCTCGCCAATCATGCAGGCGGATCCTGGGCGATTTGAGGATTTGAACACGCTCTATAGGATCAGAATACCATTGGGGGTGCCCGCCAATCAGATGCTGGCCGACTTTCAGGCCCAGCCGGGCGTCCTACACGCAAGCCTAGTCATGGGTGGGCCGACCCCTGCGGCACCCAATGATGATCCACTATGGTATACTCAGTGGCCCCTACACCAAGTCGACGTGCCTTTGTGCTCTGGAACGCTCCATCCCGTGGCGAACTCGTCGCTTGATATGCCGTCTGTGTGGAGAAGATACTTGCAGGGCAACACTGTTGTGCCGGTCGCAGTAATTGATACAGGAATTGATGATTCTCAGCAGGATTTGAATCCGATCGGATCGAGCGAGCCGGGTGCCTCATTTGCACCTCTTGACGCGGATCCGTATGTAGATGCCGGATTCGGTTTGCTTAGGTACGGTCACGGCACTTCGCTTGCGGGTCTGATTGCCGCAATCGGTCACAATGGGACCTTCGACGAGGGCGGCTTGACCGGGGGAATTGCGGGTGTGGCGCCTGGCGCAGTGCCCGTATCGATCAAATGGTGGGGTACCAACAATGGCAGCATTGACTCCTTCTTCGCTGCCTTGGCGTATGCTCGGTCACGGCCGATTACAATCATTTCGCTGGCCTTTCAGG
>JBEBGE010000086.1:0-9372 GCA_040081595.1 Devosia sp.
GTCTGGGGGCGTTCGGGGTCGATCCCGCGTCGATCATCTTCATTCGTGCCGCGAGCATCGTCGAACTGCTCTGGGCGGCTGAAGAGGCTCTCGCCTGCAAAGCGGTGGCCGCAATCATCGCCGATGTCTGTTCGGACCCCAAGGCACTCGATTTCACCGCTACGAGGCGTCTCAACCTCAAAGCCACAGAAACCGGAGGGGCGTTTCTGCTGCTTCGTTATGGGCTCGGCCGCAGCGCCAGTGCCGCGCGATTGCGCTGGCATGTGATGCCCGAACTCAGCGGCACAATGGCGTTCGATACGCGGGCGCCGGGGGAGAGCCGATGGCGGGTGCGGCTCGAAAAGGGGCTTTGGCGGGGCAAGCCCGGCAAGGAGTGGCTCTTGGGCTGGACGAAAAATGGCTTCGATATTGTCGACATCCCAGATGCAGGCGGAGCTGCTGCCGCAACGCCGGTTCCTCGCGCTCAATCTGCCGCGCTGGGCGACCGATTATCTCAAACGGCATGATCCGTTTCTGAAGCAATCGGACGAGCCGCTGGCACTTTACGAAAAGCAGAAAGGCGCCATGCGGATCGTTGCGCTCGACAGCGAGGCGGCGCGTCAGGGCCTGACCCTGGGTCAGACCGTCTACGACGGGCGGGCGCAGCTTCCCTCGCTCAATGTGCGTGAAATCGATCATCCTATGCTCGCAGCAGCCTTCACCGATTTTGCCGACTGGCATTCTTATGCAAGCCCGATGGTCTCTGTGCTGGGCGATGCCGCGCCCTATGGCGACCTGGTGCTCGACATTACCGGGGTCAGCCATCTCTTCGGCGGCGAAGCGCAGATGCTCGAAAAGATCACGTCGCGGCTCACGGAGCTGGGCTTTGCGGTCACCGGGGCCATCGCGCCAACCATTGGGTCAGCCTGGGCGATAAGTCATTTTGGCCGCCAGAGGGTGCTGGCCGGTCGCGTCGACGAAGCGTTGGCCGATCTGCCGGTGGCAGCGCTCAGGCTCGAGGACGCGCAGGTCTCGAGCCTCATCCAGGTCGGGATCAAAAAGATAGGCCAGCTTCTGAACCGCGAGCGCAAGGGTTTGAATGCCCGGTTCGGAGCCTCGCTCCTGATGCGGCTTGACCAGGCCCTTGGCCACATCGAAGAGCGGATGACGCCGCGCCTGCCGCTGGCCGAGCGGTTCGTAGAACATCGTTTTGCCGATCCCATCGGTTTGATGGACGACGTGCTGATGTGCGCTCAAGATCTTGCTGTATCGCTCTCGGTCAAGCTCGAAGCCGAGGGACTTGGGGCCAAGAGCTTTCACCTGTTTCTCTATCGCGTTGATCACAAGGTGATGAGCTTTTCGGTCAATGCGGGCCGTTCGACACGCGATGCCGGTCATATCAGCCGTCTCTTTGCCAATCGGGCCGAGCGGCTTGGTGGGGAATATGATGCCGGTTTCGGCATCGACATGATCCGGCTCGCCGCCAGCTCCGTGTCGGAGGTCGATCCGACCCAGATCGGCGCCTTCGATGCCGATGACGGGGCCAAGAGCCTCGACAAACTTTATGACCGGATTGCCAGCAGGCTCGGTCAATTGGCGGTACTGAGGCCGAAATTGATCAATACGCATCTGCCCGAGCGCGCGGTCGAACTCGAGCCGGTTCTCGCGGCAACAGGAGATGATCCTCTGGCGCTGCTGCCGGTTATGGCCCCACGGCCGCTGCGGCTCCTGCCCCAGCCTGAGCCGATCACCGTCTCGTTGGCAGAAGTTCCCGATGGACCGCCGCCCAACATGGTCTGGCGGCGGGTCAGCTATCGCTTTGTCAAAGCCTCGGGGCCGGAGCGGATCGGCGCCGAATGGTGGCGGCTCGAGGCCAGGCTCAAGCTCACCGGCCATGCCATGGGAGAGGCAAGCGCTGAAGGGGACAATCAGCGCCATTACCAGGAGGGCGAACTCGCCCGCGACTATTATGTCGCCGAGGACGATGGCGGGCGGCGCTTCTGGATCTTCCGCGACGGCTTGTTCGGGGTCGCCAACCCCAAATGGTTCCTGCACGGGTTCTTTGCATGAGCGATGTTCTCGAATTTCCCGCACCGGTTAAGCCGCAGAGGAAAGCCGTCCCTCCAGCCTATATCGAGCTGATCGGCACATCCAATTTCTCGTTCCTGCGTGGCGGCTCGCATCCCGAAGAACTGGTGGCCGCCTCCGTCGCAATGGGACTTTCGGGCTTCGGCCTCTGCGACCGCAATTCCTTTGCGGGGGTGGTCAGGGCCTATGTCGCGCTGCGCGACATGGATGAACCCAAGCCGGAAGGCTTCCGCTATCTGGTGGGCACAAGACTCTGCTTTGCCGACGGCACGCCAGACATTATCGCCTATCCCAGCGACCGCGAAGCCTATGGGCGGCTCTGCAAGCTCTTGAGCATCGGCAATGCCAATGGCGAAAAGGGCAATCCGAGGCTGGTCCTTTCCGACCTCTTCGATTTCGTCGAGGGCCAGCTCTTCATCTACATTGCCGACGAGACCGACTGGGCCAGAAGCGAAGCTGCACTTGCTCAACTGCTTGCCCGCGCGCCGGGGCAGGTCTGGCTCGCCGGCACCTGCCGTTTCGCCGGCAATGACCGTGCGCGGCTCAACCGGCTCGCCGATCTTGCCCGGCGTTCAGGCATCCAGATGATTGCCAGCAATGATGTGCTCTATCATGAGCCGGGACGGCGGGTGATGCAGGACACCATCACCTGCATCCGCGAGCACATGACCATCTTCGAAGCCGGCAAACGCCTCGAGGCCAATGCCGAGCGGCACCTCAAATCAGCCGAGGAAATGGCGAGGCTCTTTCGCGAGCACCCAGAGGCGATCTCGGAGACGTTGCGCTTTGCCGCGCGCATCGACTTCACCCTCGATCAGCTCAAATACAACTACCCCACCGAAGCCTGGAACAATGGGGAATCGCCGCAGGAGACTTTGGAGCGCATGACATGGGAAGGCGCCCAGATGCGCTTTCCCAACGGGATTCCAGACGAGGTCAAAAAGACCCTCTGGAGCGAGCTCTGCCTCATCGCTTACAAGGCTTATGCCCCCTATTTCCTCACCGTACGCGATATCGTCCATTACGCACGCTACGATCTCAAGATTCTCTGCCAGGGACGCGGTTCGGCCGCCAATTCCTCGGTCTGCTTCTGCCTTGAAATCACCGAAGTGAATCCGACCAAGGTCGACCTGGTCTTCGGCCGGTTCCTCTCGACCGAACGCGACGAGCCGCCCGATATCGACGTCGATTTCGAACACGAGCGGCGCGAGGAGGTGATGCAATATATCTATGCCAAGTATGGTGGGAACCACACGGGGCTCACAGCCAATGTCATCTGCTATCGCGGCAAGAGCTCGGTTCGCGAAGTCGCCAAGGTGTTCGGACTTTCCGACGATGTCATCGCGGCATTGAACCAGTCGCATTGGGGCTGGTCAGTCGAATTCGAGCCCGAAAGCCTGATCAAGATCGGGCTCGATCCCAATGAACCGGTACTGGCCAAGGTGCTCGAATGCGCCAGCGCCCTGCAGGATTTTCCGCGCCATTTGAGCCAGCATGTCGGCGGCTTCGTCATCACCCGCGACGAGCTCGATCATCTGGTGCCGATCAGCAAGACCGCGATGGACAGCCGCACCATCATCGAATGGAACAAGGACGATATCGATGCGCTTGGAATCCTCAAGGTCGATGTGCTGGCGCTCGGCATGCTGAGCTGCCTCAGGCGCGCGTTTGAATTGCTGCATGTCCATTATGGCCGCGAGGTCAGAATGACCGATCTCCTCGCCGAGGAGCACGATTATCCGGATGTGGCGCGCCCGGTCTATGAGATGACGCATCGCGCCGACACCGTCGGCGTGTTCCAGATCGAAAGCCGGGCGCAGATGTCGATGCTGCCCCGGCTCAAGCCGAAAGAATTCTACGACCTCATTATCGAAGTCGCGATCGTGCGGCCCGGCCCGATCCAGGGGGGGATGGTGCACCCCTATCTGAAGCGCCGGCTCGGCCACGAAAAGGTTGTCTACCCCTCCAAGGAACTGGAGGCGGTGCTGTCAAAGACCGAAGGCGTGCCGCTGTTCCAGGAACAGGCCATGCAGATCGCCGTGATAGGCGCGGGCTTCAGCCCGGGCGAAGCCGACAAGCTCCGGCGCTCCATGGCGACGTTCAAGCGGACCGGCGGAGTCGGGGTGTTCCGCGACAAATTCCTCGCCGGCATGAAGGCCAAGGGCTATCCGGCAGAATTTGCCGAATCCTGCTTCAAGCAGATCGAAGGCTTCGGTTCCTATGGCTTTCCGGAGAGCCATGCGGCGTCCTTTGCGCTGCTCGTCTATGTGTCGTGCTGGCTCAAATGCCATTACCCCGATGTGTTCACGGCGGCACTGCTCAACAGCCAACCCATGGGATTTTATGCGCCATCCCAGCTCATCCGCGACGCTGCCGAACATGGCGTTGAAATGCGCAATGCCGACATCAACCGGTCGGACTATTGGAGTGTGCTCGAGGACGGGCACAAAGCCGCCGATCATGTCTGGCCGCGCCATGCTTCCATGCGCGCTGAGATCCGCTCGACCAAGGCTGTGCGCCTCGGCCTTACCGAGGTCAAAGGCTTCAAGGAAGAGCACGCCATGCGCCTGATGGCGCGGCGGGGTGCCGGTTATGGTTCGGTGCGCGATCTGTGGCTGAGGACGGGCCTGCCCGTCTCGGCGCTCGAAATCCTTGCAGAAGCCGATGCTTTCGGTTCACTCGGGCTCAACCGCAGGCAGGCGCTCTGGGCCGTGCGCGGCCTCGTTGGCACCGACGGGGCCGAGATGCTGCCCTTGTTCAAGAGCTCGGGCCAGCCGGAACCGCGACAGGAAAAGGATCAGAGCCTGCCGCTGATGCCGCGCGGCGAGGATGTGATCCATGATTATAGAACTCTATCCTATTCGCTCAAGGCACATCCCCTTAGTTTTCTAAGGCGAAGGCTCGAGCAACGCGGCACTCTGAGCTCGCTCCAGCTCAGCGCAGCTCGGGACGGGCAGAGGGTAGAAGTCGCGGGGCTGGTATTGGTAAGGCAGCGGCCCGGTACGGCGAGCGGTATCGTCTTTGCCACGCTCGAAGACGAAACCGGCATCGCCAATATCGTCATCTGGAAAAAGGTGTTCGACACCAATCGCTCGTTGATCCTCGGCTCAAAGCTGCTGGCGGTCAAAGGCAAGCTGCAGGTCGAGGGGCTGGTGATCCATGTGATCGCCGAAGGCTTCACAGATATGACCGACGACCTTCTCGCGCTCGCCAATGGCCATTCGATCGGGGATGCGGCGCTGGCGCGAGGCGACGAGGGCAAGTCCAGCCCTGCCGATCCGCGGCACGTCGCGCGGCTGAAGCGCGAAAGCGCCGATGCTCGACAGGCACGGGCTGCGTTGCCGCGCGGCCGCAATTTCAGGTGAGAAGCTTGCCGATGCCGATGGCGAGCGCAATGTCCTTTTCGGTGAGTCCCCCGGCGCTGTGGGTCGAGAGCCGGATCGCGACCTTGTTATAGACATTGCTCCATTCGGGATGATGGTCTGCCTTTTCGGCGAGAAGCGCCACGCGCGTCATGAACGCAAAAGCTTCCGAGAATGTCTTGAAGCCAAACTCACGCGCGATCGCATCGGCCTTGGCATCGTAGGTCCAGTCCGGCAACGTGGTGAGTGCCGCTTCACGTGCGTCCTGGCTCAACTTGTCCGCCATCTTGTCTCTCCGTAACCTCGTCACAGGCGAGCACTCTATCACCGCTGGGCGCGGGTCGACTCGCGAATGATGAGATCGGGGTCGATCTGGGTGACGCGCGGTTCGGGCAGCGTCTCGCCCGCCGAGATCAGCCGCATCAGCCGATCGACGGCCATGCGCGTCACCACCTCGACGGCATAATTGACGGTCGAAAGCGGCACAGAGGCGTATTCGGCATATTCAATATTGTCGAAGCCAACAATCGCGACATCGTCGGGGACCCGCATTGCATGGGTCTGGCACCAGCGCAGGGCGCCGATGGCAAGCGAGTCATTGGCGGCGAATACCGCGCTTGGCCGCTTGCCGCTCATCAAAGTGTCCATCGCCCAATAGCCACGTGCCGGCGTATCGCCGAGCGGGTCGACGAACAAGGCCGGGTCATAGTCGATGCCGGCCTCGGACAGTGCTTGCTGGTAACCCTGGGTCTTTTCGGGATTACCGAGCGTTCCGCGGTCGAGGATGCCGATCCGGCGGTGGCCGACATCGATCAGGTGGCGGGTCGCTTTGTAGCCGCCGCGCCGGTCGTCGATGCAAACCGCATCGATCCCGGCGTCAGGATCGGCAACCAGCAGCACCACCGGGTAGTGGGCGCGGCGCAGCGGCCTTATGTGGTCGAGTTGGCGATGGCTGGTGGGATAGATCAGCATGCCATCGACCTGGCGCGACCGGAAGAGTTCGATCGCGCGAATCTCTTCGCTGAGCGTGTTGTTGGAGGTTGCGAACAGCGTGCCATAGCCACGCTCGGCGAGAGAAATCTCAATCGCCTGCGCTGTGTGGGTGAGGGTGGGGTTGTTGATGTCAGTCAGCACCAGCCCGATGGTCTTGGTCTCGCGGCTGACCAGGGACTTGGCGATCTGGTTGGGGAGATAGTTGAGTTCGGCCGCCGCGCGCTGGATGACCTCGCGGGTCTGTTGCGGAATGCGGGGGCTTTGGCGCAGCGCCAGCGACACGGTATTGGTCGAAAACCCGGTCTTGTCGGCGATGTCCTTCAGTCGAACAATGGACCTGGCCATGGCCGCTATCCGTCCCCCAGCAGCTGGCACTCGATCCGCGCCGGGCCGGGCGCGCCCCGAATAGCCCAGTTCAAGTTTGAATTGCCATAGAAAAACCGGTGCCCTTTCCGCTTTTCAAGCGCGAAGCGGCGGGCCGGCATGGTCTAGTTGCCCAAGATCCGAAGCCGTTTGATCGCTTCGGCCTGCATACCGTCCGGATTCAACTGCATCAACTCGATGCGGTTACCATCGGGATCTTCGATCCAAGCCTGGCGATTGCGGTCGGCGGCAGTCTTTTTTTCGATCAGGAGCTTGATGCCCTGGCTTTCAATTTGGGCTACGACCGCGTCGAGATCATCGACCTCGAGGCAGATATGGGTGATCGCATTGTCATCCCAACCAGGCGCCCGGTCCGCGGCGGCACCGGGGAATATCTCGAGGAACTGGGTGTCGGTGATGCGCAGATAAACCAGCCAGACCGAGCCATCCTCGCGGTTGATCCTCATCATCTCGGCAAAGCCGAGCTTGCCTGAATAGAAATCGAGCGAGCGGTCGAGGTCATGGACCTTGAGCGCGAAATGGCCAATGCCGGTGATCCCGCGCATGCCGTCCTCCCCTGGCGTTCCGGCCGTCATCGCCCTTGACCGCAAGCCGAAAGGCGAAGCGGCGGGGTGCGGGGGTCAGTTGGGCTGACCTCGACAAGCGACAATCGGCGCAAAAATTCCCGCTCGGCCAAACGGCCGAGTTGTAGGAACGTTAATATCAGTCGAACCTGACTCCAGCCGGTGGCAATGTCAACTCGCCGGGCGGCGGTGGGCGGGTCCGGCTCAGTCCCAGGCGGGGCTCCAGACCGGGTTGATCTGGCGTTCGTTGCGGTCGGCGGTGGCGATGAGGTCGAGCTCGGCTTGCGAGAGGCGGATCGCCGATGCGGCGAAGTTCTCGCGGATGCGGTCGGGCCTGCCGGAGGTCGGGATGACGATGTGGCCCTCATTGAGCGAGGCGGCCAGGGCGATCTGGTGCGGGGTGGCGCCATGATGGCGTGCCACCGTCTCAATGGCTGCGACGCCGGCACAGCGGCCGCGCGCCAGGGGCAGGTAGCAGGTGACAGCGATTCCCTTCGAGAGGCAGAAATCCACCAGTTTCTGGTTGCGTAAGAGGGGGTGGCGCTCGAACTGGTTGGTGACGATCCGGCCGGGTCCGATCAGGGTCTCGGCCTCCTCGAGATCGGCGATGGTGAAGTTGGAAACCCCGATCAGCCGGGTCAATCCGAGGGTCTGGGCCTCGACCAGCTCGGGAAGATATGCCGCCATAGGAAGCCGGCCTGATGGGCCGACCGGCCAGTGGATGAGGGTCAGGTCGAGGCTATCGAGTCCCATGGTCTCGGCACTGCGGCGGAGCGAGGGGATGAGCTTGCCGGGCTGGCAATTGGCGCCGGTGATCTTGGTGGTGAACAAGACTTCGTCACGGCCGAGGCCGGAGCGGCGGAAGGCCTCGCCGACCTCGCGCTCGGTGTCATAGGTCTGGGCGGTGTCGAGGTGGCGATAGCCGGCTTCCAGCGCGAGGCCGATCATCGAGATGCCCTCCTCGCCGGTTCGGGCGTAGGTACCGAAGCCGATCCGCGGAATGGTGCTCGACGTTGTCATCGCTTGCTCCCAAAGGCACTTAGCCGAGAATGTGCAGGACACGGTGCGTGCATTCAGGGGGCATTTGATGCCCCCAGGCTGCATTTTCGCGCCGCGGACTCCTCTCAGATTCCCTGTTGACGGGCTATCCAATCTGGTTCTAGTTTAACGCTAATACGGGATTAGCGCTGAGACGGCTAGTCAAAAGGCTGAATGCGGGGGGAGGGCTTTGAGGCCCTCCGGGAGCCGGGGAGCTTCCATGGGTGCGAGACCGCACACGGCCTGCCCAACAGCCTGACGGGAGGAAGAATGGCAGTTCGGTGGAGCCGATGGTCGCCCCAGCTTGCGCTGACGCCGGCCGTGGCCATTACGCTGGTGGTGTTTATCGGCGCGATCCTGTGGACGATCTACATGTCGTTCACGACCTCCAAGGCGTTCGCCTCCTACGGCATCGATTTTGCCGACTGGGCCAAGCAGTACGAACGGCTGTTCAAGGACAAGGGCTGGACCATTGCCCTCAAGAACATGCTGGTGCTGGGCATTGGCAGCTTCCTCGCCATCATTTTCGGCTTCATCCTGGCGGCGATGATCGACCGCGAAAAGCGCGGCGAGGGGTTCTTCCGGACGATCTTTCTTTATCCGCTCGCCGTGTCGCTGATCGTCACAGGCGTTGCCTGGCGCTGGATGTTCAATCCGACTTTCGGCCTGCAGGGCGCACTGCATTCGATCGGGCTCACCTTCATCAGCTTCGACTGGCTGAGCAAATCCGAGACGGCAATGTACGGCATCATCCTTGCCTCGGTCTGGCAGGGCGCCGGCTTCTACATGGCGCTGATGCTGTCGGGTCTCAAATCAATCAATACCGAAATCTGGAGCGCAGCCCGGCTCGACGGCGTCAGCTTCTGGCGGCTCTATGCCGAGATCATCATTCCGATGATGAAGTTCACCTTCCTCACCTGCGCGATCCTGCTCTCGCTGGGCGTGGTCAAGGCCTATGACATCGT
>JBEBGE010000129.1:0-2419 GCA_040081595.1 Devosia sp.
GGTCGGCCTGAGCGCGGCCACCACGGCCCATCTAAGCTTTTTCGTCTGCCCGCGCAGTATGAGGGTGCTGAGACCGACGCAACAAGCCGACTTAACACCGACTTAACACAAGCCTGTCAGTAGCTTTTGGACTTGTCCGGTTTTGATAGCACGTGAGTTGTCCGCTTCGGGGTTTACGGATGATCGCCGGCGGAAGCGGGGGACGCTGGCGATCGAAAGGGTGTCGTCAGAAGGGGCGCGAGCCTCAGGCGGCGCACCTCTTGACTTTGCGGCATGGCAGCTCTTTGGCGTCGCGTCGAGGGCCGGTCAAGGTTGGCCGTCGCGCTGCGGCCTCGACTGGCGGTGACGCGGCCAGGCCATGCCTTGAGGGGACCGAGCGCGGCGCCACGCTGGGGGCGACCGGAACCATTTCCACGGCTGGTCCTGATCCATCTGTCTTCTCTACCAGTTCACCCTCACCCGTGTATCGACCGATCACGCGCGGCCCGTGCAGCACGGCCAGCGTTCCGTCTGGGTAGGCGTGCACCTTGACCTTGGCTTGCACGTAGTGCCGCCGAAGGGGGCTCTCCGGTATCTGAAGGCGCTTGCTGTTCCACGCAATCGTGTTGTCGCGGCCGACCGTTCGCTCCTCTTCGATGCACAACGCCTCGACGAGACGGCCCGGCTCCACCGTCACGAACGCACGATCGGGCAGCGCTGCTTCGACCATGAAGCGCTGGTTGTGGTCGGGAAGGTAGCTCGTCCTGATCCACGCATTCGCCGTGGCGACGTCTCGAATGCCGGCAAGCGCCAGCTCTTTGATCAGGCGGTCCTGCAGCGTTCCGAACATCCGCTCCGACCGACCGCGCGCCTCCGGGGAGTAGGCTGCGATGTGCACCACGCCCAGTTGCGCCAAGGCCCGGCCCACCTGCGTTACATGCACCTTGTCGACTTTGCCGCCGACCTCCGGCGTGAAGAAGTAGTGGCTGCCCCGATCGGTGTAGAAGGTCGAGGGAACACCGTGCGCTCCCATCACCTCGAGCAGCCCCTGGAACGTCGACATCGTTCCCTCCTCCTCGACCAGGAGCGCCGAGTAGATCTCGCTCGTCGCATCGTCCATCGTCACGATCAGATCGAGCGCTGGTTGCCCTTCGAGCCACACCTCCCGGCTGCCGTCCTGATGCAGCATCATGCCCGCGCACGGCTTGCGCTCCCGCTTCTTGCGGTGCCCACCTTTGCGCTGCTCAACCTGCACCAGCCCTGCCCCTTGAAGCCGGCCCTTCAGGCAGCTGTAGCTCAAGCAATAGTTGTGATGCTTCACCACGTGCTCGTGGAAGTGCTTCACATTCCAACCCCGATACGCGTTGCGGTAGAGCGCTAGAATCGCCTCTTCCACATCCCTAGCCAAGGCCTTCGGCGATCTCTTGCCGAGCCGACCATCCAGCAGCCCGTCAAGTCCTTCCGATTCGTAAAGATCGATGTAGCGGCGGAACTGCCGCTCCGATCGCCCCAGAATCTCGGCTGCCTCCGCCTGGGTCAGCTCCCGCTGTTCCCAGCGGCCGTAAACGTCCACAAATTTTTCCATTCTCCGGTCCTCGTCACACTTGGTCCGGCTCATCCAATCCTCCCCCCAATGCTGCCCGCATTGAGAGGATCACGGATTACCGGACATATCGTGTGCTACTGGAACCGGACAACTCGCGTGCTAGTGACACGACTTAACACAAGCCTTGTCGTCTCCTGCTCATGGTACTATCCTAAGTAGTTATGGCTCGGCGTTGACTTTTGATGGGCTGGGCATGATCACTGCGTCTCAGCTGCGCGCTGCGCGTGCATTGCTCGGAATCGACCAGCGAGAGCTGGCGAAGAAGGCTGGTCTGTCGCTCCCGACCATTCAGCGCATGGAGGCAAGCCGGGACTTGATCCGCGGCAACGTTGAGTCACTGACCAAACTTGTGGCGGCGTTAACTGCTTACGGTGTGGAGCTGATTGGAGAGGACGTTCCCAGTCAGGGCAAAGGCCGAGGTGTGCGTCTGCTGTTCTAACCAGGTGGCTTGAGCGGATTGGCTTCCGTTGCGGCCACGAGTACGTACGGCATGAGAGGGGTTCGATGCCGATGGGGGTGACACTGACGGCCGTTGCCGTGCTGCTCGGCATCGCCGTCAGCGCCGTCGCCCTTCAAGGTAGGGCCATCGCGTCACGCGTGATTTATACCGCCTGCCTTGCCGCGTCTCTGACGATTCTGACCGGCGCAGCACAGTACCTGCTCAGCCTCACTGCAACACCGCAACTGGCATCGCTACCGATCGGCTTGCCCTGGGTCGGGGTCCGCCTGCGGGTCGACCAGCTGACCGCATTCTTTCAGGTCGTGGTCAATCTCGGCGCCAGCGCCGCCAGCCTCTTCGCCATCGGCTACGGACAGCACGAGCATGCCCCTGGC
>JBEBGE010000087.1:0-9328 GCA_040081595.1 Devosia sp.
CGCCAAAGGCGGGGGAGGGGGCGGCCGCAGGAGCCGTGATTCCAGTTGACGCTCAGGACCTCTCCACCTATACACCGCCCAGCTTTGGCGGCCGTTTGCCGCCGATTTCATTTCATCTCCGGCCTTTGGCGCTCAAGGCGCGCCCGATCTGCCGGACAAGAGGGTCCTGATGGCCAATACCTCCTCGGCGAAAAAGGCGACGCGCAAGATCGCGGGCCGTACTGCAGTCAACAAGTCGCGCACCTCCCGCATGCGCACGTTCGTGCGCAAGGTCGAGGAAGCCATCGCCGGCGGCGATCACACCGTGGCCGTGGCCGCGCTCAAGGCCGCCGAGCCCGAAATCGCCCGTTCCGCCCAGAAGGGCGTGATCCACGCCAATGTCGCCGCCCGCAAGGTGTCGCGCCTCAATTCGCGCGTGAAGGCCCTCAAGGCCTGATCCGCCGCCCATCGCCACGCAGTCTTCAAGGCTCCCTGCGGGGAGCCTTTTGTTTTGCCGCCCGCGCTCGCCCGCCATCGGTGACCTGTGTGTTACGGTCCTGTGACAGATTTGCTACACCCGCCGTCTTTCAGGTTTTCCCTTGATTCTCAGGGCTTAGAGCCCCATCGCTGGATCGTTGGTCCCTCTCCCGGTCCTGGCGCGAGGACGATCGCTCTCCACCGATCAAACCCCCTCGCGCCGATTCATGCTTGAGTCACAATTGCTTGCTTTGCCGGGGCCGACGGGCTCCCGGGAAACCATTTTTCGGGAGTCCGGCGGCTGGTTCCTGTCAACCCCGCGCCCGAAAAAAGAGTCGGTTGCACCCCCAAAAACCCGCCTCTAAGATGGCCTCGTTGATTGAACAAGACGGCACGAAGAGCCGGTTTTGTCAGCAAGTGGCGTGTTGGGGCAGTCATGAAATGGGGACCGGGCCGGTAGCGGTCGCGGATGCCAGTTCAAAGCTACCCTCACGGAGCGGCATGTTTGGCGTTGGAACTGATCGTCTTGTGTTGGCGTAATCTATAGTCGCGAACCCGGACGCATAGTCGCCGGAGTCAAGTACAGAGCTGAGTAGTCCAGTCGCAATACTATGCGGCCGGAGAGGAATTGTCTGTCTCTTGCGGGAGGCGGATGGAGCGGCAATTTCGGAGGCCCGGCAAGGGTCCCGGCAGGTTTCTGGGGCGAATATTATGGCGGCAGGCGGGGCGCGGTTGAAGGTGCTGGGGGACGATGATGGCGAAGGGATCGGCAAACAGGAAAAAGAGCAGTTTGAGCGGGTTCGTTCCCGCCTGAAAGCCCAGGTCGGCGAGGATGTGTTCAATTCCTGGTTCGCCCGCATCGAGCTTGAGGAACTGGTCGACGACGTCGCCCATTTTTCGGTCCCGACCCGCTTCCTGAGCTCCTGGATTCAGTCCAACTACGCCGAAAAGATCCTCGAGGCCTTCAAGTCCGAAAATCCCGGCGTGGCGCGCCTGCATTTCACCGTCCGGGTGACCGGCCAGCCCCGCCCGCGGCTCAACCCGCTGGCCGAGCCCATCGAGGAACCCCAGAGCGAGCCTATGCCCGCCTCCGCCAAGCCGGCGCGTGAAGTCAGCGCGCCGCGCGGCGATGCGCTTTCCGGTTCCGCCCTCGATCCCAAAATGACCTTCGACACCTTTGTTGCAGGCGGTTCCAACGAGATCGCCCTGGGGGTCGCGAGGCAGGTGGCGAGTGCCGCCCTCAACAACACGGTGAGCTTCAACCCCGTCTATATCCATTCGACGGTGGGCCTGGGCAAATCCCACCTGCTCAATGCCATTGCCTGGGCGGCGGGCGCGGCCGAGCCGGGGCGCAATATCGTGTACCTCACCGCCGACCACTTCATGTACCACTTCATCACCGCTGTGCAGCGGCAGTCCGCCCTCACACTCAAGGACTGGCTGCGCCGCGTCGATCTCCTCCTCATCGACGACATGCAATTCCTGCAGGGCAAGTCCGCCACCGAATTCGGCCACACGCTGGGCACGCTCCTGACTGGCGCCAAGCAGGTGGTGGTCGCCGGCGATGCCCCGCCCCGCGATCTCGACATGCTCGATGAGCGCGTGCGCTCGCGCCTCTCGGGTGGGCTGGTGGTGCCCATCACCGGCTTCGATCTCGATCTGCGCCGCAACATCGTCACCCGCCGCGCCGAACAGGCGGCGAACCGGTTCGGCGTGCATTTCCCGGCGCCCGTCCTCGACTACATTGCGCGGGTTGTCGTCAGCCATGGCCGCGATCTCGACGGCGCCGTCAACCGGCTCGTCGCCGCCAATCAATTGACGCAGGAGTCGATTTCGGTGGCGCTCGCCGAGCGCACCCTTGCCGATCTGGTCCGCGCCCGCGAGGCGCGCCGCGTCCGCATCGAGGACATCCTGAGGATCGTCTCGCGCCACTACAAGGTGCCGCGCAACGAGCTGCTGTCGTCGCGCCGTTCGCGCGATGTCGTGCGGCCGCGCCAGATTGCCATGTATCTCGCCAAGTCGCTGACCTCGCGCTCGCTGCCCGAGATCGGCCGCCGTTTCGGCGGGCGCGATCACACCACGGTTCTGCACTCGGTCCGCAAGGTCGAACAGATGATGAAGGACGATGCCGATCTCACTCAGGAGATCGAGCTGTTGAAAAGGATGCTTGAGGAGTGAGCGCCGGCCGGCTTCGCCGGTAGAATCGCTCCAGTGGAGCGATTCTAGAGCGCTTCCAGGAAAAATGTGGTGCGGTTTTCCGGTTCGGAAGCGCGACAAAACAAGGACCTAGAGCATTCGTTCCGATTCTACCGGAACGTGAAATGCTCTGGGTGTGAACGCCCGAGCGCTCTGCGCGAGGGCAGCGGCACGTGCTCCGTAGTTTGTTTGATGTTGCGTAGCGTAGGAGGTTGGCGTGTTGCCGCGTCTGGTTTTGCGTATGCGTAAAGTGTTGAAGCGCCTGCCGCTCGAACCGGTGGTGCCCGATCCTGCGATCGAAGGCCCCCAGATCGAAGCGCAGTGGCAGCGCATGTTGGCGCGCACCCACCTTCCCGTCCGCGAGACCGAAAAGCGCCTGCAGCGGGCCGAAGACGCGCTCAACCGGCTGCGACTGTCATAAAGCCTTGGCCGCTTGGGGACTGAGCGGCCTCCACCGCCCAATCGGCTTGCCTTTTCGCGCCCGAATTGCAAAGGTCCGAGCCCGGATTTCCGGGGGTTTCAGCCGTGGCCGCGGTGCGGGAAGAACTGTCTCCGGACGTCCGCGGCACGGTGCGAACATGTCAGTGATAGGCGGCAGGCGCGGGGCATCGACCCTTGTCGTGCCGCGTCAAGGGAATTGGACGGCCGCCCAAGCGGGCCGGCGTCGGGGAAGCGTGTGATGAAGGTTACTCTCGAGCGCAATCATCTGCTGAAGTCGCTGGGTCACGTGCATCGCGTGGTCGAGCGTCGAAATACCTATCCCATCCTCGCCAATGTGCTGCTCAAGGCCGCGGACGGTAAGCTCGAACTGCGCGCCACCGATCTCGACATCGAGGTGACCGAGGCCGTCCCCGCCATGGTCGCAACCGCCGGCACCACGACCGTGCCCGCCCATACTCTTTATGAAATCGTGCGCAAGCTCGCCGACGGCGCCGAGGTGCGGCTCGAGACCGAAGGCGGCGAGCAGATGCTCATCACCTCGGGCCGCTCGCGCTTCCACCTGAGCTGCCTCTCGCCCGACAGCTTCCCCGATCTCAAATCGGGCAGCTTCACCCATTCCTTCTCGCTCCCCGCCGCAACCTTGCGCGAATTGATCGAGCGGACCCAGTTCGCGATCTCGAGCGAAGAGACGCGCTATTATCTCAACGGCATCTATGTCCACACCCTGACCGTGGGCAAGCAGGCGATCCTGCGCACCGTCGCCACCGACGGCCATCGCATGGCCCGCGCCGAAACCGATGCGCCCGCCGGTGCCAAGGACATGCCGGGCATCATCATTCCCAAAAAGACCGTGGCCGAGGTGCAAAAACTCCTCGACGGCGCCGAGGGCGATGTCGCGATCGAAGTCAGCGACACCAAGATCCGTTTTTCGATCGATGGGGTCGTCCTGCTCTCAAAGCTCATCGAGGGCACCTTCCCCGATTACGAGCGCGTCACCCCCAAGAACAACGACAAGCAGCTCAATGTCGATCGCGCCTCGCTCGCGACCGCGGTCGATCGCGTCTCGACCATCGCCTCCGAGCGCGGCGGCAAGGCCGTCAAGCTTTCCGTCAAGGACGGCAATCTCGAACTGAGCGTCACCAACCCCGATCACGGCACCGCCACCGAGGAACTCGCGGTCGAGTTCGAACCCGAATCCTTCGAGATCGGCTTCAACGCCCGCTACCTGCTCGACATCATCTCCCAGATCCGCTCGGACAATGCGGTGTTCCTGTTCAACGACGCCGGCTCGCCCACGCTTGTGAAAGAGGACGGCGACGCCAAGGCGCTCTACGTCCTGATGCCCATGCGGGTCTAGCAGTCTGAGCTCCCTCCCGCTCGTCGGGACTTCGCAGCCGGTTGGCCGAAGGCCAAGCAAGCGCTCCAGTGGAGCGATTGCAGGCAAGAAGGGACCACGCGAAGCGTGGTGGGTGGGGCCGCTTGCGCCTGCCGCGGCAGCCCCCTCGCGCGGCGCTCTGTGCCAGTAGAGGCATCCATGCCATCGTCCCCCGATCCCTTGTCCCCCAACCCCGCGCCGCCGCGCCCGACCTTCATCCGCCGCCTGCGCTGGCACTGGCGCATGCTGATGCGTCTCGTCCGGCACAATCCTCTTGCAACCCTGCTCGGCTTCCTTCTCCTCAATCTGCTCGGCATCAAGCGGGTCTTCCGCCTCGTGGTTCGCGGCGAAGCCGTTTGGCTTCGCTCCGCCACTCCTGACTATGATGTTGCGGTCCATTCGCTCGGCGGCGAGTTCAATACACTCATCGCCGGCCTGTCGCCCGATGCCTCGGGCCTGATCATCGATGGCGGCGGCTATATCGGCACGGTCGCCATGCGCTTCGCACGAGCCTTTCCGAACTGCCGCATCCTCACCCTCGAGCCGTCGTCCGAAAATCTCGCATTGCTGCGCCGCAATCTGGCGCATCTCGGCAATGTCACGATCATCCCCAAGGCCATCGCCGGCAGGTCGGGCAGTGCCCCGCTCTTTGACGTCGGCAATCGCGAATGGGGCTATTCGCTGCTGGCATGGCGCCACTCGGACCATCACATCCTCGAAACCGTCGAGACCACGACCATCGCCGAACTCATCGATGGCGCCGGGTTTGCCCGCGCCTTCGTCGTCAAGCTCGATATCGAAGGCGCGGAGCGCGACCTGCTGCTCGACCCCGGCCCGTGGCTCGGGCGCACCGATGTCCTCGTCATGGAACTGCATGAGCGCTTGGTTCCAGGCACCATGGATGCCTACGCCGCAGCGACCGCCCAGCGCCGCAACTGGAAACTCGAAGGCGAAAAACACGTCTCCATGGCTTAGGCTCCCGCCCCGGGACTGCAAAATATGCTACGCGGCTTCCACCATGCCTTCCCGCTTCGTCTCCCGGCTCCGTCTCTCGGCTTTTCGCAATTACCAGGCTGCCGCCCTCGATCTCGACGGGCGCCATCTGGTGCTGACCGGCCCCAATGGCGCCGGCAAGACCAATCTGCTCGAAGCCGTCTCGCTGCTGGCGCCGGGCCGGGGCCTTCGCCGCGCGCCGTTCGAAACGCTCGCCAATCAGTCGTCGGACGATCCCTGGGCGGTCGCCGCCACCATTGAGACGCCCGATGGCCCGGTCGATATCGGCACCGGCGCCGCCCCCGGCGACGGCGCCCGCCGCGTCCGCATCAATGGCGCCAATGCCCGCGCCGTTGAGGAAATGAGCGACTATCTCCGCCTGCTCTGGCTCACCCCGTCGATGGATGGGCTCTTCACCGGCCCCGCTTCCGATCGCCGCCGCTTTCTCGACCGGCTGGTGACCACCCTGATCCCCGGTCATTCGGCCTCCGTCGCCGACTATGAAAAGTCGATGCGCCAGCGCAACAAGCTGCTCGAGGACGATGCCGATCCGCTCTGGGTCAATGCCGTCGAAGCCGAAATGGCGGCCCATGCCGCGGCGCTTCACTTCGCCCGCGCCGATTGTATCGTCCATCTCGAAGCGCTGATCGCCGAAGGCCTGGGCGATGCGAGTTTCCCCGCGGCCCGCCTCGCCATGACCCCGCTGTTCGAGGACCGGCACGAGCCGGTCTCCTCCTCGGCGCTCGAAGCCGAGCTCCGCCAGATCTGGGCCCGCTCCCGGGCCCTCGATCGCGCCGCCGGCCGCACCACCCTGGGCCCCCACCGCCTCGATTTCGAGGTCTTCCACGTCCAGAAGGAGATGCCGGCGGCCCTCGGCTCGACCGGCGAGCAGAAAGCCCTTCTGGTCGGGCTCATTCTGGCCCATGCGCGGCTGGTCAAGCGGATGACCGCCATCCCGCCTTTCCTCCTCCTCGACGAGATCGCCGCCCATCTCGACCCCGCCCGCCGGGCGGCGCTTTTTGCCGCCCTCGATGCCCTCGAAACCCAGTGTTTCATGACCGGCACCGACCCCATCCTGTTCGAGGCTCTGGGGGCCCGGGCCCAGCGCGTCACCGTCCGCGACGGCCGGCTCGAAGAGGGCCTGCCAACCCCCTGATTCGGACCCCTCCGGCCCCGGTCCAGATCAATCGTTCAAAACCGTGCCAAATACCGGCAAAACCCTTGAAATCCGGCCAAAATTGGCCATTTGTTCCGGGTAATCCTTCCCAAAATCCGCTACATCTTTTTGCGCGGCGTTTGACGCTGATTCGGAGCCTTTTTGAGCACCCCAGAAACATCCCCCTCCGCCTCTTCGGAATATGGTGCCGACAGCATCAAGGTCCTCAAGGGACTCGATGCCGTGCGCAAGCGCCCCGGCATGTATATCGGCGATACCGATGACGGCTCGGGCCTGCACCACATGGTCTATGAGGTCGTCGACAACGCCATCGACGAGTCGCTGGCGGGCCACGCCGATCTCATCAGCGTCACCCTCAATGCCGAGGGCTCGGTGACCGTCATCGACAATGGCCGCGGCATCCCCACCGACATCCACAAGGGCGAAGGCATTTCCGCCGCCGAGGTCATCATGACCCAGCTCCATGCCGGCGGAAAATTCGATCAGAATTCCTACAAGGTCTCGGGCGGCCTTCACGGCGTTGGCGTCTCGGTCGTCAATGCGCTCTCGGTCTCGCTGAAGCTCAGGATTCGCCGCGACGGCGAGATCCACGAGATGAGCTTCACCCACGGCAATGCCGATGCACCGCTTGTCCAGACCGGCACCTATGTCGAAAACCGTCAGCCTGGGACCTTTGAAGGCCGCAGCGGCACCGAAGTGACGTTCCTCCCGTCGTCCGAAACCTTCACCATGGTGGAGTTCGATTTCAAGACGCTGGAGCATCGCCTGCGCGAGCTCGCCTTCCTCAATTCGGGTGTCCGCATCCGCCTCAACGACCTGCGTCATCCCGAGCCGGTTCATGTCGAGCTCTTCTACGAGGGCGGGCTCGAGGCGTTCGTTCGCTATCTCGACAGCGCCAAGACGCCGCTCATCACCAGCCCGATCATGCTCGTCTCCGAAAAGGACGGCATCACGGTCGAAGTCGCCATGTGGTGGAACGATTCCTACCACGAGAACGTCCTCTGCTTCACCAACAATATCCCGCAGCGCGATGGCGGCACCCATCTTGCGGGCCTGCGCGGTGCGCTTACGCGCCAGTTGACTTCCTATGCCGAGTCGAGCGGCATTCTAAAGCGCGAGAAAGTAACCCTCACCGGCGACGACACCCGCGAGGGCCTGACCTGCGTGCTCTCGGTCAAGGTGCCCGATCCAAAGTTCTCCTCCCAGACCAAGGACAAGCTGGTTTCGTCCGAAGTCCGGCCCGTCGTTGAGAACGGCGTCAACGACAAGCTCCAGCAATGGCTCGAGGAACATCCCGCCGAGGCGCGCATTGTCCTGGGCAAGATCACCGAAGCCGCCGCCGCCCGCGAGGCCGCCCGCAAGGCCCGTGAACTCACCCGCCGCAAATCGGCGCTCGATGTCAATTTCCTTGCCGGCAAGCTCAAGGATTGCTCCGAGAAGGACCCTGCCAAGTCCGAAATCTTCCTCGTTGAAGGCGATAGCGCCGGTGGCACCGCCACGCAAGGCCGCGACCGCTATCATCAGGCCGTGCTGCCGCTTCGCGGCAAGATTTTGAACGTCGAGCGCGCCCGTTTCGACCGCATGCTGGGCTCCGAGCAGATCGGCAATCTGGTGATGGCGCTTGGCACGTCGATCGGCCGCGAAGAATTCAACATCGACAAGCTCCGCTACCACAAGATCATCATCATGACGGATGCCGATGTCGACGGCGCCCATATTAGAACGCTGCTCCTGACGTTCTTTTACCGGCAGATGCGGCCGCTCATCGACAATGGCCATATCTACATCGCCCAGCCGCCGCTCTATAAGGTCAAGCGCGGACAGTCCGAGCAATATATCAAGGACGAGCGGGCGCTCGAAGACTACTTGATCGAAGGCGGCGTCGATGATGCCGTGCTCACCACCGCCAATGGCGCGGCCCATGCCGGCGCCGATCTTCTGGCCATCGTGCGCCAGGCGCGCGACATCTTCCATCAAATCCAGGGCTTCAACACCCGTTACAATCGCCAGATTCTCGAACAGGCCGCCATTGTCGGCGCCCTCGATCCCGATGCGGTCGCGGACCCCGCCCGCGCCGCCGAAATCGGCGCCCGCATCGCCACCCGCCTCGATCGTGTGTCCGACGAAGTCGAGCGCGGCTGGCAGGGAACTCCCGATGGCGAAGGCGGTCTCGTCTTCAACCGCACCGTGCGTGGCGTCAAGGAAACCCATCCGTTCGATTCGGGCCTGCTCGCCAGTTCCGATGCGCGCAAGATGCGCCAGTTGATCGATCGCGCCGGCGAGATCTTCGCCGGGGTCGGCTCGCTTACGCGCAAGGAGTTCTCCGCCGAAATCTTCGGGCCGACTTCGCTGTTCCAGGCCATGACCACCGCCGGCCGCAAGGGCGTCAGCCTCCAGCGTTACAAGGGCCTGGGCGAAATGAATGCCAGCCAGCTCTGGGAAACCACGCTCGATCCCAATATCCGCACCCTGCTCAAGGTCGAAATCCGCGACAGCGACGACCATGACCGGCTGTTCTCGGAGTTGATGGGCGACCTCGTCGAACCCCGCCGCGATTTCATCCAGACCAACGCGCTGAACGTCGCCAACCTGGACGTCTAGCGGTCACGGCCTCTCCCGCGAAGCGGGGGAGGGGGACCGGCGAAGCCGGTGGAGGGGCGGCCCAGCACCGCGATGCCGTCTCCGGTTAC
>JBEBGE010000130.1:0-2387 GCA_040081595.1 Devosia sp.
ATCGGCTCGCGCCTGGTCGGCGGGCCGGTGACGTACGTGCTGGCGGGGTCGGGACACATTGCCGGGGTGATCAATCCGCCCGGCGAGAAGGTGAAATACCAGTACTGGACCAACTCCAAGCGCGCGGCGACCCTGGAAGCCTGGTTCGAGGGCGCCAAGGAAACTCCGGGCTCATGGTGGCCGCACTATGCCGAGTGGCTCTCCCAGCACTCGGGCGACATGGTCATGGCTCGCGCCCCTGGCGCTGTCCTGGGCACGATCGAGGATGCGCCTGGCACCTACGTGAGGACGAAGAGCTGAGTGGAGCCTGCCTATCCGCTTAGTTCCGGCGCAATTTCGTGCGCTATGAGCACCAACAAGGAGTGGTGCCATGACACGCGAGAACCACAACGACTTGTGGCGTGATTTTCCCAAGACGGCGACGGAGTTCGAGGCGCGGTTCGCGACCGAGGACGACTGCCGCGCTTATTGGGTCCAAGCGCGCTGGGGTGGCGAGCCAGCGTGCGCGCGGTGCACCTCGGCGCGCGTGTGGACGATCCGCGAGGGCACCACGTTTGAGTGCGCGGACTGCGGACACCAGACGAGCCTTACCTCGGGCACGGTGCTGGAAAAGACGCGCAAGCCCTTCAAGATGTGGTTTCGCGCGGTGTTCGAGATCTCGACACGCCGCACTGGCATCTCGGCCAAGGACCTCCAGCGCATCATGGGGTTTGGCTCCTACGAGACAGCATGGACGTGGCTGCACAAGCTGCGTGCCGCGATGGTTCGGTCCGACAGCGAGCCGCTTGGCCCTTTCGTGCAGGCCGACGAGGCACTCGTCGGGGGAAAGGGCAGCCCGCACAAGGAGGTGGTGCTGGTGGCGGCCGAAGCAAACGGAAGAGTGCGCCTCGCCCACGCCGAGAACAATGACAAGGATACCTGCAAGCGCTTCGCCGACGGACAGATCGCGGCCGACGCCCGCGTCGTGACGGACGGGCACGCGGGCTACGACAAGACGAGCCTCGGCAAGCGGCGCCACGAGCGGAAAGTCCAGACGAAGTCGGAGCGGCGCGAGAACGACGCGGTCCAGAGCTGCCACTGGACGATCTCGTTGCTGAAGCGATGGCTGCTTGGCACGCATGCGGGCGCGGTGCGCGATAAGCACCTGCAGGCCTACCTCGACGAGTTCGCGTTCCGCCACAACCGTCGTAAGACAAACGGGGTCGGCCGCATCGCCGCCCGCGTCATCGAGCAGCTTGTCATGCACGCGCCGCTACCAAAGCGGGAAATCATCGACCAGACGAAACGGTGCCGGCGGTTCGCCTCAGCTCAAGCGATGAGCACCTGAGTTAAGCAGATAGGCATGCCCCGGAGTGGGGGCAAGTCGCTCGCTATGTCGCCTACACTGCAACGGGGCAGACACTCACTAAGGCGCCAAAGAAGCCCGGCAAGGACTGGTTTGTCGGCGAGGCCGGTGGCTATCGCATCCACCTCATCTACAAACCGGACCTTGAGTTCATGCGCTCCAATGAGGCGGCGCTCAACATGCCGACAGCCGAGCGAATTCAAAAGTGTGCTGAAGGCAAGCCGTGCTCGTCTACGCGGCGTCAAAGTTCATGAGCCAAAAGGCGCTTTCCGAGCACGGCATCACATTCTGCCAGCTTCCCTACTCGATCCACCGGATCCTGGGGGACGGGCCCAATGAGGCTTAAGGGCTATCAGGAGGACGTTCTCGATGCGCTGTCGGCGTATCTGAAGCTTCTGTCCGCAGCAGTCGACAACGCCACAAAAATAGCTGCCGCACTGAAGGCCGCGGGGCTCGCAGCCAAGAAGAAGGAACCAAATGTAGAGTCGTGGCAATCCGCTCGGGAAAGCGGGCTGGTGCCGGCGAGCATCGGGCCGTGGCGCGAGCTTGAGGACGGCACCCAGCAATCCATCCCGCATCTTTGCTTCAAGGTTCCGACCGGCGGCGGCAAGACACTGCTGGCCATCCACGCCGTCGAGCGCGTTCTGACAGATCACTTCCGTAAGCGGGCCGGCCTGGTGCTGTGGATCGTTCCCTCAACGGCCATCTATGATCAGACCAAGAAGCAACTCTGGGATCGCGGGCATCCTTACCGCCAGGTTCTCGAACGCGCATCTGCGGGCCGTGTGAAAGTCATGGAAAAACTAAACGCTTTCACGGCCGAGGACGTTCGTGACCGACTGTGCGTGCTGATGCTCATGCTGCCGGCTGCCAATCGTCGGTCCCCTGAGGTGCTAAAGGTGTTCCGAGACAACGGCAACTACGGCTCCTTCTTTCCGCAGAGCGACGACTTTCCAGCCCTCAACAAATTGAAGGATGAGGTGCCCAATCTCGACGTCAACGACCTCGCTGAAGGCGCAATCGCGGGGGTGCAACCCGCCTC
>JBEBGE010000088.1:0-9228 GCA_040081595.1 Devosia sp.
GACAAGCTCGTCCACATCAACCGCGTCGCGAAGGTGGTCAAGGGCGGCAAGCGCTTCGGCTTTGCCGCGCTGGTCGTCGTCGGCGACCAGAAGGGCCGCGTCGGCTTCGGTCACGGCAAGGCGCGCGAAGTCCCCGAGGCGATCCGCAAGGCGACCGAGCAGGCCAAGCGCCAGCTCATCCGCGTACCGCTGCGCGAAGCCCGTACGCTGCATCATGACGTGACCGGCCGTCACGGCGCCGGCAAGGTCATCCTCCGCGCCGCCGTCCCGGGCACCGGTATCATCGCCGGCGGCCCGATGCGCGCCGTGTTCGAGACCCTGGGCATCAACGACATCGTCGCCAAGTCGCAGGGCACTTCGAATGCCTACAACATGGTCCGTGCCACGTTCGACGCGCTCAAGCAGGTCGATAGCCCGCGTTCGGTCGCGGCCCGTCGCGGCCTCAAGGTCAGCGAACTCCAGGCCCGTCGCGGCCAGGAATCGGTGGAGGTATAAATGGCCGGCAAGACCGTACCCGTCGAGCAGATCGCCTCTCCCTCGCGCCGCACCGCTGATCAGCGGGCGACCCTGATCGGGCTCGGGCTCAACAAGATCCGCAAGCAGCGGACGTTGGAAGACACGCCGGAAGTGCGCGGCATGATCAACAAGATCCCGCACCTCGTCCGCGTCGTCGGCGACAAGTAAGGACATTCAACATGACCCGTTTGAACGAACTCCGCGATAACCCGGGCGCCAACAAGCTGCGTATGCGCGTCGGCCGCGGTATCGGCTCGGGCAAGGGCAAGACCGGCGGCCGTGGCGGCAAGGGCCAGACGGCGCGTTCGGGCGTTGCCATCAACGGCTTCGAAGGCGGCCAGATGCCGCTCCACATGCGTATGCCCAAGCGTGGCTTCAATGTGCCGAACGTCAAGAAGTACAACGCTGTGCGCCTCGACCGCATCCAGGCCTATATCGACAGCGGCAAGCTCGACCATAAGGGCGTCATCGACGCCGAGGCGCTGATCAAGGCCGGCGTCATCCGCCGTGCGCTGGACGGCGTCCGCCTCGTTCAGGGCGCCGCCGAATTCAAGGCCAAGAAGGTCACCTTCAAGGTCTATCACGCATCGAAAGGCGTGATCGCGGCTATTGAAGCGCTGGGCGGCAAGATCGATATGCCCAAAGCCGAGGAAACTAAGGCCGAAGAAACAAAGGCCGACGCCTAAGGGTGCCGGTCGAGCCAGCATTGTCCACGGGGCCGGCATTTGCCGGCACTTGTGCGATGCGCATTAGGGACTAGGCGATATGGCCTCCGCAGCCGAACAGCTTGCCAAAAACCTGAATTTTTCGACCTTTGCCAAGGCAAAGGCGCTGCAGCAGCGCATCTGGTTCACCCTCGGCGCGCTGCTCGTTTATCGGCTTGGCACCTATATCCCTGTCCCCGGCATTGATCCCGACGCCTTCCGTCAGACCTTTGAGCAGGGCGCCGCGCAGGGCATTTTTGGCATGTTCGACATGTTCGCCGGCGGCGCCGTGCACCGCATGGCGATCTTCGCGCTGAACCTCATTCCCTACATCACCGCTTCCATCGTTGTGCAGGTGATCTCAACCGCGTCGCCGCGGCTCGAGGCTATGCGCAAGGAAGGCGAGGCGGGTCGCCGCAAGCTTAACCAGTACACGCGCTATCTCGCCGTGGTCTTCTGCGCCATCCAGGCCTACGGCATCGCCGTCGGGCTCGAGGGCAGCCAGGGTGTGGTGCTCGATCCGGGCTGGCTCTTCCGCTTCTCGACCGTGGTGAGCCTTGTTGGTGGCACCATGTTCCTGATGTGGCTGGGCGAACAGATCACCTCGCGCGGCGTCGGCAACGGCATTTCGCTGATCATTTTTGCGGGCATCGTCGCCAACCTGCCCACGACCATCGTCCAGACCCTTGAACTGAGCCGCACCGGCGCACTCTCGCCGGCATGGCTCTTTGGGCTGCTGATCATCGCCCTGGCCGTGATTGCCACAATCGTGTTCTTCGAACGCGCCCAGCGCCGGCTGCTGATCCAGTATCCAAAGCGCCAGGTCGGCAACAAGATGTTTCAGGGCGACACGTCGCATCTGCCACTGAAGCTCAATACTTCGGGCGTGATCCCGGTGATCTTCGGCTCCTCGCTGCTGCTCTTGCCGGCAACGATTGCGTCCTTCGCCGCCAATGGTGATGCTCCGCAATGGCTCTCGGTCACGGCGGCGCTGCTCGGGCGCGGCCAGCCGCTTTACCTTGTGCTGTTTGCCGCCCTCATCATCTTCTTTGCGTTCTTCTACACCTCGATCGTCTTCAACCCGACCGACACGGCCGACAATCTGAAGCGCTCGGGCGGCTTCATTCCCGGCATCCGGCCCGGCGAGCGCACGGCGCAGCATATCGACTACGTGCTTTCCCGTATTACGGTCGTCGGCGCGCTGTATCTCACGGTCGTGGCGCTCATTCCCGAACTGATCCACAGCCAGCTCAATGTCAGCCAGTTCATCGGCGGTACCTCGCTGCTGATCATGGTCACCGTGACGCTCGACACCATCACACAGGTCCAGAGCCATCTGATTGCCCAGCAATACGAGGGCCTGGTGAAGCGCTCGCGCCTCGGGGGCCGTAAGCGGTGAGGCTCATTCTCCTCGGGCCGCCCGGCGTCGGCAAAGGCACCCAGGCGAAGATCCTCGTCACCGAGCTCGGGATTCCGCAACTATCGACGGGCGACATTCTTCGCGCCGCCATCACCGCCAAGACCCCGATGGGCCTTGCGGCCAAGGAAATCATGGACCGTGGCGACCTCGTGTCCGATGAGATCGTCAACGGCATCGTCTCCGAGCGCATCGACCAGTCCGACTGCGCAAACGGCTTCATCCTAGATGGCTTCCCGCGCACCATCGCCCAGGCGGATGCGCTTGGCGCCATGCTGACCTCCAAGGGATTGAAGCTCAATGCGGTGGTCGAAATCACCGCCGACGCCGACACCCTGGTGGCGCGCGTTGCCAATCGCGCCAAGGAAACGGGTGGGATGCGGGCCGACGACAATGCCGAGGTGGTCCGCAACCGCCTCAATGTCTATCGCGAACTGACCGAACCGCTTGTCGCCTATTACCGGGCGAGAGGGCTGCTCAAGTCGGTCGACGGCATGGCCCCGGTGGCCGATGTGACGGCGGCGATCCGCCGCGCGGTGGGAGGCTAGAACTCCGGCGCGGGCGATTGTGGCGGAAACCGGCTTTCCCCCACGGCGCAGGCGCTGAAAATAGAGCTTTTGCCGCCTGTTGACTCTGGCGGAGAGGGCACATAGAACCGCGCCAGTCTCAAGGATATGTGGGCTGGATTCGGTTCCTCGACAGGGTGAGGGGTCGGAGTCCGGTCCCTTGTTGTTATCAAAACGGCGCTATTTGAAGGCGCTGGCATGAAGGAGAGCGGAATTGGCTCGTATCGCTGGCGTCAATATTCCGACGAACAAGCGCGTCGTGATCGCGCTACAGTATATCCACGGCATCGGCCAGAAGTTCGCCAAGGACATCACCGAAAAGGTGGGTATTCCGGCTGAGCGCCGCGTCAACGAGTTGACCGACGCCGAAGTGATCCAGATTCGCGAGGCCATCGACCGCGACTACGTCGTGGAAGGCGATCTTCGCCGCAACGTGGCGATGAACATCAAGCGCCTGATGGATCTGGGCAATTATCGCGGACTGCGGCATCGCCGTGGCCTGCCGGTGCGTGGTCAGCGGACCCACACCAATGCGCGGACTCGCAAGGGTCCGGCAAAGCCCATCGCGGGCAAGAAGAAGTAGGGCGGTCGGCAATAGGCAGTAGGCAATCTTACGACTGCCGACTGCCGACATACGACTGCCTCTGATGTAGCTGCTGGAATTACGGCAGCGCTAATATCGAACCGAAGGAAGAAAATTGGCAAAGCCTGAAGGCGCGCGCGTCAAGCGCAAAGAGCGCAAGAACATCACCAACGGCGTCGCACACGTAAACGCCAGCTTCAACAACACCATGGTGACGATCACGGACGTTCAGGGGAACACCATCTCCTGGTCGTCGTCGGGCGTCATGGGCTTCAAGGGTTCGCGCAAGTCCACCCCATATGCGGCTCAGGTCGCGGCGGAAGACGCGGCCAAGAAGGCCCAGGAACATGGGATGAAGACCCTCGAAGTCGAGGTCCGCGGTCCGGGTTCGGGCCGTGAATCGGCGCTCCGCGCGCTTCAGGCCGCGGGTTTCAACGTCACCTCCATCCGTGACGTCACCACCATCCCTCACAATGGCTGCCGGCCGCGCAAGCGCCGTCGCGTTTAACCGAGTGCCGGGCTGTCCCGCCGGATTCCGATCCGGCCGGACTGCCGTTTTTGTGTTTGCGGCCGAGCGGCGGGCGAGCGCCGCGACTTTTGAAAGGACGTTACCGTGACCATCCAGAGGAACTGGCAAGAGCTGATTAAGCCGACCAAGCTGGACATTGTTTCGGGCAGCGATCATTCGCGCACCGCCTCGGTCGTGGCCGAGCCGCTTGAGCGCGGTTATGGACTGACCCTGGGCAATGCTCTGCGCCGCGTGCTGCTGTCGTCGCTGCAGGGCGCCGCCGTCACCGCCATCCAGATCGATGGAATCCTGCACGAATTCTCCTCGCTTCCGGGCGTGCGCGAGGACATGACCGATCTCGTTCTGAACGTGAAGGAAATCGCCCTCAAGATGCAGGCCGAGGGCCCCAAGCGTCTGACGCTGCACAAGCAGGGGCCGGGTGCCGTGACCGCCGGCGACATCAAGGTCACCGGTGACATCGAAGTGCTGAACCCCGAACTGGTGATCTGCCACCTCGACGACGGTGCCGAGATCAACATCGAATTCACGGTCAATACCGGCAAGGGCTATGTCGCAGCCGACAAGAACCGTCCCGAAGACGCTCCGATCGGATACATCCCGGTCGACGCGCTGTTCTCCCCGGTCCGCCGCGTTTCCTACAAGGTCGACGCGACCCGTGCCGGCGAGAGCCTCGACAAGGACAAGCTGACGCTGACCATCGAGACCAATGGCGCTATCAGCCCGGACGACGCGGTGGCCTATGCCGCGCGCATCCTCCAGGACCAACTCTCGGTCTTCGTCAATTTCGAAGAGCCGACGAAGGAAAAGACCCAGGACTCGGTGCCCGAGCTGGCGTTCAATCCGGCGCTGCTCAAGAAGGTGGACGAGCTCGAGCTTTCCGTTCGTTCGGCCAACTGCCTCAAGAACGACAACATCGTTTACATCGGCGACCTGATCCAGAAGACCGAGGCCGAGATGCTGCGGACCCCGAATTTCGGCCGCAAATCGCTCAATGAAATCAAGGAAGTGCTGGCGCAGATGGGGCTCCATCTGGGCATGGACGTTCCGAACTGGCCGCCTGAGAACATTGATGATCTGGCCAAACGCTACGAAGATCACTATTAAGCCGCCCGGAGCGCGTTCAGGAAAAGTGGTCGTCCGGTTTTCCGGTTCGAACGCGCGACCCAATCAAATGCCCGTCGCGAGACGCGCCGCCGCCTAGGGAGTTAGAAATGCGCCACGGTAATTCCAACCGTAAGCTCAACCGGACCGCCAGCCACCGCAAGGCGATGTTCGCCAATATGTCGGCGGCGCTGATCAAGCACGAGCAGATTGTCACCACTCTGCCCAAGGCCAAGGAACTTCGGCCAATCGTCGAAAAGCTCGTAACGCTGGGTAAGCGCGGTGACCTGCATGCGCGCCGTCAGGCGATCGCGCAGGTTCGCGACGAGACCCAGGTGCAAAAGCTCTTCGGCGTCATCGGCCCGCGCTACAAGGAACGGAATGGCGGCTATATCCGCATTCTCAAGGCCGGATATCGCTACGGCGACAATGCCGCCGTGGCGGTGATTGAGTTTGTCGATCGCGACGTCGACGCCAAGGGCCTCGACAGCGGTCCGGTGATCGAGCGCACGCGCGACGATATCGACAATGCGGCCTGATAGCGGCCGGTGACGAGTTCAACAGGGCGGTCCGGCAAACGGGCCGCCCTTTGTGTTTCGGGAGGTGATTGAAGTGGCAGACCTGATCCTTGTGACCGGCGCCTCCGGCTTCGTTGGCAAATGGTGCGTCGTAAAGCTCCTCGAAAAGGGCTATCGCGTCCGCGGCACTGTTCGCTCCGACGCGAAGGCCAAGCAGGTTCGCGAAACCGTCGCCACGAAAGTCGGCGCCGAAGGCGCGGCGCGGCTCGAACTCGTCGACGCGGACATACTCGACGACAAAGGTTGGCCGGCGGCGATGACCGGCGTCAACGCCGTCATGCATGTCGCCACCGTCATTCGCGGCGACGAGCCCAAGGACCAGAACCTCGTTGTCCGCCCGGCCGTCGAGGGCACCGCGCGCGTCCTCCGATATGCCCACGAGGCCGGCATTTCGCGCGTCATCATGACCTCGTCCATCGCCACTGTCGGCTATGGCCACGGCCAGACCTCGGGCACCCGCACCTATGACGAGACTTACTTCACAAATCTCGACAACATGCGCTGGAAATGGGCCTATTGCGTCGGCAAGACCAAGGCCGAGCAGGCCGCATGGGCCTATGCCAAGGCCAACGGTATGGGTTTGACGACCATCCACCCCGGCGCCATCATCGGGCCGGCGCTCGACGACGATGCGTCCATTTCCGTCGGCATGGTTTCAGGGCTGCTGCAGAACGCTACCCCGGCGCTCCCCAGCAACGGCTTTTCGATCATCGATGTCCGCGACGTCGCCGACATGCATGTCGCGGCCCTTGAGCACCCGGAATCCATCGGCGAGCGCTACCTGTCGACCGCCGAATACATGCCGTTCCCCAAGGTCGCCCAGATCATCCAGGAGCTCTATCCCGATCGCAAGATCGTCAACCGCACGGTCCCCGACTGGATCATCCGCATCGTCGCCATGTTCGGCGGTCCCGCGCGGCAGATCATCAACGACATCGGCAATGTGAAGATTTTCGATGGCCGCAAGGGCGAGGCGATGATGGGCCACAAATACATCAGCGCCCGTCAGTCGATCAGCGATACCGCCGAAAGCGTCGAACGCTTCGGCCTCAAGTTCAAGATGGAGTGAGAGCGCTCAGGCCAGGGCCGGCTGCTTCGCCCTGGCGTTCACCGGCTCGGCAAAGAGGTCATATTCGTCCGACCCCGTGACCATCACCGTGACCTTGTCGCCCGGCTTGATGCCTGCTGCGTTATCGACGATGACCTGACCGTCGATCTCTGGCGCGTCCCACTTTGAGCGGGCGATAGCGCGGCCTTCGGCCGACTTCACGTCATCGACCAGCACGTCGATCGTGCGCCCGACTTTCTTGGCCAGCTGCGCGCTCGATACGTCCTGAGCCACTTCCATCAGCCGTGCGAAGCGTTCGTTCTTGACCTCGTCGGGGACGATGCCCTCGAGCTCGTTCGCCGGCGCACCCGTCACCGGCTCGTATTTGAAACACCCAGCGCGATCGATCTCGGCCTCTTCCAGCCAGTCGAGCAGGAACTCGAAATCCTCGTCGGTCTCGCCGGGAAAGCCGACGATGAAGTTGGAGCGGATGGTGAGGTCCGGGCAAATCTCGCGCCAGGACTTGATGCGCTCGAGCGTCTTGACCTGATTGGCCGGCCGGCGCATCGCCTTCAGAACCGTCGGTGAAGCGTGCTGAAACGGGATGTCGAGATAGGGGAGGATCTTGCCCTCCGCCATCAGCGGGATCACCGCATCGACATGCGGATAGGGATAGACGTAGTGGAGCCGCGTCCACACATCGAGCTTGCCCATTTCCTCGGCCAGCGTCTGGAACCTCGCGCTCACATCGCGGCCGCGGAACTTGGAATTGGCATACTTGATATCGACGCCATAGGCCGAGGTGTCCTGCGAGATCACCATGATCTCCTTGACGCCAGAGGCCACCAGCCGCTCGGCTTCGTAGAGCACCGAAGCCATCGGCCGCGAGACGAGGTCGCCGCGGATCTGCGGGATGATGCAGAACGAGCAGCGATTATTGCAGCCCTCGGAAATCTTCATATAGGCGTAGTGCCGCGGCGTCAGGCGAAGACCGGCCTCGGGCACCAGGTCGACGAACTTGTTCGGCACCGGCGGCAGGTGCGCGTTGACCGCATTGACCACTGCTTCGTACTGATGCGGACCCGACACCGCGAGCACGCTCGGGTGGGTCTTCATGATCAGCTCTTCCTCGACGCCAAGGCACCCGGTGACGATCACGCGGCCGTTCTCGGCGAGGGCCTCGCCGATCGCTTCGAGGCTCTCCTGCTTGGCGCTGTCGAGGAACCCGCAGGTATTGACGAGGACGATGTCGGCGCCGGCATAGTCCCTGGAGAAGGCATAGCCCTGCGCCCGGAGCGTCGTCATGATCCGCTCGGAATCGACAAGAGCCTTGGGGCAGCCGAGGCTGACAAGGCCGATCTTTGGGGCTTCGGTCATGGGCGCCCGTATAGACCATATTTGCCAAAAGGCAATGATCGTCAGATTGCGATGGAAGCAGGGCAGGGATGCCCTGACCACGTCACATCTTCGGCGTCGGGGTCCGCCTTGCCGTGCGCCGCACCCGGCCCGGAGGGGTGATTTCCATGTCGGGCGCCGGGTCTGTTGCCGGGGTGATGTCGTATTCCTCGTCCTCGTCGGCGATATCGCTGATGGCGTCGCGCACCTCTTCGAGCAGGCTCGAGGAAATCCGCGTCCGGCTGACCGCCTCCACCGCGCTCTCATTGGTCTTGAAGAACACCAGCAGCGCTTCGCAGACGACCCGCAACACCACCAGTCCAAGCGTGCCATAGACCGCGATTTCGAGGAGGCCCCAGAGCCCGTCGCCGAAATTCGACCCGAACGTCGCAAACAGATGCGCCACGGCCCACAGCAGCAGGGCGGCTAGCCCCGTGGCATAGAGGACCGGCACCAGCCGCGGCGACAGGATGGTGTCGAGCCGGAACAGGGTCGGACCGAGGAAAATGCGCTTCAGGTCGTCAGAGGTCATTTAGCCACCTCAAATCGGCAGTTGTGCCAATAAGATGCTGCGCTCAGGCCGCGCTTACAAGGCTTTCCTGCGATGAAGGCCCCACAGGACCAAAACGCCGCTCGAAAGCCGCCTTCAGCGCGCTATCGACCTCGCTCATCGAGACGAGGTGCCCCAGGTCTTCGAAACTGGTCACGCCGCGGTCCGAAATCCCGCAAGGGATGATTCCATCATAGTGGTCGAGCGCAGGGGCGACGTTGAGCGATATCCCGTGAAAGGT
>JBEBGE010000131.1:0-2374 GCA_040081595.1 Devosia sp.
CCGCTTCGACCCTCAGATCGCGGCCCTGCTCGACAATCTCCAGTTGCTGGCCGAGCACAATCTGCCGAAGTTGCGCAAGGCGGTCGGCTGCGACATGGACGATCTGGCCGAGATGATCGCCGAAATCCGCCAGCTATCGCCCAAGCCCGGCTTGCAGTTCGGCTCGGTCGAGGTCCAGCCCGTCATTCCCGATGTATCGGTGCGCGCCGCCTCGGATGGTAGCTGGATCGTCGAGCTCAATGCCGACACTCTGCCGCGGGTGCTGGTCAATCGCAGCTATTACACGCGGGTGTCGAAGTCAGCCAACAAGGGCAAGGACAAGGAATACATTGTCGACTGCCTGCAGACCGCCAACTGGCTGGTGAAGAGCCTCGATCAGCGCGCCCGCACCATTCTGCGCGTGTCGGAGGAGATCGTCCGCCAGCAGGATGCGTTCCTGACGCACGGTGTCCGGCATCTGCGGCCGCTCAACCTGAAAACGGTCGCGGATGCGATCAAGATGCACGAATCGACCGTCTCGCGCGTTACCTCCAACAAGTATGTCGCCACGCCGCGCGGCATTTTCGAGCTGAAGTTCTTTTTCACCTCCTCGATCGCCTCCGCTGGCGACGGGGAGGCGCATTCCTCCGAGTCAGTCCGCCATCGCATCAAGGAGTTGATAGACGCAGAACCAGCCACCGCAGTGCTGTCGGACGACACGATCGTCGAACGGCTCAACGGCGACGGCATCGACATCGCCCGCCGCACTGTTGCCAAGTACCGGGAGGCGATGCGCATTCCCTCCTCTGTTCAGCGCCGGCGGGAGAAAACCATGCTGAACCGTGTCGCAAGGTCGGCTTAGTTGGGGTTCAATATTGGTTTGGGTCTGGAGTCGGGCCGGTTTCGATTGACGCCGGCGAACTGGCGGACATAGCCTCGCAGGGAGGAAAGCGTGGCGGCGGCGTTAGCCTAAAATTGGTGCAGGGGAAAGGGAAAAACATCTAATCGTTTGACTAACAACAGAAAAATACCGTCAAATCGGTGGTCCCATGTCTCTTCAGGTTACCGGCAAGAACATCAAGGTTGGCGAGAGCTTCCAGAGCTATGTCGGCGACAAGCTCGACGATGCGATCGACAAATATCTAGGCAGCTACCTGGCCGCGCACGTGCGGGTCGAAAAGCTGCGAGGCCGCTTCATCTCAAGCTGCTCGGTGCGCATGCGCACAGGACTGATGCTCGAAAGTACCGGCGAGGGCACGGACGCCTATTCCAGCGCCGATGCTGCTTTCGAGCATATGGAGAAACGGATGCGCCGCTACAAGCGGCGGTTGAAGAATCGGCACCACGGTGCCATCCATGATACGCAGGAGGCGCCTGCAACCCAGGCTGGCGATTTCGTCGTCTCGGTGGCGGACGACGAGCACGATCTGGCCGAAAGCATGGGAGCTTCCGGACGAAAGGGCAACGGACAGGACAACCCTGTGGTCGTGGCCGAGACCGAACGCACCATTCACGAGCTGCCGGTCAGCGAAGCGGTGATGCGGTTGGACTTGACGGACGATGCCTTTTTGGTGTTTCGCAATGGTTCGAACGGGGAAATCAACGTCGTATACCGGCGGGCCGATGGCAATATCGGTTGGATCGACCCTGCCACACCTGCCGGAATCTCAGCCGGGAAAGGGCGGCGGCAGGCGGTTCGGGCCAAGACCGATGCGGTAACTGTCACCCAGTCGGGCGTGACGGAGTTGGGGAAGCCGGGGGGCCGGCAATCTCAGAGTAAACGTTTAAAGACGAGTGCTTGAGCCGCGCAGTGCCGTCGTCGGTGCGCGCGGGTGATCGTGCGGTCAATCCGGGCAGGATCTCTTCGCCATGGAACTGGGTGACCTACTGACACGGGACGGGATCATTCCGTCGCTGAAGGCCAAGACCAAGAAGCTTGCGCTTCAGGAGCTGGCGGAGCGCGCCGCGCTCGTAACCGGGCTCCCGGTGCGCGACATCCTGGAGGCGCTCAGTCAGCGCGAGCGGCTCGGATCGACCGGGCTCGGTCGCGGCATCGCCATCCCGCATGCGAAGATGAAGGGTCTCGAGCAGATCCACTGTCTGTTCGCAAGGCTGGAGCAGGCAATCGATTTCGAGGCGCTCGACGGCGAGCCGGTCGATCTCGTGTTCATTCTGCTCGCACCCGAGCATGCCAGCGGCGACCATCTGAAGGCGCTGGCGCGCATTTCGCGCCTGCTGCGCGAGCCGCATGCGCTGGAACGCCTGCGTGCGGCGCGGGACAAGAGCAGTCTCTATGCCGTGCTGACCCAGCCGCTGGCATCGAACGCGGCCTGAATTCTCTTCGCAGGGTGCATTAGGAGCGTCGCAACAACAAGTGAATCGCTTCGGTTGTTTC
>JBEBGE010000089.1:0-9179 GCA_040081595.1 Devosia sp.
GGAGATGCTGGGGGTGGGGGGCTAAGCGCAGATACCGCCGAGGACCATCGGCGGAGCGGTCGCCGTCAGTTCGGCGAGCTGCAACCCCATTGCGCGGGAACCGAGTGCGGCCTTTGCGGCATCCAGGTCTCTATCGAGTGCGATTTGCTGCTCACCGGGAGCGAAATTGAACGGAGGTTGCCAGTCCTCGACCACGCCCAGAGTGAAGGTACCAATGTAGACCTGCTTTCCGGTCTCGGCGACAAATCCAGGTTGCGATGAGGCCTGCGAACTGCCTTCGGGGAAGATCGCGTCGTATGTTCCCGCCGGAACATCGAACACGAAATACGTCGTGCCTTCCGATCCGTCGGGTGTTTTGGCCCTGGCGACTCCGCAACGCGACTTGTCGGCGCCAGCGGGGTCATTGAGCTGAAGCTCGACGTTCAGCGGACCATGCGAGGCATCGAGGCCGAAGACTATTTTCGTTCCGGGAGCACCCAGATCGGTTGCGAGGCGTCCCTCCCGGACCTCGTTGTAGTAAGTCTGGGGACAACCAGCGAGGCACACGCACAGGGCAATAGAAGCAGGGAGGCGGGCAAGGCCGGCAACGGCGTGCACACACGTCTCGATAGTGGCATTGAAACCTAACGTGGGCATGAGACGTCTCCCCGGAGGGAGAACAGCATAACTGCGGGCGAGCCTCAATAGAGGGGGCTTCGCGCCAGCGGCTCCCACCCACCACGCTTCGCGTGGTCCCCCCTCCCACTGCGTGGGAGGGACGGGTTCGGCGCCCGAGGCGGCTACCCCAGCTTTCGCAGCACCTTTTCCACCCGCGCCCGCTTGGCGGGCTGGTCGATCTTTTCGAGCCGGGTCTCGAGGATCGTCCGGAAGCGGGCGGTGTCGGGCCTGCCGATCGCGGGCAGCGCCAGTTCGCAATACATCGGGAACTGGTTGGGCGCGGCCCCCTCCAGCCGGTCGAGGAGGATGGGCAGCGCCTTGTTCTCGCCGGCCTTTGCCAGTTGCGCGAGGATCGACATGCAATGGTCCTTGGCGATGACAGAGCCTTTGTCCGCGGCGGCGACAATGGCGGGCAGTGCGGCAGCCACGTCTTTCGGTTTCAGCGCCGCAACGCTGGCGACCGCGTGCATGGCCCCCCAGACCAGCCGGTTATTCCGCGACCCGAGCAGCGCGAGAAACGCGCCCACCTTGTCGGCGACAGCTTCAGGGCGGCGTTCGCCCAGCTCGTAGAGCACCTTGATGGCGTCGGATTTCTGCGGGGCGGTGCCGGTCTCGAGCGCCGCAACCAGTTCGGCTACCACTCCCGGATCGGGCCTTACGGCGAGGGCTTCGGCTAGCGCGATATTGGGCCGCTCATCATTGCGGCCCAGGGCGCCGGCAAGCTTGTCTAGGGCGGACATGGCGCAAGTCTAGAACGGGTTTCGAAAAAACGAAAGGCGGGGCACCAGTCCCGCCTTTCGCCTTCTGCCGATGCCGTTGCGGCGGCTTACATCGACGGAAGCTTGAAGCCCGTGATCTTGATCAGATCGTCGGTGCCGTAGTCGTCGAGCTTTGCGACATTGGTATCGTCCGAGTGCTGGATCGACACATAGGCGGTGAGGCCGTCGTCGGTGAACATGAAACCGGTCGGCTCGGCCGAGGTGTCCTTGACGGCGAAGACGCGGACGCAGCCATCGGTCTTGATGTCCTGATCGGCGCCATCGGCGAGGCAGGCCCAGACGTCGCCGTTCGGGTGATCCTCGATCACGTAGAGGTTCGCCATCGTGCCCTGGAACGACAGATTGTCGAACTGATTGGCCACCGTGTCGCCTTCGACGAAGCGGCTGACCGTCGTGGTGAACACCAGCTTGCCCTCGGCATCGGCCTGCGGCGCCTCGGTCGGTGCGAGGTCGATGGCGCAGATCACTTCGGCGTAGTTCTCGGCCTCTTCATTGCCGGTATTGGCGGCGCAGAAGCGGATCCCCGCGCCCTTGTAGGACATGTCCTGGTGCAGGTCTTCCGGACGATAGTAGCCGGTCGCGCCTTTCTTCATCGCATCGGCGCGGGCGTTGGCCGGATCGATCTCGATCCACGCCGCCTTGCCGATTTCGCAGCCCTGGCCGTACTGGATTTCGCCGCCCCGGCACTGCACCTGCATCGCATAGGTCTTGCCGGCGACCAGCGGCGATTGCTCGAGCGCGGTGATCGCCGCGCCGTTGTGCAACGTCGCCGGGATGAACTTGAAGATGGCGCCGCCATCGGCGTCTGGCGTATCCGTGCCCGGACGCCATTCGTCACCGCCGATCACCACGCCCTCGGGGGTGACGAGGAAGCCTTCCCAGGCCATCGTCGCGAGCGTGGTGCGCTTGACCACATGCGCCGGATCGCTGACCTCGCCGGTGGCACGATCCTTGACCACGACATCCTTGATCGCCAGCGGATCGATGATCTCGTATGCGTTGCCGACATCGTCCTCCTCGGTTGCGATGATCGTGCCCCACGGCGTAGTGCGGATACCGTCGCACGCGCTCAGTCCGCGCAGCAGCGTGGTGACGGTGCCGTCGGCGAGCGCGATCGACTGCACCGACGGGTTGAACTTGCCCGGCGCGATCTCTTCGCGGTCGCCTTCGATGCAACCGATGAGATGGGTCGGATTCTGGGCCGGCCAGAACGCCATCATGTCGAGGCTGTCGGCGGCGTTGCGGGTCACGAACTCGAGCGTGAGGCCGGGCGCGGCGGCCAGTTCGTCGCCGGGCGACTGGTCGAGAGTGCGATAGCCTTCTTCGGCGGTCGCGGCGGTGCCCTCGGCGAGCGGGGCTTCGATGCCAAACAGCTCTGGCGACTTGGCGGCCAGCATGGCGTCGCGCTCGACGCCGAAATCCAGCGCCAGCCCGGGAGACATGGAGGCGGCGATCCACAGCGCCGCTAAAGACAGACGTTTCATTCCGGTCACCTCATGGGAAGAAGAGACCGGAACAGATAGGGACGCTGCTTAACGCCGGCGTGTCAGATCAATGTCGGCTGGGTGACAATGAATCTGCCGGGGAAACTCAACCCTCCGTCGCCACATCGAGCGCCAGCGACACCATGTCCTTGAGCGAGGTCTGGCGATCTTCGGCGCTGATCTCGTCCTTGGTGATGAGGCAATCGGTCATCGTGCATACGGTCAGCGCTTTGACGGAAAAGCGTGCGGCCAGCGTATAGAGCGCGGCCGATTCCATTTCGACGCCGATGACGCCGTGGCTGGGCAGCCGTCCATAGCCCGCCATGCCAGGCTCGGCATGGTAGAAGATGTCCGAGCTCAGCATGTTGCCGACATGGTAGCGCATGCCTTTTTCCTCGGCCTTGTCGGCAGCGGCGCGCAGCAATCCGTAATCGGCGATGGGTGAGAAGTTGAAGGCGCCAAAGCCGTCCTTGACGATGGTGGAATCGGTCGAGGCCGCCTGCGCGATGACCAAATCGCGCACCTTCACCTTGGCATTGAGGCCGCCGCAGGTGCCGATCCGGATCAGCGTCTTGAGGCCATAGACGTTGATCAGCTCATGCACATAGATCGACAGCGAGGGCTGGCCCATGCCGGTCGCCTGCACGGAGACCGGCTTGCCGTTCCATGTGCCCGTATAGCCCAGGCAATTGCGCACCGAATTGACGAGCTTTGCGTCCTTCAAAAAGGTCTCGGCCACCCATTTGGCGCGCAGCGGGTCGCCGGGCAGCAGCACGGCTTCGGCATAATCGCCCGGTTTGGCATGGTTGTGCGGGGTCACGTTGCGCCTCTTCTTGCTTTGTCGCGTTTTCGAACCGGAACCGAAGGTCCACGCCGGCGAATACCGCTTTTCACTTTTCCTGAAAACGCTCCGGCACCCAAAGCCTAGCCGAGGCGGCACAATGAAGCAGCAAAATCCGGCGCTCCGGGCGTTGCCTATTTCTTGCGCTACAGACTAGAGTGCCTAGTTTTCACCCTTTCGGTGCGTTTCGGCCCCCTCCACTCCGGTTGCTTCGAGTTATCATGGCCTCTTCCGCGCTTCCGGTCTGGCATTACCTTCAGGATCTGCACAAGCGGCACAAGGAAAACCGCAGCGGCAAGCTCGCCGACTATATTCCCGAGCTGACGCGCATCGATCCGGACCTGTTCGGCTTGGCCTTCGCCACCATGGACGGCTATATCTACGAGGCGGGCGACGTCTCGGCGCTGTTCACCATCCAGTCGATCTCCAAAGCCATCATCTATGGGCTGGCGCTTGAGGATCACGGCCGGGAGGAAGTGCTGCGGCGCATCGGCGTCGAGCCTTCGGGCGAAGCCTTCAACTCCATCGCGTTCGACGAAAAGAACAACCGGCCGTTCAACCCGATGGTCAATGCGGGCGCCATTGCCGCGACGGCTCTGGTCAAAGGCAGCGGCCATGCCGAGCGCTGGGAGCGCATCCTCGACATTTTCCAGCGCTTCGTCGGTCGCGACCTCAAGATGGACGACGCGGTGCACGCATCCGAAAGCTCGACGGGCCATCGCAACCGGGCCATCGCCTTTCTCGAACTTAATTCGGGAATGATCGGGGGCAGCGTCGACGAGCATCTCGATCTCTATTTCCGGCAGTGTTCGCTGCTCGTAAACACCACCGATCTCGCCATTATCGGGGCGACGCTCGCCAATGGCGGGCTCAATCCGGTCACCGGCGAGCGGGCGCTTGCCGCCGAGCATGTGCGCTCCGTGCTCAGCGTCATGAACACCTGCGGCATGTACGATTATGCCGGCGGCTGGCAGTTCGATGTCGGCCTTCCGGCCAAGTCCGGCGTCGGCGGCGGCATCACCGCTGTCCTGCCGGGGCATCTGGGGATCGGGGTGTTTTCGCCGCGGCTCGACAAGGTCGGCAATTCCGAGCGCGGCGTCAAAGTCTGCGAGGATGTGTCGCGCAATTTCCGGCTGCATCTGTTCGAGGATCGCGGCACGGGCCAGGACCCGGTGCGGCGGTTCTATCGCGGCACCGAGGTGCGCTCGTCGCGCGTCCGGCGGCAGGCCGAGGTCGAAGCGCTCGACCATGACGGCCATGCCATCGCCATCTGCGAATTGCAGGGCGAATTGAGTTTCGTCGAGTCCGAGCGGGTCAGCCGGCGCATCGCCGAGGAACTCTCGAGCCTCAACTATCTCATCATCGACATGACGCGGCTGAGGCGCGTCGATCCGGTGGCCGAGCAATTGATGCGGATGCTGGCCGACCTGTTGCGCGGGAACGGGCAGGCGCTGGCGATCGCCAGCCTCGATGGGCGGCTCCGCGCGATTGCCGGGGAGGGTGGCTATCCCTCGGTCGATACCGCGCTCGAGGCCTTCGAAGACCGGCTGTTGTCGCGGGTGCTCGAGAGCGAACCGATCGGGCCGGAGGCGGTGACGCTCAAGTTCTTTGCGCTCCTGGGCGATTGGAGCGAGGACCGGCTCACCGAGCTCGAAAAGCATTTGAAATCGCGAAATTTCACCCTCGGCGAGATGCTCATTGAAGCGGGAACGCCGGCGCGCTCGCTGTTCTTTCTCACCAAGGGCCGGGTCAATGTGCAGATCACGGTCTCGAACGGCATGACGCGCCGCATTTCGACGATCGATGCCGGCAATGTGTTCGGGGAACTGGCGATCTTCGGCCAGTCGCGGCGCACCGCCGATGTCGTCGCGGCGAGCGAAGGCACCATGCTCGAACTGGATGCCGATGCGATCCTTGAACTGGCGGCGGAAGAACCGCGCCTCCACGCCGCGCTGGCGCTGGCGGTCGGCCGCTCACTCGCCGACCGGCTCGGCCGCGCCAATCGCGAAATCCAGGCGCTGAGCCGCTAGGCGGCGGCCGCTTTTCTTTTGCAGCGGCGTCGCGGAACTCCTATATGGCGGAATTCATCCAGCCCTTCAGTGGGAGAGCATCATGGTCGCGAAGATCTTCATCGATGGCGAGGCAGGCACCACAGGCCTCCAGATTCGCGAGCGGCTCGCCGGACGGTGCGATCTCGAAGTCATTTCGATCGCCACCGACAAGCGCAAGGATCTGGCTGAGCGCAAGCGCCTCCTCAATGCGGCGGATGTCGCGATCCTCTGCCTGCCCGACGACGCGGCAAAGGAATCCGTGAGCCTCATCGACAATGACCGCACCAGGGTCATCGATGCCTCGACCGCGCATCGCGTCGCCGAGGGCTGGACCTATGGCTTTGCCGAAATGGACAAGGGACAGGCCGCCGCCATTGCAGGTGCCAAGCGGGTCGGCAATCCCGGCTGCTGGCCGCAGGGCGCCATCGCGACGCTCAGGCCGCTGGTCGAAGCGGGGCTGGTTCCGGCCGAACACCCGGTCTATGTACATGGCATTTCGGGCTATACCGGCGGCGGCAAGTCGATGATCGCCGATTATGAAGGCGCTGGCGAAGACGCCAACGCGTTCATGCCCTATGGCCTCACCTTCAAGCACAAGCACGTGCCGGAACTGACGGCCTACGCCAAGCTTTCTAGAACGCCGCTCTTTAATCCCGCGGTCGGCGATTTCGCGCAGGGCATGGTGACCATGGTGCCGCTGCAGCTCTGGACCTTGCCCAAGGTTCCCAAAGGCGCCGCGCTTCACGCCGCTATCGCCGATCATTTTGCCGCCATCAAGGGCGGTTTCGTCGAGGTCGCGCCCTACGAGGAGGCCGAGCGGCTCCCGGCGCTCAATCCCGAGCTTTACAACAACACCAACCGCATGCGGCTGCATGTCTTTGCCAATGACGACACGCAGCAGGCGGTGCTGGCCGCGGTCTATGATAATCTCGGCAAAGGCGCCTCCGGCGCGGCGGTGCAGAATTTGAACCTGATGCTGGGCGTGGCGGCGGATACGAGTCTGGCGGCGTAGTCTGCTTGCACGGCACCACCTCCCATCGAGGGGGAGGGCGAAGGCGAAGGCCCTCACGCCCCCAGATCCACCACCTTCATCTCCGCCGCCTTGATCGCGTCCACCGGCGCCATGGACAGCAGCAGCCCCCGCTGTCCGGCATTGATATAGATGATGTCGAAGAGCTCGGCCGTCTCGTCCAGCGCCGTCGGCACTTTCCGCTTCTGCCCGAAGGGGCCGATGCCGCCGACCTTATAGCCGGTCAGCCGTTCGGCATCGGGCGCTTTCATCATCGCGGCCGATTTGCCGCCGAAACAGGCAGCGAGCTTTTTCATCGAGACTTCTGTGTCCGAGGGCACCACCACGCAGACCGGCTTGCCGTCGAGCTCGACCATCAGCGTCTTAAAGGTCTGGGCCGGGTCGATCCCCAGCGCTTCGGCGGCGGCCAGTCCGATCCGTGGCGCATCCGGGTCGTAATCATAGGGGTGGAGCGAAAAGGCGATCCCGAGCTTTTCGAGCGCCAGCGTTCCGGGTGTGGTCTTGGACATGGTTCGGGTTCCCCGCTCACTCCTGCCATGAGCGGGCCGCACTTGCCACAGGGGTGGCGGGGGGCCATGATTGCCGTCTCCTCCAGGTGCAAACGGAACAAGTCATGAGTGACGATGGTTCGATCGGGGCGGTTCTTGCCTATTGCGACCCCTTTCCGCTCGACAAGTTCAAGCCCGGACAGGTCTTGCTGCCGGAAGGCCCGGGCACCGACCGGATGTTCATCCTCGCGACCGGGGAAGTTGAAGTGTTGCGCGGGGAAACCCAGGTTGCCGATGTTGCCATTTCGGGGGCCATTTTCGGGGAGATCGCGGCGCTCCTGGGCGGGCCGCATACGGCGACCGTGCGGGCGGTGACGGACGTGACGGCTTTCCGGCTCGAAAATGCGCGCTCGCTGCTGTTGACCCATCGCGAGATCAGCTTCCACGTCTCCTCGATCCTCGCGCGCCGCCTGACCGACGCCACCACCTACCTCGCCGATCTCAAGCGGCAATTCGCCGATCGCTCGGATCATCTGGGGATGGTCGACGAGGTGCTCGACGCACTTGTCCAGCGGCAGCGTCCGGCTGTCAGCGGCGGGCCGACCCGCAGCAATGACGGGCGGTTGTAAGCCTATCCCATCCAGCCCGGCATCGCCGTCAGCGGCGGGATCGGGCGGCTGAGGTCTTCGTTGAGCCGCACGCTTTCGGCGCCTTCGAGCGAAAACCAGGCGGCTTCCATGGCGTTGGTATCGATGGCGATGGTGGTCGGCACCGGGCCGACCTGCTTGCCGGCATTGAACACCCAGGTGCTGCCGATGCGGTCGACCCAGGAGCCGTTGCGCACAAATGGCGCCTCGTGGACATGGCCCGAAATCACCAGGTCCGGCGCATGGCGGACGATCCAGCCATTGAGCGCCACATCGCCATAGAAGCGCTGGCCCGACCAGCTCACCGGCGAGTCCGGCGGCGGGGCGTGATAGATCCAGATCCAGGGACCGTTGCGCCGCTGGGCGGCGGCGTCGAGCTCTTCGGCGATGGCCTGCTGCGTCGCCGGGCCGTCCCACCAGGCGCAAATCGTCACCAGCGCATCGCCGAGGAGGATCGTGTCGCCATCGGCTGGGATCGACAGCCGCTTGACCTCGTTCATCCACAGCGCCTGCTTTTCGCCGCCCGGCCCGGTCGCATCGAGGTCGTGGTTGCCCGAACAGACCAGCACCCGCGTCAGGTCGCGCAGGCGCTTCAGATATTTGAGCACGACGACGATCTGGGTGCCCAGGTCGACGATCGAATTGGTCTCGAGCAGGTCCCCGGCAATGATCACCGCGTCATAAGCCGGCGCCGCCTCGACCAGCCAGTCGAATTGCGGCAGCGAATAATGAAGGTCGGCGACAACAAGGATTTTCAACAGGCGCACCCCTGATTTGGCCGGCGAGACTAGCCGAGCCTTGTGCATCTGGCGAGCCGAAGCATCGAATGCCACAGATGGTTGAAGGGGCGGTGACGGTTATTGCAATTCCAGCCGGTCTCCCTCCTTCGGGGGAAGGGTCCAGGGGTGTGGGGGCCGGTCGCACTGACGGTGCAAGCGGCCCCCACCCACCAAGCTGCGCTTGATCCCCCCTCCCGACAAGCGGGAGGGAGTGACGACTGTGAGTTTTCAGGAGTTGGGTGCTGCTGCAGTACTTGGGCCCATCGGCGCCTGCCCATCCCTCCCGCCAGCGGCGCGCAGCGCGCGACGATGAAGCGTCGGGAGGGGGGGCCGCCGGAACGGCGGTGGGCTTCGATCCGTGCCGCAGGCGAAATCGCTCCAGTGGAGCGATTTTAGGTGAGAAGGCCATGAGAGCTGCGCTCG
>JBEBGE010000090.1:0-9167 GCA_040081595.1 Devosia sp.
CAGCGGAATCGGCAGGTCAGACGCCCGCAAGGGACTCTCCGATGCCATCGCTGCCCCGCCGCCCAGCATAAGCGCCAGGCCCAGCGGCGCAAGCCACCGGCCAACACCACCCGGTCGAACCCCGTCACGGATTGTGGTCATCACTGCAGCGACCTCCCCAATCGACACCGCCATCATTGCGGTCCGGTCTTTGTATCCCAGAGCTCGATTGCGCCGTCGGCGCTAGACGCCACAAGCAGGAGGCTGGTGTCGGCGCTAAAGCTCGCCCAAGCAGTTTTTCCACCCCCCTGCATGGTCCTGCCAACCTGTTGACCGGTGGCCGCATCCCACAGCGTCATCGTGCCAGCATCAATGGACCACGTCAGGATGCGGCTGCCGTCGGCACTGAAGCTCATCCATGCAACGGGTCCTATCTCCTTCATGGTCCTGCCGACCTGCTGGCCCGTGGCTGCATCCCAGAGCTTCAACATGTCATTGGACTCCGTCAGAACACGGTTGCCGTCGGGGCTAAAGCGGGCGTCGCCGTTCGTCCCCATCTCCGGCATTGTCTGGCCGATCTGCTGGCCGGTGGCCGTGTCCCAGAGCTTGCCCGCGCCCGTGTCGAAGGACCGCGACAGAATGCGGCCGCCGTCAGGGCTGAAGGATGCGAGGGCGCTCGTTCCCCCCGCCTGCATGGTCTCGCCGACCTGCACACCGGTGGCACTGTCCCAGAGCTTGATCGCGTCGTTGTCGTAGGACCGCGACAGTATGCGGCTGCCGTCGGGGCTGAAGGACCCGTAGGCGTTCGTTCCTTCCCGGATTGTCTTGCCGACCTGCTGGCCAGTGGCCACATCCCAGAGCTTGAACGTGCCCGTGTTGAAGGACGATGCCAGAATGCGGCTGCCGTCGGGGCTGAAGCTGGCGTCGGCGATTTCTTCCCCCACCTGAATGGTCTTGCCGGCCTGCTGTCCGGTGGCCGTGTCCCAGACCTTGACCGTGCCGGTGTCGAAGGACCGCGACAGGATGCGGCTGCCGTCTGGGCTGAAGGATGCGAGGGCGCTCGTTCCCCCCGCCTGCATTGTGTTGCCGACCTGCTCGCCGGTGCCGGCGTCCCAGAGCTTGATCGTGCCGGTGTCGAAGCGCGACGTCACAAGTCGGCTGCCGTCGGGGCTGAAGGAGGGTAGGACTGTCGTTCCCCCCTGGATGGTCTGGCCGACTTGCTGTCCGGTGGCCGTGTCCCAGACCTTGACCGTGCCGGTGTCCCAGGACACCGAAAGGATGCGGCCGCCGTCGGGGCTGAAGTTCGCCCATGCGTTCGTTCCCCCTGCCCGCATGGTCTCGCCAACCTGCCCGCCGGTAGTCGTGTCCCAGACCTTGATCAAGCCCGCGTCAGAGGACCACGACGCGATGTGGCTGCCGTCAGGGCTGAAGTAGGCGTAGGCGCCCGTTCCCCCCGCCTGCATCGTTTTGCCGAACTGCTGGCCGGTGGCACTGTCCCAGAGTTTAATCGTGCCGGCGTCATTGGACCATGAAACGATGCACGTGCCCGAGGCGTTGAACGCTGCAGCATTGACGCTGGGATGCTGCATAACCAGGTGCACCGGCTGGTCCGCACTGGAGCGGGTCGCAGGAGAAGCGCCGGCCGGCTGGTTGCAGCCTGATGCGGCGACTTGAGCTTGTTCGATGGATGGGGTGATCTTGGCTGGCTCGGCCGGTGCCGCAGTCTTCGCCTTTGGCGTCAGCGCAAGGATGCGGGACCGCGCCTCTGCCGAATGGGCGCCATCGTAATAAAGGCCCAGGAATTTGCCCAGCAATTCAGGGTCCTGGCTGTCTCCGATTACCCCCCAGAGCGCATCCTCCGCAGGGTCGCTCTGGGCGAGCAGAACCACCGATCCCTGCGCCTCGGAAGCCGACCCATCCGCGGCACCTGCCACGAAGGCCCACAGGACAGCGGCGAACAGGACAACCCCACCCCAAAATAGTCGACGAACCGAACGCATTGTCGCCCCCGTGACGGCTCCCAACCCCACAATAGTCTGGAGCCGAACAAAGGACTACAGGGGTGCAAAACTCGGCACGCGGCCGGAAAGCGTCTTTAAAACGCTGCCGCGAAATGAGGCTGAAGCCCTCGCCGAGCGATTAAGAGGCCACCCTCAGTCCCGGCTTCGAAACGTCCGGATGGCGCGACCCAAAGCCTGGGTCGAGATTCGTCAAACTCGGTCGGGTGTTGGTGCCAAGTGTCAGACAGCCTCAGGACCTTGAGCCGACTGTAAGTATCGATCAGACTGGCAGCATGGTCGATCTTGTGCCTGCGGGATTCCTGCCGTTGACGGAGGTCTACGCCCAGTACCGGGCGTGGCTCGCGAACGGGCACGACTGGCGCGATGAACTGGGTCTCGAAGCCCGCCTATCGCGGCTTCCAGAGGAACGCATTCGCACCCATCGGATCGCGGTAGACCATGTCACCAACAATGAACTCTCAGACCTGGCCGGGTTGTTTGCGGACGGCTCACTTACCGCGCGAGTTCGAATGCCAGGGCAGAGCGAGGACTTCATCCTGCCCTTGGCCGGTTGGCGTTCTTCGTTTTTTCCCGAGCGGCTCTTTCTCAGCGACACTATTGCGACGTCAACCGGTCAATTCTTCGAACCAGCCGCCGGCCGGACCCCATTCGTCTCAGCTCGTGAACTAGACGCTGCCTACCAAAGCGGTAAAGCCGGCCGATCGCAGCAGTGGTCGATGTCGGCACTGCGTGAACTTCTTATTGGCCTGACGATGGACGAAGTCACAACTTCGTCGGAGGCAGAGGCGTTCAGGGAGTCATGGCAACTGCGCCCACTCGCGTCACGTCCTGACGACGAGCGATTTGATCCCACGCGATTGCCGACGTGGACGCTAGTAATGACCGTTACCTGGATCGTGTGGCGTGACATTTCGGAGGTCAGACGAGCCGCCAACGACTATCGCGCTGAGTGCTCAGAATGGTTCGGAGTCTTCCGGCGATTGCCCGTGGATGGGGGCAGAGGCTGGTTCGAGGCGCATGGCGAGGAGCTGAGGGCATTGGAACCTCTCAGCGTTTCAGACCTCCAAATCCTAGAGGCGCTTTGGGCCGATCCCGCGGAGCGGCGAAAGCTCATGTCCGTTAAGAGTGCCCGCGAAGAGCTTTGGCGAGAGCTAGCGGAAGGAGGCCTCTTCGCAAGTGCGATTGAATGCACGAGCGGTTCGGTGGTCACGATCCCGCAACGAGAGTGGGACTACCTTGAGCTCGAGGCGAGAATACGCGGCGATGACGACTCCCTTCGCTTTAGCCATGCCCGCGAAACTGAAGCCTACAAGCGCATTGCGCTCCCGCGTAAAGACGTCGCGCGCAAGTGGCCACCAGCCGCAGCACATGACGATTTTGGGACCGCTTCGAGCCCCCCATTCGACCTGTCAGACCCCGACTGGAAGCTATGGGAAGCGGCCCAGTGGGTAGGTTGCGGTGGCCGTCTACTTACTTCGCGGGAAATCGCAGACGGCGACCTCGACGACCGTGGCGCAACGAAGTTGTTCCTCGCGCTCTTCCAAGAAAAACTCGTGGCAACAGGACTCAACCAGAAGCGCGTCCGAGAGCCCATACCCTCTGTTTACTGGGAAATGGCGACCACCGATCCGTATCAGGTCGATGAACGGCACCACGTCAGTTTCATCGATGAGATCCTGAAGGACTATGGCGGCCAGTTCACTCCTGTCGGCGAACAGCAGCCGCGTTGGTTTGGAATTCAAGTGAAGCGGGACGCGCTTTTTGCGGTGTTCCCAGATTATGCCCCAAAGGACATTTCATCAGAGGTAGTCCCGGGTGGAAACGCGTCTCGCAAGTCGCCTCGGAAATTTGAGGCAACCAAAGCCGCACTCGCCGCACTTTTCCCGAAAGGCATGCCCACCGGTCTGGGCGATAAGGACCGTCTTGCGGCTGTGAATGAGTGGTTGATCGAACATGGTCACAGCCCGGTTTCCCTGGCAACGCTGACGCGGGCTTCCAAGTCGCGCTAGCCGGCTACGCCAAGTCAAATTCCGACAAATTCAACAAGTTGGATTTGATGTTTCCGTCTCGCTCCAAACTTCCGCAGGTTGGCCGCAGGAGGCGGACATGTCCGCCATTTGCCGGAGACCAGCTGCATGACCGACCCCATCCAGAAGACCAGACGCCCGAAACTGCGGACTCCCGCGGCAGCCGACTATACGGGCCTTGCAGAATCCACTTTGGAGAAATTGCGCGTCCACGGCGGCGGCAGTCCCTACATGCGCGTCGGCCGCGTCGTCGTCTATGATCCGGACGACCTCGACGCATGGCTGGAATCGCACAAGCGTCGCTCGACCTCGGCGATCGAGTAGAAATTGACTTCCGCCAAGCGCGCGCCCCGCGCCCGGCGCCGCCCCAACCATCGTCTGGTGAAGATCCACCGCAGCTACACCGTGGACGAGGCGTCGAAAGCTCTGGGCGTCGCCAAGGAGACCATCCGCCGCTGGCTCAAGCGCGGCGCGCTGCCGGCATTGACCGACAGGATTCCCACCTTGATCCTCGGCGGTGATCTTTCAGACTTCCTGCAGGCGAGATCGGCAAAGAGGCCGAAGCTCCCCGTTCACCAATGCTACTGCTTCAAATGTCGTGGCCCTCGTGCACCGGCGCTGGGCATGGCTGACTATATCCCGCGCACACATACGACGGGCACCCTTCGGGCTCTTTGCGAGGCCTGTCTCACGGTCATGAACAAGGTAGTTTCGGCGTCGGCGATTGCCGAGCTGGAAGCGGTAGTCGAGCTGTCGATCCAACAGGCTGAGCAACACCTAATAGATACGTCTCAATCCTGTCTGAATGACAACTCGCACGAGGAGCCGCAGTCCCATGCGTAAACACAATCCGAACAATGAGCGTGTGAAGCGAGAATACCTGACCTATCTCGAGCAGGCCAAGCGCATGTCGACGAGCACTGTCGACCAGATTGCTGCTTCCATAGCCCTCTTTGAGGCAAGCACCGGATACAAGGATTTCAGGACGTTTCACCGCAACCAGGCGATTGCGTTCAAGGACCGGCTCCAGACCACGCTGAGCAAGGAAACGGGCAGACCGCTTGCCAAGTCAACTATCCATTCCCGGCTTATGGCGATGAAGGATTTCGTAATCTGGCTACAGGGCCGCTCCGGATTCAAGTCGCGCATCAACTATGGCGATGGTGAGTACTTCAATCCGACCGCAAACGACGAACGGATCGCGAAGGCGCACCGGCAGCGGCCCGTGCCGTCGCTGGAGCAACTCCGGACCGCTTTTGATGCAATGCCGGGGGCCACGATCATCGAGCGGCGCGATCGGGCCCTGTTCGGCTTCGCGGTGATCAGCGGCGCTCGCGACAACGCGCTGGCCTCATTTGCGCTCAAGCATGTGAACCTCGAACTCCGCAGCGTCTCGCAAGATGCCCGTGACGTTCGCACCAAGAACGCCAAGACCTTCGTCACAAACTTCTTTCCAGTAGATGCCAGGTACACGGAGGTTCTTGCCGAATGGATCGCCGAGTTGCGCCAAGCTGGATACGGCCCCGACGATCCGCTATTTCCGGCGACGCTGGTTGAGAGTGGATCGGAGCATCGCTTTTCGGCGACGGGGCTGAAGCCGGAGTTCTGGAAGAGTGCCGGCGCGGTCCGCCGCATCTTCAAGGAAGCGTTTCTCCGAGCCGGACTGCCCTATTTCAACCCCCACAGCTTCCGCAACACCCTCGCTATCCGTGGTGAGAAAATCTGTCGGAGCGCGGAGGAGTGGTGGGCCTACAGCCAAAACTTCGGACACAGCAGTCCGATGACAACGTTCACCAGCTACGGCAAGGTGGCGCCACATCGGCAGGCAGAAATCCTCAATGGACTGGCGGCGTTGTCCGCGGGCCAGACTGCCGCGCCCGTCAAACTCGACGAAGACCAGGTCCGGCAGCTGCTTGACCAGCTAACCAGGGCGGCCTCCGCCCTCTGACGTCGGATTGAACCCGCCGCCATTACCAGTCAATCTTTATCGGGAGAGCGGAATGGGAAAGTCCGGTACGACGAAGGTTCGGCCACGCAAGAAGCGGCGCGGGAAGGGAGTCCCCTCGGCACGGGCTGCTGCCTTGCGCCTGGCAGCCGATCTTCGAAGTCGCGATGCGGCCTCGGCCAACCGAGGTATCGACATTTCTCAATCGATCGATCCACTTATAAACAGACTCCCTTCGATGTCCTTTGGCGATTTGGCGAAAGTCTGGCGCAATGCGCTCCGCCTGAGTGAGGGCAAGCAGCGTGATACGGCGCAGAAGGCGATAGTGGCCATCGAGGCCGAGTGGGCGCGGCGTGGCGCGGCTGGTGTCTCGCCGGACGACTATTTCAAGTGGCCTTCCACTGACGCTCCCGGTGGTGATGGCCAGTTGTCCCTCCAGTCTCTGATGAAGGAAGGGATGCTCAAGTACCTCGAGTACCAGGTTGGCCGAACGAACGGGCAGCCGACCAATATCCGGCGGTTGATCCTCCGCCGGGTATTTGAAGGCTCACTACCACCGGTCTTTCCCCCTCCCTACATGGCGGAATGGGGCGGCCCGAAATCGTCCGCGCGGCTCCACAAGCTCGCGGATACGCTGGCTGCGCTCGCCCGTCTCTTCAAACGGCGCCACGATGGACGGTTTGATGACGCCATATCCGATTGGGAAGCCGACCTTCGCTTTCTCTACGATGAATACTACGTCGGCCGCTTAGGATTTGCGTGGCCAGCCACGGCGGTCTGACAGCTGCACGACTGGCTTGCTTACTCCATTCTGCCCGGGCATGAGTCCCCAAGAGGACACTGAAACATGTACGAAAACGCCTTCAACAGCATCGAGCGCGATCTTCGGGCAGAGGAGGGGATCGCCAACGAGCTCGATTATGTCGAGCAGATCTCGTGGGTGCTCTTTCTCAAATATCTGCATGATCTCGAGACCGATCGGCGTGATCAGGCACAACTCGAGGGCAAGGCCTATACCCCGATTATCTCGGGTGAGTTCACCTGGGACAAATGGGCGGCGCCCAAGAAGGACGGGGCGTTCGACCACAACGCGGCGATGATCGGTGACGATCTGATCGCCTTTGTCGACCAGAAGCTGTTCCCCTATCTCGGCGGCTTCCGGCAGTCGGCCACCGGACCTAAGACGATCAACTACAAGATCGGCGAGGTCTTCACCGAGCTGCGCAACAAGTTCCGTTCGGGCTACATCCTGCGCGACGTGCTCGAGATCGTCGACGGGCTGGCGTTCAACACCCAGGCCGAGCGGCACGAGCTTTCGCAGCTCTATGAGAGCCGCATCCGTCGGATGGGCAATGCCGGACGGAATGGCGGAGAGTACTACACGCCGCGGCCTCTTATCCGCGCCATGATCAAAGTCACGGATCCGAAGATCGGCGAGACGATCTATGACGGCGCGGTGGGATCGGCCGGCTTCCTCTGCGAAGCCTATGAGTACATGCGCCGCGACGACCTCAGCGCGTCGGACTACGAGACGCTGCAGACCCGAACCTTCTACGGGCAGGAGAAAAAGTCCCTCGCCTACATCATTGGGATCATGAACATGGTCCTCCACGGCATCGAGGCGCCCAACATCATCCACACCAACTCGCTCAACGAGAACGTGATGGATATTCAGGAGAAGGACCGCCACGACATCATCCTCGCCAATCCGCCCTTCGGCGGTGGCGAGCGGCGCGAGGTGCAGCAGAACTTCCCGATCCGCACCGGCGAGACAGCCTATCTGTTCCTGCAGCATTTCATCCGCAAGCTGCGTGCCGGCGGGCGTGGCGCGGTGGTGATCAAGAACACCTTTCTCAGCAACACCGACAATGCGAGCGTGGCACTGCGCAAGGAATTGCTGGAAACGTGCACACTCCACACAATCCTCGATTGCCCGCAGGGCACGTTTCAGGGCGCAGGTGTAAAGACCGTGGTGCTGTTCTTCGAGAAGGGCGCGCCGACGCGAGACATCTGGTTCTACCAGCTCGATCCGGGCCGCAGCATGGGCAAGACCAATCCGCTGAACGATAGCGATCTGGCGGAGTTCGTGGATTTGCGAGGGAGCTTTGCCGAAGGGCCGAAAAGCTGGTTTGTGAGGCGCGCTGCACTTGATGCCGAGACGTTCGACCTGTCGGTAAAAAATCCGAATGCGCCTGAGGCGGCGGCGCTGCGAAGCCCCGAAGACATCATCGCCGACATGCTGGCGCGGGATGGCGAGACGGCGGAAATTCTGGAAAGCATCCGGGGAATGCTGTGAAGGCGGGGTGGACGCAGACCAAGCTCGGAGACGTCGTCACGCTAAATTATGGGAGGGCCCTGGCGAAGTCCGATCGAAACCCTAGCGGTCCTGTGCCGGTCTACGGCGCGAACGGCGTAATGGATTGGACCGACGCGCAGCTTTCAGAGGGGCCATCTTTGGTGGTTGGCAGAAAGGGGTCTGCCGGAGAGATCACGCGAGTCCAAGGCCCGTTCTGGCCATCGGACGTAACGTACTTCACCTCGCACGACCCGCGCCGCCTCGACTTCGATTTTCTTCACTATGCCCTGAGAACGCTCAACCTGCCGAGCTTGGCCCGGGGCGTTAAGCCCGGCATCAATCGCAACGACGTCTATGCACTTGGTATCCACCTCCCGCCGCTCGAAGAACAACAGCGGATTGTTGCGGTTCTGGATGAGGCCTTCGAGGGTCTGGCCCGTGCCGGCGCCCATGCCGAGGCAAACCTCCAAAATGCGAGAGAGCTGTTCGCAAGCTATCTAGCCAAGGTGCTGGACGCCAATGCGAGTGACTGGCCTTCTACGTCCGTTGGGTCGTTAGTTGCCGAGGGGTGTTTGTTCAAACCACAGGACGGCAACCACGGCGAGATTCACCCAAAGAAGGCCGACTTTGTGCCGGATGGAGTCCCGTTCATCATGGCATCGGATCTCGTCGACGGCCACGTCGATCAAACGAGCTGCAATTTCCTGAGGCGAGAGCACGCTGACTCACTGCGAATAGGGTTTGCAAAGAACGGAGACGTGCTGCTGTCGCACAAGGGGACGATCGGGCGTACGGCCCTACTAGGCTCAGGACCCATTAAAGGCGATGCGCCAGAGGTACATCGTTCCGATTCAGTTTCGGCGCGGAAAAACGCTAGCTTGGGTGATCTGGCATGATTG
>JBEBGE010000132.1:0-2341 GCA_040081595.1 Devosia sp.
AGATCAGGTCGACTGCGGCGCGAACAATGACCAGACCGCGGACGGCGGCTGTGCCCCCCTTGATGTGCCTACGGGTAAGGACGCGAAGCCGATGTTGACCATGCTGGCGAATTTGGTTATGGCGATGATGGTCGCGGTCGCCGTCTTGGCGTACATGTCTCTGGCCGCAGATGCCACGCTATTCGGCGGGATCGCGATGAAGGGGCCGATTGCGGGAGCTATCGGCGCAATCGGAGTTATTATTGCCCTCGCAGGTGTAGCGATGATGGCGATGGGTGACTATGTTTCGGGTGGGGTAGCGGCGTTGGTTGGCGCGTACGTGGGGTATAACGCATTCACTGCGGAGGGTTTGACTCCAGGTGCAGCCTTGGTGGCTGGTCTCGGCGGTGCGGCGGCGATGATGGTGGGCAAGATGCTGGATAAGGGCAATCACGTGGGCAAGGCGCCGGAAGCCGCGCAGCAATAATTCTGGGAGATTATAGTCATGGCTAATAACGAGGACGTCAACCAGGCTCAAGGGGCTCCGGCGGCGGATATCCCGGACCTCAAGAAGAAGGAGAAAGAGCGCAAGAAGGCGGGTGCGGCCTGGAGTGGCGCCAAGCCGGGCGGCGGTTCATTCTCCGGAGCCACCGGAGGCACGGTTGCGCGCGCGGCGGCAAGCGCGGCGGGTTCGACGGGCGGAGCTGTGGCCCAAGCGGCCGGAGCGGGCTGGCTGTCCTCGACGGTTGCGACCCTGACGGCCACGGTTCTCGGAAAGGCGATTTTGGCGGCGGGCGTGGCGGTGTTCATGGCGGGAGCGGGCATGTTCGGCTATGCCCTGCTCCGCGGCGGCACGGGCGCGACCGGGGAGACCGGCGACTTGGGTGCCCTCTCTTCTTCAATGAAGGTTCGCACGAATGGCGCAGACCGCACCGGCTATGTCGCCAGCAACGGCGAGATCATGTTCGATCCGCTCAAGAAGGCCGAAGCGAAGAAGGAGCCGGAAAAGGCTCCTGAGGACAAGACGGCGGGCGACGCGGTTCCTCCGGCTGAGGTTGCGGCCGCGGTCGAAAAGGCCGAAATGAATCGTCCCGGCCTCGAGCACAACCTGAGCGGGACCAAGCTGTCGTCGAGCCTCGGCGGCGGCTTCGGCGGCAAGAATATTTTCTCCGGCAACAGCGGCGCGCCGAAGCTCAACGACGGCCTGTCGAAGATGAACATCAAGGGCGCCCAGAAGGGGACTCTCTCCGCTGGCGCGCGCAAAGCCCAGACCGGGCGCATGGTTTCAGGCTCTAAGAGCAAGGGTGCTAAGTCGAACAAGGCCTTCGGCCAGCTGCGTGTGGCGAAGGGCATGTCGATGCTTGGCGCGGGCACGTCCGGCGCGGAAGGGGCGCGAGCGACGGCTGCCAACGCGTTCGACGGATCGAGCGATTCCGGCAATATCGAAGGCAGCGCGGGCCCTCAGACGGGTGCCGTGGACTCTCCCAGCTCTCCCAACGGCGCTCCCGACATGACGGCGCCGAACGTCGCTACGCCTGACGGCGTCTTCGCTGGCCCGGATATCGCGCAGGCGCTCGCGGGGATCTCGGACCTGGCCAAGGCCGCGGGTGACATGTTGAAAATGGCAATGATGATGATTGCGTTGGGTATTGTTCTAATCGCCTTAGGCTGTTATCTCCTCTCTACACCGCTTAGTGCATGGATTGGTGGGATAATCATTGCCATTGGCGTCATGATCGTTGGCATGGGCTACATGATGAAGCAGCAGTCCGAGCAGATGAAAGCGATGGCCGAGCAGATGGGCGACGCCCTGGCGGCGCGCACCGGCGACGTCAAGCAGAATGAGATCAATAAGTACTGCATCGACCGGGCCTACGAGGGCACCGACCCCGCGAACTGCAACCCGCCCGACTCCGTGACCGAGAATTCGCGGATCAACGAGCAGGACAAAGCGGCGCTCAACACGCACGGCGAGAACGCCAAGGAGAAGGACACGATCAAGGAGATCGACCCGACCGAGGGGCTCAACGGCAAGCCGACCGGCCAATAGGGGCGGAATAAAGTTCAGTAAATGAGAGTGGTTCGCATTGACAGCGTAGAGGGCAGGCATTACACTATCGTGACGTAAGATTAACGAGAAAACTATGTCGACTTTCCTCGAAAAGAACAAGAAGAAGAGCGCCTTAGCGGCCCTGCTGTTGTTCCTCAGGACCCGCAAGACGGTGGTCGCGCTACTCCTATTAGTGGCGATCGCCTCGTTCTTGTTCGTGAGCCCGTCCAACCTTCTGCTCAGTATTCCCGGCGGCGACCGGGCGGCGGCGGGGATGGCGTGGCTGGCGGGGAAGGTGGGCGTGGATACCTC
>JBEBGE010000091.1:0-8935 GCA_040081595.1 Devosia sp.
TCTGAGCGAAGTGCCGGTCGCCGCCTCCGAGTAGGCAAATCCACCGGGAATCCGCTAAAACCGCGCGGCGTCACCGAGTCTCACGCCGATGTCCCGCACCGATGCCATCCTGAAGCGCCTCGCGGCGCTCCACCCCAAGTTGATCGATCTGCACCTCGAGCGCGAGCTCGATCTGCTCAGGCTCACGGGCGATCCGCAGTTGCACTTGCCGCCCGTGATCCATGTTGCCGGCACCAACGGCAAGGGCTCGACCATTGCCTATCTGCGCGCCTTCCTCGAAGGGGCGGGCAAGCGCGTTCATGTCTATACCTCCCCGCATCTGGTGCGCTTCAACGAACGCATCAGGCTTGCCGGCAAGCTTGTCTCGACACGAAGGCTCAATGCGGTGCTGGAAGAGGTCGAACGCATCAATGCCGGCCGCGCCATCACCCAGTTCGAGATCACCACTGCCGCAGCGCTCAAGCTCTTCGCGGACGAGCCGGCGGACTATCTGCTGCTCGAAGTCGGCATGGGTGGCATCTACGACTCGACCAATGTCGTCGATCATCCACTCGGCGTCATCATCACGCCGGTCGATCTCGACCATCAGGCCTTCCTCGGCAACACCATTGCAGAAATCGCCGTCAACAAAGCCGGTATCCTGAAGCGCGGCAGCAAAGCCGTGATCGGTCGCCAGCGCGACGAAGGCCTCAGGGTCATCGAGCGTGCCGCCCATCGCCTCGGCATCACTCCCCTGATCGAAGGCCAGGGTTTCCACGGCAGCGCCGAGGATGGTCGGCTGGTCTATCGCGACGAAGACGGGTTGCTCGACCTGCCGCCGCCGGCCCTGGCTGGTCCCCATCAATTCGACAATGCGGCCCTCGCTGTCGCCGCCGTGCGCCACTTCGGCCTGCCCGTAACGCCAGCACAGATCGCCGAGGGTCTGCGGTCCGTCGACTGGCCGGCGCGCCTGCAGCCGCTCAGGGGCAAGTTGCGCGAGCTGTTGCCAAAAGCCGACGAGCTCTGGCTTGATGGTGGGCACAATGCCCATGGCGCGACGGCGCTGGCCGCCGCCATCGCCGAGATGAACTCCGCACGGCCCAGGCCGCTCATCCTCATCCTTGGCATGATGAACACCCGCAGCCCGGCGGACTTCCTGCGACCGTTCGAGTCGATGGCGCCACGCGTCTTCGGCCTCACTATCCCGGGCGAGCCCAATGCTCACGCCGCCAAGGCCATTGCGGAAGCGGGGCAGGGACTGGGTCTCAAGAGTGTCGCATCACCGACACTCCGGTCGGCGCTGCGCTCGGCCTCTGCCGTTGCCGGCGCACGGGTGGTGATCTGTGGTTCGCTGTACCTCGCCGGCAATGTGCTCTTTCAGAACGGCACGCCGCCCGCTTAGTAGCGAGATTGCTCGTCGACGTACGGGTCGACCGGCGAATGCTGGTTCCAGGGCACATTACCCAGCAGCGCCTCGACCACTGCCTCCTGCATCGTCTCGGTGGTCATGTAGGCGTTGATGTAGGTGGGGACCCGCGGCGCATCGTAGAGATAATAGGGGTGGCCGAAGGAGATCATCAACGTCGGAACATCGCTCCAGTATCGCGCCATGGCATTGCCCAGATGGCCGCCCAGCTTCAACCAGTCGAGAAAGATGTGATTGCGCGTCAGCAACGATTCCTCGCCGAAGAGATAGATCATCAGATCGTACTGTCCGGGCTCGATATATCCGCCCGGCTCAAAGACCGTGACGTCGAAACCCCTGGCCCTCAGCATGTCGGGCAGCGCAAAGGGCAAAGGCTCCGGTATGAACGGCATCACCACGCCGCCCGAAAGTACCAGCACGCGCTTGTGCACTTTGGGGTCGAGCGGCAACAGGCCCTGCACGTCCTTGACCAGGGTCGGCGCTCGTTTCGTCGCAGCTGCCGCGACCAGCCGGTTCGCTTCCATATCGGGTGCCGGCACAAGACGGTCCGCCTTGTGGAGCCCGATCGCAGCCTTCATCGCCAATTGCCGCATGACCGCGTCATTGACCCGCGCCCAGCTCAGCCGCCCATCGGCCAGAGCCTCCTCGATGATCTGCCGGTCGGCCTCGACATCGGCCGGATCGAGGATGATGTCCGATCCTGCAGCGACAACCTCCGGCAGATAGTCGCGCCGGCTCGACCATGAGTTGAGCCCCGCCATCCCCGTCGCGTCGGAAACGATCAGCCCCTCAAACCCCAGCCTTTCCCTCAGCAGCACCTGCGTCAGGTGGCGGCTGATCGAAGCGGGCCTGAAGAGTTCGACCCCTTCGGCACCCATTTCGCGTGCGAAGGCCGGCAACGCGATATGTGCGCTCATCACGCTCATCGCCCCCGCCTTGATCGCCGCGCGGTAGAGCCGCCCGAAACTCGCCTCCCATTCCGCCATCGACAGCGGATTGACCGTCGTCACCAGGTGCTGGTCGCGATCGTCATAGCCTTCGCCCGGCCAGTGCTTGACCGTGGCGGCGACCCCGTGCGCCTGGAACACCCGCATCTGCGCCAGCGCGTGGCGCTCGATTGTCTCGACGTCCGAGCCGAAGCCGCGCGTCGCCACGATCGCGCTGCGGAACGCCGCATTGATGTCGAGCACCGGCGTCAGCGTCCAGTTGATCCCCGATGCCAGCGCCTCCTCGGCCATTATGGCGCCAATCGCCTCGGTCACCGCGACATCGTCGATCGCCGCAAGCGCTAGCGGATTGGGGACGACCGTCGCACCCGGCAGGCTCATGCGCGAGCCTTCGAGATCGGCCGAAACCAACAATGGCACAGGCGCCAAATCGTTGAACCGGGCGATCAGCGCCAACTCTTCGGCGCGATCGAGACCGGCCATGCGGATCATGCTGCCGGGCCGGAACCCGGCGAGTCGCTGGATCTCGGCAGGATCGTTTCCCCGCATGCGCGGGCAGAACAATTGCCGGACCTTATCGTCAGGCGCCAGCCGCTCGAACGATGCCCGGACCCAGGCGAGGCCAGTCGCGTCGAGATGAAATGGCGCGCCGGCGAACTTCTCGATCTTCATTGAAACTGGTCGAGCCACTTGGTCAGCTGGGCGCGCGACTGGCCCGCGCCGACCTTCATGTCCACCGGTTCGCCATCCTTGAACACGATCATCGTCGGCATGGCCCGCACATTGTAGGCGACCACGGTCGAGGGATTGGTTTCGACATCGAGCTTGACGATCTTGACCTTGCCCCGCAATTCGTCGGCCAGTTGGTCGAGAATGGGGTCCATCGCCTTGCAGGGCGGGCACCACTCGGCCCAGAAATCGACCAGCACGGGTTCGGTCGCGCCCAGCACTTCGCTCGAAAAATTCGCGTCGCTTACCATCACGCCCAATTGGCTCTCCATCGGTATCTGCCGATGGACGCTACGCCGATTCACCCCGGCGCGAAAGCGATCACCAAGAGAAAAGCGCCACTGGTTTGCCAGCGGCGCTTGAGTGACATCACGCGACTTTGGAGAAAATTTCAGGCCGCGGACTGAGCAGCGTAGCTTTCGAGCCACTTGCTGAGGCCAGCCTTGGGCGTACCCGCGCCGATCTTCATGTCGACGGCTTCGCCGCCCTTGTACAGGATCATCGTCGGGATCGAACGAACGCCATACTTGATGGTCGTATTCGGATTCTCATCGACGTTGAGCTTGACGATCTTCACCTTGCCAGCGAGTTCGCCGGACAGTTCTTCGAGGACCGGTGCGATCGCGCGGCATGGCCCGCACCATTCGGCCCAGAAATCGACGAGCACAGGCTCTTTTGACGATAGGACTTCCTCGCCGAAATTGGCGTCGGAAACGTGGATTGTCATAGTGGGATTTCCCTTGGGATTTCGCCTTCAAGTGAGCGGCGGTTTGTTTGATCCAAAAGCTAGGAAGAGTCCAGCGCAGCAACAAGCAATATCACCCTATGGTGAAGCCCGCCACCGCCTCCCAAAGTCGCTCCGAAGGCAAAAACATCAAGGATTCCGGGCCTGTCCAGAGAATGGCTGCTTCCACCTCGTGGCCGGGGAAGAGCAGGCCTGCAATCCTTGCATAGAGCCCCAGTTGGGTGAGGTAGGATTTGGGGGTCTGCACAGCCTCCGCGGGCACACTCGCATCCGACTTGAAGTCGATGACGAGCACCCTCCCACCCCCGACCACGAGCCGGTCGATCCGCCCGGCAACCGTGATCTTATCGCCGTTTCTCGTACCCTGCGCCAACACCGGAACCTCGCCACGGCTGTCCGCGCCAAACAGCGTCTGGAGTTCCGGACGCGCGAGGATCGACTGCGCTTTGTCCGCCAAAAACGCATAGCTCCGCGGCAGGTCCGGCAGCAGCACCGGCAGCGCCTTGTCGAGTACCGTCGCCCAGTTCTCGCGCGGCACCGCCAAGAGGTGATGGAGCAACGCATGGAGTGCCGTACCCTCTCGTCGGGCGATCTCCGGGTCGCGCCTCAAAGCCTCCGCGGCCCGCGTTTCGAGCACAGTCCGGGCGTCGGCATCCTCGAAGGCCGATGAGGGCCGGATGATCCGCCGCAGCCTGTAGGCGGGCAGAGGCGGCAGCAGGGCTGCGTTCTCATCAACACGTCTCGCCACCTTGGCTTCCGCCGGCTTTGGCACAACGCGCTCTCGCGGATAGATCAGCGCGACCTCATTGCCGTCATTGTCGGCGACGCTTTCCGCCCCGTCGCGCAGCGCCGTCTCGATCGCTTCGTACCAGCTGCCCTCGAGCTTGCCCGTCTGGGTCAGGGCGCCGGTCACATAGAGTTCATCCTCGGCCCGCGTCATCGCCACATAGAGCTTCCGCCAATATTCATTGCCCTGCGCGGCGTCCGCGAAGTCCTTGAAGGTACGCGTCGCGCCGGTATGCGCCTTGTCGCTGCCGGCATGGATCAGCAGCGGTCCGGGATCGCGGTCGAGCAGATAGACGCTGCGCGTCATCCGTCCCTTTTCGGTCGAGGCGGCGTCCGCAAGAATAACGACCGGCGCCTCGAGTCCCTTGGCGCCATGCACCGTCATGACCCGCACTCCACCGCCCGACTCGGCAAGCTCGCGCTTGATTTCGATGTCGCGCGCCCTAAGCGCCGCAAGGAACCCCTGCAATGACGGCTGTGCGGTCTGCTCATGCGCCAGCGCCAGGTCGAGAAATTCGCTCATCACGTCGTCGATCTCGGGCCCCAACCGCGCGTGAAACCGCTTGAGGCCACCCCCGGCAAAAAGCACTGCCGTGAAGAACTCGAACGCCCGCTCAAAATCGAGTCGCGCCCGCCATTGCGAGAGCTGCTCAAACGCCGCCATCGCCGATGCAATCGTGGAGGCCCCCAGCGCCTCCCACAGCGTCTCGTTCTTGCGGGGTTGCGCCAGCGCATAAAGGTCGTCTTCGCTCACCTCAAACAACGGCGAGCGCAGCAACGCTGCCAGTTGCAAGTCGTCCGCCGGGTTGAGCAGCACGTCGCCCAGCGCCATCAGGTCGAGCACGCCGATATGGCTGGTCACGGCCAGCCGGTCGGCACCTGGCGTCGGCAGCCGCTCCCGCACCAGCGCCCGGATCACTTCCTGAAACAGCGTCCCACGCGTCTGGACGAGGATCAGCACGTCGTCCGCACGCACCGGCCTGCCACGCGGCCCCAGCACCCGGCCTGAGTGGATCCAACCCTTGATTTCCCGGGCAATCCGCTCCGCCACCTGCCGCGCCGCGCTTTTTGCCGACGCCGGTGCCGTAAGCGGCCAGTTCTCCGGGTCCACCGCCTCGGCCTCGTCCTGCACCGGCGGCCATAGCGTCACCATCCCGCCGTTGTCGCGCCGGGCGCTGTCATGGCCGTCATAGCCATCACCGGCCAGCACCGCCTCGCGCACGTCGTCGCCCGAAAACGTCAGGTCCACCGCCCGCAAAATATCGGGCAGGGTGCGGAAACTGGTCTTCAGCGGCACGGTCGCAAAGGTCACTTTCGCGCTCAGCGCCGAAAGCCCGTAGCGGCGTCCAGTCTCGACAAACAGTTCCGGGTCTGCGCCCTGGAACGAAAAGATCGATTGCTTCTGGTCGCCCACTGCGAACACCGTTCGCGGTCGCTCGACGCTTGCGCCGTTGAAGAAATCCTCGGTCAGCGCGTCGACGATCCGCCATTGCTCGGGATTGGTGTCCTGGCTCTCATCGACCAGAATATGGGCGATGCCGCTATCGAGCTTGTAACGCACCCAGGGCCCGAGTTCCGCGTTCTCCAACAGTCGCGCCAGCGCCGCGATCAGATCGTCGAAGTCGAGCAATGAGCGGCCGCGCTTTGACGCCTCATAGCGCGCCGCAATTGCGGCCAGCACATCAAGCAAGGCTTCCGAGCGTTCGACCAGTTCGGCCGCGCCTAGATCGCGCATCAACCCTTCGATCCGCGCGGCTTCTTCGTCCAGCCGTTGCGCAATGTCGGGCAGTGCCTGCGCGTCGGCTTTCTTCAGCAGCACCTTTCGCGCTGTCCGCTCCTTGGTCAGAAACGCTTCACACAACGCGTTGTGATCCGGCAGCGCCGGGTCGATCCGGCTCAACCGGTCGACAAACCCGTCGCCCGTGGGGTCCGGCGTAATCAACGCGAAGATCGCCTGGTGATCCTCCGCACCAAGCCCGTAGCCCTGCGCAATTGCGGCCAACACTTCGGCGCGCGTCCGGTTTGCCGCTGGACCTACCAATTTTCTGAGCCGCCGCTTGGCCCCCGCCACATCGGCGACGACATCGCGCAGCTTTCGCTGCTGCGCCAGTGCTTCGCTGATCGCCTCATTGATTTGATGATCGCTCATCAATCCGAACAGCGTTTCAACCGCAACGGCTGCGCCTGCGCCGCCAAGCCCTTCTGCAATCACGGCTTCCCGCGCCGCCGCGATCATCCGCCCGCGCTCATAATCCTCGATCACAGCAAAATCGAACGGCACAAGCGCCTCACGCGGAAACCGGTGCAACACGCTCTCGGCAAACGCGTGGATAGTCAGGATCTTGAGCCCGCCCGGCGTCTCAAGCGCGTGCGCGAACAATGATCTTGCCCGCAGCAGTGTCGCCGGATGGGGCGCACTGCCGGTGAGATCGGCAAGCGTCCGGGTCAATGCGCCATCATCAAGCAGCGTCCACTCACCCAGCCGCTTCGCTACCCGGCTCCGCATCTCTGCCGCCGCTGCTTTGGTATAGGTGAGGCAAAGGATTTGTTCGGGTCTCACCCCCGTGAGCATCAGCCGCAATACCCGTTCGGTTAAAACATGCGTTTTGCCCGATCCGGCATTGGCCGAAACCCATACCGAGCTTTCGGGGTCCGAGGCTCGGCGCTGATGCTTGATCACATCGGCGGAAATGGTCACCGCTCGGCTCATGGCGCATCGCCCCCGGTCACCAGCGTCCATTCATCGGTGCGCGCCAGGTGTTCATAGGCCCCACGCCAGGTCTGGTTGACTGCCGGACGAATGCGCGGCACCAGCGCCAGATCGTCCTTGAGCAGTAGCGCTGCGACATGCAACTGCATCCGCCGCGCCGCTTCGTCGGCGGCCTCAGCGAGGCTTTGGTCGTCGCGCAGCTTGAAGCCCTGGGTCACGAACGCCTCTGGTCCGAGCCCGATCTTGACATAGGTTAGCGCGCTGGTTGCTGCCGGAGGCAATCCGGCGAAAGCTCCGGCCCCGGCCATCGCCGCTTCCAGCAGCAATTGCGGCGCGTCGAAATTGCGCATGTCCTTGGGCGAAGGAATCGTGCCGGTCTTGAAGTCGATGATTTCAAGCGTCCCATCCGCCATCAGGTCCAGCCGGTCGGCAACTCCGCTCAGGGTGAAACCCTGCAAATCCGGGAAGGTCCACTCGCCTTTTCGTTCCGCGTGACGCTTACGCACCCTGCCATCGCGCTGGCGCTCATAGGTGAGGAACGCGTCGGCGGCAGCGGCAAAGCGTTTGAGCCAGATGTCGCGCTGCTCGCCGATGGAATCGAGCCCGCCGAACTCGGCCTCCGCGAGCCGCTTGAGAATCGCTACTGCGTCCTTGTCGCTCACCTCATGCTGCTCGACGAATTTCGCGAACACGGCATGGATCATCGAGCCGCGCGCCCGCGCATCGGGCATCGCCCCCAGCGGTTCAATGACACGCAGATTGAGGATGTGCTTGGCATAGAGATCATAGGGCGAGCGCATCAGTGTTTCGATTGCCGTCACCGACAGCCGCTTCGGCCGCACGCTGGCCGGTGGCTTGGGTTGTGGCATCGGTGCCGCGACCGTCACCTCGGCCCGGTCCAGCGCGCGCGCTCCGGCAATCAACATCGCGCCCTTGTCGCGTAGCACCGCCGCCCGTCTTGTGCCGACAAAGCCATCAAGCCGCTGCACCAGCCTCGACGGCAGGGCTGGTGCTGTGCCGAGTCTGAGCGCATAGGCGATCAGCACTTCGCGATTGCCCATCGCCGTCTCAAAATCATGCGCCGCCAGTCCCTGTTGGCGCTCAGGCGGTTCAAGCCCGATATCGAGCCGCATCTTGCGGCTGAGCCAGGGGCCCGGGTCAGCGGCACCCGGCCAGATGCCTTCATTGAGCCCGGCAAGGATCATCAGGTCCGGGTTCTGCAACCGCGCTTCGAGTGACCCCCAGATAGACACATCGTCGCGTCGCCTCAGCGTGTTGCGCACCTTGACGTCCGCCATCAGTGCCGACAGCACAGCATCGAGATTGACCGGTGCAAACGGCGTCGCATCGCTTTCGAGCGCCAACAGCTCATTCGCCCATTCGGTAAAGACATCGAACCCGGGCAGCTTCCCCGGCGCCGCCGCCAATCCGGTAATCGCCTCGGCCAGTCCAGCCGCGAGGGCGGTAGCATTGATCGTCTCGCCCGCCAGCATAGCAGTCACCGGCATCAGCGCCTGCTCCAGCCGGTCAAACAGCTCCTCAAGCGCCGCGGCTTCGTCCGCGCTGACGCGCGGCAGGCGCTCCGGTGTCGGCAGCGCGGCGCGTTTGAGTCC
>JBEBGE010000133.1:0-2295 GCA_040081595.1 Devosia sp.
GTCTCCTCGAGTGCCCACAGGGCATCCTTGTCGGTCTCGGGGTCGACCAGGAGCAGGCGGCCGACATCGACGCCGAGATAGGCAAGGCCGTGCCCGTACAGATCGCCGAGGTCGGCAAGGGCACGTTCAGTGGCGATGAACACCGCGGGGCCAGGGGCTGTGCGCTGCGCCGCGGCGGTCAAGGTTAACAGGAAGCCGAGGGCCGCCGGCCTGTCGGCGGGCGTATCGGCAATCACCTCGTTGAGGGCGCCGATGGCAAGTCCGGGACCGGGCACGCCCCATTCGCGCTGAGGCCCCTGGGAGCCCGCTACAGAGCCAAGAGCGCCGTCCACCTTGCCAAGCCTGGGTGCTCGCTCGAGCCTCTCCATGACCTCGCGAAGGGCCGCAATGCGCTCGCTTTTATCGCCGTCTGGGCCGGCTCCAGCCGTGGTGCTGCCTGTGGGACGCATGGGAGGGCGCGGGCTCTCGACGGGAGGAAAGGGATGTCGAGCATGATAAGAACAAAAATAGAACAGTCAAGGAGATGCTACCTGCCCCTTCCATGGCGGCACTACGTCAAAAGACGTTGCAGCGGCTGAAAACCGCCCCAGGGTGAACACTCCACCGCCTGAAAGGCGGTGGCTTCAGATTACGGCTTAAAGCCGGATCGGTCCGCCTGCGGCGGACTCAGGTCACGTTGAAGTCGTCGTCCGGTTCTGGCGGCGTCTGGTTCTTGATGTATTCGGCCCAGACCTCGTCGGTAACGTTGCCGCTGCTCGCAACCCAATAGCCCCTGGCCCACAGGTGCTGGCCCCAGTATCTCTTGCGCAGTGTCCCGAACTCGCTCAGCAGCTTGTGCGAGCTGCGCCCCTTCAGGTATTGCACGGCACGGGACACCGACAGGCTGGGCGGGATCGACAGCAGCATATGCACGTGGTCCCGGTTGATGGACCCGGCATGAACGACCATCTCGTGCGCGCGAGCCGTCTCGCGTAGCAGCTCACGGCACCGCTGCCCCACATCTCCACCGAGCACCGCGTAACGATACTTCGTCACCCAGACCAGGTGATACTTGCAGTCCCAGACCGTGTGGCTGCCGCGCTTGTAGCTCTCCATGCCACAGTCTACACCGGGCACGTAGTAGACCCATGCCGCCTAAAGGCGTGGGGTTTCCTGATCCCCTATCGGGGACTCTAAATACCCGGCCGTATTTTCGTCAATCATCAAGGATGGGGTTCTATCAGCCTACCGCCGCGCAGCCAGGCGAAGGCTGTGTAGCATTGTGGCAACGATCTCTGCCTTGATCTGCTCACCGCGCTCGTTCATGTGCATGTTGTCCGTGAACACCTCATCGGGAAACTGATCCTGTCGGTGTTCGATCAGAGCGACCTTGTGCCTCTCTGCTACGGACCTCATGACGGCGTGGGTGCGCTGCATCCCCACGACGAGCGCGCGCTCCTTGCCTACCACGTCGCGCCTATTACGAGCCAAAAGCGGCTCGCGTGCCTGCGGCTCTGGGAAGAGAACGACCGCTGCGCCGTCGGCCTTGATAGTCCTGACGAGCAGATCGAGGTTTCGGGTGAAGCCTTCGAGACTTCCCTCGGTCGAGCCGCGCAGCGCATCGGCGTGCGGTACACGGTCCCAACCGTAGGGATGCCAAGTGTAGGCCATGCTTTCGGAGGCGTGCATCCAGTTTCGGGCGTAGAGGTATCGGAACACCGGCATCGTCAGGAGGGCGTGTTCCAACCTGCCGACGACGGGGCGGGCACCGGCTGCGCGAAAGTGGGAGTACTCTGGATCGTAGTTCGGATACCAGAGCGGGATGATGTCGTTCGCGCCCGCGTGAATGATCACCACCTCGGGAGACAGGTAGCGATCCCGAAACATGTATCGCGCAAGCATCTCCGCGCTCGTGGCGTAAGGCACGCCGGCGTTGACCACCTCCACTCCAAGCAGACGCTCCAGCAGGGCTGGCCATGTGTCGGCCGGATTTCTCACGCTGATCGAGTAGGTAGCCGAGCCGCCGAGAGCTACAATGCGCACACGCCCGGCGATCTTCTCCCCAATCTCCGGCCCGCGGTAGCCCTTCGAGTTGTGCTGGACAAAGCCGTGCGCGGCGTAGTGAGGCGTCCCGACAACCAACATGTAGGGATGGGATGTGAAAGGGCCGCGCCGAGCGTGACTGATTGGCTTGCTGCGGTCGGCAAGTATCAGTTCGACGACATCCTTGCCACCTCCGTGCAGGTGGCCGTAGAGCAGGTGTGCGACCAGATTCACTGCCGCGAAGCCGACTGCTATCGCGCTGCCGACCACAAG
>JBEBGE010000134.1:0-2286 GCA_040081595.1 Devosia sp.
ATCCAAGACCACGTGCGAAGTCTCACTTCCAGCCGTTCCCGTTCCCGATGCGCTGAAAGTCTGCACCTACCGCTTCTTCCAGGAAGCGCTGACCAATTCCTTCAAGCACGGGCAGGGCAGATCGCCTGCAGTGCTGGCCAAAGGCACCGACGCATTTATCGTCCTGAAAGTCTCGGACCAAGGTCCAGGCTTGAGTTCCCTCAGTGCCCGGAGTTACAATAACGGCCTTGGCTTGGTTGGTCTGCGCGACCGGATCGAGACGTTGGGCGGGCAATTGGAGGTCGAGCCGAGCGTTTCCGGTTTCACTTTGACTGCAAGCTTCGATCTTTCAGAAACACGACGGTTGGATGCAAGCGATGCCGAGCAGGATCAGCATAGCCGTCGTGGATGACCACCCGATATTCCGGGAGGGCGTCATCAGGGTGTTGCGCAGCCAACCCCAATTCCAGATCGTCGGAGAAGGCCAATCCGCCGAGGACGCCGTCAAGTTAGCCGCCGCTCTGCAGCCGGACGTAATCCTCCTCGACGTCAGCATGCCAGGTGGCGGCCTGGAAGCTGCACGGACCATCGCCACCACGGCGCCCTCGACCAACATCATGATGCTGACCGTGGTCGATGACGACAGCTTCGTCGTCGCCGCCCTCGAGGCCGGTGCGAAGGGCTATGTGCTGAAGGGGGTCAGCGGGCCCGACCTCGTAAAGTTGATCCATATGGTTCGCTACGGCCGCAGCGGCGCCTTCTTTCTCTCGCCGGGCCTGGCGTCTCGCATTCTGGAGCAGGACGCGGCGCAGGGGCGAGTTGGCGCAACCACCCATATTCAGTCGGGATTGACTGATTCCGATCGCGAAATACTGGCGCTGATGAGCGACGGCCAATCGCATGATCAGATCGCCGCCCGCACTGGGCAGGACGTCGACCAGATCCAGGAAAAGCTTTCCCGCATCCTGGCATATCTGCGGGCCGTCAGCCAGTCGGCAACGCTACCCGCGCCAGTCAGCGACAAACCGGTTCTGCATTGACCGGTATACAGTTCGCAGACACGTAGCGATTATCGAGGGGCGCAGCCGTCGCGCACGGATGCCTCTATTGCTGCATTCGCAATCGCTCGGCCGTCCACATACTCAGCCAATCAGCGATCGGCATCCTCCAACTGCGACCCCCATCGCCGCACGAATGCAAGATTGTGCCTGATCAGACGCTCGATCCAGGGCGTAGGTCGTCAAGCGAGTCTGATCGTTCGAGACGGAAGCGTCCGCGCTTGCACACAGCCAAAACCACGATGTCAATTCCACTCCCGTCAAAGCGCAGTTCGCTGCACCCCAAACGACGAGATTCTAATGCGGTGACCTCTAAAAGCTATCTATGCCGCGCGAACTCTCCGCCCCGTCGCTAACAGCAGATCCGATACTCAAGGGAACAGCCAACTCGACATCCAAGCCGTACATATCATTGACATCATGAGTGCGAGCTTGGCTCGGCCGGACTTTCGGATGGAGATGATCAACCGCTAGCCTTAGCCTGCGTACGACTTCGCGCAACTCGACAAGCTCACTGCCGATCTCGCCGGCGATGCTCGCTTCCACCGCCACAACGTCGACGGCGCCGATCAGCGCTAACAACCTCGCAACCGAAGAACGATCGAGCTCTTCCCAACTGCGGCCAGACCCAAAGCTCTGCCCAAGCATGTGCTGGAAATAGGATTTCCGCGACTCTCTATTCAGATTCAACACACCGGAAGCACATCTATATTTTTGCCTTGCAAAACTACGGCGCACTGACGTATCGCGTTCTCCAATTTCATTCAAAACCGCATCGACACGCATCAATGCAATTTTCATTTCCTCATTCTTCATCGACAAATCACGTCTCGAAACAACTCTTTCCCGAATGAAGCTCAAGCAATCCAAAATTCGCATTGCGCATTTCACGACGACAGCTATCCGTGCGATCAATCTAAAAACTTCGCCGGCAGCCAGATTATCGAAATCGTTATCGCTCTTCGCGCCGGCTGTAGCCGCCACCGGCTCGACGCCGGCCGCCGCGACGCTGTCCATCTGCCAAAGTGCAGGAGCCTCCGCGCCGGCGATCTCCTCACCGCCGAAATCGCGGTTCACCGGACCGGGCGCACCGATATCGTCGCCGTATTGCTGGTCGAGTTGCCAAAAGCGCCCACTGCCGCTCAATACGCTGCCTGAAATGATATCCAGGTCGTCGGGTTCGGACTTGCGCGGACCGCCGCGCGGGCGCCAGCCATCGCCATCGGCAAAGCAAATCGACATCACGACC
>JBEBGE010000038.1:0-30650 GCA_040081595.1 Devosia sp.
GACGTCCAGAACCGCGATCCGGAAGATGCTGCCCATGCAACGCGGCGACATTGCCGGCACCAGCGCCGACACCAGCCTGTTGCGGGCGCTTGTCGGTGACTTCCCCATCACTTCGCTTGACGATGGCATCGCCGAATTCGTCCGTTGGTATCGCTCGGAATGGGCGTCCTTGACGCCATAGCATGCGCCCGTCTTGTCGCGCTTTCGGAACGGGAAAGCCTTGCGACTTGCCCTGAAAGCGCCCCCCTCCGAATGATGAACACTTTCTGAACGCCGGTCTCAGGGCGGGTTCAAAGGCCCGGGCCCATAACCCCTCAACGCTCATCCGTCCCCGAGGGGATACCGAATGAAACAGTCACACGAGAAATTGCTGATCGCCGCCCTGGCTGGCGTGATCATCGCCGGTGCCGCGGCCATTGCCGTGCAGCCCGCGCTCGCTTCCGGCTATATGGTCGAGGGCCCGGCCCAGGTGAGCGACGTCGCCGGTTGGGACGATCTCAATATCCGGCTCTGGCCGGCCTCCTACTCCCGGCAGACCGGCTCGCTCCGGCCCGACAGCACCGTCTGGGTGAGCCGCTGCATCGATTTTGGCGCCAGCGACTGGTGCCTTTTCGAGCAGGGTGGCCAGGAGGGCTGGGTCAACTCCAAATTCCTGACCGCTCTCTACGAGACCGAAGTCTAGCGCGTTCCTGAGTTATTCCGACCTCCTCCGACGACCCGGCCGATCCCATGCAAGCTTCAGCCGGCACTGACTGACCTCCTGAGTCATAGTTGACTTTACCGGCCTCCTGTTGTCCTCCAAAGCAACACGGAGGCCGTTTTTTATGGATGCGAACCCGATCCTTGCCGAACTCGTCCGCGGCAACTGGGTTGAGAACCGCCATCGCGGCGCCTTCGTCGTCGTCGATGCGGCAGGAGCAATCATCGCTTCGGCCGGCGACATCGAACGGCCGGTCTTTCCGCGCTCCGCCATCAAGTCGATGCAGGCGCTGGCCATGGTGACGTCCGGCGCCATCGAGCGCTTCAAGCTCAGGGACGAGGAACTGGCGCTCGCCTGCGCCAGCCATCAGGGTGAGGATTTCCACGTCGCCGGCGTCACGTCCTTTCTCGGCCATATCGGCCTCGGCGCCACCGATCTCGAATGCGGCGCCCATGCCCCGACTTTCGCACCCGCGCGCGAGGCGATGAGGGCTCGCGGCGAGGAGCCCTCTGCACTCCACAACAATTGCTCGGGCAAGCATTCCGGCATGCTCTCGGTCGCCGAGGCGCTTGGCGTCCCCACCGCCGGCTATGTCGAGCGCGATCATCCCGTACAGACGGCCGTCCGCGCCGCTATCGAGACCGTGGTCGGCGAAACGCTCAGCGTCGATCGCTGCGGCACCGATGGCTGCTCCATCCCCACCTGGGCGGCCCCGCTACGCGGCTTTGCCCGCGGCTTTGCGCGCATGGCGACGGGGGAGGGACTGCCCCCCGATCTCGCCGCCGCCGCGCACCGCATCTTCGACGCTGCAACCGCGTACCCACATCTCGTCGGGGGTACCGGCAGCCTCGATACCGAGATCATGCGCGCTTTCGCGGGGAGGGTCATGCAAAAGGGCGGTGCCGAGGGCGTCCAGTGCGGCGCGGTGCGCGACAAGGGCTGGGGCTATGCCCTCAAGGTCGATGACGGCAACATGGCCGCCTCGCAGGCCATCGTCGCGACGCTCCTCCTGGCCGTTGCCGATCCGGACGACCGCCAGCGCGCCGTGCTCAATCGCTTCGCCACCCAGACCATTCGCAATGTCCGCAAGCTCGAAGTCGGCACGCTCCGCGCCACTCCCGCCGCTGGCCCTGTGGTCTAGGTGACGACGTTGCCGTTGAGCGACACGCGCGGATAGCGCGCCGCGTCGCCCACCAGGTCATCGCTGACCACTTTGTCCCATTCCATACCCACGATGCCGTGCTCGGCCGAGATCACGTTGCCGGTTACACTCACCGGCCCAGCCTGCGGATCGTCGACCACGCTCACGGAGATTCCGGTCTTTGCCGCGCCGATCACATTGGCGTTGACCACCACATTGCGCACGAACGGCCCATAGCCCACGGCGATGCCCACGCCAGGGACACTGTCGATACTGTTGGCCGAAACCACCGTGTCGGCCTCGACATAGATACCCACCGGCCTCGTGTCGGGATTGACGTTCGACTTTTCTGCAATGTTGCGGACGATATTGCCCGTGCAGGTCGCAAGGTGCCCGCCGGAATCGAGATTGGTGATCGAGATTCCCGTCGCCGCGCCGTCGATGATGTTATCGGCAATTACCGAGCCCGAGAACGCGAACTCGGAGAAGATCGCGACTTCGCCCGAATTGATGCAGGTATTGCCGCGCACCTGCGTGTTGTTCCCGCTATTGACCCGCACCGCCGTGAAGGAGCAATCGACCAGCACATTGTCCGAGACCACGACGCCGTCGGCCTTGAACACATTTATGCCGTTGCCGTTCTGCCCGTTGCCGCCACCCACCCAATCGATGCTGGAGATCTGGTTGCCGCTGACGATTGACCCGTCGATGCCGTTCTCGCCGCGCCAGATCCGGATTCCGGCGTTGCCGCAAAGGTTGATGCGGTTGCCGCGGATGAGCAGGCCATTGCTGTCGGAGCTGTGGATGGCCGCGTCGCCCATTTCATTGAACAGGCAAGTCTCGATTGTGGCCCGGGCGCCGAGGGCGACGATCCCTGTCGCATGTCCGGTGAAGCGGCAGTTCTGAACAGTGACGTTCTGCGAGCCGTCGAGGACGAGCAGGCCACGCTCCGAACCACCCGCAAGATTGCCGAGGAAACTGAGGCCCTCGATAATGAGGTCCTCGACCTTGCCGACGCGGGCGATCGGCGCCTCGCCGGAGCCAATGAGAAAACTCGCCCCGGGGACTCCTGTCAGCCGCATGCGGCCCGGAATGCTCACATCGCTGATGTGAAATTCGCCCGCCGGAAGGGCGAGGCTCTTGCCTTGGGCCGAGGCCGCCTCGAGCGCCGCGCGAAACGCCGCGCTCTGATCCTCGGCGCTGCCAACCACCAGTCCCAGATCAGTGGCATTGAGCGAACTGTCCGCCAATGCGTTCCGGGCCATCGCCGGAGCGATCAAAGTCGCAGCAATTCCAGCCAGAGCATGGCGTCGGGAGACTTGTGTCATGCCCGATTGTCGCCGGACACGGGCGGAAGCGCCACCGGACTTTTCGCGCTTGGTAAAGCCGGAGCGTTTCCTGGAACCGAAGGTCCGCGCCAGCGAACAGTGCGAAGCGGTCTTCCGGTTCGGAAACGTGACAAAACCGATTACAGCTTTTTCAGCCGCACCGCGGTCCCGACCGCCGTCACCATCATCATGGCACCGCGCGAGCCGATCACCTCGAAGTCGAGCTGCAGGCCCACGACGGCGTCCGCGCCCAGCCTTTGCGCCCGGTCGGTCATCTCCCGGAGCGCGGCATCGCGCGAGTTGCGCAATTCTTCCTCATAGGCAGCAGAGCGGCCGCCGACAAAGTCGGTCACGGTCGCCATCACGTCGCGCAGGATATTGGCGCCCGACACCACCTCCCCGTGAGCCAGGCCCAGATATTCGGTGATTTCGAAGCCCTGCAATTCCTCAGTCGTGCTGACCAGCATGTCTTGACCCTCGTTTTCGGCCAACAGATGGTGCGTCCCTTGGCCAAGCACAAGCTGGCTCCCTCCGGCCCACCCGGCTATAAAGCCCGTCCGGATCGAACAGAGGAGTCTCCGTCTTGCCCGCCATGCTCGCCGACGACAGGATTTATCTCGGAACCAGCACGCGGCCGGAATATCTCGCCCTCAAATTCGGCAATCGCCACGGCCTCATCACTGGCGCCACCGGCACCGGCAAGACCGTTTCGCTGCAAGTTTTGGCCGAAAGTTTTTCGCGCGTCGGCGTCCCGGTCTTCTGCGCCGATATCAAGGGCGACCTGTCCGGCATCGGCGCGATGGGCGAGATGAAGGACTGGCAAACCAAGCGCGCGGCGGAGATCGGCTTTGAGGACTACAAGGCCGATAAGTCTCCGGTGATTTACTGGGATCTCTTCGGCCGCCAGGGCCATCCCATCCGCGCCACCATTTCCGAAATGGGTCCGCTTCTCCTCGCGCGCATTCTCGATCTCAACGAGACCCAGGAAGGTGTGCTCAACGTCGCCTTCAAGTTCGCCGACGACAATGGCTTGTTGCTGCTCGACCTCAAGGATTTGCGCGCGCTCCTCATCGAGGTCGAATCCCGCGCCCAGGAAATTTCCGCCAGCTATGGCAACGTGGCGACCGCGACCGTGGGTGCGGTTCAGCGCGCGCTGCTCGTTCTCGAACAGCAGGGGGGCGATCATTTCTTCGGCGAACGCGCGCTAGCCATCGCCGATCTCATGCGTACCTCGACCGACGGCCGCGGCGTTGTCTCGATCCTCGCCGCCGACGAGTTGATGAGCTCGCCGCGCCTCTACGCGACGTTCCTGCTCTGGATGCTGTCCGAACTCTTCGAGGAACTCCCCGAAGTCGGCGACCCCGACAAGCCCAAGCTCGTGTTCTTCTTCGACGAGGCGCATTTGCTCTTCGAGGACGCGCCCAAGGCGCTGGTCGATAAGGTCGAGCAGGTGGTCAAACTCGTCCGCTCGAAAGGTGTCGGCGTCTATTTCATCACCCAGAACCCGGTCGACATCCCCGAAGAAGTCCTGGCCCAGCTCTCCAATCGCGTTCAGCACGCGCTCCGCGCCTATACGCCGCGCGAGCAGAAGGCCGTCAAAGTCGCCGCCGAGACCTTTCGGCCCAATCCGGCCTTCTCGACCGAAGAGGTCATCACTCAGCTCGGTATTGGCGAGGCGCTGGTCTCCGTGCTCGAGGAAAAAGGCATCCCCTCGATGGTCGGCCGCACGCTGATCCGGCCGCCATCCGGCAAAGTTGGGCCGATCACCCCCGAGGAGCGACGCGCCGCCATCGCCAATTCGCCGGTCGCCGGTCTCTACGACGCGGTTGTCGATCGCGAATCCGCGTTCGAAGTGCTCGGCAAGAAGGCCAAGGAGAAGGCCGACGCCGAGGAAAAGCTGCGCGAGCAGGAGGAGGCGGCCAAGGCGCCATCGCGTCCGACCTATGAAGATCGCAACTATCGCCGCGAACCCGCGCCTCGCCGGTCCAGCCGCCAGTCGGTTGGCGAAGCTGCCGTCAAGTCCGCTGTGCGCAGCATGGCCAACTCGCTTGGCCGCGCCTTGGTCCGCGGCATCCTCGGCGGCCTGAGCCGCGGCCGCTGATGAATCCCGGCACCCACCCGGTACTTGCCGTCTTCGCCTCGGACCGCGGACCGGGCGATGCTGAGCGCGCCGCGATCATGTCGCAGGCGGGCTCATATCTTGCACGCCGTGGCGCAAAGATCGTTTGCCTGGGGGACGACGACACGCTGCCGGTACCTCTGCTGACCAGCGCCCGCGCCGCCGGCGGCGAAGTCACCATCGTCGCCGACACGAACTATCACGGCCCGTCGACCCTTACGGGTGTGCCTGTGGAGCGCTACCCGACAGCGGAAGAACGGCTGCGCCGTCTCGCCACGCTCGCCAATGTCTATGTGGCGTTGCCCGGCTCGCTCGCCTCCGCCTCGAGCCTCTTCATGACCTGGGCGCGTGGGGGTGGTGGCGCCGGCCGCAAGCCTGTCGTCTTCTACGACCGCAACGGCGCATTTCGCGTCCTGCGCGGCTACACCAACGACATCGTCGCCAATTCGATCCGGCAATATGACCATCTGGTCCAGTTTGCCGATTCCATCGAAGACGTCTGGAACAAGATCGTCTGGCTGGTGGATTCGGACGCCACCGCTTTGGGGCGAGGGGGCTGAGCCGTGAGCCCATCAAAGGTTGAGCAGACAAGACTCTTCGCCAACTCGCCAGACCGTGCGTCAACCTCTTGCTTCACCGTCGGGACTGCGACGCCACTTGCGGGCTACGTCTACAATTTTACCAATTTTGGAGCCTCGATCGACGGCTGGAGGTTCTTTCTTGGCCTCTTCGCTTGGATCGCAGGCGGAGTTGCACTACATTACTTGGCGAGATGTGTACTCAGAGGATTGGGCCTATGAGTTCAACAGCCCAGCTTTGGCTTCTAGCTTTTGTGGTCACGCCAGCCATCGTTGTGGCGGGTGCGTACCTGATGGTTTTGCAGTTCGAACGCTCGCTCCGCAAAGACCGCAAACACCTCGCCGAATAGCCGGCTAGTGCTGCGCTTCCGGCGTCCGGAACAGCGGCACCACATTGTCGCCGAAGCGCGCCCAGCCTTCCGCCGTCCTGCTCACACGCCGCTCCAGCGGCCTTGGTGCCTTGCCGGTCTCGGGCCGCCGCGCCAGCCGCGCCAACACGCGTTCGACCAGATATTTGGGCGACATCGGCTTCATGATGATCTCGTCGATCCCGGCATGGATCGAGGCGGCCTTTGCCTCGACCGTGAGTGTGCTCGCGAGCGCGATCAACTGGAAATCCCGACGCTCCAGCTTTTCATCGGCATGCAGGTCTGCCGCAAGATGATCGGCCCGCGCGGCGCTGCTGTCGAAATCGGCAACGATCAGATCGACCGGCGCGAGATGGAGATAGGTCGTAAGCGCCAACTGGCTGTCGAAAGGGCGTACGCGCAGCGACGAAGCGCCCGCCAGCGTCACCGACAGAATCGACGACAGCGCCGGGTTGGCGACCAGTACGGCAACGGTGCGGATCGGATCGCCCAACTGCGCCCCGCAGGCTCCTGAGGAAGTTAACGAAGTGTTAACACGCCCTCTTCCCCCGCAGAAGCGCCCACAATATGGCCGCATCGCAATTTTGCCGGTGTCGGCAGGCTTGCCACAAAGAAAAGGCCCGCCGGAGCGGGCCTCTATCGGATGACGCGCTGACCCGACTTTGCCGGGGAGGATCACCGAGCCGCTTCGAAGAGCGACTCGACGTGCTCCCAGTTCACGAGATTGTCGAACCAGGCTTCGAGATATTTCGGCCGCGCGTTGCGATAGTCGATGTAATAGGCGTGCTCCCACACATCGACGCCCAGCAGTGGCTTGGCATTGCCGTGGACCAGCGGGCTCTCGCCATTCGCGGTCTTGCTCACTTGCAGCTTGCCGTCCTTGAGCGAGAGCCACGCCCAGCCAGAGCCGAACTGCGTCGTGCCGGCGGCGATGAAGTCGGTGCGGAACTTGTCGAAGCCGCCCAGATCGCTGTCGATCGCTTTGAGCAGGGCGCCGGGAACCTTGGCCGCGCCGCCGCCGCCATTGGGCTTCATCCAGTTCCAGAAATGCACGTGATTGTAGTGCTGGCCCACATTGTTGAAGATCGCCGGCTCCTTGCCGAACACCTCCTTGACGATGTCCTCAAGCTCGAGGACTTCGAGCCCCTTGCCCTCCATCAGCTTGTTGCCGTTGGTGACATAGGCCTGATGGTGCTTGTCGTGGTGGTACTCCAGCGTTTCCTTGGACATGTAGGGACCGAGGGCGTCATAGGCGTAGGGAAGCTCTGGAAGGGTGAGGGCCATGTTTCGCTCCGATTTTCTGATTTCTTGGACCGACAATATCGGTCATCCACGATGGATATAGGCCTTTTGACTTTGCCAGCCAATGACGGCTTTCGGACGTTTATGCCAATCCGGCCGCGCTGAGCGCAAAAGCATAGCCCAGCGCGCTCTCCTTGAGCCGGTCGAACCGCCCCGAGGCGCCGCCATGCCCGGCGTCCATGTGGGTCTTGAGATACAAGGGATTGCCGTCGGTTTTGGTTGCACGAAGTTTGGCCACCCATTTGGCGGGTTCCCAATAAGTCACCCGAGGGTCGGTCAATCCCGCGAGAACCAGAAGCGGCGGATAGGCCTTGGCCGCCACCTGCTCATAGGGCGAATAGGAATGGATCAGGTCGAAATCCTCGCGTGAAGCGATAGGGTTTCCCCATTCCGGCCACTCCGGCGGCGTCAGCGGCAACGTGTCGTCGAGCATGGTGTTGAGTACGTCGACAAACGGCACTTCGGCGAGGACTCCGGCCCAGAGGTCGGGCCGCATATTGGTGATCGCGCCCATCAGCATGCCGCCGGCGGAACCGCCTTCCGCAACGATCCTGCCCTTCTTTGCATAGCCCTCGGCGACCAGCGTCTCGGCCGCGGCGATGAAGTCGGTGAAGCTGTTGGGTTTCTTGTCGCGCCGCCCTTCGCGATACCAGCGATAGCCCTTCTCCATGCCGCCCCTTATATGGGCCGTTGCATAGACGAAGCCGCGATCGACCAGCGACAGGACCCTGGTCGAAAATGCCGCCGGCATCGACATGCCGTAGGCGCCGTAGCCATAGAGCAGCGCCGGAGCGGTCCCATCGATCTGGGTCGCCTTGCGATAGAGCAGCGTCACCGGCACGCGCTCGCCATCGCTCGCCTTGGCGAAGATGCGCCGCGTGACGTAATCGTCCGGATTGTGCCCGCTCGGCACCACCTGTTCCTTGAGCAGCACGCGCTCACCGGTCTCAAGATCAAGGTCATAGGTCCGGCTCGGCGTCGTCGGCGATGAATAGGTTATGCGGATTGTCGCCGTATCGAACTCGTAGCCCGCCGACATCCCCAGCGAATAAGCCTCCTCGTCGAACTTGATCACCCATTCGCACCCGTCGCGCAGATCGCGCACGACGATACGCGGCAATCCCTCGACCCGCTCGAGCCGCGTCATGTGATTGGCGAGCAGGATCGTATCGAGGATCAAGACGCCCGGCTGATGCGGCACAAGATCGATCCAGTTCTCCGCACCCGGATCGTCGGCGGAAACGGTCACGACCTTGAAGTCTTCCGCGCCTTCCGCATTGGTGAGAATGTAGAGATCGCCGCCGCGCTCTTCGACATCGTATTCGCGATCCGGCTGGCGCTTCGCCACGATGCGCGGCACACCGTCCTTTTCCTGATCGATCAGCCAGACTTCCGATGTCTGGTGGTCATGGGCATCGATGGTAATGAAGCGCCGGCTCAGCGTCTCGCCGACGCCGACGAAGAACCCGGGGTCCGCCTCTTCATAGACGATCTCGTCGTCGGCCTGTTTTGTGCCCAGCACGTGCCGGCGGACGCGGAATGGCCGATGGTTCTCGTCATACTCGGAATAATAGATGCTCTTGCCGTCGGCCGCCCAGACGCCGTCATCGGCGGTCTGTTCGATCGCCTCGCTGGTATCGAGTCCGGTGGCGAGATCGCGGATGTGGATGGTGTAATATTCCGATCCCTGCCGGTCCGCCGCCCATGACAGGAGTTCGTGGTTGGGCGAATGTTCCGCCCCGCCAAATCCGAAATACGCCCCCGCCGCCTCCTTGTTGCAGTCCAGCAGAACCTGTTCTTCGCCGCCGCCGCGAGGCGTCCTGACGATCAACGGATATTGTTCGCCCTGCAGCATGCGCGAATTGTAGGCCCACGGCCCATCGGGCGAAGGCACGCCCTGGTCGTCTTCCTTGATGCGCCCCTTCATCTCCTCAAAGATCGTCTCGGTCAGGGCGGCATGCGGCGTCTCGAACGCCTCGGCGAAATAGGCGTTCTCCGCCTCGACATAGGCCCGGATATCGGCGGGCAACGTCTCGGGCGCCTGCATCACCTCTTGCCAATTGTCGGCACGCAACCAGTGATAGGGGTCCTGCCGCGTCACGCCGTGATGGGTAAGTGCATGCTGGCGTCGTTCGGCAACCGGGGGCGTGGGCAGGGGCTTTGATGAGGTCATCCGGGCTATCTAGGCGATGACAAGCCAATTCACCAGCCCGGCACCCGGGCCGCCTGCACGTCGAGCGCGCCACTTTTCCCCAATCAGGTGCGTCAGGTCGGGCCTCGATCGAGCGGGAACTGCCGTCCGTCCTTGATTGCGCGTGGACGCGCCCGCACGATTCCGCCCTCGCAATGGGCAGGGGCGGCGCCTAAGTTGAATGTCTGCGGCCGGGAGCACTTCGGTCCTGAACCGGGAACAATCTAGATGCCGCAGCAAGCGATGGGACGGCCCCTGGTCGGCATCTTGCTGATTGCCTGCGCCACCCTCAGCTTTGCGTTCGCGGACACGCTGACCAAGCATTTCGCGGCGATCTATCCGGTGCCCGTGGTGGTCGCGATCCGGTACCTGGTCAATGTCGGTTTGTTGGCCATATTGCTTCTGCCCCGGCTCGGGGCGCTCCTTTGGCAAGCCAACAGGATCGGGCTGGTTCTCGCCCGGGCGTTGTGCCTCTCGGTTGCGGCGCTCACCATGGCCTGGGCGCTGAGGGTGATGCCGCTCGGCGAAACCGTCGCCATCGTCTATCTCGGGCCCTTTCTGGTGATGCTGCTCGCCATGCCGCTCTTGGGAGAGCGCGTCAGCACCGTGGGTTGGGCCGGCGCCGCCTTTGGCTTTGTCGGCGTTCTGCTCATCGCGCGGCCGGGCGGCAGTCTCGATCCGCTCGGCGTCACCTTCGCGCTCATCAATGCGGGCGTGTCGACCGCTTATCACCTGCTGACGCGCCTGTTGAGCCGGACCGAAACCACGGTGTCGATGCTGTTTCACACCGCCTGGGTTGGCGCGGTGATCTTCTCCGTCATGGCCATTCCTTATGTGCCGGACTTTTCCCCGCCCTTGTTCGATTTGGCGCTGCTCCTCCTCCTCGGCGCGCTCATGACACTTGGCCATTTCCTTTTTACCGCCGCCTATCGCGAAGCACCGGCCTCGCTTCTTGCGCCGGTCAACTACCTGCATCTCGTCTGGGCCAGCGGTCTGGGCTTTCTGGCCTTTGGGCATATTCCGGAGTTCTGGAGTCTTGTCGGCATCGTGATGGTCACGGCCTCCGGCGCCGCCGTCGCGCTCAACACCCACCTCCAGCGACGCCGGGACCAGCGGGCTGCGGACGAAGTGCCGGAACCGGCTGTGGTGAGCTGAACCGGGGGCGTGTCCGGCTTGCCGACGAAGATGCGCGCAAGCCACAATCTTTGCCTCTGCACCGCTGTTCCGTTCCGTTCGCCTTGTGGCCTCTGCCGCAGGGGGTAAGATTCAGTCCCGCGAATCCACGGGGCGGCCTTGGAACTCGACTTCGATACGTTCACCATCCTGCTGATGCTCGCCCCCTTCGCGGCGGCGGCACTGGCGCCGCTTGTCTCCCGGCAGACAGGCCCCGCTGCGGGCTGGATTCTCGCTATCGTTCCCGCCGGGCTCTTCGCAGCCCTGTTCGGGATGATCGATGAAGTCGCCGCCGGCGCGCCCCAGCGGTTCGCGATCAACTGGGTGCCGGCGCTGGGGCTCAACCTGTCGATCTCGATCGACGGACTGGCACTGACCTTTGCACTGATGATCACGGGCATCGGCGCAATCATCGTCCTCTACTCGGCAACCTATCTCGGAGATCACCCCAGACGCGGCACTTTTCTCGCGACGATGTTCGTGTTCATGGGGGCGATGCTGGGGGTCGTCCTCAGCGATAGTCTCGTCGCGCTGTTCTGCTTCTGGGAGCTGACCTCGGTCACCTCGTTCCTGCTGATTGGCTTCGACCGCGAACGGATGGAAGCGCGCCGGGCCGCGCTGCAGGCATTGATCGTCACCGGGGCGGGGGGGCTGGCATTGCTCGCCGGCGGCATCCTGCTCTATCTGGCTGGCGGGAACTGGGACCTCCATACGCTCCCGGCCATCGCCTCGCCGCTGCATTTCGATCCCGCCTATCCCTGGATCCTGGTCCTGATCCTCGTCGCCGCCTTCACCAAGTCGGCGCAGCTGCCGTTCCATTTCTGGCTGCCCAACGCCATGCAAGCCCCGACGCCGGTATCGGCCTACCTGCACTCGGCAACCATGGTGCAGGCTGGCATCTACCTTCTCGCGCGCATGTCGCCGGTCCTTGGCGGCACTGCGATGTGGACACTATTGCTCACGCTGTTCGGCGGCGCGACGCTGCTTTGGGGTGCCCTCATGGCGCTAAGCCAGACCGACCTCAAGCAGATGCTGGCACAAACCACGATTGCTTCGCTCGGTCTGATGGTTCTGCTGCTCGGTCTTGGCGGCGAGAGTGCTGCGATGGCCGTTGCCGCCTATTTCGTCGCGCATGCGCTCTACAAGGCCGCGCTCTTTCTCGTCGCCGGCCTGATCGAACACGGCACCGGCACGCGGGACCTCACCAGGCTGGGAGGTTTTCGCGACGAGATGACCATCACCTTCATCATCACTGCCCTCGCGGCCCTCTCGATGTTCGGCCTGCCGCCATTCTTGGGCTGGTTCGCCAAGGAGGAAATCTTCGCTGCGACCAGTGCGGGCCCATGGGCGCAGACTGCGCAATTGCTCGTCTTGGTCATCGGCAACGGCCTCCTCGCTGTCATTGCGTTGGCCTTTCTCATCCGCCCGTTCTTCGGAGCTCAACCGCCTACGCCCCAGACTCCGCGTGACGGGCCTTTTGCCATGTGGCTCGGTCCGGCGGTCCTGGGCCTGCTCGGATTCTCCGTGGTCTTTTCGGTTGCCAGTGTCGGCCAATTGTTGCTGGCGCCGATGGCGAGCTCCATCCTCGGCGAGCCCGTCGAAAGTCACCTTGCCCTCAGCGTCGATATCGCCGGACTGCCCTTCTGGCTTTCGATCGGGACCTGGGCGCTGGCCGCCGTGATCTACCTGAGGCTCGATGCGATCCGCGCACTCCTGCTTGCCGCGCAAAGGCGCCTGAACTGGAGTCTCGACAAGGGCTTCGACGGCGCCTATTTCGGACTGGTGCGCTTGGCCGGCGCGGTGACCCGCGCGCTTCACCACGGTCAGCTCGAACTCTATATCGGGCTCTTCTTTGTGGCGCTGGCGTTGACCCTCATCCTTCCCTTTGCGCTCACCAATGACTGGCCCGCTGTTCCGGGCTGGCCGCAATTGACCTTCTACGAATGGGGGGCCGTCGCCATCGCGGTCGTTGGGGTGCTCACGGTTCTTGGCGCGCCAGCACGGCTTTTTGCCGTACTGGCGCTGGGTGTGCAGGGACTGGCAGTGGCGTTGCTTTACCTGCTGTTCGGTGCTCCCGACCTGGGTTTCACCCAGTTGATGGTCGAGACCGTGTCGGTAGTGATCATCGCCCTCGTGCTCACCCGCCTCGATGTCGGTGTCGCCGATGTGAGGCCTGCCGGCGAGCGGCTTCGCGACGGGTTCCTCGCGCTCTGTTGCGGCATGGGCGTGACCCTGCTCCTGCTCAAGGTTCTCGAGACCAAATTCGACTCCACACTCAGTTCATTCTTTGCTCAGAACAGCGTGCCGGTCGCGCATGGCCGCAACATCGTCAACGTCATCCTCGTCGATTTCCGCGGTCTGGATACGCTGGGTGAGATCTCGGTCGTGATGACGGCGGGCATCGCCATTCTCGCGTTGCTGAGGAAGCAGAGGTCACGTGCGCCGTTGCCGTCCGCGCCGCCGAAGCGGCCGCGCAAGAAGGCCGAGGCGACATGAGCACGCTGATCTTTCGCACCATGGCGCCGCTGCTTTGCTGCCTCATGGCACTGTTTTCGCTCTTCATCCTGCTGCGCGGCCATAATGATCCGGGTGGTGGCTTCATTGGTGGGCTGATTGCGGCCGCGGCCATCGCCATTTATGCAATGGCTTTCAGCGTCCACCACGCGCGCGAAGTCCTGCGCCTTCACCCCCTGGCCTATGCGGGCGTCGGCGTGCTCGCTGGCGGGGTCGCGGGTCTCGCCTCCCTGATTTCGGGGGCGCCCTTCCTCACCGGCATCTGGTTGCCGGGCTATCATTTCGGTACGCCCGGACTGTTCGATATCGGCGTTTACCTCGCGGTCTTCGGTACGCTTGCCGAAGTGACCCTCGCGCTCGAAGATCGCGGGAACGAGCCATGATCGAGACCGCCTTCGCAGCTCTTGTGGGTCTTTTCATCTTCGTCGCGGTCTACCTCATCCAGTCGCGCGCGCTCATCCGCATCCTGCTTGGCATCGCCGTTCTGGGGAACGCCATCAACCTGCTGATCTTCACGGCCGGTCGGCTGACCCGCGCGGCCCCGCCGATCATTGCGCGCGGTGAAACCATGCCGGCCGGCCCTGTCGCCAACCCGCTGCCGCAGGCACTGATCCTCACCGCCATCGTGATTGGTTTCGCCCTCTTTGCATTCCTGATCGTCCTCGCGTTCCGGGCCTACCAGTCGCTCGATGCCGACCACACCGATCGCATGCGCTTGTCCGAGCCGCCCGGCGAGCCGCGGCCACCGTTGGACTATTGAGATGATCGCTCAGCTCACACCCATCGCAGATTGGCTGGTCGTTGTTCCCGTCGTGCTTGGACTGATGGGTGGCGCGCTGCTGCTTGTGCTGCGGTCACGGCTCAGGCTGCAGCAATGGCTTTGTCTTGTGGTCCTCCTCGCCATTTTCGGAAGCGACGCCGCGTTGCTGCAGCGTGTCCTGGCCGAGGGTCCGATCGCCATGACCATGGGCCGCTGGTTGCCGCCCTTCGGCATCACCTTCGTCGCCGACGTGCTCGGCGCCGGCTTTGCCATGGCGGCCGCCTTTGTTGCGATTGTGGTCCTCGCCTATCTGCAAATGGACACGCCCGAGACCGCGCGGCGCGATGGCATCTACCCGCTGGTCCTTCTGCTCGTAGCAGGCGTGAGCGGCGCCTTTCTCACTGGCGACATCTTCAACCTCTATGTCTGGTTCGAGGTCATCCTGATCTCCACATTTGGCCTGATGGCGCTGGCCGGAAATCCGTTGCAGATCGACGGCGTCGTCAAATACGGGCTGCTTAACTTCCTCGCGACCAGCCTGTTCCTGCTTGCGCTTGGTTTACTCTATGGCCTGCTGGGCACTCTCAACATGGCCGACATCATGGGCAAGGCGCAGGGGGCAGATTCAACCGCGCTCGTTGCCATAGCCGCATTGCTCACTCTGGCCTTTGCCACCAAGGCCGCGGCCTTTCCCGTCAATGCCTGGCTTCCCGCTTCCTATCACACGCCACCCGCGGGCATTGCCGCACTGATCGCGGGCCTCCTCACCAAGGTCGGGGCTTACGCCTTGATCCGCATACTGCCTTTCATGCTTCCCGGAGCGAGGGCAGTCCTCGAACCCGCTCTCGTCGCGCTGGCAGCAATCACCATGGTTCTCGGACCTTTGGGCGCCATCGCCGAAACCAAAGCGCGTCGCATCTTCGGCTTCATCCTGATCGGCGGTATCGGCGTTATCATCTCGGGTATCGCCATGCCGTCTATCGCGGCGGTCAGCGGTGCGGTGCTGTATGTCGTCCACGCCATTCTCACGATTACCGCGCTCTACCTGATTGCCGGCCTCATCGAGCGCTCGGGTGGACAATTGGCGGAAAGCTGGCGCCGTACGCTCCTGTCGGCGCTGCTGCTGGCCATGCTGTTGTCAGCGGCGGGCATTCCGCCTTTTTTCGGATTCTGGCCGAAGCTGCTCCTGCTGCAGGGGCTGCTTGATGACGGCCGTATCCTCCATGACGTCAATGTCGACTGGCGCGCCCTGATCCTAGTTGGCGCCATTCTGATCAATGCCTTCCTCACGCTGATTGCGGGCGCGCGTCTATGGATCCGGCTCTTCTGGAAGGAGCCGGCATCCGTGGCGTCCGAGCAGCCTCGCCTTGGGCTCGGGCTCGGCGCGACGGCGTTTCTGAGCTGTACGATCATTGGCGTCGGACTGTGGCCAAACGGGCTGGTCGCCGCGGCGCAACTTGCCGCCATGGATCTGCTCGATCCGGCGGTCTATGTCCACGCTGTGGGTCTGGGTCCATGAACATTCTCGCGCGCATTCTCCGCGGCGGCCCACTCTTCGCGCTCTTCTTGCGGGAGTTGCTGCTCAGCGCTGTGCGGGTGGCGGTCTTCGCCATTCAACCGCGATTGTCGTTGCGCCCATCCATCGTCGCCTATCCATTGACGGCGCCCAGCGATGCGGAAATCACCCTGCTCGCCAATCTCATCACGCTGACCCCCGGCACACTCAGCGTCGATGTGTCCGACGACCGCAAATGGCTCTTCATCCACTGTATCGATGCCCCGGATTCCGAGGCGGTGATCAACGCCATCGCCGGGGGATTCGAGACGCGCGTCATGGAGGTGTTCAGGTGAGCGGTTCGGTCTTCCTCGACATGACCACGGCTATCGCCTTGGTTCTGCTCGGCATCGCCTTCGCATTCACCCTGATCCGCCTGCTCCTAGGCCCGAGTCTTGCCGATCGGATCCTCTGCCTCGACACGATCACTTTGCTTGCGGCGGGTGCCATCGGGGTCTTCGCAATCCGCTCGGCCATCTATGTCTATGTCGATATCGCGGTCGCCGTGGGTCTCCTCGGCTTCCTTTCGACCGCTGCGCTGGCGCGCTACCTGCTCTCCCGCAGTAACGAGGAACACCGATGATCGCCGAATGGACCCAATATCTGGGCGGCGCTCTGCTGGTCGTCGCTTCGTTGTTCAGTGTGCTCGCCGCTCTGGGCATGCTTCGGTTTCCCGATGTCTACATGCGACTTCACGCGGCATCGAAAGCTGGAGCGCTCGGACTTGGGCTGGTTTTCCTCGCTATTGCAGTTGTCTCGCTCGACTTTGCAGTCGCGATACGCGCTTTGATTGGCCTGTTTTTCATCTTGGCAACAGCGCCGGTCTCTGCTCACTTACTCGCGCGCGCCGCTCTGCGTAGCGGCCCGCGGCCAACCGAAAAAACCAGTATTTCTCCTCGGTTTCTTGACCGATAGTCTTTCGTTGCGCGAAATAAGTAGAACTAGATGGCCCGCGCCATATCGCCGCGTTGCGCTTCCTCTAGCCCAAACGTAGATATTTGCCCTAAAGGGCGAGTCTCGTCGGCGCCTTCAGCAAACAAGAACAAGAGGAAAATCGATGACTGCCGAATCTGGCACCACTCCCGCGGCTGACAACGATCTCATCGAAATGAGCACGGAGATCGTCTCTGCTTATGTCAGCCACAACGCGCTGAGCATGAACGATCTTCCCAAGCTCATCTCTGATGTCCACACGGCACTGAGGGGATTGAAGGTTCCTGGTGCTCCTGAGCCTGCCGAGGAGCTCAAGCCTGCCGTTCCCGTGCGCAAATCGGTTGCGGCCGACTACATCATCTGTCTCGAAGACGGCAAGAAGTTCAAATCGCTCAAGCGCCACCTGCGCACCCACTACGACCTCTCGCCCGAGGAATATCGCGAGAAGTGGGGCCTTCCGGCCGACTACCCCATGGTCGCTCCAAACTATTCGGCGACCCGTTCGCGCCTCGCCAAGGACAATGGACTTGGCCGCAAGGCCAAGTAAGCCGACGCGGAGCCCAGTCTTTCACGGCCACCCAACGGGTGGCCGTTTTCTTTTCGGTAGCCCCAACGGCCTGAATTCGTTCGAGTTTGCGGTGTCCACACCGCACTTATCCGCACTCGCGCAATGTGCCGCATCATGTAGGAATAAGTTCCTATTTTGGCGAGGCCATTATGTTGGAGAAACTGCAGGCGCCTCGGCGGCGCGACAGGGGTTTCGGCGGCAAGGGTCCCAACGCGCGTCTCCGCCGCGTCTATGCCGAGCCGACAGCGGCGCGCCTGCTCTGGCTCGTCGCGGCAGAGACGGGCATTGCACCAGAGATCCTGGTCAGCGGGCGGAGGGGCGGCGCGGAGGCGGCCCTCGCGAGGCAGATGCTCATGTACCTTCTCCATACTCTGCTTGGGTTCGATGTCCGGCGAGTCGGCAGTCTGCTGGGACGCAACCGCTCTACGGTCGACCACGCCTGCGCCGTGGTCGAGGATCGCCGCGACGACGCCGCTTTTGACCGGAAGCTAGCTCAAGTCGAGTCGCGCTTCCTCGAGTCGCACCGCCATCTCCAGGAGGCCACCCATGGCTGATGCCGACGCTCGCACTGTGCGTTTCGCCCGCGCGCTGCTTTCCGGAGGTGTCGGCCGGAGGCAAGGAAGTGTCTTTTCGGTTGACGGCGTGTCGGCGCCCGCACGCTTTGTTTCCGGCCTGATTGGCGCGGGGGCGCTCGATGGCGACGCCCTGACTTGCCGTGCCAATGATGTGACCCGCAACTGGCTGCGCCGCGAAATGCTGGAGCCGGGAGATTTTGCAGGTCAGCATCGCGCGACCGCACGACGCGGCGAGCATGTGGTCAGTCTCGTCGAGAGTCCGCTGGCGAGGCTCGCGGCGGCCCCGGTCAAGGGCAAACCCTTTCTCGAGGTCCGTCACCTCGAGGCCGGGGATCGTATCCGGCGCCTCGTCGAAAAGGCGAGACTGCAGCCGCGCACGACAATGACCTATTCCGCCTCGCGAACGGCCGGCAGTCAACAGAACCACATCGCAGATTTGAGCGACCTTGCGGCCGACGCCCGCAAGTCGCTTGCCGAGCTGCACGCTATTCTGCCGCGTGATTGCGCCGGCGTGGTGCTGGATGTCTGTGGTTTTCTCAAGGGACTGCAGCAGGTCGAGACGGAGCGCGGCTGGCCGCGCCGCAGTGCCAAGCTGGTGCTGAGGATTGGACTCGACAAGCTTGCCGATCACTACGGTATCGGCAACCACGCAATCGGCAAGGCGAATGGCAAGCCGCGCAACTGGATGGCGGAAGACGCGCGTCCGCACCTCTTCGAATAGTCAGGCAGCGAGGGCGCGGGCCTCAGCGCGGATGCGGTTGACCATCGCCACCAGCCCATTGGAACGCTGCGTCGACAGGTGCTCGCGCAAACCCATCTCGTCGAACACTGCGATGGCATCGATCGCGGCAATCTCGCTCGCGGGCCGTCCCGAATAGAGCGCGATGAGAATGGCAACGAGGCCGCGAACAATCAGCGCATCAGATTCGCCGCGATAGGTGAGGTTCGCCGCGTTGCCCCCTGAGACAAGCCACACCTGCGAGACGCAGCCGCTGACCTTGTTGCCGGCATTTCGTTCTTCGGGCGCGAGGCTGGGCAGATTCTGGCCGAGCTCAATGATGTAGCGATAGCGGTCTTCCCAATCATCGAGGAAGCTCAGGTTCTCGGCGATTTCGGTGAAAGCCCTAGGCTGCGTCATTCGCACTACTTAGTGCAGCGCCCCGGCAAAACCTAGTCCGCCAAAGAGTGAGCCGCAGACGCGGGGCAGCGCGTCTGCGGCTCGAAGTCCAGGAGCAGCTGTTTGGAGTAGCGTCGGGGGAATGACGCGGCCCCTGGCTTCAGCCCATCCAGTCCGGTCTCGGTCGGGGGAACGGGACAGGACCGTTCGACGAATCCTGCATGGGGAGGTCGACGGACGGGGTAGAACTGAGAGGATCGACGAAACCGGCATTCCCCGCCGGATCGCTATTGAGGATTTGGCTGACGATCAGATCCTGTCCCGCCTGGATTCCGGCCACGACGGCCTGATCCTTGGCGGCGTTGAGCGTCGCGCCGAGATCGGTGCCGTGAGGCGCCATGACGACGAAAGCCAGCGTCAGCCAGAAAGCGGAGCGAATGAGAAACATCGGACCAATTCCCCTCGACGGAGAAGTCTGTTCCGTCTTGGCCAGACGCTAGCGTCGCCCGATTAAGGCACACGCCGACAATTCGATAAAATGCGAGCGGTTCCCGCCCCGTGGGGCTTGGCCGGCCGGCCGGTGGTCAATTCATTGTTTACGCTATGGCCAGAAAGCCAGCCAAATTACCGGGGCCGCCCAAGCTCAAGCGCCGCCCCACCGTCTGACTTAAGGGTGTCTTAGGGGCTTGAGTGAAAGGTGCGGAGCACAAGAAGACTGGCGTGCCGGGAAGCGAGTTCGAGTGATGCGTAGCCTGTTTTCCGCCGTGTTCGGACGCGAAAGCGCCGAGCAATTGCGCAGCCGGCCCGAGCTGCTGCGCCGGCAGACCCTGGCGATCATCGCCTGGATCGTCATCGTGGCAAGCACGGTGGGCGCGCCCATGGCGATCTGGTTCGCCCTGCATGCTGAGTTCCTTCCCCTCATTCTTGTCATGGTTGGATTGACGACGGGGTTGTTGACCCTCGCGCTCCACCGTCAGGGCCAGTTCGAGCGCGCTGCCGCGGGCCAAGTCTATGCGACTTTCCTGGTCGGCTTGCTGCTCACCTCGGCCGACCCTGCCATTGTCGATTTCGGGCTGGCGACGGCGCTCCTGGGACCGGTCCATGCCTCGCTGCTCAACCGTTCCCCGGTCAAAAAGCGTGCCTGGGCGATCCTGGTCTCGGTCGTGGTCATCGGCGCGCTGGGTGCATCCGGCATCCTCGCCTGGCCCGAGCCGTTCTATCCGGCCTATGGAACCGTGGCGGCGATCGTCTTCATCCTGACGGCGGCCATCGTTTCGTTCTCGGCCCATCGGCTGAATTCGGCCTTCGAGGTCTACGAACGTGGTCAGGTCAATGCTTACAGGCACTTGATCGAGAATGTGCAGGACGCCGTGATGCGCTTTGGCACCGACGGCAGCGTACTCTTTACTTCAAAATCCGCCGAGAAGCTGTTCGGCTGCCATCGTTATGAGCTTTCGGGGCAGGGGTTGGTCGAACGCGTCCATATTCTCGACCGGCCGAACTTCATGACCGCCTTCGCCGAGGCCAACCAGGACGGCAAAGCCCGCACGATCGAAATCAGGATGCGCCGCGACGACCCGGTCGTGCCCCATCAAGTCCCGCAATTTTTCTGGCTCGAGATCGCACTGTCGCCGGTGTTTGAATCCGCCCGGCCCAAAAGCCGCAACGAAGTGGTGGCGCTGCTCCGCGACGTCACCAAGCGTCGCGACTACGAACAGGAAATGCGGGAGGCCCGCCTCGCGGCCGAGGACGCCTCGAACGCCAAGTCGCGCTTCCTCGCCACTATCGGTCACGAATTGCGGACGCCGCTCAACGCCATAGTCGGTTTCTCGGAGATGATGAGCAGCGGCGTCACCGGCGAGATGAGCCCGACACATCGCGAGTATGCCGGGATCATCCAGCAAAGCGGCCATCACCTCTTGGACGTGGTCAATATGCTGCTCGACATGAGCCGGCTCGAAGCCGGCAAGTTCGAGTTGCAGGCCGAGTCGATCGAGCCGGCGGCATTGATCGAGCCTTGCTTCAAAATGGTCGATGCGCTGGCCCGCCAGCGCCGCGTACGGCTGATGACCGACCTGCCGCGCATGTTGCCGTCGCTGATCGCGGACGAGCGCTCCTGCCGCCAGATCCTGATCAATCTGCTGACCAACGCCATCAAGTTCAGCCACGAGAACGGCGCCGTCGTCGTCGCCATGAAGCGGCAGGGCGCCTATCTCAACCTCTCGGTCACCGACCACGGCGTCGGCATGCATGACGATGCCGTGCGCCGCATCGGCGAGCCGTTCTTCCAGGCCAATGGCGGCCTCAGCCGCCGCTATGAGGGCACAGGGCTCGGCCTTTCGATCGTCAAAGGCCTGGTCGAACTGCATCAGGGGACGCTCAGCGCCACCTCCAGCCCCGGCGCGGGCACGGTGGTAACGGTTTTGCTGCCCTTAAACGGTCCGGCAACCAAAAAAGAGGAAAGTGCCGAGGTGACGCCGCTCTACCCGGAGCCGGCACCCCAGCAATTGCCGCAATGGCAGGACGACCGAAGAAAAGCATTATGAGTGCAGCCGCCATCTCCAATCTGCCTTTTCAGACCGGCGGCGCCGTCGCCGCGGCTCTGGGCAGGGGAGCGCTTTGGGCGCTTGGTCAATATATGCGCCAGCCGCTGCGCAACACGGCTTTGTGCGGCATGGTCGGGCTTTCGGCGCTTGCGGGCTCGAATGCGCTCTATTTCCAGTCGCACCGCCACCCCGCGCCCCTGTTCGGTGTCGTCGAGCAGCAGGTCGCAACGGCCGAGCCCAAGGCGATTGTCCCTGCCACGCGCCCGAAGAAGCTGAAGCTTGCGGCCACCGACAAAACGACGACCGGAAGTGTCGACGCCACCGTGCCGACGCCCAAGGCCATCGGCAATGACGAGGTGTTCGAGCTGCAGCGCAAATTGCAGGCGCTGCATCTGTTCGAGGGCAAGATCGACGGACTTTATGGTCCCAAGACCGCCCGCTCGATCAAGGCTTTCGAGGAGCTCAAGGGGCTCAAGCCCAAGGGCGAACTCACCAAAGAGATCGTCGAGTTGATCCTCTCGGCGTCGATTGTCGCCGCGACCCCCAAGGTCGAGCCGCTGCCGACGCCCGAACCGTTGCCGGCCCTTGCCGTCAAGACCGAAGTGAAACCTGAGCCGGTCAAGCTCGTTATCGAGCCGCTGCCCGCACCGACGCCGCTCGCAGCGGAAGTCGCGCCTGTCGAGACGTTGGTCGTTGAATCAAAGCCCGCGCCGCTGACGCGAGACTTCCCGGAAACCACCGATGAGGCCCTGGCCCTCGTCGCCGATACGGCAGGCGACGCGATCGACACCATTATCAGCGGCGTCCAGTCGATGACCCAGACCAAGCCGAGCACGGTGACCAAGCGCGTCGTCCAGACCGTGCCGGTCAAGTCGCTCACCCAGGTGGCCGCCCTCCAGCCTCTGCCCGATCCGCTGCCCGAAGTCGCGGTACCGGTTCCTGCGGCCGCTATTCCCGCTGCAGTCGTTCCGGCGACGACCGATAAGGAACTGGTCTCGCAGGCACAGCGCGGGCTCTCAAGTCTGGGGTTTCTCCATACCACCATCGATGGCGTCGCCGGCGAGGCGACCGCCAAGGCAATCCGCAATTTCGAGGTCTATTACAATTACGATGTGACCGGGCGCGTAACCCCCGAACTGGTCAAGCTGCTTGTCGAGAACGGCGCGGTCATTTAGAGCATCGCGCGGAAAAGTGGGTTTCCGGTTTTCCGCGAAACGATGCGGCAACAAAGGAGTAGAGCGGGCGATTTGATTCCGTCAAAACGCATTCCGCTCTAGTCAGCACGCATGTTTCGCACTGACCTCTGGGTGTCGGCCTTCGTCCGGCGGCACAATGACATCGGCCATATCTGCGTCATCGAGCGCCAGGGCGACCCGATCGCCGGCCAGATCTTCATTTCCATCGACCACCTCAACGGCACCCATACGCTGCTGACTCCGGCGCCCGCCACGGCGCGCGCCGACGACGATGCCGACCGCATCTTCGCAAAACGGTTCGAAAAGGTGGTGCCCGAAAAGATTCGCGAGCGCATCGAAAGCGAAGCCCGCTTCGATCCGGACCTTTGGGTCATTGCACTCGAAATGCGCGGGGACGATCCGGGTGTGACGCTGGCGCGGGGGTAGCGGCGGCCTATTTGAATTCGAGGCGACCCTTTGTGCTGACGTGGGCCTGCAACGCCTCGCAGGCCTGCGGCCAGGCCAGGCTATCGATGTCGAGCGCCGTCCGGAGATAGGCCCAGGTCATACGCTGGACAATGGCGAGCCGATCAGGGTCTTCGTCATCGGTCTCCTTCGCATCGTAGCCGGCGACCCCGCCAAGCCCGTGCTTGGCGTCGATCAGGGTGAGCAGACAATCGCTGCCGGGACCGTGGAAATAGGCATCCGCATGCCAATCGGCACCGCGAACGGTCTGCATCGGGGAAAGATCGCCGTCGCCGACAACGACCAGCGTCCGGGTTTTCAAATACGAGTAGTCGGGGTCCATGAACGAGTAGTTCTCCCTCGCAAACTCGCTGGCATCATCGCCGCCATTGCCGGGCGCCGCCAACAACACGCCGGCCTTGATACGCGGCTCGATCAGGTTCACGTCAGTGGCCTGCTTGTCCTTTGGATCGGTCAGTCGCGCGCCAAGCAACAGGCCAACCGTGTGGCACCCGAACGAATGCGCGACTGCCGCGACCCTGCTGCGGTCAAGGCGGCCGGCAATTGCCGGCACCAACGCTTCGATCTCGTCGAGTTGATCGAGGATCAGCCCGACGTCATCGACGCGAGAGCGCCAGAAAAGCGGGCCGCCCGGAGCTCCAGGATCAAAGCCCCCGACCTTCGAGTTCCCGTGTGTCGGCTGGATCACAACGAAGCCGTGCTCGGCATAGAAGTTCACAAGCGGCCCATAGCCGTCCTTGGAAGGAAGATAGAGCGACTGGCCGTGGCCGTGCGAGAAAAGGATGACCGGAAGGTCGCGACCGGTCGCGGGTGCCGTGATGCGCATCTCAAGGGGCCGCGCTCGACCCGGAGCCGGCCGCGGTACCGGGCTCCCGGAAATGGTGACGACTGCGTCGTTGACCGGGATGAGGCGAGATTCTTTGATAAGGTTATTCACCGGCTGGTCCCCTCCATTTGGAATGTCTCGACGCGGACGATCCGTATCCGCCTTTACGCAGACCCGGCAGCCTCGCAGATAGAGCACAAGGACGTTCCGATTGCACGTCGGGCAGCGTGCCGGACCCACAAGCGGGCGGGCGTCTCGGGCAAGGCCAAATCCATATTTCGATCGGCCACCTCAGCGGCACCTGTACGCTCATGACGCCGGCACCAGCGGTCCGGCAGTCCGACCGTGCCTGGTCTAGGCGAGCTCATGCTCCTTCGGCGCGGGTTCCAGCGACATGCGAAGGCCGAGGGCGGAAATCACCTTGAATACCGTTCCAAACTCCGGGTTCCCTTCGGAGCTTAAGGCACGATACAGATGTTCGCGTGAAACGCCTGCCTCGCGGGCGACCTGGGCCATGCCCTTTGCACGAGCAACAACACCAAGTGCGTGTGAAACGAGCGCAGGGTCGCCAGTTTATATGTACCAAGAAGGCAGGAGGGTGCTGCTTTAGCTCGCCTTGCGGATGCCAATGCGGGCGAGGGCGTCGATGGCTTGTTCGATGCTGGCATCCTGCGGCGTGAAGGCCTGGGGCGCGCGGCGGGTTTCGGCGAAGGGGCGGTATTCGGGCTTGCCCAGATCGAGCAGATTCACTTCGCCGCGCCAGGCGCTCATCAGATAGGCCGTCGCATCGACGCTGACCGCTTCGAACAGATGCGAGAAGGTCGACAGGGCCTTGGAGCGATCCGCGTCGTGCGAGGTCGCGTGGATCAGAACCTTGAGTCCGTCATAGGCGCTGCAGCCGAAGGCGCGGAGGACGACGAAGAGTGCGGCGCCGCTGGTGTCATGCGCGATCTGCCCGCAGCGGACCTCGTCGAGCCCGGTGATCTGGTGCAGGAGCTTGGTGACTTCCGGGCGGCGGTTTTCGGCAAAGAGCTTCATCAGCGCGCGGGTAAGTTCAGCGGTGGCGACCGAGAGTTGCTCGAGTGTCTTCTTGATCGGCGCTGCCGGAGTCGAGCGCAGCGAGAAGGCCTTGATCACCTTGATGCGGTCGTTCTCGTTGAGATCGAAGAAGGCGGGCGCGAGGAGCGCGGCATCGAAATCCTCGCGGGCGGCAAGCGACCAGGCAACCTGATGATCCATCTGCGCCGAACGCGCGAGCGCCGCAAGATAGGGTCCACGCGGCGCAATGGCCGTGTTGGTCGAAAGCGCCCGATAGACCTTGCGGCTGTTCATCTGGAAGAGCTTGGCGAGAACCACATTGGTCAGGTCGCTGCGGCGGGCGATTGCGGCTGCGCTCGCGATATCTTCGCTGCCGATGACCTTGAGCAGGGTCGCCTCGGTGAGCTTTGGGGCGCTGACGAGGAAATCGATCAGGTCTTCACCGATATTGGCGATGACCAGATCCTCGATCTCGCCGCTGAGATTTTCGGAACGGCCAAGGGTCGCCGCTGCCTTGGCCCGCGCCGCCGGAGCCGCGATGGGGAAGAGTCGCGTCGCCAGCGCCGTGAACTGTTCGAGCTCGGCCTGGGTTGGCCGGCCGCGCCGCGAATAGGCGTCGCAGGCTGCCGTCAGCAGTGTGTTGGTCCGGTCCAATCCGCCGGTTTCGATAAGGGATTGGAAGGTCTCGTAGGGCTGAAAGCCGTTCATCGTCCGCCTGTTTCGCCCGCAGAATCCGGGGCCAAATCGTTGGGACGACTATTTCCGTACAATCGTTAGCAGACTGTTAACCTTGACGATCTCTTAATGAATTCAGTTGGGGACAGCGTCGCCCTGATTTGGCCCCCCGAGGATCGGGCCGGTCCGGCGGAGATGAAATTGGGAAAACTCGTGCAATTCCAGAAGCGTCGCGGCGGCCCGAAAGCGGCACTGCCGGTGCGGAGCGGCAAGGCCGACATCCTGATCTTCACCGGCGTGCGCTATGAGCGCGAGGTCACCGACGCACCGACCAAGCCCTCCGCATCGCCCCGCGCCAAGCGCAAACGTGGCTAGGCTTTTCCGGTCAATCGCGGCTGCCGGGCTCGGCCTCGCGCTGGTGCTTGCCATTTCGGCATGCGCCCGCCCGCTCGGCGATTTCGGCAGGGCCGAGTACGGTGTGCTGCATGACGAGGCGATGCCGGCGCTGGGTGGCCTCAGGGCCGGTGCTATGGGCGAGCCGGTCTCGAACTTCAACATGATGGACCAGGAGCGCGAGATGCGCGACCGCGTGTGGCGCTATCTCACGGCGCCGCACGCCCATGACTGGTTCTACGATACGGTCGTCGAACTCGAGCGCACGCGCATCCTGCCCTCGGGAAAATTCAAGTTCGACCGGAACATCTATTACCTCGTCCTGACGAGCGAGCGTTACGCGTCGTCGCGGGTGCGCTACACGCGGCTCGGTGACGATGTCGAGGCCGACGTGGCGTTGCTGCCGTCGGTGTTCAAATCGATCTGTACGGTTCAGGGGATCAATCGCCAGCGCCAGGTCGCGGGCGAGGGCCTCGACGATCTCGAGCCGGCGATGCGCGTCGAAGCCGCCGACCGCCAAGCCGAGAACGAGATGATCATCGGCTGGTTCACCAGATCGCTGGGCTATCGCTACGACGCCTATTCCTATGCCCTCGACCACCTGCTGGTGGAAACGCCGCATGAAGAAGCGGTCGCGGTCGATGCCGGGCTGAGTGCGCTTGCGAGTTCTCTCGAAGCGGCCGAGCGGGACGATTTCTGCAGTTCGGGGCTTGGGGAGGGCGCGGCGGTGTCGGGTCGCGCCATTCCTTCACGCTACCTCATCGATGCGGAGAACGAAGGCCCGTTCCGCAAGTAGCTGGAGCATCGTGCGAAAAAGCGGCGTTCCGGATTTCCGCGACAACGATGCGGCAATCAAAGACGGATGTTGCCGCAGGCGAGCTCGCCGAGCTGGGCTTCGTAGCGCGCTCGCATCGGCGGTTGCGGCGGCGCGAGGCGGACAACGACGAACACCTCATCGGTCCTGGCTTCGACGATCAGCAAGCCCTGCTCGATATCGATCTTCTGCTCGGCGAGGAGGCGCGTCTGCGCGGGATTGAAGATGCCGAGATCGAGATTTTGCCCGATGCCATCGCGATTTGTGGTGCCATAGATCACGGTGCCTGCGGAATCGAAAACCGCGACCGACCAGAAGGCCTGCGGCAGCAAGCCGCTGACGACGCCGGGACCGGCGCCGAGATCGAGCCGGCAGACCGCATAGGAAAGGTCGGGATCGAGCCGCATCGGGTTGGGTCCGCCGGCTTGCGGGGTGGCGATGAGCGTGAGCTTGGCCGGCGGCGCGAGAGCCGCAATCTCGGCGGTGATGGCGTTGCCCGCGACGGCCGGGAGAATAAGAATGACCGCCAGATGGATGGCGAGCCCCAAGAGCAGGCCGGCGAACAGGAAGAGCCCGGTGCGGATCATAGGCAGCGCTCTCGGATGATCGCGGGCAGCGTCGCGGGCCCGGAGCTGACGCCGGAAAAAAAGGCGGTGTCGTAAAGCGTCAGGACCAGCGAGAAGGGGCCGGTGCCGGCGAGTTCAAGCCAGTTATGGGGACTGAGCGCCTTACTGACATAGAGCTGGACCGAGCCGTCATTGGCGCGGGCGACGCGCTGGCTGTGAAAGCCGGGTGGGCCAGCCGGATCGGCGACGCCGGCGCCATCGGCCGAGACTGGAACGAGAGTCCAGAAGGTCGCGAGCGGTGTCGTGCCGTCGATGCGATAGGTGCAGTCGCGATCGAGCGTGCGGCCATCGCTGTCGGCGGTCGCAACGAACTGGAGGCCCTCGCCCTGGCCGAGCTGCAGCGCCGCATTGCGGGTGAGAAAGGCGCGCGAATACGGATCGGGCGTGGGCGAGCCCGCCTGCAGCCAGGCGACCCACGGGCCAATGCGATAGGCGCCGAACAGGCGGCCATCGCTGAGCGCGTAGTAGGAGAGCCCAAACCCGACGGCTAGCGCCACGACCAGCATGGCCAGAAGATTCAGCAGGAACCGCAACTATTCGCTCATAGTGAGTGCAGCGACATCGAGGCTGTTTGGCCGCAGGGCAGCCTTGAGCCGGTCGGCGAGATCGAGCAGCTTGATCGCGGCCGCGGGCTTGAGACCCGGCGGGCGCTCGGCTTGCGCATCGACCGCCTGGCCATTGGCATCAAGCTCGGCGACGGCGAAAGGGGCGGGTGTGAAATCGACGCCCTGCACCGGCTTGATCTCGATATTGGTGTGGGCATAGGCCATGAATTTTTGCCAGGCGACGGCCGGCAAGAGGCCGCCGGTGAGTGTCTCGGTCTGGTGGTAATCGTCATTGCCCAACCACACGGCCGCCACGTAATTGCCGGTGAAGCCGCAAAACCACGCATCGCGATAATCCGAGGTCGTGCCGGTCTTGCCTACGGTGGGTACGCCCTCGATCTGCGCCCGGCGACCGGTGCCGCTGGTCACCACCGCGCGCATCATCTCGTTCATGTAGTCGACGGTCTGGTCAGACAGGATCTTCTCGTGCGGCGTATCAAGATCGGCCTCGTAGATCAGATCGCCGCGTGTCGTGTTGATGCGTGTGATGCCGAAAGCGGGCGTCCGGTAGCCGTGATTGGCAAATACCGAATAGGACGAGGTCATGTCGAGAACGCTGACCGGTGACACCCCCAGCGCCAGCGACCGCGTCACCGGGAAATCGTTGGTGATGCCCATCCGGTGCGCCATATCGGCAATGGGCTGGCGCCCCATCTTGATCGACAGCGTCACCGGCACGGTGTTGATCGAATTGGCAAAGGCCGAGATCAGCGTGACGCGGCCCTTATAGGAGCGGCCATAATTCTGCGGGCACCAATTGCCGATACAGACCGGGTGATCGTCGATCGTGGTCTTGGGCGAATAATCTGGCAGGGTCTCGAAGGCCGTCGCATAGACGAAGGGCTTGAACGAGGAGCCCGGCTGGCGATTGGAGACGATGGCGCGGTTGAACTGGCTCTTGCCGTAATCGGTGCCGCCGACCATGGCGCGGATGGCGCCATTGGGCTCTGTCACGACCATGGCGCCCTGCGTCACGTCATACTGCTCGCCCTGTTCGCGCAGCACTGAATTGATCGCGTCCTCGGCATAGGATTGCAGCACCGGATCGATCGTGGTGCGCACGATAAAGCCCGGCGAATTGGAATTGCCCGCCAGTTGCTTGACCTGATCGAAGGCCCAGTCGAGGAAGTAATTGGGCGAGTTGAGCTCGGCGCTGCGGTCGATTGGCGTTGCCGGATTGCGCCGCGCCGCGGTGACCTGTCCCTCGGTCATATAGCCGGCATCGACCATGCGGCTCAGCACCACATTGGCGCGGCCGCGCGCCGCCGCCAGATCGACCAGCGGCGAGTAATTGGTCGGCGCCTTGAACAGGCCCGCCAGCATTGCCGCTTCCGCCAGCGAAATATCGGTGACCTTCTTGCCGAAATAGTATTCGGATGCCGCCGCCACGCCGAAATTGCCGCCGCCCATATAGGCACGGTCGAAATAGAGCTTGAGGATATCGTCCTTGCTGTAATGCCATTCCAGCCAGACGGCGAGGAAGGCCTCCTTGATCTTGCGCTCGAGCGTGCGCTCGGAGGAGAGAAAGAGGTTCTTGGCGAGCTGCTGGGTAATCGAGGAACCGCCCTGGGTGCCGTTGTCGCCGGTAGCGTTGTTGACGAGTGCGCGCAGCGTGCCGGACACGTCGATGCCCAGATGTTGGTAGAAATGCTGGTCCTCGGTGGCCAGCGCCGCCTTGACGAAATATTCGGGCAATTTGTCGAGCGGATAGGAATCGTCGGTGCGGATGCCGCGGCGGCCGACTTCCTGGCCATAGCGGTCCAAAAAGATGACGGCGATATCCTCGGCCTTGTTGAACCGGCCCGAAGCGGTGGCATCGAAGGCGGGGAGCGCCAGCGCCAAGACGGCGATCACCCCGATGAGGCCAAAGGTCAGCCCGTCGGACGCCAGTTCGACCAGCAGCCGCTTGAAGCCGCGCACGCGGAAGCGCGCGAAGAAATCCTCGACCCCCATATAGAAGCGGCCCAGCGCGTGCCAGAACTCGTAAAGCGCCGAATCGAGCCAGGCATCCGCATCGAGCATGCGGACTTTCTTCTTGCGCTTTTCCTTGTGGTAGAACGGGTCCTGCAAGGGATGGCTCTCGGGGCGACGGCAATGGCGAAGGCTTGGGGCGAGCGGTAGACTAACCGATCCGGCCCCAACAAGCGAAATCCGTTTGAAACGGCGGAGTTATGGCGGGGAGGGGGGCGAGGGGCTTCCACCCACCGGCTTCGGCAACGCCACTCGACCAAAGGTCTCGTGGCCTTCTCACCTGAAATCGCTCCACCGGAGTGATTTTGCCTTCGGCCGGTTCGAAGTCCCCCCTCCCCATAAAGGGGAGGGATGGGCGCGGTGCCAGCGGGTCCTACGCTCCCTCCCGCTTGCCGGGAGGGGGAACCGGTGTAGCCGGTGGGTGGGAGCGGCTGGCACCGTGCAACTCCTTGCAAAGCAGGCTCCGGCTAGTCGCGTTTTCCGAACCGCAAAACCGCTTCGCACTTTTGCTGGAAACGCTCTAGACTCCCCCATGGCCTATTGGGACGACAAACCGCTGAGCGAAATGTCCAC
>JBEBGE010000092.1:0-8563 GCA_040081595.1 Devosia sp.
GGCGGCAGCCTTGGCGTCGGCGGCGGCTTTCGCATCGGCAGCGGCCTTGTCGGCAGCAGCCTTGGCGTCCGCAGCCGCCTTGTCGGCAGCAGCCTTGTCCGCAGCCGCCTTGTCGGCAGCGGCCTTGTCGGCAGCAGCCTTGGCGTCCGCAGCCGCCTTGTCGGCAGCGGCCTTGTCAGCAGCAGCCTTGTCAGCAGCAGCCTTGTCGGCAGCGGCCTTGTCGGCAGCAGCCTTGTCGGCAGCGGCCTTGTCGGCAGCTGCCTTGTCAGCGGCGGCCTGCTCGGACGAGGTGACGCTCGATTCGGCTGACGAGCTGGGTGCTGCCGGCGGCGTGTTGGCGTTGCAGGCGGCGAGCGTCAGGCCAATGGCCAGCGCAAGCGGCAGGCCGAATAGCGGTTTCATGCGCATGATTGTGTTGTCCTCTTGGGTCGCAACTTGTCGTTGTTCTGCCCTTGCTGGGCTGCTTCGGCGAACTCATAAACCCGGAACTACGTTTTTGCCGTGACTGGATGGTGGCAGGCAAGACTATTTCTTCAGCCTGATCGCCTCCTGCGCGGCTTCGTGCATGGCCTGGAGGAACATCGCACGGTCACGCGGACCGAATGCAGCATTGATTCCGCGGTCTTGCCCTGCCTCGCGCAATTGCTGCTTGAGATTGCGCATAGCCACGGCCATGCCGATGGAATCCGGGCTGTGGCGGTGTCCGTTCGGTCCCAGCACCAATGCCGAAAGTGCAACGGCACGGCCCGCCAAGAGGATATCCGCGGTTATGACGATGTCGGCCGGCTGAAGGTTATCCACAATCCAGTCGTCGGCGGCGTCGGGCGTTGCCGCCACCGCGACATGGCGGATCAGCGGGTCGCGGCTGGGCCGCGCCCCCTGATTGGCGACGTAAACAACCGGCAGGTTGTGCCGCCGCGCCACCCGCTCGACCTCGTCCTTGATCGGACAGGCGTCGGCATCGACGAAGATGGTCGGCATAGCCATGGCTCAGCGTCCGAGGGAAACGACAAGGTTGACGGCGGCCGCGACAATTATGGTGTTGAAAAAGAACGAGAAAACGCTGTGGCCAATGACGATGCGGCGCATCCGGTTCGTCGTCACGGCGGTATCGGAAGTCTGCGCGGTCATGCCGATGACATAGGCGAAGTAGAGGAATGCGGTCCCGTCGGGATCCTCGCCGCCGGGAAACGCTAGGCCGCCAACGACTTCGCCGCTGCCGCCCGGCTCGTCGTCCGGCACGTCATAGTACTCGAAGGCATAGTGCATCGCCCACATGGTATGGACGGAAAACCAGCCGAGCAGCACGGAAACCGCCCCAAGCCCAAGGGTCAGGGCGTCAAACCGCGAACCGCCGACCAAGGCCAGCAACAGCCAGACCACCGAGAGGACGACCACCCCGATCATCACGAGGAAAATGACCCCCGCCGGGGCGTCTTCTTCAGCGGCATGGGCGCGGAGAAACGCCGCATTGAGCTTGGGCAACTGCGTCAAAGTCATCGCGAAATAGGCGGCAAAGAAGGCCATGGCCCCCAGATTGAGCGCCAGGTGCGGAACCAGCACGGTAGCGGCTCCGCCGACCACCATGCCGGTCGTGGCGCCGAGGTAGAATGCCAGGTGGCGAAGGTGCCTTCGCTGCAATTTGGCGGCCTTTGCCAACGATAATTCCCCTTCCAAAGCACGGTCCAGAACCAGAGCGAGACGCGCAAGCTGTCGACGCGAGTTGGGACAAAATGTGGCTGTCAACCACCCGGACCACCCTGCATTTCTGGGCAATGCCCCGAAAATCAATTGCCTTCCGATCGGCTATCCGCCACGACTTGCGGCCAATTCGAGGGCGTCGTGTTGGGCCGCGACGGATCATCCGCGCGGCCGGCGCCAGTAGACAAGGACAGATGACACCCGACCCCAGTGCTCTTGCAACCGTTTCGTCGGCGCCCGACGCGTATCGCACCAGATACGCGCGGCAATTGGGCATCGATATTCCGATCGATCCCGAAGTCATGTCCTGGTTGATCCGTTTCGAGCTGTGGCGCGGCAATTACGAGGCCAAGGAAGCCCGCATGCTCGACCGGCTGATCACCGCGGGTGAACGGGTGCTGGAGCTCGGAACCGGGATCGGGTTCGTCTCGACGGTCATCGCCCGCAACCCCAATGTTTCGCGGCTCGTCACCTATGAGGCCAATCCTCGGCTGGCGCCCTTCATCCGCCGGCTCGCGAGCAGCAATCTGGGCGCCGCGATCGGCAAGGTCGAATTCCGCAACGCAGTGCTGTTCAACAACCCCGCTTCATCGCACACCGATTTCTACGTGAGCCGGCATTTCTGGGGTTCGAGCCTGCTACCCGTCAGCAACCCCGTTTCAGTTGAACGGGTTCGCGTCGATGATTTCGCGAAAGTCGCCGCAGAGTTCAGGCCGTCATTGGTAGTTTGCGATATCGAGGGCGGCGAACTCGAACTGTTCCGGAACGCCGACCTCGAGGGTGTCGACAAGGTCTATCTCGAGCTGCACCCATTCAAGCTCGGCCTGCGAGGTATCCGCGAGGTCCACGAGAACTTCGCCCGGCACGGATTCGCCAAGGACCCGCGCTACTCTCGGCGATGGGTCGTGCTGTTCCGCCGGATTGGAGCCTAGGCGGGAGCGGAACCAGCCGCGCTCACAGGCGTTGAGGACCCATGGTCGATCGCCGCTATCACGTCATACTCAATCCCAAAGCCGGGACGGCGGCGGCGCTTGGCCTCACGGCAGAAACGCTGCAAGAGCGCTTCGCGGCGGCCGGGCTTGCCGCCGACGTCGATGCCGACGACGATGAGCCCATCGAAACCCGCATCGCCGAGGCCATCGCCGGGCCCGCCGACACAATCGTGGTGGCTGGAGGCGACGGCACGGTGCGCTCGGTCGCCGAGGCGCTTGTGGGCAGCGACAAAGTGCTCGCCGTGCTTCCGCTCGGGACCTACAACGCACTGAGCAAAGACCTCGCGGTCCCAGCCGATATCGATGCGGCCATCGCTGCCCTTTCCACGATGGAACCGGGCCGCATGGACGTGGCGGAAGTCAACGGAAAGGTCTTCCTCCACAACGTGCTGATCGGGGTCATTCCCGGCATCGCCGTGGGGCGGGAACTCGTCCGCAGCCAGTCGCATCCAATGAAGTGGGTCGGCTTCTTCCGCTTCATGCTGCGGCGGTTTACGCGCGTGCGGGCGATGGCGGTGGCGATAGAACCGGATTCCGGCCCGATCCATGTCGAGCGCCTGCATGCGTTGGCGATCACCAACAATTCCTACGATCAAAGGCTCGGAGCGTTCCTGACGCGAGAGCGCATCGACCAGGGCCGGTTATCGGTCTACATGATCAAGAGCTTTCGCCTACTCGACGCGATCCGGCTGACGGCCGAAATGTTTGCCGGAACCTGGCAGGACGACGAAGTCGTCGTCTCACAAAGCGTCCGGTCGGTTGTGATTCACTCCAAGAAGCCCCATCTATTGGTGACGATGGATGGTGAAGTGTTGACGATGAGTACCCCTTTGCGGTTCCAGGCGAAGCCGCTAGCGCTGTCGGTGCTGGTAATGCCGATTCCGGCTGCGTCTATTCTCGCGCCCGCGGTTCCCGAGGCGCTGGAGGGCTGAAATGCGCCTCGCACACCTGTCGGACCTGCATTTTGGCCATCACGACGACGAGGTGGCGGCTTCGCTCGCCGCCGAACTCGACCGCCAGGCACTGGACCTCATTGTCATCAGCGGCGATTTCACCCAGCGCGGCAGCGAGCCGGAATTCAAGGTCGCAGCGGCATTTCTCGACACGCTCACGGCACCGGTTTTTGCGGTCCCGGGCAATCACGACGTGCCACAGGTCAATATGCTGCGGCGCTTCGCATCGCCCTACGGCCTCTACCGGCGCTATGTCGCCAAAGAAATGGAGCCGTTCCTCGAACTGGGTGGTGTTGCGCTTGCGGGCATCAAGACGGCGCACCGCGCGATGCCCGGCCTCAACTGGTCGCAGGGTTCGTTTGGCCGTGGCCAGTTGCGCAGGCTCGAAATGCGCTTTTCGGGGGCCTCAGCCGATGCGATCCGGATTGTCGTCGCGCATCACCCTCTGCTTGTTCCCGAGAACGATCTCGAGGTCACAATGGCCCCGGCTCGGCGGGCCGATCTTGCGCTCAAGACGTTTGCGGAGGCCGGGGTCCGGCTTGTCCTCTCCGGGCACTATCACCTGTCTTACGTCAGGCGCCACGAACATGCAGGCTCGGTCATCACCGGCTCGCCCACCGGACTCCGGAAAGCGGCGTTCGCGCCCATTCTGGTTGCGCAGGCATCCTCGACAACTTCGACGCGGCTGCGCGGGCACCCCAACGCATATAACCTGATCGATATCGCCGACGGCGAGATCGGCATCGACGTGCGGGAATGGGTGGATGGCAGCTGGAGCACGCAACAACGTGCGACCGAAGCGGCAGAGGCACCTCCGCCGCATCTGCCGGGCATCCGATTGTAACGCAACATTAAGTCTAATTCACGGAACTCTTTTGGTGTGGACTCCCAGCGCTTGCTGAAGTGCTGCGCTTGTGGCCAGAATCCACCCTGCGGCGGTAATGGCCACACTCATGATTTCCGTCACGGCTGAAGGGGCATTCTAGTCTTTGGCTCGTGTGGGTATCCCGGCACCGGGCAATCCAGTCCGGCGGCGATGGGCGCTGTTGCGCCCTGCCCCGGGGCGATCGATCTTGAGTGAAGCGCCGGCGTGGTGATGGGGGCGTGACGATGGGGCAGTACAGGTTTTCGATGCTGAAGCAGGGGCTGTTCGCGATCACGCTTGCCGTGGTGCCGCTGGCCGGTTGCAGCACCGGCAATGTCAGCACCTATGGTGGCAATCCCTCGCAGGTCGCCAGCATCCCCAATATCGACGCGCTCGATGCGGGCTCGGCCCTGACGCAGGCACGCGGCCATTTCCAAAACAACGACTTCGGCTATTCGGCCGCGCTCTATAAGCGCGTCGTCGAGCTCACGCCCAAGAATCCAGAGGGCTATATCGGCCTGGGCGCGTCCTATGACCGGCTGCGCCGCTTCGACCTCTCGGACCGTGTCTATGCGTCGCTGTTCAAGCTCTCAGGCGGCACAGCCCAGTACTATAACAATCTCGGCTACTCCTACATGCTGCGCGGCGATCTCGCCAATGCGCTGGCCAATTTCAAGAAGGCCCAGCGGCTCGACCCCGAGAATGTGGTGGTCGCCAACAACCTCAAGATCCTGGCCGGCGCTTCGCGCAGCGCCTGAGGCTCATCCAACAGCAATGCCGGTATCAGACGCGCGGCTCCAAGCCGAGCGCGAAAGCTTCATGGAGCCGGTGCAGGCGCGGGCGGAATGACGACGCCATCTTTGCCAAGGCCGTCCGTGTCGTAGGACGAATTGTTGCCCGGATCGATCGTCTCGGCCTCGAGATTGGCCTCAACCGCGTCGCCGGCACTGTAGCCAATGCGATCGGTGTGCTGGAGATAGTCGTAGGCGCAGCCGCTCAGGAGCAGCAGGATCGGCGCCACAATTGCCGCGACCCTTATCAGGGCGATGGGCTTGCGCATGGTCACTGGCCGCTCCCCGTTCCGAGATCGATGATGTAGCCGTAAGGCCCCGTCGCGCCTTCCCCGGTCTGGAAGGCCTCGATCATCTTGGGCGTCACTTCCATTTTGCCGAGTGCGAAGAATTCGGGATCGTTGGCCGGCAGCGAATTGTCGAGCGGGCTGGCAACAACCTGGCCGGGAACCGACGGCTGGACGAGCCGCGGCGTTACGATGACCACCAGTTCGGTCTCGTGCTTCTGATATTTCGACGACTTGAAAAGCGAGCCCAGGACCGGCACGTCGCCGAGCCAGGGCAACTGGTTCTGGCTGAGGATGGTGTCGCTCTGCAGCAGCCCGGCGACCGCAAAGCTCTGGCCGTCGCGCAACTCGACGGTGGCGTCGAGATTACGGGTGGTGAACAACGGATCGGCGGTGCTCGAAAGGCTCACCGAGCTCACTTCAGGCGCAAGGTGAATCTGGATGCGATCGCCGTCGAGGACTATGGGGGTGAAGACTAGCTTCACGCCGAAATCCTTGTAGTTGAGGGTCACGTGACCGTTATCGTCGAAGGTACGGATCGGGACCTGGCCACCGGCCAGGAAGCTGGCGCTGATCCCCGAAAGCGTCGTCAGGTTCGGGTCGGCAAGCGTCCGGACCAGGCCCTTGGTCTCGAGCGCATTGATGGTCATCGTCAGGCTTACGCCGGGCAGCGACAGCACATTGGCCACGAAACCCGAGAAGGTAGCGGCATCGCCCGCCGGCATCAGTGTGTTGTTGGCATCGACCGCGAAAGTGGTGGTGCCGGCAGTGCCGTCCCACGAAATGCCAAGCTGGCGATTGGCATCGCGCTGCGCTTCGAGGATGCGGACCTGAAGATTGACCTGCTGGCCGCCGGACAGCGTCATCGTATTGATGACGGAAGCGCTGCCATATTGGGCGACAATGTCGAGCACTTTCTGCATCGAGACGGCGTCGGGAACGCTGCCGGCAAGGCGTACGCGGCCATTGACGGTGCTGACCTTGACGTTGGACTTGGGCAGTGCCGACTTGATCGAGCGCGCCATGTCCTTGGTGTCGGCGCCCACTTCGACGGCCAAGAGGCCGACCGGTACGCCCTCGGCCGAATAGAGGCTGACGGTGGTAGTGCCGAACGCGCGGCCTACGACATAGATAGATTTGTCGGTGATCTGCTGTGCATCGGCGATGGTGCCGTCCGCGACCATGATCTTGCCGACGGAGGCCGAGACAACGACCGTCACCGCCTGCGACATGGGCAGATTGATGCGCATGACCGAGGTGGTCGCGAGATCGTATTCAATGGTCTGGGCGGTGGCGGAAACACTGGCGCCGAGTGCGGCAATCAGTGCGAGAATTGCCAAGGTCAAGCCGCGCGCCATCAGGGCGAACACGCCGATCTGCCCGGGCGTGGCCCGGTTGCGAGGCGTGTGCCTCTTGAGGTCAAAGGGGACTGCCGACACTTGCGACGCTCTGCTGAAGTTACTGCCCGAACGTCCAAGTGTTACCAGCGGCGGGTCAACGCCGACTTAATGGGCGCACGCCAAAATGCGCCCGGAACGCGCCGAAGCCGCGCTGCCAGTTAGTTCGTCCAGAATTTGGACGAGAGTCGGATGGCCTGGTTGGCGGCCTTTTCTGCCTCCCTGCCCGTCTCGGCCGCGTCCGTCATAGAGCGCAGCGTCAGGGACAGCCGGCCCATCAACGTCGAGTTGATGATCACCTCGGCCTGGGACGGGTCGAGCTCGAGCGTCGCGATGGCTTCGTGAACGAACACTTCTGCCTTGGGATTGGCGGGATCCGCCGGCGCGCCGCTGGCGCCGGTCTCGCCGAGCCGGGCGTTGATGGCGAGGACGCGCACATTGCGGAGGATCGTCTCGGAATCCTGGCCGGTATCGGTGGCGCGGGTGAGGACGACATCGACGTGGTCGTTGGGCAGGATGAACCCGCCCGAGGCGGACTCGGACGAGATGGTGACAGAGACGCCGCGCATGCCGGGCGAAAGAACCGCCGAGAGATAGCCCTGGTCGGCCCGCACGATCTTCTGAGCGCGGATCGGCTCGCCGGCGAAGATTTCATAGCGGACCACGGCATCGGACATGTCGGCGATGGCTTCGGGTTCGGCGGCGAAGGTGATGTATTCGGCGCGGACGGCGTTGATCGGCCAATCCTGCCATTCGACGGTCTCGGGCGTCAGGCGCTCCCCCATGCCGATCGCGGCCTTGGCGACGAGCACACGTGAAGCGGCGACGGGTGGCGGCGCGGGCGCCGCGACGATGTCCGCCTCGGTGGCGGCCGGTGCGACCGGAGGCTCGCGCTGAAGCGCGAGGAAGGCCGCGGTACCGCCGGCAAAGAGCGCGACGATCAGCAACAGGATGCGAGAGGGACGCATTGCCCAGGCGAAGCGGCCGCGGGGCCTGGCTGGCCCGCGTTCGCCATCGGTGGTCGTGGCGCGCTGCATTTCGGCGCGCAGATCATCGATGCGGCGGCCGCCCTTGCCGGCGGCGCGCTCGATTTCGGCGAGCAAAGAGTCCTGGCGGCGGCGTTCGACCACCGGAGCGGCGTCAGATGTGTATAAGAGACAGGCTCTTCCTCGTCGAGGAAGGATTGCCGGCGAGGCGCCCGTTGCTGCGGCTGCGGGGCCGCTGCGTCGGTCGGGGTCTCGGGCGCGGGCGCGGCGGCGGGTTCGGATGCCACTTCGTCTTCCTTGAGGGAGATGGTTTGAGTACGCCGAAGCAATCTGTCCTCGCACAACGCTACGCCGGGGCCGCGTATGGAGAACACGGCCGATCCCTGCCACTTGTAGGCCAGAGGAATCACCGCGCGGTTCCGAGGACAGTTAGAATTTGACGGAACGGGTTCAGGGGCCGTTTGCCACGAAGGGCGCGAGCCTGATCGTCCATCGGCAAGCTGCCTCCGGTTGCTTGGTGGTCATTGCCGCTTGCTCAGAAGCGGCGGGCGAGGCTCCGGACCCCGGAGCGGATAGACCGCATGGGTAGTG
>JBEBGE010000093.1:0-8479 GCA_040081595.1 Devosia sp.
CCGATCACGGCGGCGAGCTGCACCGCGCCCTCAGCGAATTTGCCGACGCGGAGCTTTGGCCCTTGCAGATCAATGAGGATGCCGAGCGGATGGGAGAGCAGGCGCTCGACATTGCGGATCATCTCCACGGTCTGGCGCATCAGGTCATGGCTGGCATGGCTCATATTGATGCGGAAGACATCGGCGCCGGCGCGGGCCAGTTCCTCGATCACCTTCTCGGTGTTGGAAGCAGGGCCGAGCGTCGCGACAATCTTGACCCGTCTCAAACGTCTCATATCAGTCTTTCCTTTGTCGCGCTCGCGAACCGCAAAACCGGAAACCCACTTTTGCTGCTCGCGCTCCGCTCAGCCCCGGAGGAAAATGTAAATCAGTCGGTACCGGCGTTCGGATCGCCTTCGGCCGGCAGGTCGCCCTCAAGCGGTATGTCGTCGGTTGCACCCTGGCCGGTATCCGCGCCCTCGCCCTCGGGCGCGGTGGTGTCGGTGAGTTGCATCGTCCAGTCGGTGCGGTTCTGGGTATCGACCTCGAAGAAGCCCGTACGCTCATAGCCGCGCGCAAGGCAATCTTCGACCCCAAAAATCGTGAAACTCTCGTCGCGGGTGCACATGAATACGTCGCCGTCCCAGGCGCCGCCGCCGAGATCATCGGCGACATAAAGATAGAAAAAGCGGGAGTGGAGGTCTCCCTGGTAGACAATGGCACATTTGTCGGGCGGCGCCACCCACCAGCCTTCCGATTGCCAGCCCTTGTCGGCGCGGTAGCCCAGCGCGATCGAAACCGGGTTGGTGGTCTGGTTGCAGACGCGCAGGTCGGCATAGGCGGGGAAGGCGGAAAGGGTCCAGCCGGTGAGGATGAACCCGGCCAGCGTCGCCGCGATGCGCAGGAGGTGCAATTGGGTGCCGATAGCCATGAAAACCGCCCTGTTTGAACGCAGCGCGCGCCCGGAAGTCAACCGGTAAAGGCGGCTTTGGGCGGAAATGCGAGATGCGAGGAAAAGCCGGGCTTTTCGCTTGAACGGCGGGGTAGCTTAGGGTTCAACGGGCGCTCTTTTGATGAAGGACTTCCCGATGGCCCGATCCTCCGCTGCGAAAGTCGAAACTGTGAAATCCGATTCGCGCTCTAGCATTCGCCAACCGCAAAGCGACAGCGTGGCGCAGGACCAGATTCGCGCTTTCGTCGAGCGCATCGAGCGGCTGGAAGAGGAGAAGCGCGGCATCTCCGACGACCTCAAGGAGGTCTATGCGGAAGCCAAGGGCAACGGTTTCGACACCAAGGTGCTGCGGCAGGTCGTCAAGATCAGGAAGCAGGATCGCTCCGAGCGGCTCGAGCAGGAGGCGCTGCTGGACCTTTACCTCGCGGCGCTGGGAATGAGCTCGGGGCCCGTAGAAGAGGATTGAGGGTCAGGCCGTATCGACCGTCCCGGGCAGGCGCGCGGGACCCGGAAACCCAGCATTAACCTTGTTTTATTCCGGCACCACTAATTTGGCTCCGTAAATCCACTTAAGCGTCGCCCGTTTTGGAGCTTGGCGCCGTGGGTTGGGAGGTCACATGCCGGCGCTCTTTCACAATCTCAAGATATCTCACCGCCTCTATGCCGGCTTCGGCGTGCTGCTGCTGCTGCTGGCGGGCGCAGTGGGCGCCGCGATCTGGCAGGTCAATGCCATTGAGCAGGTCAGCGAGCGGATTGCGACGCTGAGGGCGCCCACAGCGCTGGCAGCGGAGCGGCTGTCGGCGGATGTGCAGGGCACGCTCGCCTCGCTGCGCGGCTATATCCTCACCAGCAAGGACAGCTTCAAGGCCGACCGCGCCCTGCAATGGGCCGACATTGCCAAGACGAGTGAAGTGCTGGACGAATTGTCGACGCGCTGGACCAATCCGGCAAACGTCGCGGCCTGGACCGAGTTCAAGACCATCCGCGATGAATTCAGCGTCGCACAGGATGGCGTCGAGCGGATCGTCAATCCCGCCGATACCAAGCCGGCGGTCGCCATGCTGGTGGCGGAAGCAGCGCCGCGCGCCAACAAGCTGCTCGAAATCCTGCTCGGGCCGGTGGGCGAGAATGGCGAGCGCGCCGGCGGCATGGTGGACAACCAGACCGAAATGCTGAAGGCCGATACGCAGTCGGTTGCCGACGACACCTCGATGCTGCTGATCACGCAATGGGTGCTGCTTGCCGTCGGGCTTCTCTTGGGCGGAAGCATTTCGTTGCTGAGCGCGCGGGCGATTTCGAAACCTCTGGTTCAGATGACCGGCGCCATGGGCCGGCTCGCCACTGGCGATCTCGACATCGAGGTTCCCGGACGCGGTCGCGGCGACGAAATCGGCGGCATGGCGAGCGCCGTCGAAGTGTTCAAGCACAACGCCCTCAAGGTTCGCGAAATGAACGCGGCCGAAGAGGTGCGAACCGGCCAGACGCGCGAGCGCACGGCGGCGATGGCGTCGCTGGTCAAGTCGCTCGGCGATGTGGTGGACGCAGCTGTGCAGGGGGACTTTTCGCGACGTATCGAGGTCAGCTTCAAGGACGCTGACCTGATGGGCGTCGCGGCCAGCGTCAACAGCCTCGTGGCCACTGTCGACCGCGGCGTTACCGAGACCGGCGCGGTGCTGGCGTCGCTGGCAAGAACCGACCTGACCAAGCGGGTCGAAGGCGATTACAACGGCGCCTTCGCCAAGCTCAAGACCGACACGAATGCGGTCGTCGACAACCTGACCGAGGTCATCGGGCAATTGCGACAGACCTCCGGGGCATTGAAGACCGCGACGGGGGAAATCCTTTCCGGCGCCAACGATCTTGCAGAACGCACAACCAAACAGGCCGCGGCTATCGAGGAGACTTCGGCCGCGATGGAGCAGCTCGCAACGACCGTACTCTCCAACGCCAAGCGCGCGGAATCGGCCAGTGCCCGCGCGCAGGAAGTCTCGACGACCGCCGAGGCCACCGGCGAGGTCATGCAGAAATCCAACGAAGCGATGGGGCGCATCTCGACCTCGTCGGCCAAGATATCCAACATCATCGGCATGATCGACGATATCGCATTCCAGACCAATCTGCTGGCCCTCAACGCTTCGGTTGAAGCGGCACGGGCGGGCGATGCGGGCAAGGGCTTCGCGGTGGTGGCGGTGGAAGTGCGACGGCTGGCGCAGTCCGCAGCGAGTGCCTCGTCCGAGGTCAAGGTGCTGATCGAGCAGTCGGGCAATGAGGTGAGCGGCGGGACGCGGCTGGTTGCCGAGGCGACGCAGAAACTTTCCGAAATGCTCGTTGGCGTCAAAGAAAGTGCCGGCTTGATCCACGACATCTCGGCGGCGAGCCAGGAGCAGTCGAGCGCGATCTCGCAGGTGACGACGGCGGTGCGCCAGATGGACGAGATGACGCAACACAATGCGGCTCTGGTCGAAGAGACGAATGCCGCGATCGAGCAGACGGAAGGCCAGGCCAATGAGCTCGACCGGATCGTCGACGTGTTTGTGCTCGACGGGCGGGCCAAGCGCTTCCAACGCGCAGAAGCACCCAAAGCGGCTCCAGCCATGGCGGCAAGACCAACGAGCGACAAGCCCGACGGCATCAAGGCATTGCAGGCGAAAGTGAAGACCGCTGCCTCGCAGTATCTCAGCCACGGCAATGCGGCGGTCGACAAGGACTGGAAGGAATTCTGATGAGCGGGCTGGGGCTGAATGAAGTCGAGTTCGGGGCTGCGGCAGGAGTTGCCACGGCGGTTCGGGTTGCCAACCAGTTCGTCACGTTCAGTACCGGCGAGCGATCCTTTGGCATCGACATCATGGCGGTTCGCGAGATCCGCTCATGGTCGCCGACGACGGAACTGCCGGGCCAGCCGCGCGGGGCGACCGGTGTGCTCGATATCAGGGGCAGCGTCGTCCAGGTGTTTGACTTGAGGACCCTGATCAACGGCAAATCCGGCGGCGAGGGCCAGGCGGGGCAGGTGGTCCTGGTCGTCGCACTACGCGACCAGGAAGTGGGGATCCTGGTCGACGCGGTTTCCGATATCATCTTTGCCAATTCCGAGGACATGCGCGCTGCGCCGCCGCTTGGCGATGACGTGCACCACAGCGTGATCTCGGGCCTGATCAAGACCGAAGAGCGGCTGATCGCCATTCTCGATCTCGACACCTTGTTCCCCCCGCCGGGCGCGCGGCAGGTCGCATTCGTCTAGAGCATTTCACGTTCCGATAGAATCGGAACGTGTGCTCTATGTCTTTGTTTGGTCGCGCTTTCGAACCGGAAAAGTCTGTCAACTTTTCCTGAAAGCGCTCTAGCGGGCGGCCCCGGCTCCTACTCGTGCCGCAGGGCTTCGATGGGATCGAGGCGGGCGGCGTGGCGGGCGGGAAAGTAGCCGAAGGCGACGCCGACCAGGGCTGAAAAGCCGAAGGCCATCAGCACCACCAGCGGATCGATCACGAAGGGCACGCCGAGCAGCGCGGCGATGCCGGCGGCAAGGGCGAGACCGATGACCACGCCCAGGATGCCCCCAACCATCGACAACACGACGGCCTCGACGAGGAACTGCGCGAGGACCTGCGACCCGCGGGCGCCGATGGCGAGGCGGATGCCGATCTCGCGCGTCCGCTCGGTCACCGAGACGAGCATGATGTTCATAATGCCGATGCCGCCCACCAGCAGGCTGACGCCGGCGACCGCTGCGAGAAGGCCGGTGAGAATGCCCATGATCGAGCCGGCCATCGAGGCGATCTGGCGCATGTCGGTGACCATGAAGTCGTTGTCTTCGCCGGCACCAATGTGGCGTCGTTCGCGCAGCAGCGAAGTGATGTCGGACTGCACCTGGGTGATGGCGTTCTCGCTGGCGGCCGCGACGAAGATCAGGGTGACGGACTCGCTGCCGGTGATGCGGCGCTGAAAGGTGCGCAGGGGCAAGAGGATGACGTCGTCCTGGCTGGCGCCGAAGGTCGAGCCACCCTTCTCCTCGAGCGTGCCGACGACGCGACACGCCATTTTCTTGAGCCTCAGAGTCTGGCCGAGGGCATCGAGCGAGCCGAAGAACTGCCGTGCTGTCTCGGCGCCGATGATGCAGGACGTTGCCCCCGAGCGCAGTTCTCCCTCAGAGAATGCGCGGCCCTCGGCAATGGTCCAGTCACGGACGCTGAAATAGCGGTTATCGACTCCGATGACATTGGTGAAGCGGTTGATACTGCCTGCGACGGTGGTGACCGAGCGGCTGTCGGTGGGCGAAACTCCGGCAATCGCCTGAACCTGCCGTTCGATCGCATCAGCATCGGCCACGCGGAACATGGCGGCAGTACCGCTGCCGCCGGGCGAACTGGAAATCTGGCCGGGACGCGCCATCAGCAAGTTGCTGCCCAGGCTCGAGATGGATGTCGAAACCTGCTGTGTGGTGCCCTGGCCAAGCGTGACCATGGTGATGACGGCAGCGACGCCGATGGTGACGCCGAGCACGGTGAGCAGCGAGCGGAGCGCGCCGCGCGAAATGGCCTGGAGCGCGAGGCGGAAGGATTCAAGCAGCATGGCCGGCTCCGGCAATCGCCATGCCGTCGATACGGCCATCGGCCAGATGCACCTGGCGGCGGCAGTATTCGGCCATGTCGGGTTCGTGAGTCACCATGACGATGGTGATGCCGTCGTCGCGATTGAGTTCCACCAGGAGCGCCATGATCTCACGGGCGCGGGCGCTATCGAGATTGCCCGTGGGCTCGTCCGCGAGGAGGAGGGCGGGGCGGGTGACGATGGCGCGGGCGATGGCGACGCGCTGCTGCTGACCGCCAGAAAGCTCGGACGGCAGATGATGGGCACGGCCGCCGAGGCCGACACGATCGAGGGCGCGGAGTGCCAAGCGGCGGCGCTCGCCGCGCCCAGTGCCGCGATAGGCGAGGGGCAGTTCGACATTTTCGAGCGCGCTGCTGCCCGGGAGCAGGTTGTAGCCCTGGAAGACAAATCCCAGGAAGTTGCGGCGCAGCAAAGTGCGCTGCTCGCGCGAGGCATGCTCGACCGGCACGCCGTCGAAGAGATAGGCGCCTTCGGTGGGCGTATCGAGATAGCCCATGATGTTCATGGCGGTCGATTTGCCCGAGCCGCTGGGGCCCATCATGGCGACGAACTCGCCGCGGCCGATGGCGAGGTCGAGGCCATCGAGCGCATGAAGCTCGGCTTCACCGGCACCATAGACCTTGGTGATGGCGCGCATCTCGACCAGAGGTGCGGCGAGGGGATCAGCCGGCATCGGCGCCAACGATGACGGCGTCGCCGGCCTTGAGCTCGCCGGATGTGATCTGGGTGACCTGACCGTCGGTGAGGCCGGTGGTGACGGAGACCTCGGCGGGCTTGCCATCGACAAGCAGCCAGATCGAGGCGGCGCCCGGCGTTCCGGTCGCGACTGTCGCGCCCGAAGTTGGGGCGGGGAAGGTCGCGCTGGGCACCGCGGTGTTCGGCGTGAAGCGGAGCGCGGCATTGGGCACGGCGAGAACGTCTTTCGCGTCGTCGACCACGATATCGGCAATGGCGCTCATGCCCGGCCGGAGACTCAGGTCGTCATTGGCGACGCTGAGCACGGCGCGGTAACTGACGACGCCGTCGCCGAGTGTCGGCGAAAAATGCAATTGTTTGATGGTGCCCTGGAACTTGCGCTCGGGCCAAGCTTCGACGGTGAAGCTCGCGGGATCGCCTTCGCTGACCTGGCCGATATCGGCCTCATCGATGTCGGCTTCGAGGTTGAGGTGGACCAGAGTCTCAGCAAGCACGAAGAGCGGCGAGCCGAGGCTGCCGGCTGTGATCCTCTGGCCCTGGCTGGCGTTGCTGCTCAGCACGAAGCCGTCGATGGGTGCGCAGATACAGGTCTTTTCAAGGTCCATCCGCGCCGTCTGCAAGTCGGCTTCGGCGGCCTTGACGTCGGCGGCGGCCATGGCAAGGCTCGCACGGGCGCGGCGCACCCCGGACGTCGCGAGTTCGAGCGTCTCGTTTGAAACGCTCTGCGCCTGGGCGAGCTGGGTGGTGCGAGACAGCGCCATTTCCGCGTCGGCGAGATTGGCCTCTGCCGTCAATTCGCTGGCCCGCCTTCCGGCGAGAACAGCGGTGGCGCGGGCCATGCGCACTTCGAGGTCGGAGGCGTCGATGCGGGCCAGCGGCTGCCCCTTGACGACGGTATCGTTGACCTCAGTCTCGACCGAAACGATGGTACCCGCGAGCGCGCTCGAAACATCGACCTCACCAGTTGGGCCCAGCGTGCCGGTGGCAACGACAGTGGCCTCAATGTCGGCGAGGACGACCGGCTCGGTGTGATAACGGGCGATCGCGCCGCGCTGGCTGGCGGACCACCAGAAATAGCCGCCGGCAATGACAAAGAGCACAAGGCCGATAGCGACAGCCCAGGTGGTGCGGCGCCGGCGGGTGACGCCACGCGCCTCGCCCGCGAGGACTTCGGCAACAGCTTGTGTCGATTGCGGCATGGAGACCTCGGCGCGAATTGGATTTGGCAATGGGTTCGGGATGTCCGGCGGGGGCCGGCTTCCCGCACAAGCGGCTCAAATAGCGGGGTGAGAGAAGCCCATGACGAGGGCAGCCATATTGACCGGGGTCAAATGGCGAGGCGGAACGGGCGATTGAGGGCGAAGGTCTCAGGCCCTGGCGGGCAGATCCTTGATGTCCCGGCCCAGGGCCTCGAGCACCGCGGCAACGATGCCGGCCCGGTCGAGGCCCGCGGCGGCGTACATATCGGATTGTGAAGCCTGTTCGACGAAACTGTCCGGGATCATCAGCGGGCGGAACCGCAGCTTGCCATCGAGCAGGCCCTCGCGGGCGAGGAAGGTCGCGACATGGCTGCCGAAGCCACCAATGCCGCTCTCCTCGACGGTGATCAGGAGCTCGTGGTCGCGCGCGAGGCGGGCGACGAGGTCTTCGTCGAGGGGCTTCAGGAACCGGGCGTCGGCGATGGTCGGGTTGAGGCCGAGGGCGGCCAGCTTTTCGGCGGCGGCGAGGGTTTCGCCCAGGCGCGTCCCGAAACTGAGCAGCGCCACCGTTGCGCCTTCACGCAGGATACGGCCCTTGCCGATCTCAAGAATAGAACCATGCTCCGGCAGCTCGACCCCAAGCCCGTCGCCGCGCGGATAGCGGAAGGCGATCGGGCCGGACTCATAGGCGGCGGAGGTCGCGACCATATGGCGGAGTTCGGCCTCGTCGGCAGCGGCCATGACGACGATGCCGGGAATAGCACCCAGATAGGCTGAGTCGTAGTTGCCGGCATGGGTCGGGCCATCGGCGCCGACATAGCCGGCGCGGTCGATGGCGAAGCGGACGGGCAGCTTCTGCACAGCGACGTCGTGGATCACCTGATCATAGGCGCGCTGGAGGAACGTCGAGTAGATGGCGACGAACGGCTTCATGCCTTCGGAGGCGAGGCCCGCTGCAAAAGTCACGGCATGTTGCTCGGCAATGCCGACATCGAAGCTGCGGGTGGGGAAGATTTCGGCGAACTTGTCGAGCCCGGTGCCTGAGGGC